>JAUHXV010000051.1 GCA_030426765.1 Bacteroidia bacterium | reverse complement strand
CCCCAAACCCCAAACCCCAAACCCCAAACCCCAAACCCCAACACCAAAAATTTAATTTATGTTATAAAATCAAAATAAAATTAATATAATTTTGACTTATCTTGGAGACATTTTAGAGTTTTTTTTTATAAATTGATTAAAAGCTACCAAATTATCGGAAGATCGTTCTAACTCATTAAATACAGTTCCTCCCTTTTCTGGGTCTATCTTTATTAAAGGAATTTTTGACCACGCTTCGGGATTGGCGTGAATAGCCAAAAAAGTCTGGTTAGCATCTATGTAAAAGAAATCATGAAAGTCGTTACTGGTCGCACCATTGATACCTGTCCCGATGACTTTAACCCAGTTTTCTCCACCGTCCTGACTCCTCAGCACACCGCCAAAAGAAGTAGCCGCATAGATATCGCTGTTGGAATGCACATAAATTTCATTGACGGTCCTCAACACAGCATTGGTCGTTGAGGGCAGTAAGGTCCAGGTGGCTCCATCATCCAACGACTTAAATATGCCGACGCCCTGCACATCTCCTGTATAGCTTTCTCCTGTGGAAACGTATACGACATTCAGGTTATTCGGATCTTTGGCAATGCCGGAAATCGACAGGCTTTCGAAATAGATTCCAAGTTTTTTCCACTGCGGATCGTTTTGCGTAATATCTTCTGTACGCCACACACCACCTGACACACCACCGGTCCAAATGCGATTTCTGCTAGGGTCGGCCGGATCAATCATGATCGCGCGCGTTCTTCCGCCCCGATTGTTGGGGCCACGCTCGCGCCATACCGGATCAGAAATACTCCCTCGCGTCACTCTGCTGCGCTCTGCTGATCTTAACCTGCGCTGACCTTCATTGATGGCAGCAAATAATTTGTCATAGGGCACCTCACCGGTCGCTACATCAGAAGCGGTCATTTTGTAGTAGTCGATCGCTCCCTGGATTCGCTCCTGCTTGGACATGCGCTCGGGAACTGCCTCCTGCTGTTGCGTCACAAAAAAAGTCGTTGCCGCGATGGCCACGAAAAAAACGGAAGTAAAGAATAAGCGTTTTCGCATCCTAATCATCTTGATCTGAAAAAATAGTTATCATATGTTAACGTGAATGAATTCGGTCACGAACTCTTCACTGTATACAGTCTTCGTCAAGCCCTCACTGCCAGCGACCTCCGAAAAGAATAACATCCCGGTCATGGTTTTAGTTGCCTCATTGTACTGTTGCGCATCTTAGGATACACAAATTGACATCCACGGTACTCGTTCCGCACATGAACCTTCAACTGTTGAACGGCATCTCTTCCTATTAAAGACCTTTAAAACCGACCAGAGGTTTGTTTGCCTTTTATGTCTGTGCGACCTTTCTGAACAACAAGCGATGTAAACACTGCATCGGATTTGTTGAATTTGGACGCCTGAGGAAACCTCAGAATCCACTGTCGCGCTATTAAAAAATCAGAGAAAAAAGATCCGTGATCCGCGGTAGATTTTCTTCAAATCCGGATCAGGAAATGATAATGTATAAATAAAACCTTCAAAATCAGCCTGATAAACGGATACATCGGCTTGTTTGAAGGTGCAGATACACGGCCTGAATATTCTCTGGTCTTCCCCTGTAAAGGTACAGAAATAGCGTGAGAGTACGGGGAAAGATTGACCTCATTTGTCACCTAAACGCCATCCAATAGCGAAGGAACCGGAATGTGGACTTAATTGCGTCCTATCACGATGAAAAAGCGGATAAATCGCTGACAAACATCCAATTGCCCGAAACATCCATATGCCCGCCATTTGGAAACACCTTTTTGAACACCTCAAAAAATGCCTGATTTTGCTTCGTGTCTGCCTCAAAACGGTTGAGGCGATTGAAGAAAAGCACGCCTTCCGGACGGAGCAATCGGCGCATTTGGTTCAGGGCTTCTTCCGTCTGCATGGCATCCGGAATCACATCTCCGACAAAAACATCTGAGCATATCAGATCATACTGCCCTTCATGCCATTCGAGAAATGAGGCGGCATCCGCAGTAAACACCTCCACATCGATTTTTTTCGGCCCCAGCACATAGGTGTTGGCCAAAAAGGTGACTGCCTCATCGATTTCGACTGCGGTAAACTTCATTTTTTTTCCGAAAACGCTCACCAGCATATCGGGGATGCTCCCCATCCCGAGTCCAAGAATCAGGCACGATTCTGGTTTTTGCGCAGCCCATGTAAATCGCTCAAAGGCTATCCGAAAATTGGAGTACAAATCACTGAAACTATAGATCGCCCCTTCTGTAATCAGCTTATACCGTCCTCGATGAAAGACAACCTTCAGTTGTGCATTGTGCGGACTGCTCAATTCCGTGACCGGCCATTCAAAGAAATGGCTGAGACAGCGAACAAATAGATTTGGGGTTGACATAAATCAACGGTGTATCTCGGACAGCTCAAACACTTTACGAAGGATCGCGTCATCTTCTGCAGAAAATGAAATATCCCGCCGTGCCATCACCCGTTTTGCCGTGTTAAGGGCCTCATCAATGCGATGTGTCGTGAGTCCGGCCGCTCCGCCCCAGGAAAAGGAAGGCACAAACTTGGGTGGCAATCCGTCACCAAATAGGTTGGCACCTACACCGACGATCGTGCCGGTGTTAAATGTACTTTGAATACCGGCTTTACTGTGGTCACCCATCACGAGGCCGAGAAACTGTATGCCTGTATCGCGCATACTCTTTGTTCCGTAATCCCACATTCTGACGGTGGAATAATTATTCTTCAGATTCGATACCGTTGTTCCGGCGCCAAGGTTACACCATTCTCCGATAATGGAATTACCCAGAAAGCCATCATGTGCTTTGTTGGAATGCCCGAGCATCACCACTTCTTTCACCTCACCGCCCACTTTACAATCCGGACCGATTGCGGTAGGCCCATAGATCTGGGCGCCCATTTTAATGGTACTGCCCTCACCAATGGTCACAGGTCCGCGGATGATCGCACCTTCCATGATGTGGACATTCTTTCCGATATAGATAGGGCCCGACTGTGCATTGAGGATCGCGCAACTCACCTGGGCACCTTCTTCCAGAAAAATATTGTCACCGGCAATCACCTGATTGTTGGAAGGCAGGCTTTGGCTGGTTCGACCGCGTGTGATCAGGTTGTAATCATATTCGATGGTCGCCCGCAGGTATAAAAACAAATCCCACGGATAATTCAATTGAATGAAAGGCGTGTCTGAAAGTTCAAGCCCGGAGATCTCCTCAATAGATTCATCGCGAATCAGACGTTCAAACTGTCCTCGATTGAGCCGTGCGGCGATGAGATTGCCCTCATCCATGAGCGCCTCATTGGGTTCGAGCTGTTCGATGAGCTTGACGAGCCTGTCGTTAGGCATGACCGCGCCATTGATGACGGTATTGTCATCTTCCAGCACCATTGGATAGCGCTGTCCCAGGTATTCGGCGGTGATGTAGGAGGCTTTGCTTTTGAGGAGTTTTTCCCACCGCTCGCGGATGGTGAAGATACCCGTGCGCAATTCAGCCACCGGACGAGTGTAGCTGAGGGGCAGCATCTGCACCCTGGATTCGTCATCAAAAAGAATGATGTTGCGCATGGTTCATTGAGGTAATGAAAAAAGCCCCGAAATTGTTCGAGGCTTTTTCTTTATTCGGATTCTTTTTTTGCAAATTTGGTGTTGGCAAATTTCTTATTGAATTTATCGATTCGCCCGGCAGTATCGATAAATTTCATTTTGCCGGTAAAGAAAGGATGAGACTGGCTTGAAATCTCCAGCTTGACCAGCGGATATTCATTACCATCTTCCCACTTGATGGTGTCTTTCGTTTCCACACAGGATTTTGTCAAAAAGGCAAAATCGCACGAAAAATCCTTAAAAACAACGTGGCGATAATTGGATGGATGGATATCTTTTTTCATGGCACTTTTAAATAATGGACGGCAAAGGTAACCTTTTTGCCAATTTTGACCAAATATTATTTATCGATTTCTTCTTCGCGACCGGCAGTTCACAAAGCTACCCGCCAGCCCTTGTCACGATCTTAAAAAGAGAGGTCTTGAGACTCGTCATACCACCTTTATTTTCATATATAATATGGTGTATTTCTGCCACTTACACTCCTCCATATCCAATTCCGGGAAAAAAAGCATCCCGGATATGCGTGAGCGTAAAATCGGTCGTGGGTCCCCCTACTATCCCGATGATATCGAAGCGAATTTCCCATTCATGACCCACTGAGCGCATATAGGCCATGGCGGCATCAATCAGCAACTGCTGTTTTCGGGTATCCACCACCTCTTCCGGACGGCCAAAAGATACGCCGGACTTCATCTTCACTTCCACAAAGACCAGGATATCTCCTTCCCGGGCGATGATATCGACCTCAGCACGTTTGTACCTCCAGTTTCGCTCCAAAACCTCAAGCCCTTTTTGCCGGAGAAACGCCTCCGCCTGATCTTCCGCCCAGTCACCATGCTCTTTCTGGATACCCATTTCCATATCAAAATAACAGGAGTTAGAAACGCGGATCAAGATTTTTCACAAGTTCGCCCCCTGATATCCGCTGAAAACCTTGGCGATTGTCAAAAATTTCATTGTTTTACAAGGATTTACTTTTTCCCATCACAGACGAAATATTTGCCCTTATGATGAATGAATTGATAGAGCGGTTTATGGATCAGCTCGAAGAAGGTCTGCGCATCGGACGCAACGCTCAAATCCGTCCTCCTGCCGGCGGAATCAACCATATCTATGTGGCCGGTCTCGGCGGATCTGGTATAGGCGCCGACTTTGTAGCCTCCTTTATTCAGGAAGAATGCAAACTACCTTTCCTGGTGCGCAAAGGATATAGTGTACCCGCATTTGTCGGGCCGTCAACACTCGCCATCGCCAGTTCATACAGCGGCAATACCGAAGAAACGCTGATCTCCTATGACAAAATGAAGGTACAGGGCGCCCGGCTGATCGTCGTCGCCTCCGGGGGCAAACTTATCGATGCCGCAAAAGCTGACGGCAATGATTTCATTCAGGTGCCGGGCAACTGGCCATCGCCACGTGCATGCCTCGGATATTCTGTCGCTGCACAGCTGGCCGTACTACAACACCTCGGCTATATCTCCGACCGATGCCTCAATGAAATGGAAGCCGCTGTGGCTATGCTACGCAATGAAGCAGCTTCGATTCGCGAACAGGCACGTGACATCGCCGGTAAGCTGCACAAGAAAATCCCTATCATCTACATCGAAGATCGAATGGAACCCGTGGCCGTGCGATTGCGCCAACAGATTAATGAAAACAGCAAAGCCCTGTGCTGGCATCACGTCATTCCTGAGATGAACCACAATGAACTGGTGGGCTGGACAGAAGCAAACAAAGATCTAGTGGTGTTGTACCTGCGCAATGAGGATGACTATGCTCGCAATGCCGTCCGCATGGACATCAACAAAAAGATTATCGGCAAGTACGCCGGAGAGATTATTGAAGCCTATTCCAAAGGCTCTAATATGATTGAAAAATCACTCTACCTCGTTCATCTCGGCGACTGGATTTCGTGGGAACTATCTGTCCGGCGAAACGTAGATGCGTTGGAAGTTAATGTCATAGATTATCTGAAAGGAGAACTGGCCAAAGTGTAAACAAAATCGCCGGTAGCTGCCTCTAACCTGTCGGGTACCAGCGAATAGGGTTTTTGTCCGTACTTTTGACCTGATTGTGATTAAACAAATAAATGTATGTCATTACTAGAAGGAAAAGTGGCCATCGTGACCGGTGGTTCCAGAGGAATTGGTAAAGCGATCGTAGATGCGTTTGCCGCACAAGGCGCAACAGTAGCCTTTACCTATTTATCCTCCCGCGAGCGTGCAGAAGGAATCGCTGCTGACTGGAAAGCGAAGGGTAAAAATGTGATCGCCTGTTACTCCGATGCCAGCTCCTATGTGCATGCCGAATCGCTCGTGCCCTCCATCAAAGAGCAGTTTGGAAAAATTGATATTCTCGTCAACAATGCAGGTATCACCAATGATACACTCTTACTCCGCATGGATGAAGATCAGTGGGATAGTGTGATTGAGACCAATCTCAAATCCGTCTTTAATATGACCAAGCAGTGCATCAAAGTGATGTTGCGCCAGAAATCCGGTTCGCTGATTCACATGAGCTCTGTGGTGGGCGTTTTCGGAAATGCCGGACAGGCTAATTATGCTGCTTCAAAAGCCGGGATCATCGGTTTCAGCAAATCAGTGGCCAAAGAAATTGGTTCTCGAAATATCCGAAGCAATGTCATCACGCCCGGTTTCATCGAATCGGACATGACGAGCGAACTGGATGAAAATACCCGCAGCACCTTTCTCGCCAATGTCCCGCTGAGCCGGTTTGGACAGGCCGAAGAAGTGGCTCAGCTGGCTACCTTCCTGGCATCGGATCAATCGCAATATATCACGGGTCAAACGATCAGTATCTGTGGCGGACTAAATACCTGATCATGATCAGGATCGTCCTGGCTTTTGCATTTCTTTCTGTCTTCGCGGCCTGCAGCCCGAAGGTCACCACCGAGTTTGCCACTCCGGAAGATATCCGCTTCCTTGAACGACCCGATGAGAAAGTCAAGCGAAGCCCCTGCAACGATCCCTTGTCCTATGTCGCGCATCCCGAGTTAATACGCATGAAAACGATTCGGGTGAACCTGCATTTTATGAATTCCGCAGACGGCCGTCATAACATGCCCAAGGAAGAAGCTACCGCTTACGCACGCGATTGGATTTATGCGAGCAACAGCAACCTTGATAAAAACATGAAGATGTTTTTACCGCATGGCAATGATACACCAGTTCTTCCTATTCCCTACCGATATGTGATCACCCCGGACCCCGATATTCCCGGCGATGAAGGCGTGTACTATCACATCGATGATGAACTATGTTATGTGGTCAAAAAAGGAAGAGAGCGTAACATCAGCGACAAACGCATCATTCAGAAATACGCTGTGCGCGATGATTCGGTGTTGAATATTTTTATGCAGACGCATCATCTCGACAGTATTCCATCTCCTACTTACAGCGCGAGTACGAATGGAATTTCGATGGGAAGCTCTGTCAAGATCTTTGGCCAGTGGCACAAAAAGCCTAGTGTGTGGGATAGCCGCGGGATCGTCAATCACGAACTTGGACACTCACTGGGCCTCGCCCACACCTGGGGTGGATATGATGGTTGTGATGACACTCCACCTCATCCCAATTGCTGGAATAAAACCAATACGCCTCCATGTGACACCATGTACTCCAACAATATGATGGACTATAATGCACACATGGGCGCGCTGACACCTTGCCAGATTGGAAAAATACTGCTGAATATGGCGCGCCCCGGATCTATCCAACGCAATATCACCGAAGCTAAATGGTGCACGCTGGATACGTCCGCCACGATCACCGTGACCGATAGTTTGGCCCTTGAATGCGCTTACGATTGTGAAGGAAATATCATCATCGAATCCGGTGGCGTACTTCAGATCACCTGCCGTTTATCAATGCCGGAAGGCTCAACCATCACGATCATGCCGGGTGGGAAACTAATCATCGCATCCACAGGCTATATCCACAATGCATGTGGTGATGCCTGGGATGGCATCGTACTGGTGCAGGAAAAGAAAGCGAAAGGCATCCTCGAAGTTATCGATGGCGGGCGAATCGACAACGCTACATACACACGGGTCTCGGAACCATGATGTCCAGAAAGCTTGTCCTGATTTTATTTTTTGTCGTTGCGCTGATCTCCTACTACCCGACGATTGGTGCCGGTTTTGTGTTTGATTACCTGGGATGGCAGCGGGTATACAACCTTGGTTCGTTTGGTGACATCCTGCATTGTTTTGGTTATTCGGGCAACCACCAGACGCTTCATTTTTTCTTCTATTCGACCTACTCGTTATTCCATATCAACGGCTGGGCCTGGTATCTGATCTTCACAGGAATCCACGCCTTCAATGGCTGGTTACTTTACCTCTGGCTACAATCCATCTCCAAACGCTGGAAGATCGATACACCACGCTGGCTACCCGTGCTGATCGTATTAATTTTTCTGCTTCATCCATACAGCGTTGAGGCTGTCGTCTGGAAAGCATGTCTGCACTACCTGCTTTCACTTGGAGCGATACTTGGTCAACTTTTACTGATCACACGTTATCTCAATGAGCGTAAAAAACTTGATTTGTGGATTGCCTTACTGGTTTACTTCGCCTCTTTCTTCTTACTGGAGTTATCCTACGTGACACCGTTGGTGATTTCACTTTTTGTGATCATTGACCGATATGCCTCCGATCGAATAGCACCTGTGAGACACAGCATCACAGTTGCTGCCGGACTTTGGGGATTATTCATCGCAGGACTTCTGGTCAACCGGTTTACGCTGGGCGCGTGGGTCGGACACTACGGTGCAGAGACACATCTCAATATAAATGTCATCGGGATGATGGCGACTGAAATGAAATACTGGGTCAAGCATCTTTTCGATGCCCGCTATTTTCCTTTCAACCTAAAGAATCTGATATTTGACAGTATCCTCTCAACGCCTGAACTTGTTTTTTTCTTTCTCGTCGCTTGTATATCGGTTGCGATTCTATATGTGATTAAGATCCGCCAACTTTCGGGTGCCATACATCTTGCTTTCTGGGCGACACTGGCTTCCTCACTCTATATCCTGCCTGTGTCCAATTTGTTTTTCTACCATCTGCTCTTAGGCACCAATGACAGGTTTAGCTACGTGCCTTTGCTCTATTGCCTGGTAGCAGTGTACGCGGTGCTGACGAAATGCAGCAAATGGATTTGGTTACCGCTCACGACGATCATGTTACTTGTGCAGATCTACCTGCAGCTTCAGACGATCCGGCAATGGAAAGAATCGACAACCGTAATCCAAAACTTGAGAGATTCTTTTCGATGGCATGACCGCAGTCATGTGTTTGTAATCAACAGTCCGGACAATCTCAACGGCATTGTGATGGCTTCAGTGCGGGATGTTCCCTCAGGCATTGAGGAGCTAGTCAACTATCAGACTGACCGTCCTTTTGAAGGGATTATGTTTGACGTCCTGCAATACAATATGACATCGCCAGAGGATGGGGTAACGGTTGAAGAAACCGGGCCAATGGAATTGACAGTTACCTTCAAACAATGGGGCAACTGGTGGCATTATCACGGTAATGGTGCTTCATCTTATGAAAATGAATTTTATAAAGTTGAAGTGCTGAATTATCCTTACCGCCTTACGTTTAAGCAGCTACCTGAGCGTAGTGCCATCATCTACCAGGATGGCAAGGAATGGAAGGAGTTTAGATTTTCCCAAAACGCGAAAGGAGAATAATACCTCTCGAACCTAAAGCAGGAAGATTACTTATCCTGTTGTTTGAACACACTTCTTAGGAGGTCTGTAGTGCGTTGTGACTGATCGGTTCGAATCTTTGCCTCTTTGACTTCGATCATACCAAACATACCATCCAGGGCTTTGTTGTTGACATAGTCATCGAGCTCCGGATTAACTTTTTTCACCAGCGGAATATTATTGTATGCTGAAATGACTGACTTCCAGTAGGTGCGCGCATTGACCTTATCCAAAGCAATCTGAATCTCGGGCATAAACAAATCGTACAGGCTTGTTCGGGTTTGCGTCTCGAGATATCGCGTGGCCGCATCTTTTTCACCCATAAGGATATTGGTAGCATCCTTGATACTCAGATTTGTGATCGCATCCACAAAAATCGGCGTGGCTTCTTTCGCGGCTAATTCGGCCGCATCGTTCATTTTGGCAATCAACTCCTCCTCGACATTTTGAAAGCCCGGAACCATTTTTACTTTATCTACGATGACTCTGGCTTCTTCCGGGATCAGGATTTTATACGGGCTGTCGAAATATCCGTTTTCGGCGGACAGGGCAACCACTGCTTCGCGGACGCCAAACTCGAGCGCCTGTTTCAGCCCCTGGCTGATATCCCCGTTTGATTCAGGGACCACCTTGTTAAGTGTCTTTTTAAATAAATTGTCAGACTGAGCCTGGAGGTCAATAGCCCCTGTACTGATGGAAAGGGTCAGAACGGCCATCAGGATGATGGTTGTAAATTTTGGATTCATACACTGCATAACGCTGAGAGTTAAGGATTGGGTTTTTAAATAGGGGAATTAACGTGATTTTAACGATCAGTCAAGGTATTCATTATTTCGGATTTGTAAAATAAGGTGCTCTTAGGAACAATAAAATTGCACGTCCGAAATAAGGGGGAACCGCTATTGTGCGAACTAAAAATCCTTTAAGTGGAAATCAAATACGAGAACCGAATTGGCCGGAATTCCGGGCCTTACTGTATTGCCATATGCCAGGTGGGAGGGGATGATAAGCCATCCTTTGCCATCTTTTCCAAATAGCTGAAGGCCTTCCTGCCAGCCCGGGATAAATCCGTTGAGCTGGTACATAATATCATCTCCCGAATCGAATATACCTCCATCCAAAAAGAAGCCCACATACGAAATCGTGATTTCGTCCTGCAAGGTGGGGCGCTCCGATGAACCGGGTTCAAACACCACATAGTGCAATCCGGATTCTGTGGATTGGGCATCAAGATCGTGTTCGATAATGAAGTTTTGAATTAGCTCCTGATCCACTTCCATCTGATCCTCTTTACTACAAGAAAGGGTACAAAGCACCGCCAAAAGAAGTAAAAGACCTGTTTTAAAACCTGTGTATTTCATATGATTCTAAACGATTTAGGGTGCAAATATGCTTCTTAAATTTAAGATGGAGATTCCTGAATGGGCTAAATCTTTGTTAGACAGGTGTTTACATCATGCAAAAGACCTGTTTTACAATCAGGAGTGCAATACCCGAACCCTTAGGGGTTCGTTGCATAGTTGCAAGATAAGGTTTCAGGAATGCTACAGATAGTTTGCATGATGTGTGTAAAAATTAATTAATTCTTAAAATGTTTCAAATGTTAAAGTTTCAAGATTTATATAAAATCTTGTAATAAACTGTTATATTAATAACTGCATTCCTACCCCTAAATCAAATTGTTGTTACATCAACATAATCAAGGTTTTTATAAAAGTTCGAGTTGTAAATCCTAACTTAATAGTATTATTTACAATTCTTATCAGTTTTGTCCATTTATTAGGTATTTACCTATCCGGTAATTCGAAAATTTAGCTTCTTAGTTTTGAAAAATATTGTGAATTAGTTATGTAATCAACAAATCTTTTGAACCATGAATCAATTTATTAGATCCAGCACTAAATCAACAAGCGTTTTTAACTATTTAAGAATTATATGGATGGCCTCCATTTCGACTCTTCTGATACTATTGTCTGCTTGTAAAAAAGATGAAACTCTTATGCCAGATTTTTCTGGCGAGTCTAATATTGAGAATCCACATTTAATGTATCTTAATAATAATGGAAAAGGTCAGCTTGAGGTGAGATCTACAAAATATACTATTAGCGAGGCACTTGATACTTTAAATGATGGTATGAATTTCCTTTATTGTAGACCGGGTGGTTTATACGGAGAGACGGTTCTATCTATTGACACTTTTACTGTTTCTCTAACTTCAGGAGAAATCGACCAGACTGATTTGGTTGATCTAATGGACGATATTGCAGAGTTCGCAGGTGATGTTTTCCATGCAGATGGAAGAGCATCAAAAGCTCCATTAATGTTTGAGATCCTTGCGATTTCAGCAAGTATTAGTGATGTTGACTTTGAAGTTAGATTCTTTTATGAGGCAGGTGCGCCGGTGAGTGTTACAGACTCTCCACCCTACACAGAGTCATGGTTGTATGGTGGATCTTTCAGCAACTCATGTAATACCCAGACAGGAATTGATGCCGTAGACTTGTTTAGAAGGGACTTGAGAACCGCTTTGATTGAACATGATGAAGAAAATGGTTACTACTTTGTAGACCCATACTATGTTTGTTATTATACTATGTGGTGCGGTGGGCAAGAAGTACCTCCTGAATTCTTTTTAGTTCAGATGGATGAAATTTATGATCTCACAGATTTACTTAATGTTGATGATATTACGATTGAAGATAATGACCTTGATTATTATTTGTTTACTAATTATTCAGGATTTCCCAACTATGATGAATGTTTAGTTCCAAAAGAGATGAACTTTCATTACGAACAGATGTATGATTTTATTTCAGATTTACTCCCCAGTCCGCAAGGAAATTATGTTATCGGAGGTATAGAAGTTGGCTATGATTTGTTGTTTGCAGGTCTAGAATCAGTAATTGGCCATAATATGATTGTTCTCCGTACAATCAAAAAGACTGTTGATGAGGAACATGAAGAAGCTATCGATTTACCGGATTAATACACCTAGTTGATATATGAGATTGTTGTTGAAGGCTTGGATATATATTCTCCTTTTGACGGTTTTAAGTTGTTCACTCTATTCCCAGTCTTATGAGTGGATTTCAGACTCATTTCCTAATTCTTTGATAAGAGATGTTTTTGAAATCAATGGAGATTGTTATGCAATCTTATCATCAACGGGGATTAACGATGAAGAGTTGTTACATAAGTTATCCCTTCTTAAGTTTAACTTTTCTCCTACCCCAAACAGTAGCTTTTTCATCGAGGAAGAAAAAATTCTCACATATAATGATGGCTATACGACCCATGCAGCAAAGTATGTTGACGAAACGGGTGTTTTAATAGTAGTTCAATCAAAATATTTATCTGATTTTGAACGGAGATATAAAGTAACCTTGTTTGATGCTAATTATAGTGTTTTAAATGAAACGCATGCGGATATTACTGGTAGGCCTATTATTTTTCAAATAGATGGAGATGAATCGGATACGTATATATTAGCCTCGATAGGAGGGCCACCAAGTAATGAATTGTTTTATTTGAAGTATTCTCATTCAAAACCTAATTATTTACCACCAATAATTGTTCAACAGTCTCAGCCCAATCCAATTTTGTTTTTAACATCGATGAAACTAGATGAAGTAAACGGGTCAATGCTTTTATTTCATGCTAATGGAATTTCGATCTTGGACTCCAACTTGTTGTCAATCTCAGAATATGATTATTCTGAAATCCTTACCAACAGCCACGGTCATCTATTCCGTAAAGGGGACTGGTTCTTTTCACATGGAATAAGCCCGACACCTAATAGCGGAATAAGAAAATTAGTTTTGCATAAATATGATTCTACTTTTTTAATCACAAAAGCAGATACATTTGGTTGGCCAGAACAAGATAATTATCCTTTTGTTGAAAAGTCAATTGATTGCAGAGAGCATGAAATAATTGTTGGAGGGCATCTAGATGGTCCATTTAATAGTAGTAATTTTATAAATCACGTGAAGAAATTCTATTTAGCTAAGTATAATAAATCCTTGGACCTAAAATGGTACAAAGAATTTGGAGGAGATAAACCATATGTAATGTTAGGTTTACATATTCTTGAAAGCGGTGGAGTTTTAGCTTATGGTTACGTTTCAGATACAACGGAGAACACTATCAAAGGATATATTATACATGTTAATAATGATGGTTCTATCATTACTTCGGAGTTTTACCCACATGCATTTCAATCTTCAATAATTTTGGAAAATCCAGGCCACACTTTTATACAAATCAATAATGTGGAAGATGATGATGAGGTAAATTTCAGTTTGTTTAATATAGACGGAAGTGAGATACTTTCTGAGGAAGTTGATTTTGGTATTTCTAGTATTGATGTTTCCTATCTAAGTGCGGGGTCATACCCTTATTTATTTATTAAAAATAACCTGATTCTGAGATCTGGCGTTTGGATAAAATCTGATTAATTAAGTGATTTCTTGCTTATTCAATGTCAACTCAAATAAGGGCATCAAGTCGTTTAGAAATTGTCAAGAAGAATTCGTTCTGCATTATATGCTAATCAATAAGCCGAATTTGTGAGAAATAGATCGTTATAAAGGATATAAAATATTGATTTGGATTCTGAGTTACATAAAAGGAGGTTGCTTGTTGAAATACTGAGAAAAAAATAGTGTAATCATTCAATAATTATCATTCCCCATTATATGAAGAATAAAAACAGAATGAACAATCAATCCTATACCTTAATAATGATATAGATGCAACTAAAATGCAATCGCTGGACAACAAACAGTTTCTCCATGATGCCCAATATTTAAGCAAGCAATGGCAGCCATTCAATATTAAGGAGAAGAAAAGTCTCGTAGAGGCTATATCTAAATCGATTGTAGCAGGAAAAGAAGACATCGAGATTAGCCTTGCATATATCCCCACCCTGGCTCCCAAAGGGGCACCACTTCCCCAAACAATGGTATTATGCCACAAACCCCCAGGGATACGCTATCCAAATCTACCCGGAAGAAGCTTAGGGTGTAGGCCTTTAATCTGTTTTGCCGTTATCTCATCAGCAACTAATCGCCCTGTCGCTGGTGCAAGACTCAATCCCATCATCGCATGTCCTGTAGCCACGGTCAGGGAAGATGTTTTCCCTAAACGGCCGATATACGGCATGCCATCCGGGGTGCATGGGCGATAGCCGTACCAGGCAGGACTTGGCTCAGGCAATTCAAGTCCAGGAAAGTATTCCGGAACCGCTCGCAGCATCGCCCGGACTCTTGATTTACTTACGCCGGGAGCAATTCCGCTTATCTCCAGTGTACCCGCCACGCGCAGTGATTCACCCATCGGTGTAAGCGCAACCCGCGCTTCGTGCAGAATTGAAGGAATCGTCGGCATTCCCGGACTGCGCATATAATTCATCGAATACCCTTTACCGTCCTGCATCGGCAATCGTATGCCGGCTGACCGAAGTATTTGTGTCGTAAAGATGCCTGCGCAAACCACCACATGGCGCGCTTCTATCTTTCTACCGTCTGAAATCCTGACTACACACCCCCTTATTCCGCGATCTTCCAGGTGTGAAACTCGATGCTTTTCCTTAAACACAACACCGGATGATTTCAGGTAGCGGATCATCTGTGGCATAAACTGCGTGGGATCTAAATGCGTATCTCCGGGATAATGCACGGCTCCCTTTACAGAAAAGTCAACACCGGGTTCCATAACCACTAAATCATCGGGGGTACAAGGATATGCTTCTACGTTGAGATCCTGCGCCATACGCGCAGCTTTCATTTCTTCCTCCTCTGCTTTGGCTGACTTGTAGAGCATGAGTACCCCGCGTTGCTCAAACCCAAAGTCAAGTTCTTCTGCCAAATGCTTATACATTTCCCTGCTCTCCTGGTGCATATCGCGCAACAAAGACATCGTTTCAAGCACATGTTGTTTTGTACATGATCTGTAAAACGTCCACAGCCAATGCGCCAGATCAAGGCTTAATCGAGGTTTGATAAAAAACGGACTGTCCTTTTTAAACATCCAACGAATACCCTGCGCCACCACGCCGGGAGAAGCGAGCGGAATAAAATGACTCGGAACAACCAGGCCGGCATTTCCGTAGGAGCAACCCTCTGTGAAGTCTCCCTCGTCCACAACCGTGACGTCACAACCACGTTTATGCAAGTGATACGCACTCCACAGTCCGATGACTCCTCCTCCGATGACGACTACTTCTTTCATACAACCTGGAATCCGTGAGCAAATGGATCGTCCTCATCATCAATAATAATCGTATTGTATCCGGTCACACGCGCCCAGCCTTCGATCGAAGGAATAATAGCACGATATGTGCCGACTTGTGTTTCCGCCATCACCTCTCCGCTAAACGTACTTCCAATAATAGATTCATGCGTAAACGTATCACCTGTTTTCAGTTTTCCTTTGGCATGCCACTGCGCCATCCGGGCTGAAGTGCCGGTGCCACAAGGAGACCTGTCAATTGCTTTTTCGCCATAAATCACTGCGCCTTTTGCAGTCGACTGCGGATGAGACGGTTTTCCGGTCCAAAGGATATGCGAACACCCGTGGATAGAAGGATCTTCCGGATGGACAAACGAATACCGCCTGTTAATATCTTCCCTGAGCGCGCGTCCTTCCGCGATCAACTGATCCGCAGAAAAAGCTTCCATGCCGGGAAAGTTTTCCTGCACGTCCACTATCGCATAGAAGTTGCCTCCGTATGCAACATCTACTTTCAACCTGCCCATCAACGGACTTGTGGCTTCCAGGTCCGCAGCTGCGAGATAGGAGGGAACATTAGTAATTTTTACAGACTTAACTTTTCCGTCAAGCAACTGATACTGTGCTTTGATGATACCGGCAGGCACTTCGAGCGCAAGCATACCGGGCACTTTCGGTTGGATCAGATTTTCTTCGATCGCAATCGTCACTGTTCCGATAGTGCCATGCCCGCACATGGGCAAACAACCACTCGTCTCAATAAAGAGAATGGCAGCGTCATGGTCAGGATGCAAAGCCGGGTAAATGAGGCTTCCACTCATCATATCGTGCCCGCGCGGTTCAAACATCAGTCCTTTTCGGATCCAGTCGAATTCCCGCAGGAAGTGTAGTCGCTTTTCACTCATACTGGCACCGGTTAGATCCGGCTTTCCGGTGGTCACCACGCGAACCGGGTTGCCACACGTATGGCCATCGATGCATTCAAAAACTGTCCTCATCAGGAGTAAAAGTAAATTTTGTACGGCATCCTTCTTAATAGCATTCGCTCGTGATTATTTTAAGAAAAAGCTTAAACGGCATCTACATATTGATCCACAAACTCTTTGGGAAGTTCTGGAACGTAACTGGTCGCAACCACCGCATGACCGCATGCTTACCAACAGCCGTAAAGCGACTATCCGTCGTAGCAGGATACGGGCCTCCATGCGTCATCGAATCGCAGACCTCTACGCCTGTAGGCACACCATTAATAATAATACGCCCTACCCTTTCAATCAGCATATCAATCAGGGGCAGAGCAGTCACACGTTCCTTTTCACGCATATACACTGAAGCCGTTAATTGCCCTTCGATGACTTCAGCCACCCGGCTCATCTCCTTGAGGGACGAACACAAAACAAGCAAAGAAAACGGTCCGAAGATTTCCCGGTGCAGCGTTGGATTGTGAATAAACTGTTCGGCACGGACAACGGCCAGCGCGGGTGAAACAGCCTGGTCTTTTGCTGCTTTTCGATGGAAGGCCAATTTTACTGCATCGCTGTTTTCCAACTGCGCGATGCCCTGGCGATAACTTTGACTGATGCCCTGATTGAGCAAAACAGGGTCATCGACTTTATCGAGCTTATCACACAAAGCGATTTTAAGCTGCTCCGTGGTCTCATCATCCAGCGCCACCAAAATACCGGGTTGTGTGCAAAACTGACCCCCTGAAAGGGTCATGGAAGCGGCCAACTGTCCGGCCAGCGCTTCGATGTCTTCTTTCATTTTCTCCGGCAGTAAAAATATCGGATTGACGCTGCCCATTTCCGAGAAAACCGGAATAGGTGTAGCGCGTTGTTGTCCGAGATCAAACAATGCCCTTCCTCCCCCAAGCGAACCAGTAAACCCAACCGCCGCCGTTCGCGGATGCTGGACCAGTTGCTTGCCGGTAGCGAGGCCGTCACCGTTGAGCGAAGAAAAAACACCATCGGGCATTCGGGTTTTCTTTGCAGCTTCCATGATCACTTCAGCCACCAGGGCATTCGTACCGAGATGTGAATCATGTGCTTTGATGATCACCGGGCACCCGGCAGCGAGGGCAGACGCGGTGTCACCTCCGGCAGTGGCATAGGCTAGGGGGAAATTACTCGCCCCAAAGACTACAACGGGACCAATCGGAAACATAGTTTTTCTAAGCGAAGGTCTTGGAATGGGCTTACGGTCCGGCATGGCATCGTCAAAACTCACTTCTTTCCAATCTTCTTTTAATGCTTCATCGGCAAACATGCGCAGCTGATTGCACGTGCGTGCAAACTCAACTTTCACGCGTGCCTCAGGATATCCTGTCTCCAGCATCACGCGCGCTATCAACCGGTCACCGAGGGCCTCCATCCCTTTGGCGATCTCAAGGAGAAACGCACTTCTGTCATCGCCACTAATATTGCGATAGATTCGCCACGCATCGAAGGCTTTCTCCATTGCCAGATTTACTTCCTCTTCTGTGGAAGGCACAAACGTTTCTGGCAAATTTTCAAGTGTGAGAGGATTAACAGCATACAACTTATCCGAGCTCTTTACGCTCACTTCAAATCCGATGATATTTCCGTTGATCATGATTATCTTTTTTCTACAGGTTAGCATAATCCGGCAATACCGGCCTGCTCTTTAATCCCTCTTCAATAATGCGTATCACACGTTGCCGCTCCGCGCCCTGTAAAATCTGTCGTGGAGGACGAACAGGTTCGGTCCCCATGTTGGTCATGGATTCAGCAAGTTTGATATTTTGCACCAGCTGTGCATTGATATCGAGTTCGAGGATCGGCAAAAACCATCGATGGATAGCCAGCGCTTCTTCTATTCTGCCGGCTTTCACCAAACGGAACAACGCTACAGTTTCTTTTGGGAAGGCATTGACCAGTCCGGCGACCCATCCGTGGGCGCCCATGACCAGCGCTTCCATCGCGATCGTATCCACACCCGTCAATATCTTGAGACGATCTCCAAATGCATTGATGAGGCGGGTGACATTGGATAAGTCGCGCGTACTTTCCTTAACCGCCTGAATATTGTCGCGTAGCAACAGCTTCTCAAACATCGGAAGCGTGACTTCGACTTTGTAATCCACAGGGTTGTTATAAATCAGAATGGGCAGTTTTGTGTCTTGCGCGATGGTGTCAAAAAACGCAATAGTCTCCTCATCAGTAGGTCGATATAACATCGGGGGCAATACCATCAGACCGTCAGCCCCTGCTTCTTCCGCGCGATGGGCTAAGGCAATCGCCTGCCGCGTAGAGCCTTCCGCCACATTGATCAGCACAGGCACTTTCGCCCCTAATGCCGTTTTCGTGCCCTGTAGCAGCTCCAGACGCTCATCGTGTGTTATAGTACTGCTCTCCCCAAGCGACCCGCCTATGATGATTCCGTCAACACCCGCCTCAATCTGTGCTTTCACGCCTGCAAGAAAAGCATCCATATCCAGTTGCCCGTCTGTGGTAAACTTTGTCGTGACTGCAGGGTAAACACCATTCCAGTTTATTACATGCATATCGCCATACAATTTTAAGTACGCAATATATTCAGGATTCATGAGACCGCAAGGCATTCAGATGCGGATAGCACGGGACTATCCGTTTAAACGCCGATATTTGAATTCAATCCTACTGCGAATGAAATTTAAAGCGATACTGGAAAACTTCAACACACGTCTCTGGTCGTATCATATTAAAGTGCCAGAACCGATTGCCCGGCATTTTTTGGATCAGAATAGTAAGCGCGTGGTCATCAGACTCAATGACACAATTGAATTTCAAGGCGGACTCATGCCGGCCGGTGATGGTGTGTATTTTATCAATGTCAATAAAAAGATACGCGACCAACTGAAGGTCACCGAAGGCAGCACATTGAATGTGGAGTTAAAGAAAGATGAAAGTAAATATGGCCTGCCGATGCCTGAAGAATTCAGCGAAGTACTCAGGCAGGACACAGCGGGCAAGAAATGGTTTGACAAATTAACACCCGGGAAAAAAAGAAACCTGATCTATATCGCCGGCCAGGTGAAGAATCCGGACCTGAGAATCCATCGGTGCATTGTGATGGTGGAACATCTGAAAAGGAATGAAGGAAAAATAGATTTTAAAGCGTTAAACCAGGAGCTGAGATCATAAGTGTTCAAAATAAATTTTGAACGCTAAAGTATCAATATACGGATACCTTTCTTGTTAAATTATATTTTTGGCTCTGAACTATTGGTAAACTCAAATTACTTAAAAGGCACAGATCTGTTACTTTTTTCATTGCCAAAAAAGTATCCGCCTCAGGCGGACTAGTCAAGCACAATATTCGCTTTTACTAAGTGTAGCAACGGTATGCTATCATAAGTATAATAAAGGCACAGATTTGTTACTTTTTCACGTGTCCTGAAACCAGAAGTGTTTCAGGATCGCCATCCTGTAATATTTTAATTGCAGAACACGAAAAAGTATCCGCCTCAGGCGGACTAGTCAAGCACAATATTCGCTTTTACTAAGTGTAGCAACGGTATGCTATCATAAGTGTAATAAAGGCACAGATTTGTTACTTTTTCACGTGTCCTGAAACCGACAGTGTTTCAGGATCGCCATCCTGCAATATTTTAATTGCAGAACACGAAAAAGTATCCGCCTGCGGCGGACTAGTCACGTAAAAACGTTTCTTATTTAGGTTAACAACACTATAATACTTTAAATGTAAAAAAGGCACAGATTTGTTACTTTTTTCACGTGTCCCGTAACCGATAGTGTCTACGGGATCGCCATCCTGCAATATTTTAATTGCAGGACACGAAAAAGTAACCAAAAAGTCTAGTCGCGCTAAAAACTCCCTTTTAATTCTTTTCTTTTTCTGTTTTTTTGGGTGGGGCCTTAAGATTTTTTCTTCGCTCTTTCTTCTTTTTGTTCTGGCGAACACAAAAAGAAGACACCGGGCTGGTCAAACAGTTTAGCGCGACAGGACTATGCTGGTAGAGATTGACTTTGCAATACCATATAAAAAATAATTTCCAACGGGAAATGTCCTTTGCGTACTCAGCGCACTCCGCGATTCAAATTGGTGAGCAAGGCGAACCTCCTTTATATACTGTAGTTATGAAAATAGGTACAACCTTTCCAAAGCACTGCGGCTTTTAGACAAGCAGGGGGCAAAGGGGGTAGAATAAGGAGCGTTATAATCCCTTCCGCTCTCCCGCCCCGTTATAAAACGAGATCGGGATCCTTTTGCTCTCGTGAACCCTAAAGCATTGTCAGCTATCGGGCGTGCACAAAAAGAAGGCACCGGAGTGGTCATACTCTCGCTGTACAGCGGGATAGCGCGACAAAGTTTCCGAATCCGAAATGACTTTAATAATAATCATTGAATCATTGTAAAGTAAATTAACAGGAATTCAGTCAAGATTGATTCCAACAGAATAATCCTGTCGCTCAAAACTGTATGAGCACCCTACCCAGCTTTTATTTCTGTACGCAAGCAGAAATAAAAGAAAGTGTGAAAATGAATGCATCTGGAAGCAAAATGCCGGAAGAATGAAGTGAAGTAAAGGCGAGTTTTTTGGGCGACGAGGTTTTTGGTTCTTTTTTCCGGAAAAAAAGAACGAATCAGATAGATCTTTTTCAAAGATCATGGGCTTCCGAACCCCTTACAGAGAAAACCTATAGGATTTGCTCATCAGTTTGACATTCGGTTTACTTACAAGCTAATTCGTATCTCACTACCCCACTTTAAACTGAAAGAGTATACCAACTTGAAACAACTATTATGAATAAAGGATATGGGAAGGTAAATTTAAAAATGACTGAAGGTGATACACAAGAATCTGAATACCAGTACTATTCCCTCGCAAGTTTAAATATCCCGGATAGTTGTGAATTGAAAAAGAAGTGCGCATTTACTTTTTCTTCTTCCCTTTCTTTTTATCCTTTTTCTTCTTCTTTTTCTTCTTCTTCGATGGTTTGCCGGCTTTGGCTAAGTCTTTAATTTTTGCTGCGGCTTTTTTAAACTTCTCCTTCTTTGCTTTTTTGGCGGCTTTGGCTTCTTCTTTTTTCTTTTTCGCTGCGGCTCTCTTTTCTTCTTTGGCTTTTCTGGCCAATGCTTTTTTCTTTTCCTTCTCTTCTTTCTCCTTCTTTTTCCGCGCTACTTTCTTTTCATATTTAGCCACTAACGCTGCATCTATCTGTGTGCCGCGACACTCAGGCGAACCACAAAAACACGCAAATTCTTTTTTGATCTCATCGGTGAGATCTTCTTCCACCTGCAGGTGATAGTCATAGGACAATTCTTCTCCCTGGCGGATCGTGCGGATGGCTACGATAAACACCTGATCACCTTCCTGAATCGTTTCACAGTTCGGATCGCAGCCGTGGTTGACATATCGGGCATCGCCACCTTCGTTGCCATTAATGACTTTGTTTTTCCCAATTTGAAACAGCATGGTATGGGAGTGACCATTTTCCTCCTTCACTTCGAGATTGTTGGCTTCTTTCTCAGAAATAATCGGTCCTGTGTATTCAATTACTTTGGTGCCTTTGCGAATCATCCTTCTGGCAAATACACCGCGCCCGTGTATTTTGGAGTTTCTGACGATGTGATAAGGTTGGCGTACCATGGTATTTTTTTTTGTGGATATCAAAGATGAGAATATCCGATCAATTTACTGCAAGATGAAGCGTATTTAATCTTTCAGGGCTGAAAAATGCACTATGGCATTTGTCATCCATTGGCTGACAGCTCATTTGTCTGGATTACAACATATGAGTGCTCTAAAGTCAGTATCAGGATTAACCATCCCCCACTGTGGTTTTTTATTATTTTTGGCTCGAACCTTTACCGAAAATCACAAGATTATGTACAAAAGACACATTTATGTATTGCTGGCGGTGCTGAGCTTTGGCTTTCTGAATGCTCAAACCATTGAAGAACTCACGGCCTTAAAGGAAACCAAATCTGCAGAGCTGTCCACGCTGCAGGCGCAACTGGATGAATTGACCGGACAAGTGGATGCCCTTACGGCAGAAGTGGATAATCTGACTGATCAGATCACGCCGTATCCACGTTGGGATATCGGAGGGCATGGAAATATCGGGATTAATCTTTCCCAGTACAGCGACTGGTTGAATCGATCATCCCCCAATACGATTGCTACTTCTCTTGGTATTACCGGAAATGCCTTTGCCAATCTTGATCAGAAAAAATATATCTGGCTCAACAGTATGAATTTCGCTTTCGGATGGCAGCGCTTTAAAGATGAAGACGACCCCGAAGAAGATGGAGAGTACAAAGTCACCTCGGATGTATTCAGCATTAAATCTTTGCTCGGATACAAACTCACAGAGACCTTATCGATCTCGGTTTTGGGGGAATACCGATCCACTATCCTGGAAAACATCAACGATCCCGGATATCTTGACCTTGGTGCCGGTTTGACCTGGACACCTGTCACCGATCTGGTGGTGGTGGTCCATCCGCTCAACTACAATTTTGTTTTCTACCAGTCAGACGATTTCGAATACCAGAGTTCTATGGGGGCAAAGTTTGTGGCAGATTATAAACTTGAAATCGTTAAAAATCTTGCCTGGACTTCCAATTTCTCCGGATTCCTGAGTTATGAAGGAACCAATCTCTCCAACTGGACATGGATCAACAGCTTAACTACGAATGTCAAGGGTTTCGGCCTTGGCCTTGACTTCGGTTTACGTGGCAACAAACAGGAGGCGCTGGCTGCCGGGCTGTCGGATAATCCACTCCAGTTTTACTGGGTGTTTGGACTTACGTACGCTTTTTAGGCATGGGGCTAAAGCATGGGGTGATGGAGTGATGGAGTGATGGAGTGATGCTGCATGGAGCAAGAAGCATGGGGGTTGAGAAATCTTCATTCAATTTGACGTGCATTTCTTTGGACCTTTGAGAGAATCATAACTGCGACTCTGCGCCTCTGCGCGCTTCAATGCATTGCTTAGTCCCGCTAAGCGGGAAAAAACCAATGCTACAAAAACGCCCATTCAGGACTCTTCCCTGCCTTTACGCCATTCTGCCCTTTTATACCGCACGCAGAGTCGCTGAGACGCAGTTATTTTCCATTGGGAAATGTAATCAGTCCCTCTGTACAGCGAGATAAAACATGCATTGGAGTTGAATCATCTTCAATTGTAGAAACTCTTACACTTTCTGCCCTTCTGCCTTTCCGCCCTTCTGCCCTTCTGCCCATCAACATCAACTATCCATATTCACAAAGAAGTTAAAACCTCATCCACAGATATATCCGCACATCTGAAATGTCCTTTTGGACATGCGCGGTGCCCGTGGAGTCCGCAGGGGCGGCAGGTGAGTTCTTCGGTGGTTTCGAATACAAAGGACTTGTCGGAGAGCGGGCCGAAACCAAAGCCCGGGACAGTTGAACAATAGATGGCTGCAACGGGTGCGTTGACGGCTGAAGCAAAATGGAGGGGTGCAGAGTCATTCACATAATTCATCACAGCACCTTTCATCAGTGCGGCGGATTCCAGGAAGGAAAGTTTGCCCGCGACTATATCGATTAAATGATCGGGGCATTCTTGTTTGATAGCCTCGCAGAGTGCTTTGTCTCCCGGCGCCCCCAATAAAAAAACTTTATGGGCAGGTGGCATTTTTCTGATCAGTGCGATCCACTTTTCGGCAGGCCATTGTTTGGTAAACCATACGGATGCAGGCGCGATACAGAAGTACGGAATATCCAGTTTTACTTTTTCATAATCCACATCACTTGGATACAACCTGGGCCGAGCAACCTGATCGTCTGTAATCTCCTGTATTAACGCATGGTTGCGTTTCACTTCATGAGCGTCAGTATCAAGGGCAGAAATGGTATGTGGAACTGATTTGGAAAATAAAAAGGACAACGGGTTTTTGTTAAATCCGATCGTATGTTTCGCCCCGGAAAAAGCCGTAAGTAATCCGGATGCAAAAAACCGCTGCGCGTTGATGACATAATCGTATTTCTCCCGGCGAATGCGACTCAACAACCCAAAGAGATTACGGTACTTACTTTTTTGCTTATCGAAAACGAGCACCTGTCGAAGGTGAGGATGTCCCGCGAGTAATGGCTCGTTGCCCTTGCGCAAAACAAAATCGATCGAACTTTCAGGAAATGTTTCATTCAGCTTTTCTATCAGCGCTGTGGCCAAAACCACATCTCCGATAAAAGCAGTCTGAATGATGAGAAACTTCATACAAGCATCAAATCTTATGTTTCAGCAATTGGATGCGAACACTACAAGTGCACAAAATTATTCTTCTGCACTTTCGGCTTTTAGTGTTGCTTTATTGATCGCTTCTATTTCTTTATCTATAAAATATAAACTTTGTGCACCACTTCCGATGAGATTGATGGTATCGAGGATAGAACGCATCAGTCCTTCTTCTTCTCTTTGCTCAGTAACATACCATTGCAGAAAACCATAGGTTGCGTGATCCCCTTCTTTCATGGCGAGTTCAACGAGGTCATTAATCGCCTTCGTCACTTTTTGTTCATGCGCGAGTGTGTCTTCGAATACGGCTTTGACGTCTTTAAACTTAGCCGGTGGTTGGGTTATCGCAGGTACGATCGGCGTGGCATCCATTTCGACCAAATAGTGGAAGATTTTCATCATGTGTTCGTTTTCCTCCTGCGACTGGCGATACATAAAAGCAGCACAACCCTGCATTGATTTTCCTTCAAACCAACCGGCTTTTGACAGGTAGAGAAAGGAGGCGTATCCTTCCATTGCGATTTGCTCATTGAGCGCCTTGATCATTTTTGTACTTAACATGGGTTAATTTTAGTTTTTCAATCCGAAAGATAACAACAATCAACCAAGGGATATGTTGACCTATCTCCTAAGCCAACCTCAGTGGGAAAAATCTCGTCTCTTAGAATAGTATGTTCATGCTTGGCCAGAGAAACCGATGCAGGAATCATTTTAAAAAATAATCGTGATCATCCGCTGAAAAAACCTG
>JAUHXV010000050.1 GCA_030426765.1 Bacteroidia bacterium | reverse complement strand
AGAAGGGAAAACATCCATTTCATGCCGCGAAAATAAGCTTTTATCGCGTCTCTGCCTATGGATTGGGCATATTTGAAAGCCAACGGACAAATCCTGCAGGTATTCCCGGGGCCGTTTATCTTTGATGGGAAATTCATATTTTTTTGACGAGCAAATCAGGTATGTCCGTACACAGCAGCGCAAAACGAATCACCACTCATACCCTTCTGGAAATGAAATCGGCCGGCGAGAAAATCGCCATGCTCACCGGGTATGACTACTCGATGGCCAGAATTCTCGATGATGCCGGGATCGATATTATCCTCGTTGGAGACAGCGCTTCAAATGTCATGGCAGGACACGAAACGACTCTGCCGATCACGCTCGATCAGATGATCTACCACGCTTCTGCCGTGGTGCGCGCCGTGACCAAAGCTCTTGTCGTGGTCGATCTGCCTTTCGGAAGTTACCAGGGCAATAGCAAGCTGGCCCTCGAGTCAGCCGTTCGCATCATGAAAGAATCCGGTGCCCACGCAGTGAAGCTGGAAGGCGGCCAGGAAATCAGCGAATCCATCACGCGTATTTTGTCGGCAGGTGTTCCGGTCATGGGCCATCTGGGACTGACCCCGCAGTCCATTTACAAATTCGGCACCTATGTCGTCCGCGCAAAAGAGGAGGAAGAAGCTGAAAAACTAAAAAAGGACTCAAAGTTGCTCGAAGAACTCGGTTGCTTTTCATTGGTATTGGAAAAAATTCCAGCAGCATTAGCCACGGAAGTTAGCCAGTCACTGAACATCCCCACAATCGGCATCGGCGCCGGCAATGGCACCGACGGGCAGGTACTCGTCATACACGATATGATCGGACTGACCCATGATTTTCACCCCAGATTTTTGCGTCGCTATCTCAACATGTATGAAGCCATGCATCAGGCCATCGGTGAGTATATCCGCGATGTACGATCCGGTGATTTTCCAAATGAAAAAGAACAGTATTAATTCCCGCCGATGACTCCATTGGTAAAATCACAGTTTTGTTGAAACGGATTCTCCTGATCTCGGGCCTCATACTCCTCTTAGTAGGTGCAGGCATCGCTTTTACGATCTATCAAAAGATGATGACGGTGGTCACGACACCCACCCCATCCTCGACGATACTTTTTGTACATGATGATGCCACACTCGATGAGGTTATCGATAGTCTCATGGCCAATCAACAGATTCAACATGAGGACCGGTTTCGCTGGACAGCAGAGAAAATGGGTTATGATCGTGAAAGTATCAAACCCGGAAGGTATGTGATCGTGCATCCTGCCACCAGCAGACAACTGGTGTCTTTGCTGCGATCCGGACGGCAAACGCCGCTCAACGTCACGATACAAAATGTACGAACGATCCATCAGCTCTGCGGACGTGTGGCCGCCAAACTTGCATTCGATTCATTATCGCTGGCAACATTTATTGAAACAAATTTTGACACGCTGGCGGGTACGAATCCTAATACGCGATTGACACGTTTCATTCCCAATACCTACGAGTTTTACTGGACAGTAACGCCGGAAGATTTTTGTAAGCGCATGCTAAAAGAATATGATCGATTCTGGACCGAAGAGAATTCTGCGAAAGCCCAATCTCTCGGCCTTTCGCGTGAAGAAGTTTATACGCTGGCATCGATTATTGAAAAGGAAACAAACTATAATGCGGAAAAACCTCGCATGGCCGGTGTCTACCTGAATCGCATCAGTTCCGGAATCCCTCTGCAAGCGGATCCTACAGTGGTCTTTGCGTTGGGTGATTTTGAAATACGAAGAGTCCTGTATGGCCATCTTCAAGTAGATTCCCCATACAATACCTACAAGTATCCGGGGTTACCTCCCGGACCTATTTTTATGCCGGGTGTGGCGTCAATCAATGCAGTTTTAAATAAGGAAGATCACGACTACATCTTCTTTTGCGCGCGTCCTCTGGATGAAGGACCGGGACATGCATTTGCCAAAACCCTATCCGCACACAATGTCAATGCCGCCAGATATCAGCGATGGCTGGATCGGCAGGGCATCCGATAATTTTACCAGTTAGGTTCCAGGTTAAATTCCACGCGTCGATTAAGCGTTCGGCCGGAATATGTGCTGTTGTCCGCAATCGGACGTGACGGCCCAAAACCCTGAAAGCTCATGCGCTCTGCCGGAATACCTTTGCTGACCAGATAGTCATGGCATGCTTTCGCCCGCGAGGTAGAAAGCTTTTTGTTGACCTCTGCGGATCCGGTATTATCGGTATGACCATCGATGGTCAGGTTGTAGTCCGGATACTTTTTCATGATATTGACGATCTGGTTGAGGACGCTGTAACTTTCGCTGACGAGTGTAGCTTTCCCCAATTCAAACTGCACGGCCTTCATCGCGAAAGTGAGCACTTCACGGTCGGCTACATCAATTTCAGGACAACCTTCATTGGCAATCGGTCCTGGTGTGAGCGGGCATTTGTCTTTGCGGTCTTCAAGACCATCTTCGTCTGTGTCAGGGCAACCCATGTAGATCTCCAGTCCGGCGATGGAAGGGCATTCATCTTTGCTGTCTTCGATGCCATCCCCATCTGTGTCGGGGCAACCATTAAATTCTCTGAGCCCCGGAAGTGCGGGACACTGATCTTCCCCATCTGGAACTCCGTCTGCATCGGAATCAGGGCATCCATTAAACTCTAACAAGCCGGCTACCTCGGGGCAATCATCGCGGCTGTCCTGAATGCCATCACCGTCTGTATCGGGGCAACCATAGAATGCTTCCAGGCCTGGCAGCAACGGGCACTCATCATCTTTGTCCAGTATGCCATCGCCATCGGTGTCTTCTTCTGTCATGTCGACCATAGGTACGATCTCAACGGTGTCCACCTCTGCTCTGCCGAAGAAGTATTTAAATCCGATTCCATATTGAAAGTTATCGTTGTTTTCTTCGCTGCTCCAACGGTATTCAGCCTGAATATTGAAGAAAGCGTTTTTAGAAATCTTTACATCCACCCCGATACCTGCCGGCACCTGAAAATTAATGCTGTCTCTCCCCTGTCTGACGGCACCTGCTCCGGCCAAAAGATAGGGTTTGAATAGATTCGGATTGGCTAATGGATAGAAATGCATTTGGGCATCCAGACCGGCTATCGCGGTATTCTGAAGATCCCCCGGCTTATTGTACAGACCGATTTTGACCGGCAGATTGAGGGTAAATCGCTCCGATAAGGTCACCAGGTAGGCAAACTCATACCCGTCCGTATAATCCTGAAATGCCCCGAAATCACCTCCGTTAAGTGTCTGATAATCAACAAATAGTCTTTTAAAACTTACTCCATTGGGGATGTGCTGAGCAGACATGCCGGCACTCATTCCTAACAGCAGAGTCAAACCTAAAAGCTTGCGAAAGAGAGACATATTCATAACACGAGGAATTATATAACCGGGTTAAAGATATAATGATATTTTAATATATGAAGGTATAAACCTTTAAAGGGGAGGCAATAACGATAAAGGAATGAGGGGAAAAGATACAGAATCTTACGCTTACAGGCTTTCAAAAAAACCGGTACTCAGGTTTTTCCGCACTTTATCCCAGGCGAAGCATCGGCCATTCATCGCGATGTATACGCCATAAGGCAAGGCCTGCACAAAACCCAACGCATTCCCAAGATTGAAGAAACCATCAGAGGAAGTACCAAACGCATACGGAATCATTGCACCGGTCAGAACAATAGTCTTGTCAATATTTTCTGCGGCAAGCGCTTTAGCTGTTTCGACCATGCGATCGGTGCCATGCGTGATGATGATCTTATCCGTAGTGCTTCGCTTACAATTGTGAATGACAATGCCACGGTCTGCTTCTGTCATTTCAAGCGAATCAATCATCATCAGGGTCTTCACATTTATATCCAGTGAACAACGCCCTCTTTCGAACATCTCCGGAAGGTGGGTATCCACAAAGGACAACTCTCCTGTAATGAAGTTGTATTGCTTATCAAATGTACCGCCGGTGACAAAAACCTGTATCATGCTTCAAAGGTATACGTTTCGGGAAAATATCTGCCAGAAAACAATGCGGTTACAGAAAAGGGCTGCACATAAAAAAAGCAGGGCGAAACACTCTTTCAAATGTTTCGCCCTGCGTTACTGATTGGTCCTTACGAAAAGGATACGGATTATAATTTAAATAATGTCGGATCCACTTCACCATTCACTTTGATGGAGGTTGCCTTCATCACAATCGGCTGCGGCATGGGTCCGCTCATCGTCACTTCATGAGGAAGTGTAATACCATCGACTTCTTTATAGTCTGCAAAGTCAATAGTAGTCGTGGACGTTTGTCCTTCGACTTCAGAAACCTGTACTTCTTTTACTTTCAGATGAGTCGCCTTGTCGTAAAATTCAGTACTCTTCGTTCCGGAAGGTTTGGTGACACTGAGTTTGTAACAAACCGTTCCATCCAGATCTTCCATGCCGGTGACTTCAGCGGAGTACCCGTCCTGCGTGTAATACCGCTCAGGAAACAGAATGGATTGCTCTTTCAGGGTAGCCAGTTCCTCCCCTTCGAGATTCATCGGATCTTGTCCCATCTGCTCCACTCTTCCACTTGTTCCGTCAAATTTCTGGGTCATGATATTCATTCCGGGAGCGGTCATATTCATGAAAAATTTACCTTCACTGTGTACGGATCGGGAAGTTAATTGCATACCCATCAATTCGAGTGAGTAAGTTTGGTCAACCGTTTTTACCGCCTCGACTTTGTCTTTTCCACCAATCGCCATGATGTATTTTCCGATCAGTTCTTCTGCTGTAATATCAACAGGCCCTGATTCATCTTTACGCGGATTGGCATAAATATCATACAACTGGATTTTGCCGTCTTCAAGGTCAAAAGGAACGAGCTTTTCCATCACCTCATCTTTATTCCCCACCACTACAATCCGGGCTACCTCAGGGGTGATGTATTTCTTCGCTACGCGTGAAATGTCTTCAATGGTAACTGCGTCCAATCGTTGCAAATACGTTTCGTAGTAATCACTACTCAGATCGTACATATCTATATTCAAGGCAAAGCTCGCCACCGTCTGCGGACTCTCGAGAGAGCGAGCGAAACTTCCGGCGATATAACTCTTTGACAGGTCGAGTTCTTTTTGTGTCACCGGCTCATCTTTCAGACGGTTCAGTTCGTACAGAAACTGCGTTACAGCACTGTCCGTTACTTCATTCCGCACGCTGGCATTGGCAGAAAAATTAGCGACCAGTTCATCGGAGCTCAACGAAGAGTACGCACCATAGGTATACGCCTTGTCTTCTCTCAGATTTTGGAATAATCGACCGGCAAATCCACTACCGAGGATATTATTCATCACACGAACAGGAATCACATCTGGTGAACCGGGTTCGAGTTTGAGCGGATAGGTGATATTGATCACAGACTGCACTGCACCGGCTTTATCAACAAAAGCGACAGAGGTTTTTTCAACCGTCTTGGGGAAATCATACGTGTATTTAGGTGTGTTGCCGGCAGCCCATTTGCCAAAATACTTTTCAGCTTTTGACTTAGCGGCGTCGGGGGCGATATCGCCAACGATAATCAGGTAGGCATCGCCCGGTTTGAAGTAGGTATTGTAATACGCTTTGCAATCTTCGAGGCTGATGCTGGACACCGTACTTTCATTGGTGATCTCTCCATACGGATGATCTTTTCCATAATTGAGTGCTCTCGATACGTTGGACGAGATCGCATTAGGATCATCCTTAGACGTTTGCAATCCGGAAATGGTCTGCGTCTTGATCTTATCAAACTCTTCCTGTGGGAAAGAGGGCTCGAGAATTACTTCAGAAAAAAGCGCAAGCACTTTATCCGTGTGTTTGGTTAGCGATGTGGCGAATCCTCCCTGAGCGTTTGTCGACATATTGGCCCCGATAAAATCAATGGCTTCATCGATCTCCGCTTTTGATTTACTGGTGGTACCCGTAGCCAGCAGACTGCCTGCCATACTCGCCAATCCTGATTTTCCTTTTTCCAACATCTCATCACGATCGATGGATAGCTGGTAAGAAATCTGAGGTAGTTTGTGATTTTCAACAACGATCACCTTGAGTCCGTTGTCGAGAGTAAACTGATGGGACTTACCGATTTTCACGGGACGCGCCTCACCGGCTTTCGGTGCCATCGAGCGAAATTCGCCTGAGGTGGTGGTCTCTTTTCCCACCTTTGGTGCACAGGCAGCAAGACCTGCGATAGCGAGCACCAAAACTATTTTAACTGGATTCATTTTTATGTTATTTATATATCTGTAAGTAAAGTTTATTAGGATTTGGTCTCCATGGCTTTAGGCAGGTAATGCAAAACCACGCGGTTGTCTTTGACCAGGTATTTCTTTGCAGCCGCCATAATATCTTCGCGCGTCACGGCCAGGTAACGATCAATCTCTGTATTGATCAAATCGGTATCGCCGAAAAACATATAGTAGGTGGCAAGACTTTCTGCGATGCCGGCAATGCGGCTGTTGCTCGTGACGAATTCTGACTCTATCTGATTTCTCAGTTTCTGGAATTCCTTTTCGGTGATCAGTTGTTCCTGCACCCGCTCTACTTCTGCATCGATCGCCATCTCCAGATCGTATACGTCCACGCCCATATTGGTGATTCCAAACGCCAGCGAAACACCGGGATCCTCAAGTGCTAATGGGAAGTTACCTACGAAAAGTGCTTTCTGCTGCTCATCGACCAGTGCACGATACAGTCTTGAACTCTCACCGGAAGACAGGATGCGCGATACCATATCGACCGCGTAATATTCTTTTGTTCCCTGCGCCGGAATACGGTATGCCTGGATCACGGCGGGCAACTGGATATTGTCATAGATTGTATCTCTGACCTCTCCGCCCAGTGGTGGTTCTGTCACTCTTGGGCGATACACCGGCTTCTCTGATTTGGGAATGGTGGCGAAATACTGATCGACAAACTTTTTGGCTTCGTGAAAATCAATGTCTCCTGCGATAGACAGGACAGCATTGTTGGGCACGTAAAAGTCTTTGTAAAAGTTTTTATAATCAGCTTCCTGAGCTGCTTCGAGGTGCTCCATGGAACCGATCACCGGCCAGCGGTATGGGTGCTCAGTATAGCAGCGCTTGAATGTCTCTTCCAGAATGGAACCATATGGCTGATTGTCCACGCGCTGACGTCTCTCTTCCTTCACGACTTCGCGCTGTGTTTCAATGCCTTTGTCGTCGACACGGGCATGCAGCATACGCTCTGATTCAAGCCACAATCCCAGGGCCAGTTCATTGCTGGGAAGGATCTGGTAGTAGTAGGTGCGATCAAATGAGGTATTGGCATTGAGTGTGCCTCCGGCATTCTGGACATAATCATCGTATTCTCCGCGTCCGATATTCTCACTGCCTTCAAACATGAGGTGCTCGAAGAAGTGTGCAAATCCGGTACGTTCGGGGTCTTCATTTTTCGAACCCACATGATACATCACCGCGACGGCTACGATCGGAGTGGATTTGTCCTGATGCAGGATCACATGAAGGCCATTGTCCAGCGTGTACTGCTCATAGCTGATGTGATTCATTTGCCCAAAAACTGATGAAACAGTGATCAGGGCAACAATCACGGTTGAAAGAAAGTATCGCATAATCTTATGGTTTAAAAATTTTAGTCAAAAGTAATAAGATGTATCAGGGGTTGCGGGTTGTCCTGGGTAGATAATCTACAAACGAGACCTAAAAACTGACCAATCAGGCAGAGAAGGAAGTTCCGCACCCACAGGTTTCTTCGGCGTTGGGGTTGTTGAAGATAAAGCCACGGTTGTTGAGGCCTTCCAACCAGTCGATTTCCATACCCAGCAAGTAGAGGCCATGCGCTTTATCCATCAGGATTCGAAACCCTTCAAACTCATAGATCGTATCGTGCTCTTTTGGCTCATCAAAGCCGAGCAGATATGAAAACCCTGAGCATCCACCTCCTTTTACACCTACCCGGAGGCCGAAATGGTCGGGTACGTCTTGTTCCTGACGAATGCGTGAAAGTTGCTTTCTTGCACCTTCAGTAAGGGTAATCGGAGATTTTGTCGTGGTTTCTGACATAAAACGCTGCATTTTCTGGGCGCAAAGATAATTAACCTGCTGATTTTATAGGGCTTAACACTGAAAATCCCGATCAGGTTCACTCCAAATACACTCCTTTCGTCAACCGGTTTACACTGGCCTTACCACCTGACCGTTAATTCTCCGTAAAAGGTTTTCCATCATATCCGGTCAAATGCAGCTTCCTTTACTATTTTTGTCCAATGACGTGGCCAATACTACTAGGACTGACCATCCCCTCTGTCGTTGTTCTGCTCGCTGTCTTTCTGATGTTCAGAATGTACTTCCGGCACCAGATGCAGGTTCAGTTGCTTTCCATCAAGCAGGAAAAAACACAAGTAACCTTACCGCTGCGGCTGCAGGCATTTGAGCGCCTCATTCTGCTGTGTGAACGAATCGACCTGCCTGAGCTCGTCCTGCGACTCAAAACACCGGGTGCCAATGCAAGTGCGCTCCGCTCTGCCCTCCTGCTCGCCGTGCGACAGGAGTTTGAACACAACCTGACACAACAGCTTTATGTGACGCCGGAACTGTGGCAGATTCTGATCAAAGCCAAAGACCGCACCATGGACCTTATCACCATTGCCTCCGATGGCGTGGATCCAAAGGCCAGTGCGGATGAATATGCCGCCAAATTAATACGCATGGCGTATGAGGAAGAGAGCCTGCCCTCCCAAATTGCGAAAAGAGCTATCAAGACCGAATCATCATTATGGCTGTAAGACAAATCACGTGGATCGGACTAGTACTTGTCGTGATCCTCAGCGGGTGTACACAATACCGGCATATTAGCCGAACAGATGTTTCTTACACCACGGTTGCGTCCGATGGATCTTTTATGCCGGACGAATCGATTGAAGCCATGATTGCTCCCTATAAAACTCAGATTGACGCAGAAATGAACGAGGTGATCGGAGAGGTAGCGAAGGAATTAACAAAACGCAGACCGGAATCTACCTTGGGAAATTTTGTCGGAGATGCGATGATGTTTGGCGCGCTTAAAGAAGACCCTGAGGTAGATTTTGCGGTATCCAACTATGGTGGATTACGTGTGACCTATCTGTCTCCCGGTCCTGTAACGAAAGGCAAAATCTTTGAGCTCAGCCCATTTGACAATACCCTTGTGATCGTCGAGATGAATGCCTCCGAACTCGACACCCTGATGCAGGCGATCGCCGGGATGGGAGGATGGCCGATCAGTCAGCAGGTAAAAATGATCCTTCACGGAGACTCACCGGCTGAGTACACAATCAACGGAAAAACACCTGATCCGAACAAGATATATAAGGTGGCTATGCCGGATTATATCGCCAATGGGGGTGACGGGCTCAAATACCTCATCCCGCTGGAACGCTATCAGTCCGGAAAACTTGTGCGTGATTACATTATGGATTATATCACATCTCTGACCGAAAAAGGAGAACGTGTGGACGCTCGGATCGAAGGCAGGATTTCAGAAACCGATTAAACCAGGTAGCATGCTGACAAGAAGAAATTTTCTACATAGATCTGCCGCGGCGAGCTCCGCGCTGATGTTGCCGCATTGGGTGAAATCCAATAGCATTTTTGCGGAAGAAATCTCGCACCTTGTTATTCTACATACCAATGATGTGCACAGTCGCATCGAACCTTTTCCTGAAGATGGCTCGCGTAATGCCGGTCAGGGAGGAGCAGCACGTCGCGCAAAAATGATTCAGCAGATCCGCGATGAAAATGAACACGTCCTGCTGCTGGATGCCGGCGATATTTTTCAAGGCACGCCATACTTCAATTTCTTTCTCGGTGAGCTCGAATTCAAACTCATGTCCGCCATGGGCTACGATGCCGCCACCATCGGCAATCACGATTTTGACGGCGGTATTGAAAACCTCGAAAAACAATTGCGGGAACATGCGGATTTTCCCATGATCATTTCAAACTACCAGTTTGACGACACCATCATGCACGATCGCCACATCAAGCGTAAAGTGTTTCAGCGTGGCGAACTGAAGATCGGTGTTACAGGTGTAGGGATTGCGCTTGAAGGGCTCGTGCCCGATGCGCTGTACGGACAGACACAATATCTGGATCCAATTGCTCAGGCCACGGAGCAGGCTGACATTCTCAAGCATGATGAGAAATGCGATCTTGTCATTTGTCTTTCTCATTTGGGATACAAGTACAACTCATCAAAAGTTGATGATCACCAGCTTGCGCAAAACAGTCGCTCCATTGACATCATCATTGGCGGTCACACCCATACGTTTATGAATCAGCCGGACTATCTGAGAAACAGAGACGGACAAACCGTGATCGTACACCAGGTCGGCTGGGCAGGGATTCGCCTTGGCAGAATTGATGTTTCCTTCGAAAAAAACAAGAAAGGAAAATGTGTGACCTGCGAAGGATTGTGGGTCAAAGAGTGACCTTTTCTCTTTATTTCGGGTTGTGATCTGACTCGCTAATTGATAGTCAGTACTTTATTAAAATGCAATAAAAAAATATATAAAGTACTGCCAAATAACAGATTATAATTATATTTAGGATTGTCAAGAAAAATGAAGGCCGGACTGTTGATCCACCATTTTTTTTTTGATCTTTGTCGGAAGTCGCACAGCGGCTCAATCAAAATACAATCATGAACGTAAAAGCTAATCCTACATATTTCCGCCTCCGGAAACTGCCGCCAGGATTACCTTTTAGACTGTTTCAATAACCAAGCAGAGCGTAACAAATAATGGTGCAGGACTGCCACGCCGTATGGAAAGGGTGTCTCAACGTAATACGAGAAGAGATCAGTGAACAGAGTTTCAAAACATGGTTTGAACCCATCCGCCCTATACGCCTGCAGGAAAATACCCTGACCCTTCAGGTTCCTAATCGCTTCTTTTTTGAATGGCTGGAAGAGCATTACATCCCAGTGTTGCGCAAATCCATTCGCCAGACCTTAGGTCCTAAAGGCAACCTCGAATACAACTATACCAAGGATGATCCGTGGCAGAAAAACGGCAAGCGCAAGCAACCTGTTTCCGTCTCGCCATCCACCAAATCCGAGGTAGAAAAAGATATCCGCAATCCTTTTGTGATCCCCGGAATTAAGCGGCTAAAGATAGATCCGCAGCTCAATACCTCCTATACGTTTGAAAACCTGATCGTCGGAGATTGCAATCGCCTGGCGTGTTCAGCCGCTGAAGCGATCGCCAATAATCCGGGAGGCACGGCTTTCAATCCTTTATTTTTATTCGGTGATGTAGGATTGGGGAAAACACACCTCGCCCAGGCCATCGGAAATGCCGTCATCAAACAACGAGAAGATAAGACGGTACTCTACGTGAGTTCGGAGAAGTTTACTAACCAGATTATCGAGGCTATTAAGAATAATGCCGTCAGTGACTTCACCAATTTCTACCAGTTGGTCAATGTCCTGATTATTGATGACATCCAGTTTCTCGCCGGCAAACAAAAAACACAGGAGATCTTCTTCCACATTTTTAACCAACTGCATCAAAGCGGCAATCAGATCGTACTGACTTCTGATCGCGCACCCAAAGATCTGCAGGGGATGGAAGAAAGGTTGATCAGTCGCTTTAAGTGGGGCTTATCTGCCGATCTGCAGGCACCGGATTACGAAACGATGATGGCGATCCTGGAGTATAAATCCGGACACGCCGGCATCACGTTTACACCGGAAGTCAAACATTACATCTGTGACAATATCCGCCATAATATCCGCGAGTTGGAAGGCGTCATCGTCAACCTGATCGCCCACGCATCTCTCACCGGAAAAGATATTGACCTCGAGCTCGCTCAGAAGGTGATCTATAATGTCGTGGTCAATACCGGTAATGTCATCACCATGGATCATATTAAAAAATGTGTGGCCGACCACTATGAAGTGCCGATTGACAAACTAAAATCCCAGACACGCAAGCGCAACGTTGTGCTGGCTCGTCAGTTGTCCATGTATTTCGCCAAAAACATTACTAATCATTCGCTTAAAGCCATCGGTGACAGTTTCGGTGGCCGCGACCACAGCACTGTGATCTACAGTGTCCGTGCCGTCAATGATATGATTGACACGAATGCGGAATTTAAACGCACAGTTAAGGACATTGAGAAGAAGCTGCGCCAGCCGACGGCGTAGGGCTGAGGGCTGAGGGCTGAGTTCAATTACGAATTTCAAATTACGAATTACGACATTTTTGTTTTAACAGAAAGTTGAAAAACAAAACTACGCCTCTGCGCGAAAATATATTTAGTCAATAGTGAGCAGTCAGTAGTGATTAGTGAGTAATCAGAAAGATCAATTCATCACATGATCAGCCTTTACCATTGACCGTTTCCCGTTAACCTTCCGCCAAAGCGGATCACCTCTCACCACATCATTCCTAAAACTGCGCCTCTGCGTCTCTGCGCGCATCCATACCAAGCTTAGGTTTGAGTGGAATTCATGAAATTCAATCTCCACATTCCATTGTAGCTAAGGGTTGAAACCCAACGCTACCCACGCGCCCTTTCAGGGCTCAATCTTAAAATTCCTTCCGCCTTTCCGCCCTTCTGCCTTTCTGCCTAAAGACTTTCATAAAGTCAAAGCCCATCCAATATCTTCGCATACTCACCAGCCAGATTTTGTCTCGTGAATCTCTCCGTGCCATCCGCATCAATTGACAATTTACTTTGATTATACAGATTAAAATATTCCAGGATTCTGTTCTTCAACCCATCTGTGTCATCGTAGGCGTGCACTACTCCACCCTGTGTCATATCGATCACATTCGCGGAGTCGCTGTCTTTCGGGCCAATGGCCAAAATGGGTCTGCCGGATCCGAGGTATTCGTACAGTTTGCCTGGGATGATGGTGCGGGAATTCGGGGAATTATTGATCACAAGAAGATTGACCTGTGCTTGTTGCTGTAGTCTGACAGCTTCGTCATGTGGAACGAAGTCAACGAATTCGACGAAAGACTGGAGTGCATATTTTTCAACAGAAGCTCTGACAGAGAAATCCACTGGCCCCACCAGTTTTATACGAAGCTTTTCTTTTAAGCGTGTTGATGCATTAAGTGATTCCTGAACCGCTTTCCAAAACACTTCCGGGTTCCGGTCTTTGTTCATCGACCCGATGTGGACGATCGTGAAGGCTGAATCCAACGGTGGTCTTTTGTCATTAGGGAAGTCGGCGTGATCATAGCCGTTGGGGATAACTTCGATATCTTTTCGCTGACAAATGGTTTCAAACTCATCGCGAGAGCGCCATGTGACCGTAACCACTTTGCTTGCATTGGTGAGCACTTTCTTTTCTAATCGGTGATGTGTGCGATCGGCCCACTTCGTGAGTTGGAGATCAGCGTAAAAGTCAATATTCGTCCATGGATCGCGAAAATCAGCTACCCAAGGAATCCCGGTGGCGCGATGCAACTTTTCAGCAATGAGATGCATGCTGTGCGGTGGTCCTGTGGATACAATGGCATCCACGGGATGATCACGCAGGTATTTCTTTAAAAACCGTACAGATGGGTTGATCCAGAATTTGCGTGCATCCGGAATAAAGAAATTGCCTCGAATAAACACAGAGATTCTCTGAGCGAGTGAAGCTTTTTTGTTTTCATTAATAAAACCGGAGTACAGTTTTTCGCTCTTTTTTCTTCCCAGAAATTTTTTGTACAAATCGTATGGCTCCCAGATGGGCGTCCTGACCACGTTGAGTTCAGCGGGAAGTTCTTTGACAAGACTATCATCATGCACGCCGGTTTCCCCACCTTCAGGGGTGTAAATGATGGGTTCCCAGCCAAATTGGTTTATGTACTTGCACATTTTGGCCCATCGCATGACGCCTGCACCACCAGCCGGTGGCCAGTAATAGGTAATGAGTAAAAACTTCTTGCTTGATGACATCGGGCTGCCAAGATAGAGAGGAATCCCTAACCTGCGGGAATGCCACAAGCAAAAGAAGAATTTGGAGATACTAAATTTTTATGCCCAGAGCCATCCGAACGTTCCCGCTGTCACCAGAGCAAACACCAAGCCGTCGAAAGCACCTTTCCATGTGGCATTCCAGGGTCTGGAATTCCATATCGCATCCTGGAATAAGCCGAGGCTGTACCCCATGAAGGCGGTGGTTCCTACTACGCGAAAGACCACCATGTAGTCTGCTTCTGCACCAACGGTATGCGATGCAATGTAGGCAGAGAAGAAACTGATCACGAGGCTGTAAATAAACCATTGAATGAGATTCTTTCCCATACCTCCTTCATATCGACGCACGCCCATAAAGAGAAGCGGGCCTCTTTCCAGTTTGGCTTTAAATTCCGGAGAATTGTAATCTTTCATTCCGGAGGGCTTGGGTACCATATAGAAACCAGGCGGAATCTTCAGCTCCCGGATAGCATCCATCGCGCCATCCTCATTGGGAAGTTGCTGGTAATCGTTGGCGTGATAACCCAGCACCATGTGAATGACCGAACTGACGATAAAAACAAAAACGGCCGATAGCAGGATCGGCAACCAAAGTGTTGTAATAAAATCCATAGTACAAATGCTTTTCGTTGTATGAAAAATACGTAAATAATACCACTTCCTGAAATTCAATTCCTGTCCTAAATCGTAATTTGCGGCCTATGCGCTTTACTAAATGGTCTTTACATACCACGGCATTTGTAACCGGCGTTCTGTTGATAATTTCATCTCTGCAGGCTTGCAAGGGGCAGCGAAGTGATTCCATTTCGGGTACAATCCAACTCACTGAACAATGGAAACCTGTCATGTATCTGTTAAAGCCCAACAATTTTGCTTCCATTGCCGGAGACTATTTGAGTGTAGTGATTGATTCAGCCATGATTGAGCCTGATGGAATGTTTACGCTACCCCTTCCTGTCGAGGGTGATACGGCTATCTTGTATATGTTGGCCCTCCAGAAAAAGGGAAGTAAATATTTTAATCACCTTGATGATGAAAATCCAGCTACTGCCAACTATATGCCCTTGGTTATAACAGGAGGGCATTCCATTCACATAAGCGCTACTACTACAAACTTTCAGCAAAGTTTTTCATTGGAAAATTCATCTGTAGATAATGAGGCGCTTGAAGCACTACGCAGTCTCAGAATCGAAGCGCATAAGCAATGGATGAAGGAATTGGAAAATGACACGCATGAAGATGAATACATCATTTTGCGTGAAGAAGCCTATCAACGCTATACAAAAGTCCTGCGCGATTTTGCAGCCAACACCTCCAGTTTTTATGCCGCTTTGGTGGCTATACGTTGGGTCAGCCCTACCGGGGATTTTGAGCGGCAGGCAGAATTCATTCACACGCAATGCAGCAAGTGGAAAACTGAACAACCGGATCATCCCTTCACGGCTGAGCTGTGTGCACTTGCGAATAAAGAATCATTGCCTGTTATGTTGGGCGATGTCATTCCTGATTTCAGCATGCCTATGATGAATGGCGATACTGTATCGCTGCATGCCTTGCTTGGCTCACAGCTGACTATTCTGGATATCTGGGCTTCGTGGTGTGCTCCGTGCAGAAAAGAAAACCGCGAAATCCTTGCACCGCTGTTTGAAGCGTACAAAGAAAATGGCCTGAACATAATCGGATATGCGCTGGAAAGTGGCGAGGAACCCTGGAAGGCTGCCATTGAGAAAGATGGTGCGATCTGGGATCATGCTTCGCATCTCACCGGCGATGAATCTCCGTTTATGGATGCGCTGCGCATCACAACTATTCCTGCCAACTATATTCTTGATGCGGATGGGAAGATACTGGCAAAAAATCTGCATGGGGAGGAGCTGGCAACTTTCGTTCAGGAGCGTTTGGATTAATATCCGCATACGTATTTATACATCATGACACTAAACTTGCACCCTATACCAAATATTGGTATCTTTGGTGTAAATCGTAGGTTATGCAAAAATCTAAAAACACCTCCGTCACCCTTGGAGAGCACTTCGAGAAAATCATTGAAACCAGTATCGCTGAAGGAAGGTATGCCTCTGCCAGTGAGGTAATAAGAGCCGGTTTACGGCTTATTGACGAGAGAGAGCGCAAAATCAAACTACTGAAAGAGGCCATTGAAGCCGGCGAAAAAAGTGGTTATGTAAAGAATTTTGACCCGGTCAAACATTTGGCTAAACTCAAAAAGAAACATGGTAAATGAAGCATGCTTTTGAGATTAGCAAATTAGCTGAATCCGATTTAGAAAGCAACTGGCTCTTTACCTTGGAAAACTGGTCGCTCACCCAAGCGGACAAATACTACCATTTAATAATTTCCGAGATTCACTCGATTTGCGAAAACCCGCAACTTGGAAAATCTATTAAAGAAATAAAAAAGGAACACCGAATTTGGAAAATTAAATCTCACATCATCGTTTATAAAATAAACAAAAACAAAATTTGGATAGATCGTATCCTGCATAAACGAATGGGTATTGAATTACAGTTAATCGATTGACATCACTCCTATATTAAAGGTGCTATTGAGAAAAGCCATGAACCGATTCCTATCTTTCATCCTGTGGACTTCACTTTCACTGCTGATCAGCACCCAAGGAGTGGTCGCGCAGCAAGCAAAGATGGAGTACACACCTGTCAGAACACAGGAGTACAGCAATCTCAGCACTTTTCCGTCTGCCTGTTTCGAAAATGTCTGGTTGGATTCTACGGGAAGATTACTGATCATGGCATGCCTTCCGGAAGCCTCCGACGGAATGCACTTATTTTCATTTGATGGATACGAATTTCGCGTGATACGAGGTGTGCTCGATAGTCTGCCTAATGACGCACAAATTCTGATTCGCACCGGGGAATACAGCTTTGCCGGCAGAGCGGGTGAAAATCTTGTTTTTCATGTAAACCTTATGACAGGAGAAATCCGCACACTGGAAGTTCCGGAAGGGCCTGTTGGCATCCAACTGCATGCTATCTCGAATGATACGGTTCGAATTGCCCGATATACAGGTACTTCAATCGTGCTGATTACATGGACTCAAAATGAAACGACCTCAATTCATATCGAGTATCCAGCAGCGATCAGGCATTTACCAAAGACGTATTGGATGGATCACACTCACCTTTGGTATACAGATGTGCATGATGAGGTCGTACGCCGAATAGATATTCACACCCAACAATCAACAGAGTATTCCTTTTCTTCGAGCCTTTCCCAAATCACTCGCCAATCTATAATGCACTTCAGGCCATATATCGCTGGTAATACGCATTTCCTGAAAGTCCATAAACCCAACATAGCATACCTATTTAAAATTGATGAGGACAAGGAGGAAGTTACACCTTTTACATCCCTTCCCTCAAATGTTGAGGATTGCGGCGTTTTTCAGGATGAGGTTGGAAACACTCTGGTTTATTACAAGGGCACTGACACGCCCGTAAAAGCTGTCATCCACCCACTCGATGGCGAGGAATTTTACGTGAACCTAAATCTTGGAGCGCACGAAAACGCTAATGTGATTAGTATAGTTGGGGAAGATTTCAATTCCTCTCTTCTGGTGTGCCATTCGCGTGGACTGAGTCATGTGCAGATCAATAATCAGCAAGCTATACGTCAGGCACTTAAAGGGCATCAGATCAGAGGGATGATCGAAACAGACGATGACCAAATTTTTATCACGACCCAAAACGGTGCTTTTTTTATTTTAAACTTAAATGACCTGAAGGATACATTGTCCAGGGACGAGAAGTGCTACCTGGGCAAAAAAAAGCTGTTCTCCTTATCAGATCACCTCTATGCAGGGACCAGCTACGATGGCTTGGTTGCCATAAACGCTTCTACCGGGGAATGCAATACTCTCGTTGAAGGGATCGGTGGTCTCTATTTGGCCAACCGATACGATTCGATAGTCGCGATGATCAATAATGACCATGAATTGTACCTGTATGATATTGCAAAGAATACGGTTACGCCGGTAAGTAAGGACGCCAGGCCACTCCTGATCCATGGAAGGCTACATGATATGATTTATGTCAATGACCGACTGTGGATCGCATCGTCTAATGGCCTTTGGAAAATCGATCCGAAGTCCGGTCATACTGAAATTCTGGGTAAAGAAGAACCCTTTACAGATTACCATTTCTTAACTATCCTTGCGGCCCGAGACGGTCGATTGTGGCTGGGAACGTCACTGGGAGGGGTTCAGGTGTTTAACCCCAAGGACGGCACTGTGGAAGTATTGGATTCACGTAAAGGTTTACCCAGTAATACAGTAGTCTCCATTCAGGAGGACAAAGATGGAGATTTCTGGGTAGCCACGTATGATGGCGTCGCGCTGATTCACCCACAAGGCAGAATCCTAAAGGTATTTGACCAACAGGATGGTCTGGCTGGAAATGAAGCCAACAGATATGCAGGCTTAACTACCCGCTCCGGTTTTGTCCTGATTGGTTCAACTGATGGTCTGAGCATTATTGATCCGGGAAAGATTAAAAAATCGGTGGGTCGTCAGAAACCTCCTTTAATCTATTTAACGGATGTTGAATACAGAAATCCTGATGGGACTATTGAGCGTATTGAACGTTACAACCAACTTGATAAACTGAAGGAAATCAGCTTGCCTGCCGATAATCGATCTGTTAAACTGAGGTTCGCCTTGTCCAGTTTTTCATCCGCTTCTCAAAACACCTATCAATGGAAGTATGCAGAGAGCTCCACATGGAAAACCATCGCTAATGACCATACACTCACACTTGAGGATATCCCCAGTGGAACTCATCAAGTTGTGATAAGGGGCTATGATGCAGAAGGAACCCTTTCTTCAAATGAGATTAGCCTGACGATGATTGTGAAGCGATTCTTCTTTCAGGAGTGGTGGTTTTATGCATTGTGTGGCTTATTCATAGCCGGACTTACTGTGACATGGATTGTGCGTTTGCGACATGCTGTCTTACGCGCCACGGAAACTATTTCAAAAGACAAGCAGATCATCGAACAGCAAGCAGAGCAGCTACAGGCGCTCAATGAAGCGAAATCAAAATACTTCACAGAAATCTCACATGAATTCCGCACTCCGCTTACGATTATTTCGGGCATGGCAGCACAAATCATAGAAGATCCTGTTAAATGGTCAGCAAAAGGGGGAACACTCATTCGCAACAATAGCCAACGCCTGCTGAAATTGGTGAATCAAATTTTGGATCTCCGAAAACTTGAGACCTCCGAGATTCCTTATAGTATGGTACAGGGCAATATGGTGGCCTACCTGTCCTATCTCGCTGATACATTTAAAGTGTACACACAAACCCGTTCCATCGATTTCAGTTTTATACCATTCGAAGATCAGATTTTGATGGACTATGATCCGGATTGGATTGCGGATATCGTCACCAATCTCGTTTCGAATGCGATCAAGTTTTGTGAAGCCGGGGATCAGGTCAAACTAGAAGTGCAAAGTAAAACTACACATGAATCTGCATTCTGTGTGATTCGTGTGGCGGACACTGGGGCCGGCATTGCAGAGGAACACCTGCCACACATATTCGAGAAGTTTTATCGGGCATCGACAAGTCATTCAAAAGTGGAAGGCTCAGGTGTAGGGCTTGCACTGGTGTATGAATTGGTGCAAAAGCTTCACGGTAAAGTATGGGTCGAAAGCACCATCGGTGAAGGGTCGACGTTTTACGTTGAATTACCGATCTCTTTAACATCTGCCATTACACATGATTTATCCGGAGCAATAGAAGATATAGCCTACCCGGAGTCTGAAGATTTGGTCAACGAGGCTAAGCAGGAATCCGATATCCATGTCCTGATTGTGGAAGACAACCCGGACCTCGTAGCGTATATGCAATCCATTTTGTCGGAGCATTACACGCTGCATATTGCGCAAGATGGATTGACAGGACAATCCATGGCCTTTGAGTTGGTGCCTGATATGGTGATCAGTGATGTCATGATGCCGGGACAAAGTGGCATTGAACTTTGTGCTCATTTAAAATCGGATCGCAGGACGGATCATATTCCGGTGATTCTTTTGACAGCCAGAGTCGATAAGGAAACAAGGATTGAAAGCCTGCAAAAAAGAGCGGATGCATTTCTGACAAAACCTTTTGACAGGGAAGAACTCCTGATGATCATTTCAAACCTTCTGGAGCAGCGTCATCAAATGCAACTCAGATACATGCGTAATTCAGCCGAAGGAGTAGATGCAGCGGCTAATCAACCGGTCGATGCCTTCGTCACTGAACTTCAAAATGCCATTGATGCCCGACTATCCGATGAGGATTTCTCTGTGGTGCATTTGTGTCGCGACATGTCTATGAGTCGGACTAACCTCCATAATAAGATCAAAGCCCTGACCGGCAGATCTACCACCGGCTATATCCGTTACCGCCGCCTGCTGAGGGCTCGTCAATTGCTGAAAGAAGGAAATCTCAATGTCTCAGAGGTGGCTTATGCCGTCGGATTTTCAAGTCAGAGCTATTTCTCAACCTCCTACGCGAAAGAATTTGGCACCCCGCCCAGTGAATTTACTTCCTGATCCTTTTTTCTTTCCTCCTCAAGCCTGAACACACAAGTCATTGATATTCTGCCCCTTACTTGCTGCAAAAACATGCCTTCTGAACATGTGTGAACAACTTTTTCGGAGGGTTGGACATCATTGCATGGGAAATGAACATACCCAAACGGCCTCCGATCTAAGACGCCTGATGTTTGTGTCGCCATTCGTTATCGGCATTCAAATATCAATAGCAATCACATGGAAATTCAATTGGTGCCCCATCAACCTCAGGGATCCACATCCAGGATTTTAAAGCTGCAAAAACGATTATCGGACCGGATTGGCATCCGTCTGGCCAACAAAATCGAGTTTATTCAACTGGATCAAATCATCTGCTGCGAGGCCTGGAGTAACTACTGCCGAATCCACACGGCTGACAGAAAGGAACCTGTCCTGCTGTCCAAAACCCTAAAGTATGTTGCCGAGGTATTACCCAAAAGCAATTTCTATCGCACGCACCAATCCTTCATTGTTCGGATTGATGTCATTCGATCAGTGGGGAATGACATCGAACTCAGCAATGGCATGCACGTGCCCTTGTCTCGACGACACAAAACAGATTTTTTGACTTGGCTTGATAAAAACATCACACTGATATGAATCTGCATCACGAAACAAAACTAAACGTCGGAGAAACGGCACAATCTATTTGCGATGAGGTCAATGCCCAGGTCAAAGAAAAGATCATGAATCTTTTGATTTTACCCTCTCCTGCCACGATTCAGGAAATCATCAAGCGAACCTTTGGACAAGATGTTCATATCACATCAGTTTCCGGTGACCATGAGAATATTACCTGCAGTTTCGCAGGAGGTCAGACACATATCGTCCGGATGATAGGAGATTCATTGTCAAAACACAAAGCGGTACTAGCCACAAAAATAGAGACAGCCAATCCGGGGGACTTTATTATCCTTAAGTCATACGACTTATCGAAGGGTCGTTGCTTTCCTTACCATAGTGCTTTTGAGCGATTTACGGAAATTCTATCCATGTACAATCAGTCCACTCAACATCCCTTGACCTACGAAGAACTTCAACAGTTGATGATAGAGAAATGTCAATCCTTCATCCAGATGGGTGTTCCGGTAAAATTTTCATCCGGATTCAAAACCTTGCCATCCGGCTTGCTGGAATCTCTCAGACCATGCATTGAAACCACCGACGCGATTCAGATGGATGAATTTGACACTGTCCAGTCTGAGCTTAAAAGAATAGGGCAAGATCCCGAAATCACGATGAGACTCTTTACACTCAATAGAATACTTTTTAAAGTTAAATAGAATTCCAAAAAATAAAATCCATTAATACAAACATTTCTGTCATGAAAAAACAAGCTGCTTTACTAACCTTTTTGATTTTCCAGTGCTTCCTCGGAACAGCTCAGGTAGCTATAAACACGACTGGCAATGCACCGGATTCCAGCGCTATCCTTGATCTGCAAAGTACAGACAAAGGGTTGTTGCTACCCAGACTCACCGCTACAGAACGCGACATGATCTCAAATCCGGCCACAGGTCTTCTTGTCTTTATCACCGACAATGCGCAATTTCAGTTCTATAATGGAACTTCTTGGGTTGTTGTAGGAGATCTCGGTGATGTCAACAAAATATCGGATGCAGATGGTGATACAAAAGTCGAGGTCGAACAAACTTCAGATGAGGACACGATCAGGTTTACGATCAATGGTGATGAAATGATTCGGCTTGATGGTACCACAATGTTCCTGGATGATGGCAGAAAAAACATATTCATAGGTGAAGGTGTCTCACCTGCCGGTTTTCCTGTCAACGAAAATGTTATGATCGGCTACCAGGCCGGGGCAGAATCTGAAAGTGTGATTCAAACTGTGGCCATTGGAAAGGAGTCCGGAAAAAATTTGGCCAACGCAGGTTATAATACATTAATTGGAACCCGGGCAGGAATAAACTCCACAAACGCCTTCTTTAATACATTTATCGGAACCGGATCCGGGCAGGAAAATACGACTGGTGACGATAACGTGTATCTTGGCTATAATACAGGTTATAATTCCAATGGTTCCAAAAATGTTTTCATCGGTGCACAGGCCGGATTGAATGAAGCCGGAAGCAATAAATTATATATAGAGTCTTCTCCCTCATCATCCCCATTGATTTATGGTGAGTTCGATAATGATCTTCTTCGTATTAACGGAGAGCTGGATCTGGCGATGCATAATGTGAGTAATATTGATACAGCAGAGGCCAACTATTTTGTTGGAGACGGGTCAGGACTTATCAATCTACCATTCACTGCCTGGAATCTGACAGGCAATGCTGATACCGATACCAGCATTAATTTTATCGGCACTACAGATGATATGCCATTGGATTTCAGGGTATATGACCAACGAGCACTAAGGCTTATTCCATTCGCTTCAACAATTAATATTATTGGAGGGTATAGCGGTAATACTATTGCTGATAATGTAAAGGGTGCCACGATTGCGGGAGGTGGAGCCCCAGGTCTTGAAAATTCTATTACTAATGAATATGATGTGATCAGTGGAGGGTATGATAATTCCGCTTCAGGCATAGCCACCACAGTTGGAGGTGGTTATTCTAATGAAGTGATTGGAAATTATAGTACAGTAGGAGGTGGGTATAATAATACCGCATCCGGAACAGCCAGTGTAGTTGGTGGAGGGAACAATAACCAAGCTTCCGGAAATTATAGCACAGTGGGAGGTGGTAGCCTGAATCAAGCAAATGGCAATTATAGTTTTGCAGCAGGTAGAAATGCAATCGTAGGGGATGACCACCACGGTACGTTTTTATTTGCCGATAACGTAGGTCTGAATTTTAATTCTGTAGAACCTAATGAATTTGCAGTACGCTCAAGTGGCGGGGTGCGATTTGTCACAGCCATCGATGGTTCCGGTAACCCAACAAACACGGTAAGCATTGACACAGCGGGTATTGTTACTGCAAATGCATTTGTCGGAGATGGCTCTGCGCTTACCGGTATTTCAGGCGATAATCTTGGCAACCATACGGCTACTCAACCACTCCACATGGAAGGCCATGATATTATGAATGCTCAGGTTGTTTTTGCAGAAACTTTCTTCGGAGACGGAGGTAACTTAACGAATGTACCCGGTGACGATCTGGGGAATCATACTGCCACTCAGATTCTGAATCTGGCTAGCCATGATGTAATCAATGGTGGTGTCGTTACAGCCACCTCCTTTATTGGTGACGGATCAGGCCTTACAGGTATCACAGGTGTTGATAATCTCGGTGACCACACAGCCACTCAAAACCTGCAACTGGGGAACTACACGATTTCCAATGATGGAGATTCTGAAGGGATCATGGTCACCCCCACCGGGAATGTCGGTATCAATATCAGCAATCCAACCACACCCCTTGGGATATTTGGCAATGGGGCGACAAATTATGTTGGAATTACGCAAAACAATATCCTGGCAGGCTCCACTATGGAGTTGACTACTCCTGATGCACTTGGCGATCAGGCAACCCGCATTGCGATCACAGGTGGGTCTAATGACAGCGACATCATCTTTTTCAGTGGAGCCAGTGGTAGTGAAGGATCCCGGATGATGATGGATGGCTCCAGCGGATATATTGGGATCGGCACCAACACCCCTGACTCTCGTTTGGATCTGGGCGGTGGAAATATTTCTTTGAATGGTGGATATCTTTCTAATGACGGCGACAATGAAGGGATTTTTGTAGCCCCTGATGGTAACATCGGTATTGGCACTTCATCCCCTTCGTCTCCTCTTCACATCGAAAAGACACTGAACAACGGCACCCTGATGACTCTGACCAATAATGGGGATGGCAATGCAAATGTCCTGAAAGTAACAAGCAATTCACTGGGACCTACAGATATTGTAGACATACAGAACGGTGCTTTTGTGGTGGAAGGCAACGGCAATGTCGGCATTGGTACGACTACACCCTCTACCACTTTAGATGTAGGAGGTGAAGTAAAGATACAAGGTGGAAATCCGCAATCTGGTGCACACCTTGTGTCAACGGACAATAGTGGAAATGCGGAATGGCGGCTTCCTTCAGATGATTACCTTTTTGTAAGAGATGAAACTTTGCATTCTTTTTCCAGCAGTGATACTTATCACGCTCTTTTTTATATCCCCCCTATGGATTTCAGTGCAGGCGAATACCTTGAAATAAATGCTCAGGCAACAGGCCGGATACCTTCCGGTTCAGGAGCTGATATCTTTAACCTTCAAATATGGATTACTGCTTGTGGTTTCTCTGGTCCGGTCGAAGAGATCAAGTTTCAACCGGGCGAGTCTTCAAATGACCATGATAACTATGTCAATTTAACACTGTTTACGGCAGCCCAGATAACAAGTGATTGCAACGGGGAAATAATCCTGGAGGTAAATAATTCCGGAGATGATGCATACACCATTGAAAATCCGAGGATGTCGGTTAGAAGGATTCGATGATGAGGTGATTGCTATTGGATGAGTTAAGTTAATTTTGCGCTAGAGCCGCTTCTGATAGCTGCTTAATTCATCCGATAGCTCTGCCTGAACTATGCGCAAAAGAATTGCTTTTGGGGTCTTTGCTCTGATCATTGTTTGCCTCGCTTACTTTATCATCGCCGTCCTCCCCATCTCCACTGGATATGCCGCGAAAAACTTGTGCTCCTGTCTCTTCGTCAGTGGGTATTCCCAAGCGTTTGCTGAAGAAAATGATCTGAATTTTTCGCTCGTGGGGATGTCAAAAAATACGGTTGACACGGACAAGCAAACCGTCACAAGCACCTTCTTTGGTTTGGCTAAGCGAACGGCAGTGTACAGAGGCAATGGATTCGGGTGCACCTTGCTGGCAGATGATGATACAAAGATCAAAGCCATTCCAGAATCCAGGTCGAACAACACCGCGCGCAATCGGCGTGGGAAGGACGCGTTGCCTGCTCTATTCATGCGGGTTTTACCGCGCGCACCATGTAATTCACATCCACGTCTTTGGGGTTCAGCCGGTAGCGTTTCGTCAGCGGGTTGTAGGTCAGCCCGGTCATGTCGTCCAGCACCAGCCCGGCGGCTC
>JAUHXV010000049.1 GCA_030426765.1 Bacteroidia bacterium | reverse complement strand
AGGAGAACCTCACCTATAGCTTAGGGCTAAACCCCATCGCTACCAGAACGCCCCTTCAGGGCTTATTACTTTTCAACACTCTTAATAAGACCGCATTCAAGAATTCTCCACTCTTCCACCTTTCGAAAGATCAGTTTGCTTTCCGCCCTTCTGCCCTTCTGCCCAAGATAAACCTAAGTAGACCCATCACTCCCTCACCAAATCACCCCCTCACTCCATCACTCCATCACTCCCTAACCCTCTCTTCTACTTCAACCTTTGCGCCAACTTCCCCACCGTAAGCCCCTGCACAAGGATCGAAAAGCACACAATCACATACGTGATCGACACCCAGATATTCTTATTCATGTCCGGCTGTATCGACAGCGCCAACGCAATACTAATACCTCCGCGCAAACCACCCCAGGTCAACAATACCAGCGTCCGCTGCGTGATCTTCTCCTTCCAGCGGATAAAGAGCGAGGGCACAAACAAAGAAAAGTACCGGGAACACAAACTGATGATCAGCAACAACATAGCTACTTTAATGATGGTCGTATCCGTACTGACCAGCACCAACTCCAATCCGATCAGAACAAATAAAATTGCATTCATGACTTCGTCAATCAATTCCCAAAACCGATCTATATAATCGGCCGTTTCTTCAGACATACCTCGACGCTTCGTGTGATTCCCGGTGATAATACCGGCCGCCACCATCGCCAAAGGGCCGGAGACATGAATGAAATGCGCCAACGTATACCCTCCCATTACAATAGCCAGGGTAATGAGTACTTCCACCTGATAATTATCGATACTGGTAAATAACCTGTAGCCTACATACCCTAAGCCAATTCCCAGCAACAAACCTCCAAAGGCCTCCTGCCCGAACAACAAAGCAATACTCTGTGCATCAAACTCCGCTCCGGGTTGAGCAAGTTTCAACAGGGTAAGAAAAATCACAACCGCCACACCATCATTAAACAGCGATTCACCGGCAATTTTTGTCTCCAGGGATTTAGATACACCGGCACGTTTTAAGATACTCAAGACCGCAATCGGATCCGTAGGGGATATCAACGATCCAAACAACAGCGCATGAATTAATTTAACCGGGACGCCAAATGCATTGAGTAAATAATACGCCGAGAAGCCCACAATGAACGTACTCATCAGCACGCTGACTGTAGAAAAGAGCAGTATACTTATTTTTTCGGATGCCAGGTCTTCATACCGGATATGTATGGCCCCTGCAAAAAGCATAAAACTCAACATCACCTCAAGGAGCAACTCACTAAAATTAAAATCCAGAAATCCCTCCGCCACGGTCTCACTCACTGACGGATAAAATTGCCCCACAGCCAGTACCGCCACGGAAAAGAGTAACGACATCAGCATCAGGCCAATGGAATTGGGCATCTTCAGCACGCGAAAATTGATGTACGCAAAAGCCGCGGACAATACGATGACCATGGAAAAGAGATGAAATAAATGCATGCGATTGAATTAGATTTTGTAGGAAAATAGTGTGCCGAAAAAATACCTGCTGTCTAATCTTCTTCTTCAGGAAATTCTTTTCCGCAATTCTGGCAGTAATTGGCTTTCAGATCATTTTCGGTTTTACACCGCTTACATTTTCGGGCGTTCTTAGCCGCTTTCGCAATCTCCACCGATACGATCCCGGTTGGTACCGCAATAATAGAATAGCCTAAGATCATCGCAAAAGAAGATATGATCTGCCCCATTACTGTATGCGGCACTAGGTCACCATACCCCACAGTAGTCACCGTGACAATCGCCCAATAGATACTTTGCGGAATACTCGTAAAGCCATCTTTACCGCCTTCGACCACATACATGACCGTCCCCAGCAAAGTCACAATGGCGAGGACGGCAGTGAGAAAAACACTGATCCTGTAATTGCTCGCGCGAAGGGCTTCCAGCAACATCCGCGACTCCCGGTGAAAACGCGCCAGCTTTAATATCCTGAAGATCCGCAACAAACGGAAGATGCGTACAACAACCAGGTATTGCGAACCAACCACCAGCAAACTGAGATAGGTAGGTATAATCGAAAGCAAATCAATGATCCCCCAAAAGCTGAAAATATATCTTGCAGGTCTCGGCGCAATCCATATTCTGACGAAATACTCAATGGTGAAAATGAGTGTAAACATATATTCCAGGATCAGAAAGATCTCCAGGTATTTAAAGTGCAACTGCGGAATACTCTCCAGCATCACCACCACCACACTCGCCATAATCATCCACAAGAGGATGACATCAAACAACTTACCTGCTTTAGTTTCTGTTCCAAAGACAATTCGGAACAGCTTTGTTCTAAAATTCATTGGTCACGAATATATGGATTTCGATATCTGCTTTTCCGTCTGCACGCTGTTTATGTTTCAAAAATCAACCGGATCTGCGCTTCCTCCAATCCAAGCCGCGCACTCATCCAGTCCATGATCCGCTTTTTGTCTTTGTCATTTACTCTCGCTTTAAACTTCAGCACTGCCACCCAGACTTTGGATTGCGTGGATTCATCATTTTCTATGGTATTGGACAGAATAAACGACAGGAGTTCCGGATACTGGGCCTTTAACTCATTGTACAATTGCCAGCTCAGCTCCTTCTCATCATTCAACGTATTGAGGATCACGGAAAGCTCACGGATGGCTTTATCTTTCTCCCCAATAGCCTGATTTAATTGATTCTCTTTTTCATTTAATGCAACCACGAGCGGATCCTCTCCTTCATCTTTGATGTCTTCCGCCAGATAGGCAAAGCCCTGCGTGACCGTAAGCATCGACGTGTCAAGATCGTAATACGGGAGTCGCATTTTGAGCTCTTCGATCTCTCCCGGTTCAAACAACTCACCCCCGTAAGTAAGTGTGATCGTTTTCTTCTCCGCATCGATCGATTTACTCAGCAGATAATTGTTGGGGAGATTGGCTTCCAGTGCTATGAAACTTTCTGCATTTTTTAAAAATCGGTTTTTCGCCACAACATCATAACCAAAATAGACACTCGGCAGGATCGTCACAATGACCACCGCCCAGATGATTTGTTCGGTCCGCTTCTTCTCTTTCGGATCGGGGATGTCTTTCAAGGGCAACCTCAGATACCGCGTGGTGATGAGTGTCGCTACACCGATAAATACGGAGTTGATAACAAACAGGTATAGCGCGCCAAAAAAGTAATGGAACTGAAAGGTGGCCAACCCAAATCCGGCGGTACAAAGCGGAGGCATAAGCGCGGTTGCAATCGCCACACCCGGGATCACATTTCCTTTCTGCTTGCTGGATGTGGCCAGAATGCCGGCAAACCCACCGGCGAGTGCGATCAGTACATCATAGATATTGGGCGACGTACGGGAGAGGATTTCCGAATGCGCGTCGCGGAGTGGCGACATTAAAAAATACACTGTCGAAGTGGCAAGCCCCACCGCTGCGGCAAAGAGATAGTTGTACACCGATTTGCGCAACAGGGCCAGGTCATTGATCCCCATACTGAGGCCGAGACCCATGATAGGACCCATCAGCGGGGACACAAGCATCGCACCGATGATCACAGCGGTCGAGTTGACATTCAGCCCGAGACAGGCGATCAGAATGGCAAAAACAAGAATCCAAAGATTGGTCCCTTTGAAGGGCACACTCTTCTCAATGGTCTCAATGATCACGCGATATTCTTCGCGCTCTTCCTTAAGCCTGAAATTGTCAATAAGTCGCATAAGCAGTTACAGCAAGCCGCTTGTAAAGATATAGTATAATCGGAGCCGTCAAAATGATATTCAGCTTTTTACTCTTCCCCTGATCGCGCCGTTGCGAAATTGACTTCACTATGAATTGTATCTATTCCGGGACATTTGCGACCCTACACCTCCGGCCGGTAGAAGTTATCCTTATATTTGGGCGCGTGGAACATCATTCTCAAAGGTTGTGGCAAAGTAAAGTATTCAAAATACTCATCCTGGTTTGTGCCGCTATCCTGACGTCCCTGCCGGTCTTCAGCCAATCGGATACATCGCAAAAAAAATCGAAAAAGGAATCCATGATGTCGATGATGCGTGACACGCTTGATGGCCGTCTTGATTTCAGTCGCTTCCTGATCGATATGCACGGATTTATTCCGGTACCGATGATCATTACCGAGCCCGCTCTGGGTGGTTTTGGGGGTGTGCTTGCCCCGGTGTTTATGAAGCAAAAAAAAGTCGAAGGCTACGATGGGTATATTCCCCCTGACATTACCGCTGCCGTAGCCTTGCTCACCGTCAATGGAAGCTATGGATTCGGCGCGTTCCGCATGGGTAGTTTTCCAAAAAAAGGCATCAAATACCGCATTGGCATTCTGAGTTCCAGTTTGAACATAAATTTTTATCGAACGCTTCCCAACCTGGGAGAAAAATCATTTCTGTTTAACTTCAAAACCACACCCGTTTTCCTTTCCGTTTCTAAAAAAATAGATCGTCGTAATTTGTATCTCGGGTTGACGTATGCTTATGCGTACACAAAAGTAAGCGCTGAATTTTCCGAAGCATTACCCCCTGACATTTCACTTGGAGAGCTGGACAGCCGCGTATCCACGTTTGGTCTGTTTACAGAGGTAGATAAGCGAGACAATATTTTCACGCCCGACAAAGGCTACTTCATCCATCTGGAAGGTAAGTTTAATGGTTCGTGGACCGGAAGTGATTATGATTATCAACGCATTGACCTACCCTTCAATGTCTTTTTTCCTATTCGCCGTAACTGGATCAGTGGTTTCCGCGTGGAAGTCAACCATGTTTTTAATGATCCGCCCTTTTACCTCCTGCCCTCCCTGAGGATGCGCGGTATTCCTGCTGCACGCTATCAGGGCCGAACGACCGTCGCGTTTGAAACAGAACAAAGATATGATCTGGATGGCCGCTGGAGTGTTCTCGGATTTTTAGGATATGGCATAACCTCATTTTCCGATGAATCCATTGCCGAAGGATCCGAAGTAGTAACCTTTGGAACAGGTTTTCGTTATCTGATCGCGCGTGCGTTTAAAGTACGGGCGGGTATTGATGTGGCGTGGGGGCCTGACAGCTTTGGTTGGTATATCGTCTTTGGGCACAATTGGAACCGATAAATACTGTCCCTATTTTTCTACTGCAGGCGTGTCAAAATCTTTGTACAGGAGATATTGTTTTCTACGTTCGTTAAACGCCTGAAGATCGGCTTTCCATGATGCTCTGATCTCTTTTTCGCTCCACCCTTTTTCAATCGATTCTCGCAGTGCACTCGTGCCTGCCAGTTTATCAAACCAAACTGAATCGAAGAATTTGGTTTTATCAAAATGCGCATAGAAGTACAGGAGCATACTCAGGTCGAGTTGTCTTTTTTGGAAAAGCGAATCAATATCGGTTTCCCGCAAATCCACTCCATAACAGGTTTGTCCTTCCAGCACAGGACGAGATGCGCCTGACACCGATTTGGGTGTAAACGAAAAGGACTGTTCAGGAAAATCAGGATGCCCGATCATTTGAAAGGGTTTGTCGGTACCGCGTCCTAAGCTAAAGGGAGTGCCTTCAAAAAAACAAATGCCGGGATAAAGCAGGACAGATCTGAAATCAGGCAGATTAGGAGATGGTTTAATCGGCAACGGATACATCATCGTGTGGTCGTAATAGCGACACGGAATGACAGTCAGATCACAGTTTCCGGCGACCCAGCCTTCGCCTAATGCCATTTTCGCAAGTTCGCCAATCGTCATACCGTACACCACTGGGATGGGCATGAGCCCAACAAACGATTTGAAGCGCGTGGTATCGAGCACCGGGCCGTCGATATAGTGGCCATTGGGATTGGGGCGATCCAGCACTATGACTGGAATATCTTCAGCACCGGCGGCTTCCATCACGTACATCAGGGTGCTGATGTAGGTAAAAAAGCGCACGCCGACATCCTGCATATCAAAGACCAGCACATCAACACCTGCAAGGCTTTCTTTAGTGGGTTTCTTATTACTGCCATGCAGCGAAAACACGGGAATTCCGGATGCGGGATCGGTTTGATCATCGATATGCGCTCCGCGGTCCGCTGTGCCCTGCAAACCATGCTCCGGCGTGAACAACATCGTCGCATTGATGCCTCTTTTGCCCAGAGTATCAACGAGACGGGCATCGTGTATATAACTACTATGGTTGATCACAAGGCCCACACGCTGCCCTGCAAGCATCGGAAGATACAGGTCCATGGCTTCGGCGGCAGGCTGGATAGGATGCTTTTCAACGGCCGTAGCCACCGGGGTTTGGGCGCACCCTTGACATATGACGAAAAAAAGTGATATTAGATGTCCCAACAAAATGAATCGTTGGCGATAAAAAATGAGTTCAGCGCGCAGATATGCCATTGTAGATATTGAAACGACCGGCGGAATGGCCAGGCGCGACAAAATTACAGAAATCGCGATTGTTCTCCACGATGGGGAAAAAGTGATCGAAGAATATCAGACCCTCATTAACCCCGAACGCAGCATTCCGCCCTTTATCACCAACCTCACCGGCATCACCAATGAAATGGTGGCTGACGCTCCCCTGTTTTGCGAAGTGGCAAAGGATATTGTTTTGAAAACAGAAGGCGCCGTCTTCGTAGCGCACAACGCACGCTTCGACTATGGTTTTCTTCGGGAAGAATTCGGCCGACTGGGATATACCTATACACGCAAGCAACTTTGCACCGTGCGCCTGAGCAAAAAGATGTTGCCCCAGCTCAGATCACATAGCCTGGATTCACTGATCCGCCATTTCGCGCTGCCGATTGACAACCGACATCGCGCACTGGATGACGCGCTGGCCACTGCTGAAATTTTTAAGCGCATCACCTTGATGGGCAACGGACATGATGAAGTATCCGACATCGTCAACCTTGGGATCAAGGAAGCGCGTTTGCCCGCTAGTATTTCGCTTCAGTTTTTACACGAACTGCCCGAAGCGCCCGGTGTATATTTTTTTCACGATGAAGATGGCAAAGTGATTTATGTGGGAAAAAGTATTCACATCAAAAAAAGAGTGATTCAGCATTTCAAAGAAAATACAGCCAAGTCCGGCAAGATGCAACAGCGCGTACACGATATCACGTACACACTCACTGGCAGCGAGCTCATTGCCATACTTCATGAGAACGCTGAGATAAAGCGCTTGCAACCTGAAATCAACAGAGCGCAACGCAGGAAGAGTTTTCCGTTTGCGATCTACTATTATTTTGATGAAGGAGGATATCTGACCTTAAAAATTCGCAAGAAAAACAGAATTGACGCACCGGGTACTGCCGCTATTCTACATGAGCTCCCGGATCATCGTTCGGCGGTATCTTACTTGCGAGGATTGACTGATAAATTTTCCTTGTGTCAGAAGAAAACGGATATTGATACCGGTCCGGGGCCTTGTTTTTATCACCAGGTGGGGAAGTGTTATGGTGCATGTGTGGGGAAGGAAGATATCGACACCTACAATCTTCGTGTGCGTGAAGCGGTGGCGGCCACGCAGCACAATATTGATGAAGACTATGTCCTGACCGACACGGGGCGCACGCCTACAGAGAAGAGTTTGATCTACATTTCAAAAGGGCAGGTCGTTGGCTGGGGGTTTCTCGACAGGGAGACGCCTGTGCATTCGGTCAATGATGTGATCGATCACATCGGCGCGCATAAGTCTATGCCTGAAGATTATAAATTTGTTTCCCACTATATCCGGATGGGAAAATTTGAGGAGTTGTTTCGCTTGTAAAAAGTTATATGGGATAAATAGAAATTTGCAATTGTTACCTAAAATTGGTAACTTTATACAAAAACCCAACAATGGGAAAAAATACATCAATATCCTTAGGCGAACATTTTGAAGATTTCGTAAAACTCCGAATCCATGAAGGAAGGTATAAAAATGCAAGCGAAGTAATTAGAGCCGGATTGAGACTTTTGGAAGAGGAGGAGCAGAAATTCTATGCACTTAAGACAGCAATCCAAGAAGGAATAGATAGCGGTATTGCTACCGATTTTGACCCAAAAGAAAATCTTAAGCAGCTCAAGCTTGAAAGATCTAAGAATGGCTAAATATGTTCTTACGAATAAAGCTGTTCAGGACTTACCACAAATTTGGAATTATACTTTTGAAAACTGGTCAGAAAAACAAGCTGATAAGTACTATAATGTTATTCTTAAGCTCTGTGAAAACTTGGCAAAGAATCCATCTCAAGGGAAAAAATATTACGCTTTAGTTCAAGGCTTAAGAGGTGAAAAGAATCACAAGCACATTGTATTCTTTCGCAAACTAGAATCTAATAAAATTGAAATTGAAAGGGTATTGCACGAACGAATGGATTTAAAATCCAGATTCATGACATAAAAACACCCTACATAACAAATTAGATGTCGTTATCCTCGCTATACTTCAGACAAACACATATACCTGAACGTTGTATTACCCTATTTCGGCATTCGGTCCATTGACATACTGCGAGATAAATGCCGCTAATGCTCCGCCTACAAAAGTTCCGACCAGGAAAATCCATAGTGAAGACCACGACGCGCAGTCAGCCATAACGAGACCGAGTGCGATGGCGGGATTGAATGCTCCGCCCGATACGGTTCCAAATGAACATACGCATGCTATAAATGTGGCGCCTATGGCAAGTCCGTAAAACTCATTGCCCTGTGTTTTCTTCGCGGTAGTCACATTCAGAAAAACATACACCAGCAGGATGGTTCCGAGGAGTTCGGCGATAATCGAAGGGGCGGCTACAAGTTCGAGTGTCTCCGGGGCCGGCATCTGCATGGAGGTGAGCAGAAATCCTGCCAGCATCGATGCCAGCAGTCCGCCGAGAAACTGAGCGATGATATAGGGTAACAGGTCTCCGGCATCGAGTTTGCCACGCAGATAGGAGGCGACGCTGATCGCGGGATTGAAGTGACCTCCGGAAATTTTAAAGCCTGAGTAAGTGATCGCGATTAGCATCAATCCGGTAGCCAAAGCAGACAGGAGTGCTGTCCCTGTACTCATCGTCATGCAAATGGTGATGACAAGAAAAAAACTGCCGATAAACTCTACGACATACTTTCTGAAAGTGCCGGTTTGCGCTTGTTTTGATTGCTTCATCAGGGGTGAATTTATCGCCAGGAGCGTCCTTTCAATGATTTCGAAAAATAGCAAGAATTCTCAACACTCCTGAGGCGACAATTTCACTTTTTTGACAGGATTTTGTGTGTAGACTTTGATTTTTGGGGAGGAATGGGGTGAAAAGGGGTGAGATGGGTGAGGATTGAGCTATTTTCAACAGAGAGGGACAGTGTGGCACACCTAGTGTGCCACACTGTCCCTCTTGTCGCTCTCTGCCGCTCTTTTCCGCTTTTAAATCCAAAAACCTGCCGAAATCCACCAAAATCCTACGAAATCGAGGCAAAAAACCTTTAAATGCCCTCCAGAAACACCATTATCCCCAAAAACCGCATATTAATTCAATCAAATCATTGCGTTTAAAGAGACAGTGTGCCACACCTAGGTGTGGCACACTGTCTCTTCAAAGGTGCTGGAAGCCATCTAAATTCATCCGCCTTCAAATGTGGGACGAGGCAATTCACCCCTGGAAAAACAGATTCAAAGGGTAAATTGCAATCTTTGCAGGATTGATACCTAACCAAGCCTCTATAGACGAATTCTGGATGTCCAGGTGCTTTGACCTCGCCCGCCGCGGGATCGGGCATGTGTCCCCCAACCCGCCGGTGGGGGCTGTACTCGTATATCAGGACCGTATCCTTGGGGAGGGCTATCACCAGAAATTTGGCGGACCTCATGCAGAAGTCAATGCGATCAGCAGTGTGCGTGACGAGGACAGGCATCTGATCCCCGAAAGCACATTGTACGTATCGCTGGAACCGTGTTGTACGGTTGGGAAAACGGGTGCGTGTACGGAGTTGATTAAGGCAGAAGGGATAAAAGACGTGCGGATAAGTGCTTTTGACCCTAACAACAGTGTGCCACACCTAGGTGTGGCACACCTACAGTCTGCGGGGGTGCAAATCACCACCAAAATCCTCGAAAATCAAGGAAAATCCCTCATCCGCCCCTTTTCCACCAATATTCTGCTCAAACGCCCCCATATCCAACTCAAATGGGCCCAATCCAAACACAATATCTCCGGCGTGGAAGGACAACAGGTGTGGTTCAGTGATCCGACCTCCTCGGCCTGGACACACAAGCTGCGGGCAGAAGCTGACGCCATCCTCGTTGGGGCACGGACCGTGACAACTGACAATCCACAACTGACCACGCGCCATTATCCGGGGAAATCACCGCAACGGGTAGTGTATGATCCTAACGGACGACTCAGTGATCAATACGACGTGTTTAAAGACGACGGCTGCCAGGTACACTATTATGCATTGGCGGAGAATGAAAAAATCCGCGGCCAACATATCCGAAAGTCAATCATCAGTACGCCGAATGCACTGGCAGAAATCATAGAAGATCTGTTCAGAGAGCAGATCGGGATTGTTTTGGTGGAAGGTGGCCCTTATGTACACAAACTCTTTATCAAAGAAGCATTGTGGGACGAAGCCTGGGTGATCCGCACGCAGCATGAACAGACAGAAGGTATTCTGGCACCCAATGTGAATGGCGGACTCATCCAAAAAATCGAACCTGGTGTAGATACGATTATAGGTATTCAGAATACAAAAACCGAAAGGTAAATCGAGAATTGTGAAGCTTACGAGCCGTTGCTTTTGACGGGCACTGTCTTGGCCGGCTGCTGGTGATACATCTCCTCGTACTTTTTCCAAGGCGTAGTCTTGTAATAGTCTTCCGCAAAGTACTTCATGATCTTGTCAAGAGAAGCGGGATCTTTATACCCGGGAATCGGTTGCAGGATGTTAAATTCTTCATCCATAAAAACGATCGTCGGGAACGATAATTTACCAAACATAATTTCGGAGGCCAGTTCGTGGTAACCGCCTTTGCTGGTGCGGATGTATTTGTAGACGCGGCCTTTGAGTTCGATATCCTCTTTATATCCGGCATCGAATTTTACGGCGCGGAAATTAGCGTTGATGTAGTCGGAGATCTCTGCTTTGGCGAAGGTCTCTTTATCCATTTTCTTGCACCACCCGCACCATTCGGTATAGACATCTACGATGATCTTGCGCGAATCCTGCTCATTGAGGGATTGGGCTTCTTCCCAGGACAACCAGTTGATCTGCCCGGAAAGCAGGTTGACCGCACCAAGGAGCGGAAGAAGCGTAAATAGCAATCGCAAATGAATCATTATCGGCTGGATGTAAATTCGGTGTTCAAAGGTAATGGTATATGAACAGAGTTTCCCCTTTTCCTATCATCCCGCGGGGGCCATTTAAAATATATTTAACTTTTTACGATAAATCCGAACCCATCTTTCCGCGCATGCGTTATCCCTACCAATGACATTTCTTGTTACCTTCGAAATTCAATAACTATACCAATCATGGGCGTATTTGACGAAATCAAGCGATTATTATGGGTTAAAAAATCAGTAGCAAAATCCGCTGCTGAAAAAGCCGGCGACAAAGGCAAGGAACTGGGCGAAGATATATCCGACTTTGCCGGGGATGCATGGGAAAAAAGCAAAGATATCGCCGAAGATTTGGGCGATACCATCGTCACCAAAGCCAAAGAAGGCTATGATGCCGTAAAAGACAAAGCCGAGGATGTTTGGGCCCGTAAAGATGACTGGTCACAAAATCAAACGCCTCCTAAACCCGATGCCGGAGAATCACAAGCCTTTAAAACAGGCGAAAAAATCGGACAGGCTGCCGGAAAGCTAGGCGATCAGGCAGGTAAAACATTCGACAAAGTGAAAGAAGAAGGCAAAGAAATGCTGGACAAAGCTGTCGAAACCTCCGATAAAGCCTGGGAAAAGGCCGAAGATGTCAGCGAAGATATGTGGAATAAAGCCAAAGACATGGCCGAAAAGGCAGGCAAGAAGTTTGACGAAGGCGTTGACTCTATGCTCGAAAAAGCCAAAGCCCTGGACAAAAAGATCGAAGAAGAAACCGATAAAATCGATGCCGACCGCGACGGCTGGGCCGATACAACCATTCAGGAAAAGTTGAAATCCACAGGTTCTACCCTGAAAGGCAAAGACGATTTTTTTGAAAAAGCTTCCCGCTACGGGGACGGCGATTATTCCATGGGAAAACCCATTGTCACCAACCCGGATGACGACTCCACCGAAGGCAAAACGCCTATGCCTCCCCTGCCGGATGATGACTTTGCCGATGATGCGATTCTGGATGATGGCGAAGACACGTGATTATGGAGTGAGGGGGTGATTTGGTGAGGGAGTGATTTGGTGAGGGGGTGATTTGGTGAGGGAGTGATTTTGTGAGGGGGTGATTTTGTGAGGGGGTGATTTTGTTTCTTTGGTTTTGTGTCATTGGTCTTGTGTCTTTGATCTTGTGTCTAAGGTCTAAAGTCTTGTGTTTAAGGTTATGTTTCCTACCTCTCGCAAAGCCGCTAAAGCGCGACCGGAATATTTTGATCTCTCTTAAATCCCTTTCAACGCATTGAAAGGCTACCATTCATGGAATCAAATTTCCCTCGATCCCCGCGAGCTAAAGCTCGGGGCAGGGTTTATTTTTTTTAAATCTTCTTTAGTCGAGTCCGGCGCTGAAGCGCGGACTGATTTTTTACAGATCACCTCCTCACCCCCTCACCTCATCACCCCATCACTCCCTCACCCAATATCCCTGTTTGTTGTATGGCAAAGAAAGCTTATGTTTGCATCCATAATCACTACTCATGGAAACAGAGGTAACAAACGAAGAACAAGGGAGCAAAGCGAAATACTGGCTGATCACAATCGTATCTGCCATCGCATGCGTCGGATTTCTGCTATATAGCCCGGAATGGTTCTGGCTGACCCTGCCTTTTCTTTTCACCTACTTTGTGAAGGCGATTGGCATGATGTAAGTTGAGGCTTACGATTTTGCTCAATCTTATCTGCTACTGTCCCGTTGTACAACGGGATCATTTTCGATTCAACCAGGCTTCAAAGTCGCTGAGCGACAGTGCATTCAGACAAGCTGATGTTTTCAGCCCGCCCTTTCTGGCCGCATACACACCATATTTAACATACTCGACCTGCGCGCGGCTATGCGCATCCGGATTGATCGACACCGGGACGCCTTTTTCCATACAATAGTCCAGCCAGGTATAATCAATATCCAGCCTTAGCGGATTAGCATTTAGTTCGATCGCAACTCCATTAGCCGCGCAGGCATCAATCACTTTGCGATGGTCAATCGGATACCCTTCCCTCGCCAGGAGTAACCGCCCGGTGGGATGTCCCAGTATGCTTGTGTACGGATTTTCAATGGCCGTGATCAGGCGGTGCATGGCTTTCTCCTCATCCATACGTAGATTGCTGTGCACCGACGCCACGATCAGGTCAAATTTTTCCAAAATATCCTTCTCATAATCTAGCGATCCGTCATTCAGAATATCTGATTCGATCCCTTTAAAAACTTTGAAAGGCGCCAGCTCCTTATTGATGGCGTCGATCTCTGCCATCTGCTCCAACACGCGCTCTTCATTAAGGCCATTGGCATAAAAGGCACTCTTGCTGTGATCACAAATGGCAAAGTATTCGTAACCCAGATCGCGAACGTGCTGTGCCATTTCCTTCAGGGTGTTCATCCCGTCACTCCAGGTACTGTGATTGTGTACGATACCCCGAATGTCCTCTGTCGTAACCAGGCCTTCCCAATATTCCTGATCAGCATCCTCAATACCGGGCTTGTCCCACAACTCGACCGGCAGGCCCTCAAATCCTGCATTGGCAAGCGAATCCTCCAGTGTCGCACTGTCATAGAGTTGCCCTTCATGCGCCACGATTTCAAATAAAGGGGCTGACATCGTGAGTTCGGCTTGCTGGGCGAGGAAATTGTCTTCCTCAGTGGTATGTATCGTTAAAGTGATGCGCTCGTCATACTGGACGGTAAACGCATATTCTGATGCTTCAACCATTTCCAGACCCTGGATAGAAGCTATTTGCGCAGCAGAACATACCGGAGCAACCAGACAAGCAATATTATCTACCACGGGCGCATACGTAGCATAATCGCCTACCCATTGAAAATGAATGGGTTGTAGCACCTTAGCTAAAGCTTCCTCCAAAGCTTTCAGATCTTCCTCCAGATTTGCATAGAGGTGGCGATCACGCGAATCCAGGAAGTAATGAATCTTTTTTCGGAGGTCTTCCTGCGTTTTGATGCCAAATCCGGTAAGTTTGATCAACCTGTTTTCTTCACACGCATATAATAATTCGGTAGGAGATTCAACATTCAGCTCATCCCATATCACTCTGATTTTCTTAGGCCCTAGTCCTCGTACCGAAAGCAACTGTTGAATACCTTCCGGCGTCTGAGATTTGTATGATTCAAGGGCATCCATCGTACCGGTATCGAGCAGCTCGCGGATCTTAGCGCTGACGGATTTACCGATGCCGGGGATCCTCTCGATGTCTTCCTGCCCCATTTCCGCCAGAGGGCGCTCCCACTTTCTGATGATGAGGAAGGCCGACGAATAGGACTTCGTTTTAAACGCATTTTCCCCATGAAGCTCCATCAGGCTGGCCAGCAGACTGAATCGACGCGCTATTTCCTTGTTGTTCATAGTTATTTCATTCGTAGATGGCTCGAAAATACGCCTTCATCAGCCGCGACGGAAGGATATCCATTTACTTTTCTCAAATTTGCAGTGAAATGCTTTTCAAAAAATACAACTTACACGCCATCTATATGAAGTCCTTTTTTCAAAACTATTCTTCCCTATCCCTTGTAATTTTCATTGCAACCTTTTCACTTGTCCTGGCTACTTCGTGCAAGCAGTCACATACCGATGAACCGGCTACTGCGGAAGCGCAATCGGGAACCGGTGATCTCGCGGGACTCACACTGGAAGACATTCCCGGCAGCAGTACACAGTATGCCACAAAGGTCAATGCAGCAGGGCTATTGGAAACGGAAGGCTTTGTTAAAAATGGTCAGCGAGTCGGCCAATGGATTCAATACACGCCGGAAGGTGATATCTCCCAGATCGACAATTATGTGGACGGCATGCTGGAGGGCACATCACTCAGAATGTCTTTCCGCAACCAGGTGGATATGAAGAGTTCGTATAAACGCAATATGCTCAACGGACCGTGGTATACCTACAAGTACGGCAAGATCACCGAACAAAGAAATTATAAGAACAACAAACTGGATGGGCTGGTGCGAACGTTTAATGACAGAACCTTTAAGATCCAGCAGGAAGTTCAGTACAAAGACGGTGTCCAGCACGGCTACTTCAAGTACTACGACGAGGAAGGAAATGTCACGCTGGAGTACATGTATGAGAACGGAGAAAAGGTCAGCGGAGGCATCGTAGAGCAGAAGTAAAGAGGTTCCCTTTCAAAAAATTCGAAAAAATCAGGATAAATTATTATCTTCAGGCTATTACATATTATAAAAATGTTTAATATTTGCAGCATAAGGATCAAATCACATGAATACTGCAACTATACTAGGTAGCCACCTCAACCCTCAGCAATCCAAAGTATTCACGGCCTCGAAAGGCGCCCGGAAGCGTTGGATTTGGAGCCAGCACACAGATCACCTTCACCTGCTTGCGGCCAAAGCCGGTACCGAAGTCCTTCACGGCCGCCCCGTCACCATCTGGTACGATGAAGAAAGCGGAGTCAAAGAACTCCTCAATACGTATCCGTTCAACAAAATGGAGACCGCGATCTATACGCTACCCTCCGTGCGATCCAATAATCCGCAAAACGTATTGCACCCGCTCTCCCCCGCGGAAAGCATCCACCATATCGAGTTGTACAAACTCAACAGTGACCTCCAGCGCATCAGCAAACCCTGGAGTTCGCTGCACAATGAACTCTGGCCGGGCACGAATCGCTATGAGCTCATTCAAAACTACGCCGGGCTGTTTAACCACAACAGCGTCAATCCGCTGTTTTACAAACTCAGCCGTTCGATGTTTGAAATCTCCCCGGCTGAATACAAGAAGCTCCGAAACAAAATTGAACACCACATCAAACTGAGTAAGTTGCGTCAGGATGGTTTCGACTACATGGAACTGCTCGATGTGAGTTTGCTCGTCAATCACTCGCTTGATTTTGTCAAGAGCGAAGTCATGCAGTATATCTCTTTGATGTCCGACCAGGCTACCGAACTCCTCAAGCGCGCGGACTGGACCATGCTGCGCTATTTCAACTTCGTAAAAACGTACTGGATTCGAGAGATTAATATTTATGTCAACAAGATCGACAAGCTGATCTCCCATGCGCGCGCCTTGCACCTTTCATACGGCGATGCATTCTCCTTTGAATCGAGCATGAGTCAACTGGCCGATCGCCTGAAAGGACAACTGAGTCGCAAAGCCAAAATGATCAGCCAGGATCGCAAAGCCATCAAAGCGCAGTTTCAGGAATTGTTGAGTGAAATCGCTGAAGGCCAGCCCTGGGTAACGATCCCTGCTGATAAGACAGAAAACCTGTCCATGATGGAGGCGATTGATTACCTCCAATCACTCAAGGAAGAACTCTTTGCGAGCAGAGACTCCATCGAATCACATATCCGCAGTCAGCTGAAGCGTCTCAACTCCCATAACGCGCCAAAAGAAACCGGTCTCGAATCAGAAATCAAGGAGTGGGAAGATGACCTGCTGAAGTGGTACAACAATATCAATATCAGCGGTTACTTTAAAGATCGCTTTGAATCGCAGGCACTGAGCATCCATCGTAGCGCGGAAGCACTGCAGGAAGTGAATGCAGCCTTGTCTTCCATCGTCGATCGACAACATCTGCTGGAAGATTATTTCTTCTGGGCGGGATTCCAGAATCAGTTTCCGGAAAATGCTAAATCGATCGTGCAGGCGCTCCACCTCACTCCGATCAATGACTGGCTGACCTATTTCGATGAGTGGTATATCTCTCAACTCGTCACCGGTGAAGCCCTCGAAGTGGAATGGCCCGCTGAGATCAACGAACATCTCAAAGCCATGATCGAACGCGTGCGCGTGCATGCTGTGGCTGAATTCCTGAATGAATTGAGTGATCAGCGCAACTTACTGCGTGAAGATAATCCGACGGCTATCCGAAAACTTTCTTCCCGCAAAGGATCGATTGATACGACTGAGGGCGAGGCATTTTTCAGTGACCTGCTCATCGAAGACAGAGCGGAGTGGTTTCCTATCCAGATCCTTCCGTTGAAGATGATGCCGCTGACCAAAGAAGATGATGTCGAACATTCCGATTTCATTCTCCTTACCGCAAAAGATCCGTCACTGAACGCGCACTGGGCACAAATTCAGGACAAGCCTTGCGACGTATATGCTTCTGTATCCCCGGTCAATCAGCGCTATGTCAACGAACCACTGAATATGCCTGCCATGCAGACGACGTTTGCTCTTTCGCAAAACCGCAATTCGTCCGCATTGAAATACCTGACGAATATCTCCAAGCAATTCACCCCATTCCTGAGCAGCACGTGCATCTATGCCGCACATCGCGTGAATGTCATTTCGTTCCTCGGTGCGGAGTTGGATCGACTTGTGTTGGATCAACTCCCTATGCCGTATAAGATTTCCGAACGCAGTATCAAGCCAGATGAAAACTATGTAGTCGAGTCCCTGCTCGAGCCCAACAATCCGTTTGTTCTGCTGGTACGTGACTTCTGGCCAACAGGTGCGTGGCCGGACAACAGCCTTTGGCATCTGCAGTTTCAGGAAGATCTCGAAAGCATCGGTATCAAGATCATCCACAGCTGGTCTAAAGGCTGGCTGATGGAATCCGATACCGAGATCCGTCGTGTACGTGATGAGATTCTCCAACATGTCGGCACTGCCTTTACCGGACTGCACACCACATAAAACCATATCGGTTTTTCTATCTTGCCGATTCGTTAGCAACAGCTAACTAAATCATTCAACGGGTCACATTGACACCTCTTGCACATATTGACCTGCTGGCGCGGCAGGAAAGCCTTAGGCTTGGTCAGGATGATCAGGGACTGACGACTGTGTTTGATCCTGTACGCAGGAAATTTGTACGCGCCACGCCGGAAGAAATCGTACGCCAACTCTGGCTTTTGTATTTTCTCGAGGAGAAACATTTCAATCCAAAACTTATCGCGGTAGAACGATCGATCAAAGTGCATGACAGGCAGCGACGATTTGATATCGTTATTTTCGACCGCAGCACACAGCCTGTGTTACTGGTGGAATTAAAGTCACCCAATATTGCGATTCACCAGAATGCATTCGATCAGATTGCGCAATACAATATGGCGTTGCAAGTACCATTCGCGTTAGTGAGTAACGGTGAACATCATTATTGTTTTCAAATCAATGATGAAGAGCGGAAATTTACTTTCCTGGCAGATTTGCCTTTTGAAGGAAATTAATTGGCTGAAAAATCAGGCATAGACTCCGGGTACAGGAGATGATCGAGGAGTTCGATCGTCAGAGCTTTATCATCACCGCCAGCAAAGCCCCACCCTTTTGATTTCATGTCATAGATGTGCAACCAGCAGAGACATCTTTCCAGCGATTCGAGCGAGTATCGACGTGCCGCTTGCTTCGTTCGATTGACAAAAAACGGGGAGCGGTTGTTCAGCGCTTCTCCAATAGCCGCATCGGTTGTTGGCCCAAGAGACTTGACGATATACGCACGTGAATAGAATCCGTACAGTAAGGCGATCAATGGAATAATGCTATACCCTTTTTGTTCGGCCATCCGTGCTCCGATGCGCAGGGTTTTCTCCGCATTGCCGGATTCGAGTGCTGATTGGAGTTCGAAGACATTGTACTCGCGGCTCATCCCGACCAGATCAATGATATCGTTTTTCGTGATCTGCTTACCTCCGCTGTGGCTGGTTGTGAGTTTCTTGAGTTCGGGATGCAGCAGGGAAATTTCATTGCCGATGAGTTCGATCATGGCCTCTCCTGATTCGGGATCGATCTGGAGGTTCATCGCCTTAGCAGTATTCATCAACCAGGGCAGCACATCTTTCTCTTTGAGCGGTGTCGCGTCCAGGATGAAGCCGTTCTTTTTAACTGCGTCAAACATCTTCAGGCGTTTGTCGATAGCTTTTCCTTTGTGGCAGAGGACGAGGATAGAAGAAGGTGCCGGATTGCGGATATAGGCTTCGAGATCTTTCAGGCCATCCATCTGCTGGGCTTCTTTAACGATCACCACGCGGCGCGGCGCCATCATTGGAAACAATTGCAATTGTTCGATGACATACCGCGCATTGACATCCATGCCATAGAGAATCTGCTGGTCAAAGACTTTCTCGGCTTCCTGCAGAAGTTGATTTTCCAAAAAAGCGCTTGCCTCATCAATCAGATACGATTCGGCACCGTGCAGCAGGTACACCGGGTGAGTGGAGCCTTCCTTAATGGATTTTTTCAGGATGTCGATCGTCATAATGAATATATGCAGTCAGGCAAAGGTAGGGTTAAGTGGAAAATTTTCAGATGGAAAAATCTACTTTCCAAAATTCCTCACTTTGTTCCATGCCAGTACCAGCCATTGGTTGATATCCGGTGAGATTTTAAATTTCCAGATCGCACCGCCAAACAACGCTGTAAACACTGCTCCTTTGTAAAACAGGTTAATGACATTGATCTCCGACTCTGGCAGCCAGCTGGTAAACATCCAGGCGGCAATGCAAAAGGCAAAAACAAAAACAAGCGGAAGTGTAAACGGATGAAAGCCAAATTTTACTTTTATAAAAATGAGCTTCGCTACATTAAATAAAAACATAGAGAAACATGTCGCGAGCGCAGCTCCTGTCAGTCCGAACATCGGAATAAACAGGAGGTTAGCGAAAATATTGATCACCCCTAAAAACAGTGTGAGGTAGAGTGTAAATCGATAGTGCTTTGAATACGAAATGATCTCACTGTTGACGCCGGTCATCATATCCCACACTTGTGACAGTCCCAGGAAAAACACAACGTATGTCCCCTGCACCATCACGTCCTCATTGGGCATAAGACGAAAGACGTATGGCAATACAGACCAAATCAAAAAGAAGATACCCGCTCCAATGATCGTCAGATTGAGCGAAGCGCGCTGGTAGATGTCTTTGACGTCATCCATTTTATTCTCTTCAATCTTTTGCGCGAGCAATGGTCCTGCAATATTCGCCAGAGAACGCATTGGTTTAATAATGATCTCTGACAAAGCCCAGGAGATCGCGTAGATCCCGGTGGCCTGAAACTGCAGCATACTCGACACCATCAAACCGTCAATGCGAAATGCCACCTGACTCCCTATCCCGGACAAGACACCGTACCACGCATACCAAGAGTATTCCTTGCGCGCGGCTTTATCCTTCAGCAGAACCGGTTTGGTCAGTTTAAACTCACCCAGATGCCACAGGTAGTACATCATCCCCAGCGCCGCAAATCCAAAGGTGAGCAGTACCCCGATGATCACGCCTTTGGCATCCAGCCATCCCGCCAGGTATAGCAGCACGAGTACAGGAAGAGATATCTTAATACTCAATTGTTCCAGTGCCGCAGGTACCGCAATCAACCTGAAATTAGATATGTATCGAGAAAGTAGATTTATCAGCGCAAGCAGAAACGTAAACGGAATGATATAGATCACCAGGTCTTCAAACTGCGCATTGTCCTCTCTGAAAATAAATCCCTTGATCACATCCTTCAGCAAGGGAAACAGCAATACAAAAATGGCAAAGCCTATCCCCGACACCAGCAATAACCACGAGAGCAATCCCCCATGACCGGTTGATTTGTTTTCATACTTCGGAAAGTACCGAACCGCAGAAACGCTGCTGCCCATCATCACCACAATCCCGATCAGCACCGACGCATCAAACATCGCCCGAAAGAGCCCCAATACCTCCAGCGCATCCGGGTAGATAAACACCGTACTCAGTATACCGATGGCCACACCGATATAGCTGATGACAGATGATTTAAAACCCTGGTTTTGGATTATGCCCATTTCGTTAGGGAGTGATGGGGTGATGGAGTGAGGGAGTGATTCCAATCCCGACACATCGGGATAGGGATCACAGCTCTGTGCTTTAGCCCGGGGATTATGTAAGACCGCAAAATCATTCTCAATAAAAAATGCCGATAAATCGAAGGCACATCGTTTCCTTGCGGGGTATATAATGATTTAAAAAAATCGCTCCATGCCCCATGCTCCTTGCTCCATGCCCCGTGATTTAGCTCGGGGATCATGTAAGACAGCAAAATCAATTTCAAGGAAAATCCCGATGCATCGGGAGCCCCGTGCTTTAGCTTGCAGATTAAGGAGGCTGAGTGATTCTTCACTTCTTCAAAAATTCTATGATGTGTTGACAAATATAATCCTGCATTTGTTCAGTGAGTTCGGGATAGAGGGGTAAAGAAACGACTTCTGTGCTGGCCTGCTCTGCGTGTTCACAACTTGTAACGATTTTTAACTGGTCTGTGGTGACTTTGAGATTGGTGAGGGCGATCGGATAGTGGATGCCGGTCTCGATGCCCTGCTGAGCTAAGTGTTCGCGGAGTGAATCGCGGCGGCCATCTTTTACACATATGACAAACAGGTGATACACATGCTCGCTGTCATCAAAGTCAGTGGGAAGTTCAAGTCCCTCTACTCCACTCAATAAAAGATGGTAGCGAACTGCCAGCGCCATGCGCCTTTGATTCCACGCTTCGAGGTGATTGAGTTTGACATTGAGAACGGCCGCCTGTAATGCATCGAGGCGGCTGTTGCGACCGATGATCTCGTGATCGTATTTGGAGATACGACCGTGATCGGCAATCTTCTTGGCTTTGATGTATAACGCTTCATCATTGGTGGTGATCGCACCGGCATCTCCGTAAGCACCGAGATTTTTGCCGGGATAAAAACTGAAGGTGTTGATCACACCGATGCTCCCTGCGCGCTTGCCTTTGTAAGAGGCACCATGCGCCTGAGCTGCGTCTTCGATGAGAAACACATTGTGCTCATTCGCCAGAATTATCAGATCATCTATGGCTGCCATCTGACCAAACAGGTGTACCACGATGATGGCTTTTGTCTTAGCAGTGATATGTTTCCTGACTGTCCCGGCTTCAAGGGTATAACGCTGTGGGTCGATGTCACATAATACCGGTGTGGCGCCGATATTTATGACCGCTTCCATAGTGGCAACGAATGTAAATGCCGGTAAGATCACTTCATCGCCTTTTCCAATGCCCAATGCCTGAAGCGCTATCTCCAGCGCATCTGTGCCATTGGCACATGGAAGGCAATGCGAAGCATTACAAAACGAAGCAAACGACTTGGCAAAAGTGCGTACCTGATCCCCGCCTATGTATCTTCCGGTCTTCACCACGCTTGCCATGGCTTCATCCAGTTCGGTCCTGATCGATTCATACTGCGCTACCAGGTCCACCAGCGGAATGCGGATTTCCCTTTTTTCTTTATCTACTACGTTTGACTGTTGTATCGGATCGATAGCCATAGGCTGTTGTTCAGATTAATATTTGTGCAGGATCAGACTGCCGGGATGGGAAGACAGAAACGCATTGATTTGATGCATCAGCGGATTGTCGGAATTATCATCCAGCACCACATCTTTTGCAAAGATCTTTTCCATCTCTTTCATCCACTTTTCATCCACACCTTTTTGTTCGGCTGCTACTCTATTGAAACCAAGTATCCGCGCCGGATTGCCTACGACCTTTGCATACGGTAGAATATTGCGCGTCACCGGTGTCTGCATCCCGGTCATAGAATACGCACCGATCGTTAAACGTTGATGCACTGTAGCACCCATACCGATCGTAGCATATTCTTCTACCTGCACATTACCCGCGAGTAATACACCTGCATTAACCACCGCGCCTGTCCTGATCACCACGTCATGTGCCAGGTAACTCTTATTCATAATATACACACCATCTTCAATCCGCGTCTCCAAAGTCCGTACCGGAGAATGCACACACACAAACTCCCGAATCGTGATCTTGTTGCCAATCCGGATCACCCCTTCCGGCACAAAGCGATCTCCTTTGGCACCCATCTCGCCCAGCGAACCAATCGAAGTGTAGGGATACAAGTGATTGTCATCGCCGAGGATGATCGTATTGACCAGTGTCGAACCGGCTTCTATTTTATTATTGTTGCCGAGTTTCACATTACCGCGCATAACCACATGGGGGCCGATGACATTGCCATCGCCCATTTCAATATTCCCTTCGAGGATCGCCGAAGGGTGAATTGTATTACGCATACTTTTCGAGTCCATGGACATGTGCTTGCTGGTATATATTTTCAATAATCTCGACCGTCTTGAGGCCGTCATAGGCATTGGTCATGATTTCGACCTGCCCGTTGAGGCACTGTACGACATTGTCGATGACTTTGTCATGATTGGACATCGAGCCCTGGTAGTCACCATAATGATTGGGCTGGCCTGCCACTTCAAGATCAACGATATCAAATCCGTCAGTGGATTGATAGTCGATCGTATTGAGGTATTGTCCGCCTATTTTTAGGGTCGCATGCTCCGCAAAAATCAGGATACTGCCTTCCATATTCTTTTCGTACGCCGATGTCGTATAATGTAAAACGCCCGGCGCATCGGAATCTTTCATCCTGAAGGAAACAATCCCGGTATCTTCAAAATCAATCAAGCCCTGATGACTCACATTGGCCATCTGCGCATGCAGGATCTCCATATCGCCAAGCAGGTAATAGATCACATCGATAAAGTGACTGAACTGCGTAAACAAAGTCCCGCCATCCATTTCTTTTTTTCCTTTCCAATCCGAATTCGTGTAGTACGATTCATTCCGATTCCAAAAACAATTCACCGCTACGGAATACACTTTTCCCAACTTCCCCTGATCGATGATTTTCTTGACGGCCTGAACCGGTGGGTTAAATCGGTTTTGTTTGACGACAAAAAGTGATTTCCCTGACTTCAGTGATTCGTGGATCATGCGTTCGCAGTCCGCTTTTCGAATCGCCATGGGTTTTTCGACGAGAACATGTTTGCCTGCTTTCATCGCCGCGATGGCGATCTCCGCATGTGTGCTATTCGGTGTGCAGATAGAAATGATATCCACTGCAGGATCATTCAACATTTCCTCCTGCGATGCATACACCACCACATCAGGAAATGCTTCTTTCGCTACTTGATTTCTTTCTGGTTTGATATCAAAGACGCTATGGAAGACTGCACCGGCATGGGATTGGATATGCGAAGCGTGGCGCTCGCCGATTTTGCCGTAGCCGATTAGTCCGAATTTTATCATACATTTTTTCTTTCTCCTTACTTCCTCTTGGCGAAGGGGTAAACCCTTCCCTACATGTGTGTCTCTATTTTTCTAAGGGGTAAACCCTTAGCTGCTTGAACGCCATTTCATGGCTTAATTTAAATTCCGTTATCCGTTTACTGTCCAACAATCCCCTGCGGCTCTGCGCCTCTGCGTGCGTCATTATATGGCGAAGGGGTAAATCCTTTCCGACATGTACGCCCCTGCAGAGTTTTTTAATTTTCAACAATACTCACTACTTTCTCTTTTTCCGCAACAGCTTCTGGTCTCCTTTTCCTCCTGATTTTGATCCTGCATTTCCTGCATCCGCAAACGCTACCGGTGCGGTCGGTTCTTCTTTGGTGATCCATTTTTGGAATCCAAAGAGGACGATGCCGAGAATGAGTAACGAAAAGATGAGGGATATCATTTCCCCGATGCGGTAGGATTTTGGTTCAAAGCGGAAGACGATCTCGTGATCGCCGGCCGGTACATTCATGGCGCGGAGGACGTAGTTGGCGCGGACGTGAGGGGCTTTGACGCCATCGATATAGGCCTGCCATCCTTTGTCCGGGCCGTAGTACATCTCCGAGAAAACAGCAAACTGATCACTGGAGCAGGATGATTGATATTTTAATTCATCCGGCGCGTACGAGGTCAGGGTAATCGTACCGAGTTTGACCGGATCGAATCCTTTGACCTGGTCTTCAAATTCTTTGTGCACAAAACAAGTCAGGCGCAGATCGATCGAATCAATGGCATCCAGTTCTGCGCGATGGGTATCCACAACTTTGATCGTTTCGATAAACCAGGCATTGCCCAGCGCGCGATCATTCCTTTGGACTCTGGGCGTGCCTTCCTGATCGGCGATGATTAGGTATTTGGTATTGAGCATGCTCAGCACATTGAGATTGCCCTGCCGGATATAGCGATCGATGAGATCCTGAATACGCTGCAGTTTGGCCGGGCTGTATCCCCCGATCATACGGTGGTGATAGGCGGGCATCGCGATCGTAAACGGATCAGAAGAGATATCATGCACGCGGTAATGCAGATCCGGATCCTGGAGAATTTGTTTGTCGACATCTCTGGGTTCGAAAGCGGACTCAACATTGCGCGGCTCGACGAAGTCACCGGCAGAAATATATCTACGCCCCACCGCCCACAGATCGGCGATGATGATGAGGCCTAAGCCGGACAGCAGGAGCCATTGTTTGATTTTCCCCTGGTGGTAGACCCAGATCACGCCGGTACACAAAGCCACCATAATAAACGATCGCCACGCATCCGCCGACAAGGCTGATTTGCGATCCGCAATTAAGGCATCAATACTCCAGCCGGCCTGTACAAGACGTGCATCGGAGGGTCCGTCAAAACTAAAGAACGAACCACCAAAGAGTGCGATCAGCAAACAAAGCCCTCCTACGATACCAAACGAAATCCAGATCGGACGTTGGAAGGATTTTTCATGCCCTTTCATAAAACCACCCAGTCCAAGTGCTGCTCCTAAT
>JAUHXV010000125.1 GCA_030426765.1 Bacteroidia bacterium | reverse complement strand
TTGATATGGATGCATTGGGCAGTGCTCAGGAAGGTAAACTCAGAAATTTTTTCCAACAAACCGGCGCCAGTCTGGTAGAAACGAAGACGATCTGACCATGAGGTACACGATATATATAGCCATGATTGCATGCGTCACCTGGTTGACGGCATGCTCACCTGCAAAAGGTGATCGTACAGGACATGAATTCATGCCGGATATGGTGCATACCACCGGTTATGAAGCTAACCTTTACGACTATTACTCTTACAATCGATGGGGGACAGAAGCGGAATACAAGCACTATGCTTCACCACGACACAGCGTCGAAGGCACCGTAGCCCGCGGACACATCTCACTTGCCAACGCAGAGGATGGCATGGCGCGCGCAAAAGCCATGACTTCTTTTGACGGTACAGGTAGTGGAAATTTCCCTATGGTCCCTAATGGCAGTGTTCCGTATTACTATGATGATACGGAAGATGAACGTCTAAGAGCGACCAATGAAATCCTGAAAAACCCATTCCCAATCACCGAGAAGGGACTCGCACACGGCAAGGAGATGTACGATATCTATTGCGGAATTTGTCATGGCGAGAAAGGGGATGGACTTGGCTACCTGGTGCGCGAAGAAGATCCGGCGAAAGGCATTGTAGCCGGCGTATATCCCGCGGCTCCGGCCAATTTCCTGCTCGACACATTTATCAACTCTTCCGCCGGACGCCTCTACCATGGGATTATGTATGGAAAAAATGTGATGGGCTCCTATGCGGATAAGCTGAGCTATGTCGAACGCTGGGAAGTGATCCATTACATCCGATCGCTTCAGGCAAAAGCAAAAAATGCGGTGTACTCGCCAACCGAAAATACACTGAATGATGAAGCCATCACGTGGAGTGCTTTTGAAAAAATGATGGCGGAACACATGGGTGATAAAACAGAAACGCATGCCGCAGAAGCGATGCATCACGATACTGACGATCATACCCACGATCATAGTAATGAACATTAATCATTGACCGAATCGACTACAACAGATATGAATCAGTTTATATTCGAAACAAGACAAAAAACCTTACTCGGCCTGATGATGCTGGTCGGCGTTATCTCTTTGGTCGTCACGTATATGGGCGATGATCATTCGCACACGCGTTTCTGGTCCAATGTGCTGCACAATGCAGTATTTTTTACGGGTGTGGCATTGATGGCCTTGTTTATTCTGGCCGCCAAGATTACGGCCTGGTCCGGATGGCACACGATCTTCAAAAGAGTATGGGAAGCTTACTCGCTGTTCCTGGTCATTGGTTTAGCCCTGATGATGCTAATCGCCATCGGGATCTGGGGGGGATGGCATCACCTGTATCATTGGGCTGACACGCTGTCCCTTGAAACAGATAAAATACTCGCCGGCAAGAGTTCCTTCCTCAATAAAAACTGGTACACTTTCGGCACCCTGATCTTTGTTGGTTTATGGGTATTCTTTGCGATCCGCATTCGTCAGCTTTCTGTTGATGAGGATGCCAATGGCGACAGCAACTTTACACATGCGCGTAAGATGCGTGTATTGGGTGCAGCTGCTCTTCCGGTGATTGGATTTACAAGTGCCGCACTGATCTGGCAATGGGTGATGTCTGTAGACGCACACTGGTACAGTACACTTTTTGCGTGGTATGCTTCAGCCAGTCTGATGGTGACGATGATCGCGCTGACGATCCTCACCCTGATCATACTGAAAGTAAAAGGGTATTTCCCGCTGGTGACGCTCGAGCACCTGCATGACCTGGGCAAGTACATGTTTGCCTTTAGTATCTTCTGGACTTACCTCTGGTTTTCCCAGTACATGCTGATTTGGTATGCCAATATTCCTGAAGAGACTATATATTTTAATACACGACTCCATGAATATCCTGTATTGTTTTATCTCAATATCGGATTGAATTTTGCCTTGCCATTCCTGGTGCTTTTGCGCAACGATACCAAGCGGAAGTACGGTACACTGTTGTTTATCTCAGCGGTACTCGTATTCAGCCACTGGTTGGATTTCTTCCTTATGCTGAAGCCTGGTATCCTGCACACCGCACATGAACTGGCTGCTGCTGCCGGAGAAGCCGGACATCACGCATCCGGTGCGACACCCGGATTTACATTACCCGGATTTCTGGAGATCGGTACGTTTATCGGATTCCTTGGATTGTTCTTCTATGTGGTTTTCAACCGCATGGAAAAAGCCAGCCTGATACCGGGCCGGGATCCGTACCTGATGGAAAGTATTTCTCACCATACCTGATCGGTAGGTGAGTTGTGAATAAACTATTGAATGAAGTATTTAAAGCCAGATAGCAAATGACCGCTTTGATTATTGGATTAAGTATTCTGCTTTTAGTGATCGTCATCCTTCAGATCAGTAAACTGACAGATCTATATGCCCGCATCCGCGGGGAAGAGGAAGTGGAAGAACGCCTCAATCGCAACCAGGGAAATGCCATGATGTTATTCCTGGTAGGTTTCCTTGTGCTCTGTTTCCTGTCTGCCGGATGGTGGAAAAACTATATGCTCGGGTACGGACCGCATGAGTCGGCTTCAGCCCACGGCAGTATACTGGATGGATTGTTCGATACGACATTATTGTTTACCGGAATCGTATTTGTCATCACCCATATCGCTCTTTTCTATTTTTCCTGGCGCTATAAAAAGACAAAAACATCTAAAGCCACCCACTGGTCGCACAACAACACACTCGAGATCGTTTGGTCGGCCATCCCGGCAGTCGTAATGACCTATCTCGTGATCAAAGGCTTGTTGGCCTGGAATACTGTGATGGCGGATGTCAAACCCGGTGAAGATCACATCGAAATAGAAGCAACAGGATATCAGTTTGCCTGGCATCTGCGTTACCCCGGAGAGGATGGCATACTGGGGCCCAGAGATTTTACCAAAATATCCGCATCAAATCCACTCGGTCAGGTGTGGGAAGATCCGTTAAACTACGATGACTTCCACCCGGATGAATTATGGTTGCCCGTGGGCAAAAAAGTACGCGTGCGGATTATTGCGCGTGACGTACTGCACAACTTCTACCTGCCCCATTTTCGTGTAAAGATGGATGCAGTACCCGGATTGCCGACATACTTTGTTTTCACACCGGAGAAAACCACCGAAGATTATCGCAATGAGTTGCGCAATTACCCGGAATACAATGTACCGAAGGATCCTACTGACCCCGATAGCAAAATGTTGTGGGAAGAGTTTAACTACGAGCTGGCCTGTGCTGAACTTTGTGGAAAGAGCCATTACAGTATGCGCCGGATTGTGAGGATAGTGACTCAGGAAGAATACGATGCATGGCTTGCCAAACAACAATCGTATTATCAGACAACGATCAGAAATACAGATGAGGATCCGAATAAAGGAAAATTACTCGGATACGAAATTGAAAACAACCGCGAAGCACTGAATCTGGCTGTGGATAAGGCATTGGTTGATGCCGGAATTCCAATGACAGCGGAAGAGAAAGCAGCTTTGCGATTGATCCGACTTGATTTTGTGGATTTCGAAACCGGTTCTTACCGACTGACGTCTCAATCCTCAAGCCAGGCCGATGACCTTGTAAGCATCCTCAATCGATATCCGGATATCTCTATCGAGATCGAAGGACACACCGATAATACAGGAGATGAAAGTGATAACAAAGTGTTGTCTCAGCAAAGAGCTGATGCTATCAAAACATATCTGATCGATAAAGGCATTGATGCAGCACGATTAAAGGCAATTGGTTTTGGATCATCCCAGCCGGTTGAAACGAATGATACTGACGAAGGACGTCAGAAAAACAGAAGAGTTCAGTTTAGAATTATATCCAATTAATAAAAGACGATTATGTCATCTTCACAGCAGCAGGAAACCGATGTTCTGATTAATGAACAAGGATATGATGATCACTTTCACGAGCATCATCACGGAGATAAATACCAGTCGAATTTTATCACCCACTATATCTTTAGCCAGGATCATAAGATCATCGCTCGCCAGTTTCTCGTCACAGGGATTATCTGGGCGATGATTGGTGCCGGTATGAGTATTATTTTCAGGCTTCAGCTGGGATTCCCGGATGATAGCATGGCTTGGTTAAAACCCTTACTCGGCAAATGGATCACGATCAATGATGCCGGTCATGGCGCTCTGAATCCGGAGTTCTATTACGCCCTGGTGACCATGCACGGAACGATCATCGTATTCTTTGTACTCACGGCAGGTCTTAGTGGAACGTTTGCCAACCTGTTGATACCATTTCAGGTGGGAGCTCGGGATATGGCCTCGCCATTTTTGAATATGCTCTCTTACTGGTTTTTCTTTTTAGCCAGTGTGGTGATGTTTATTTCACTATTCCTCAATACAGGACCATTTTCGGGGGGATGGACCGCCTATCCGCCATTGAGTGCACTACCGGAAGCCAGTAGTGGCTCCGGGGCAGGTATGACGCTATGGCTGGTCAGTCTAACCTTCTTTGTTGTCTCGGTGTTGCTGGGAGGGATTAACTATGTGACTACGGTACTGAACCTGCGCACAAAAGGAATGAGCCTCTGGCGCATGCCGC
>JAUHXV010000124.1 GCA_030426765.1 Bacteroidia bacterium | reverse complement strand
GCCTCGGCCTGCTTGGCGATGGCGCGGACCATGCTCTCGTCGATGTCGACATGCTTGAGTTCGACGTTGGTGATTTTCCCGCCTTTGGTATTAAAATCAATGATAAAGTATTGATTTTCAAGCTGGACGGTTTCCCCTGCTGCCGAGCCGACGTGAGCAAAGCCTCCGTTTGAAGCGGGTTGGGCCAGCGTGTCCACCACTTCCTCAGCGGGTTTGACAGCATTGGCTTGATTATCAATGGATTGAATTGAATCCTGCAGCATTGCCACACGGTTCAGGCTGTCTTGCCTTTGCTGCATGGCCAGCGCCTCTTCTTTGGAAGGGGAATTGACGAAGGTCCAGACCAGCAAAAGGCCGAAAATGAGTACAAAACCGATGATATGATTACGCTCCATGTGCTGTTTTACCTGATAGTAAGAAGGTGCAAAGGTATATGGTATTCCTAAAGCACCAAATACCTTTATACGAGGTCGGGGTTTGAGGCGATGGATTACAGAGATTCTTCAATGAGTACGAGGAGCGGAATGGGCGTGTTGAATCGCATCGCGGAGGTTCGTTTCGGCCCTATGGTTTTTTCCAGAAATCCCTTTTTACGCCGTACGACCGTCAGTAAATCAGTCGGATGATTGGCCATAAAAGCATTGACCGTTTCCATATAATCCTGGTTTTCACTGTATTCGGTGTGCGTAACGAGTGGTTTCAGGCTGGCCAATCGCTTGACTTCATGATACTCGCCAAACTGCAGCAGGCTGACTTTGGGATGGAATATATCCACAAAAAACTTCAGGGGCTCCAGCATCTCTTTCTCTTTGACCTGGCTGGAGACAGCCGCCACCAGAATATGGTGTACGCCGTGAAATTTTGAACGTGGCGGAATCAGCATTACAGGAATTTTGGAGGTAAGAATGAGACTACTGGCCACAGATCCCAAAAAAGTTTTGTTGTCTTCCCGGGCGCCCTGGCAACCGGTGATGATGAGATCGGCATCGATGGAAGAAGCGATCCCGGCAAGATCATCGCCGGCATCTCCTTTTACAACGCGATACGCAATATCAAGATTCGGAAATCTTAATTTGATCTCCCGTATCCGCTGCTGAATCCACTTCCCTGGATCTTTATCCACACCTTCCGGATTTGTGGAGTGCATGATGGCTCTGAGCAATAGGCTGTACAAATGAATGACCGTCATAGCAGCATGGCTCTTGTGCGCAAGTTCAACCGCATAGGTTAAGGCCTCTTTGGAGTTCCTCGACAGATCTACCGGAACCAGTATGTGCTTCATGTGTGCAAAGTAAGGACTATGACAGTAGGAATGTCTATATATCCCCGATTTTGGTGCCAGCAGGAATGGTAGCGGATTTTTTGAGTACAACGATGCCATCCACAACCGAGTACAGATCCGTTTCGGTATCCTCGAGATTAGAACTTCCCTTGATGACCACCTTGTTGCCGATCCTGCAGTTGATGTCAATAATGGCGTTTTCGATATGACAATCTTCTCCAATACCTTTGGGGATGATGTCCTGGGAAGCCAGCTCTTCAGGACTTTCATACTGATCAAGCCCCATCATGATGACGCGTCTGATCACAGTGCCTCTGCCGATTCGGGACCGAATACCGATAACGGACTGACTGATTTCCTTTGCATTGATGATACACCCGTCACCCAGGAGCACATGTGTGCATTTGGTGCCCAACAGTTTTGAAGGCGACAACATTCTCGATCGGGTGAAAATCTGGTTGTGGGCATCATACAAATTGAATCGAGGGATCGGCATCGCCAGCTCCAGATTAGCATCAAAAAAGGAGCGAATAGTTCCGATATCCGTCCAGTAGCCGTTATAAGCAAAACTGTGGACCTTGTAGAGATTGTTGATCGCAAACGGAATGATCCCTTTTCCAAAATCGACCTCAGTAGGATTGAGTTCGAATAGTTGTCGAAGGGATTCTTTTTTAAATAAATAAATCCCCATCGAAGCGAGATAATGCTTGTTCTCCTTTGCATAAACTTCTGGTACGTCTGAAGTCCATTGAGGGAGAATATCTTTATCGGGTTTCTCTATAAAACTTTCGATTTCTGCATTCTGATTCACCTTCATGATCCCAAATCCAGTGGCTTCTTCAGCGACTACAGGAATAGTAGCGATAGTGAGTTCAGAATCCTTTTCGAGATGCTGCTCCAGAAAGGCTTCGAGATCCATTTGGTACAACTGGTCACCGGACAGGATCAGCACATAGTTATAATCGTACTCATCCAGCCGAACCATAGTTTGACGTACAGCGTCGGCCGTACCCTGAAACCAGTCTTTGTTGGTCGGCGTTTGCTCAGCCGCCAGTATGTCTACAAAACCATGACTGAAGACATCAAAATGATAGCAGTTTTTGATATGCCGGTTTAGGGAAGCAGAATTGAATTGTGTCAACACAAAAATCCTGTTGAATCCGGAGTTCAGACAATTGGAAACAGGAATATCGATGAGTCGGTATTTTCCACCAAGGGGAACAGCCGGTTTGGACCGTCTCTCCGTAAGCGGATAAAGTCTGGAGCCTGCACCACCTCCAAGAATCACACACAGGACTTCTTTGTTTAAACTACTCATCGTTGGATTCGGGAATTAGTTCAGTAAATAGATTCAAATAGCGCGATGCGGAATGCTCCCACGAAAGGTCTTTGCCCATAATGTGTTTTCGCACCTGACTCAACAATTCAGGCATCGAAGCCAGTCTTGCCGCACTGTCGATGCCCCACATGCCCTGATAGTCTATCAGGTCGCGAAACAAAAAACCATCGCCGCGCTCACCATCAAAGGGTTCTATCGTATCCTGCAGGCCACCGGTCGCGCGTGCGATAGGAACAGTTCCATAACGCATGGCATACATTTGATTGAGGCCACACGGCTCAGTGCGAGACGGCATCCACAGAAAATCAGCAGACGCATACAGTCTATGCGCCACACCTTCATTATACATAATGAGCGAGCGAACATGCGGACCAAAATGATGTTCCAATTGACGGCACTGATGCTCGAGATGCCCGTCTCCGGTGCCCAGGATGATAAAACTGGCATCGCGCTGATGCATCATATATTGATGGATCAGGTCCGCAAGGAAGTCAACGCCCTTGTCGTGTACCATCCGCCCGATGAAGATATGGAGCGGAAGATCCGAGGGCATATTGAGTTCTTTGAGTAAGCTCAGTTTATTCTCCCTTTTCCACTTATCAATATCGTCTTTGAGCTTGATTTTTAGATAAGGATCTGATTTCGGATTCCAGTATTCGTAATCAATGCCGTTGACCACGCCTCTGCACTTATGCGCTTCGGAGCGCAACAATGATCTCAGGCCAAAGCCGCTGGTCTCCATGAGTTCGCGCAGATAATTTTGCGAAACCGTCGTCACACGCCATGCGCATTTGATCCCACACGCCAGTGAGTTGATTGCATGTCCCCAATCCAGTAATCCGGATCGCTCCCGCGCAAATTCAGGCAAGAGGTATTGCCTGTCCCAACTAAACATCCCCTGATAGGCCGCATTGTGTATCGTCAGTATGGTCGGCGTGTGCCCCAGCCGCCAGAATTCGGGACACTGCGTCATCATAAACGGAATCAAAGCAGTGTGATGATCATGACAGTGGATGAGAGCCGGCAGATCTTCCCATTGATGCACCCATTGGAGGACAGCGCGCTGAAAAGAAATATTGCGTTCCGTCTCATCCCGATAATAGGGATTGTCATGATCGCTGTAGATGCCTGGGCGGTCAAACTTGCCCGGAATATCCGCGACATAAAGATCATAGCCCAGTTCGTCATTAAGTATTTGACAAATGCGATACTCGATATGTTCGCCTCCCAGATGAAATCCTCCGATATGCGCCTCCCTGTATTCCTGTTGGGTGAGCCATGGATTGTGATAACCGGGGATAACGACTGCGCATCTGGCCTTTTTGGAATTATTCAGGTATCTCGGCAGCGAACCCACGACATCGGCCAGGCCTCCAACCTTTGCGGCAGGGTAGCATTCCGCGCTGACCATCAGGATATGCGGAGCAGGAGGAGATTTCTTTTTGGATGTTGTTTTGGCCATGGTTCCCTGAGGATTTAGTCTTCAGGCACAATATACGTTTCGAACAAGAAACATACTAATACCACAAGCATAGCTTCTTTTGTAATATCTAATTTCTTTGAGGTCAACGATAAGATACAAGGGGAACGGCTGCACTTGTGTGTAAACTCTTCCGCCTTACGATATGTTAACAGGGCAGGTGCAGCTAGGATCATGCTTGAAACGCTTACCTTTGCACCCGAATCGTATGAGTAAGAAAGGAAAGATACTGGTAGCCATGAGTGGAGGCATTGACTCCACGGTGACCGCTATGCTCCTGCAGAATCAGGGCTATGAGATCGTGGGCATCACGATGAAGACCTGGGACTATGCTACCAGCGGAGGCGATCGGAAGGAAACCGGCTGTTGCAGCCTGGACAGTATCAATGATGCGCGCCAAGTGGCGGTGGATATGGGATTCCATCATTTTATCGTAGATATCCGCGAGGAGTTTGGGGATTTTGTGATCGACAATTTCGTCGATGAATACATGGCCGGACGCACGCCTAATCCTTGCGTCTTGTGTAATACGCATAT
>JAUHXV010000123.1 GCA_030426765.1 Bacteroidia bacterium | reverse complement strand
GTCATCGCAGCAACAAATACAAAAGCAAGTACAAAAGGAAGTAAACCCGCTCCTTTCGAAGCCACTCCCTTAATAATTGAAAATGCTTTTTTCATGAGATTAAGTTTTGGTTTAAGAAAATTTCTGTTCAATCGATTTTATAATTCAATACGTAATAACAATCGGAGTCACATTAAATCAGCAAAAATCCTTGAAACAACAAAACAGATACTGAAGCGTATCTATACTACTATCAGGACGATAGCAATAATTGAGCTCTTCATTCTATTCGGTTGGTTCAGGAAGATAATGCAGTCATTATCAATCCTCCATTTCAATCTTGGATAATAAGCCAAAAAGCATGCCAAAAGCACCGATAGGCTTACTATACTTGGCAAAGATATGATAAGGCTTTTGGGAGGTTATACCCGAGAATGGGTAATTATTACATTACAGTATTAGTAAATACTTATACAAGCTATCTATCAATACTTTATAGATGTTGTATTAATGTAATCTGTTATTTTTGATCCAATTATTTTTTTTTCTCATGGATCAATACCTGATTTATAGGGGGTTACAGGTCTCCTTTTTATTCAATATGTTATCGGTTGAAAATCGCCATACACGAATTTCACACCGATCGAGCACGTAAGCGTCAGACCAAAAGTAACAGACTTTTTTTAAATAAACTCCCCCTGAAAGAAAGTCGCAAAATCACATTACCTAAAAAAAGAATGGGATACCGCAGGCATCCCATTCAAGTACATCTTTATTTCCCGTAGGAACTACTCTTCCACAGCTTCCGGAGCTTTTTTGCCGGGAATCCGGTACACCAGGGTCAGCTCATGAGAGCCATTGTTATAATCCTGAAATTCACCCAAGCTGACATCATATGAATAGTATAGTCTCAGCTGGTTGATTCGGGTGCCCAACAGGAGTGATGCCCGGCTGTTATCTCCCAAAGTATATCCAATCCCTCCTACCAACTGCTCTTCCAGGAAGGACAGCTTCAGGTTAAGGTCAATCAGGAACGGACTGTACCGGAGATCCTTCACAGTAATCGAGGGCTCTACAGTAAAGTCATAATTTTCGATATTAAACCGATACCCTAAAAGGAAGGCATAGGAGAACGTATTGAAATCCGGTACATTGATATTTCCGGAGATATTGGTCATGCGCTCTTTAATCAGGTCTGGAAAGGAAAGTCCGAAAAACAGCTTTTCCTCTACCTCTCCGTATACCCCAAAAGAACCGTTAAAAAACATGTACCCATCGAGTGCTTCATTGAGCAACACATCTGTCGGATCAATTAACTGATCATCACGAATGTCCGAAATCGAAAAGGTTTGCAGTCCGGCCGATATTCCAAAGCTAAGCTTGACATCTTCCATATTTAATCGGTAGGCAAAATTCAGCTGCCCGAAGTTGGTCCGCGCTACCCCCACCTGATCGGTCATCAATTGAAACCCTATCCCAAGGTTGTCTGCGAATGAACCGTGGTAAATGCCGGTAAAGGTTCTGGGGGCGTCCGGAAAATCAGACCATGCGTGTCTGTACCCGGCCAGCAATTGATGATCTCCCTGGAAACCTGTCGCTCCAACATTAATTAATATAGGCTGAAGGTACTGGTGATTGAAGTACCCGGATTCCTGTGCAAAGGCTGTTTGGAAACTACCAGTCAGCATCATCGCAGAAACAGCGAAGAGAGAAATATATTGTTGAATTGTTTTTTTCATGATAATCACTCTGTTTATAGAATACATTTCACATCAAAATTGAAACCCGGTCATCAGTCCGCTGACCGCAGCAGGTTAACGGTTCCTCTGAACAATCCCATAGATCCATCGTCTCGTGTTATTTGCAAAACCCACATGTACCCACCATCGGGTACTGGTTCATTACTATTGTCTGTTCCTGCCCAGTCATTCTGATAGTTGTCTACTTCATAGACCAGCCCACCGTAGCGGTTGTAAATCATCAGTGTATTGTCAAAATCCATGACACAGGATATGATAAAGACATCATTCTTTCCGTCGCTATTCGGTGTAATCACTGTCATGGCTGTTTGACAGGGTACATCAAGGTCCGGTAGTAGTCGCTCTGTATCCGTGATCTGACAACCATTGGCATCCGTGATGACGATGGTATAGGTTCCTGCCGGCACATTGGTTAATGCAGATGTGTTGCCTGTCGCTGGTCCACTCCACTGATACGTATACGGTGGCACACCACCATTCACAATCACTTCGATATCTCCGTCACTTGTGGTGAAGTCTGTTGGGTTATTGGTCACATAGGCGATTGCAAACGGATCCGGTTCGAGCACTTCAGCAGACGCTGTCGCTGTCCGACCACCTTCATCGGTGACCGTCAGGGAATACATGCCGGCACAGACATCTGTCAAATCAGGTGTCGTGGCACCGTTAGACCACAGGTATGTAAATGTCCCCGGTCCGAACACTTCAGAAGTAATCTCACCATCACATTCACCATTACAACTCACATTGAAATCTCCGTACACGGATACAGTTAACGCCACACCCAGGTCACCAGAGAAAACATTAAAGCAGGTATCGCTCTGACATCCCTGTCCATCTGTCACAGTCACACAATACTGTCCCTGACACAGACCGGTGATGTCCTGCGTGGTGGCTCCAGTTGACCATAGATATGTATTAGGCATGACACCACCGACCACATTCAGGTCAATAGCGCCCATGCAATCTTCATTACTATCATTTATAATCGATGCGGTCAATACAATTGCATTAGGCTGATTGACGGTCACACAAGTATCTCTTGTTGATCCTCCGCTATCCGTCACCGTCACACAATACTGTCCGGCCACGAGGTTGGAAATATCCTCAGTCGTTTGCACAGGATCCGTATCCCACATATACGTGTATGGTCCTGTGCCGAAAGCAACAGACAGATTAATCGATCCGTTCGACCCGCCGAAGCAGGTTACGTGCTGCACCGCCAGAATCAACTCTGCTCCGACTACATACGGATCAGGCGTAAATGCACATCCACTGCAATCGGTTACGGTCACTTCGTAGATTCCCGGACCAACATTCGCGATATCTTCGGTGACGGCTCCGTTACTCCATAAATAAGTATATGGCATGCACCCGCCACTCACAGTGATGTCCACGGAACCTGTATTCGAGCCCGGGGGAACCGGATCCGTGATAGATCCTGTCACCGATACCGGTATCGGATCACTAATGGTGGTCATAGCGATCGCAATTTGTTCTCCAAGCGTAATGGTCACCATATATGTTCCGGCGCACAAGCCTGATATATCTTCTGTTGTTTCATCGGTGCTCCAAAGGAATGTAGGTGTTTCAGGGCAGTCCATCACTTCCAGATCAATGGAAGCGTCACAAGCACCAGGGCAACTTGGTGGTGTGGGTGTCAGTGTGTAGGAAAGTGGGCATGGGCCATCGCATACGGTTTGGATTTCTCCAAACCCTTGTACCAGGGTATACTCGAGCGTACTGTCAATGGTAGCAATTTCAATATCCAATGGTGTACCTGAAAATGTAATCGCGGATGAAGTCCCTGCATTTCCTACAGCTTCCAGACACAATTGAAAAATTGTAGCTCCATTGGGGAGTGTGACACCGTCGAGACTCAGGTCAATCCAACTCACCGTCAACTCGCCTTCGTCTACATCCGGAAAAGAAGGTGTTCCAAATCCAGATTCATCAAGACCAGGAATACCAAATCCGGTGACATGATCAAAAATGAAAACATTTGGATCCCAGTTCATGCTAAACTGAAGCGCAATTAATTCTTCAAAATCATTTATCGTAACATTAAAGCACACGATTTCACCCGGCATAGTACACATTGAATCCGCGATGAGCGCAAATCCTTCAAGTGCGCATTGCGCTGTGATCTCTGCCGGTGTCATGGTCACTTCATGTGGGTTGCCATCAATATCTGTGATGGCCGGAGGTGGGTTATCGCCAAATGTAATTTCACTGGATTGCCCACCGGAACCAATTACATCAAAACATATTTCAAACAACACTGTGCCATCGGGAAGTGTATCGTTTTCGACATTGCTGTCAAACCATAGCACTCTGAGTGTACCAGGTGACAGCAAGTTTGTATTCCCTGAACCAAAAGCTGTAAGTGGAGCAAAATTTCTGAACTCATCAAACTCCAGGACATTCGGATCATAGAATAAGGAAAACTCCATGGCTCCTACGGTAACAAAATTTTCAACCGTAAACTCAATGCAAGTTGTACTTCCGCATGCCCCAATAACACTATTTCCAATAAACTGAATGCTCTCTGCACAACCGGTACCCGGAATACTGACCAATCCATTATTGGCGATTAGTCCAACCGGTACTTCACCCTCTTCCGCGACTTCGATTTCCAAAGGATCATCTGTTATTTCAACCGCAGAGGTTTGGCATTCTGAACCGACGACTTCAAACTCAACGGTAAAGAAAAGGGAACCATCGGGAATGGTGATGGGCGTGATTGAACTTTCAATCCATGCGAGTGTAAACTTCCCCTGATCGAGTAGTGATTGGGGAGTACCAAATACTGACGGGGATAATCCCGGCACATCGGCATTAAAGTTTTTGAGTGATTTAAACTCGAGTACGGCGGGATTCCAATTGACCGAATACTGAACACTGATGATGTCAATAAAATTGTCTACTTCAAAATCGACTTCGATGGTTTCGCCGGGCATGGCGTCCGTGCTGCTGA
>JAUHXV010000048.1 GCA_030426765.1 Bacteroidia bacterium | reverse complement strand
TGATCCACCGACGTAATGCGGTACCCTGCTTTCTCCAGTTCATCGATGATTTCTTCATGCCCGATTCGCTCGTCGAGAGAAGGCCCAAAGCGGGTTTCTTTTTTCTTAAAATCAATGATGACTACACTTCCGCCCTGCCGTATCGCATTGCGAAGTCTTGTAAAGTAGTTGACGCGATCACGGATATATGAATAGGTATTGACGAGGAGTACAATATCCACCTCATCCGTTTCCAGTTTAGGGTCATCTGCTTCCGCCATCCGAATGATCAGGCGATCTCTCAATTCCACAGGAAACCTTGATTTTTGTTCTTCCATCCATCTGATCGCTTTCGGATCAATATCGATGGCGATCACCTTTGCCCCCTTATAGGCAATGCGGCGGCTGAAATACCCTGTCCCCGCACCAAGGTCCGCAACTACTTTTCCATCGATGTCTCCCAGTTGGTCAACCACCAGATCCGGTTTTTGCCAAATCACCCGATCTGCACTTTCATACAGATTTACTTCCTCCTCATATGCATTCGGGTTCGTCTCACCGGAAGGGGGTGGGTCAGCCGCTGCATCATCGGCACTACTCTGTTTACAGCCCCAGGAAAGGAGGACAGCAGCAAAAAATAAAAGAATGGTATTTCGGGTACGCATATCCGTTAGCAAAGATACTCCAGATGATGAGTAGCACAAACCCATGAAATTGGAAAGGAAAAAACAACTCAGAGACCTGCTAAACGATCAGTATCCCAAATGAAATAACGCATCCCCTTTATTGACCAGAGGTGCATTGGTATGGCCCAGAATATACCCATCCACGGTGGCAAGGACATCGGTCTGGTCAGTTCCGTACGGATCATAAATCGCACCCAGGACATCTCCTTTTTTGACACGAGCACCAGAACATTCCGACCAGATAAACAAACCTGCTTTGGAAGCACGAACCCAGGATGTATGGTGGATTTCAACAGGCGTCGAAGTGGGTGGTTCATCATACGTCAGCATCTTCAGTGAGGCCAGTGTTCGTTTAATTCCCTCCACTCCTCGGCCAATGGGATATCCGTCTAATCGAAGCGCCTCTCCACCCTCATATACCAGACATGGTTTGTTGTTCTGTTTAGCCACCTTGCGGAGAGAACCGCGGAGGATGCCCTTTTGAATGATAAAAGGGGCATTGAACGCCCGGGCCAGCTCGATGGATTCCTGATCTCCTTTTGTGACGCGAACCTGCGGATAATTATATCTGCCCTGGCCACCCGCATGACAATCAATCAGGATATCGACCTGTGGGACGATATTTTTCGTCACGATTCTGGCCACTCTGGACGCCAGACTGCCGGACATGGATCCGGGAAAACTTCGGTTTACATCTTTTCCGTCCGGAACTTCACGACTGAAGTTGATAAAGCCATAGACATTGAGCAAGGGAACAACGATCACCGTCCCAGCGAGCAGATTGTGAAACAAGTGGTCCGCCAGTGTCCTCCGAACAATCTCTACCCCATTAATCTCATCGCCGTGCACCCCACCGATGATCAGGACATGCGGCCCCGGCATTTCGCCGCGAAATACTTCTAACTGAATATTAACCCGCGTGCCGGTAGGCAGGTTACCCACATTGAAGTTGACCGAGGAGGACTCACCCGGAGCGATCTCCACTCCACTGAACGAAACTTTTCGCTCTTCTTTATATCGACTTAGATCCAGCATTGTCTTCTATCAGTTTGATGATATACCCTGCAATGTCCACTTTGGTGGTACGCTCAATGCCCTCAAGCCCCGGTGAGGCGTTGACTTCGAGCACAACAGGTCCATCTTTCGAACGCAGCAAATCCACACCGGCCACCTTCAAACCCATGAGGTCTGCTGCACGTATGGCAATATCTTTTTCTTCATTTGTGATTTTTATTTTTCTCGCATCGCCACCTCTATGGAGGTTGGATCGAAACTCACCTTGTTGTGCACTGCGCTCCATGGTAGCGACCACTTCACCGCCCACGACAAAAACACGGATGTCCTTTCCATTGGATTCCCGGATAAACTTCTGCAGCAGAATTTCCTCCTTGATGCGAAGAAAAGATGTCGCCATGGCAATGGCACTTTGTTTGTTTTCTCCCAGCAATACACCGTCGCCCTGTGTACTCTGCAACATTTTGATGATCACGGGATATTCTTTTCCGAGAACATCCAGTGCCGTATGGACATTTTCTGAGGTAGCCATAAAGACTGTATCGGGTACGGGGATGTCATGTGCGGCCAGGTACTGCAGCGCTGAACGTTTATCTCTCGATCTAAGCAAGGCTTCCGTACTGACCACTGTGTACACGCCCATCAATTCGAAATGCCTCACCACAGCCGCCCCATAGCTCGTCACGGAAGAACCAATACGTGGAATCACTGCATCCGGACGGCCGAGAAACGAACCCTGGTAGCGGACACCCAACCGACCATTGAGAATAGAAAGATTGCAATGCAGGTGATCCACCACTTTGACCGCGTGATGCCTTCGGCGTGTGGCATTCACCAGGCTCTGTGTAGAGTAAAGCACTGCGCTCCTGCTCAGGATGAGTATTTTCATGCCTGCGGAAGATATAAAAACCTCTTCAATCCAATTTGTCCCATAGGAGAATTCTTTCTTTGTACCCGAGATGAGTATTGAAAGCTCATATATATCGGTACCTTCATCCTATGCAACTCAATCAACCCAAAACCATCAACGGGTGGGCCTTTTATGACTGGGCCAACTCCGCCTACTATCTCGTCATCTCTACTGCCATTTTTCCAATATACTTTTCCAAAATCACCCACCCTGAAATACCCTTGCTGGGCGGTACCATTACCAATACAGCTTTGTACTCGTTTTCTGTGGCAGCGGTGTATATCATCATCGCAGCGCTCTCACCCCTGCTGTCAGGCATCGCGGATTTTACGGGCAGAAGATTGTACTTTCTGAAATCCTTCACATTTACCGGAGTGATCGGCTGTGTGTCACTCTTCTTTTTTCACAGCCCGGAGACCATGTGGATCGGAACAGCCGCTTTTATGCTTGGCACCATCGGAGCAGCAGGTGGTCTCGTGTTCTACGATTCCTTTCTGCCCCTGATCGCCTCAGAAGACAAGTTTGACCAGGTCAGTGCCAAAGGCTATTCATATGGGTATATCGGGAGTGTCCTTCTCCTGATCATTTGCCTGCTGGTCATTCAAAAACCTGAGTGGTTTAACATCAGCAGTGCCACACTCCCCTCTCGACTTTCTTTCGTCATGGTCGGATTGTGGTGGCTGGGATTTGCCCAGATCACCTTCAAACGATTACCTCCCGATAGTCCGATGCCACCGACTGAAAATCTACTTGCGCGAGGGTGGAACGAACTCATGAGCGTATGGCAAATCATACGCCAAGATCAGGATACCAAAAAATTTCTCGCCTCCTATTTTTTCTATATCGCCGGCGTCCATACCGTCATTTACCTAGCCTCCATTTTTGCGGCAAGTGAACTTGGGTTTCAGGATTTTGAATTGATACTCACGATACTTCTCCTGCAACTCATCGCTATCCCCGGAGCACTTTCTTTTGCGCGTTTGTCCAAACTGAAAGGCAATAAATTCAGTTTGCTCGTGCAATTATGCATCTGGGTGCTGATATGTCTCGGGGCTTTTTTGACTACGAAGAAATGGGAGTTTTTTGTGATTGGTGGGAATGGTGCTTGGAGGCATACAATCCCTTTCGCGTTCGACCTATGCCAAACTCCTTGAAGGAGAAGTCAAAGACCCGACATCCTTCTTTAGCTTCATGGATGTCCTGTCAAAAATTGCTATCGTATCCGGTACATTTATATTCGGACTGGTCAACTCACTGACCGGGAGCATGCGCTACAGTGTTCTGGCGCTTGCTGCATTTTTTATCGTAGGGATTATACTCTTAACGATGGTCGATAAAATCAGGATTAATACAGTCATTCGTCCCGGTGGAACAGAAAAAGCCTCCGGCCTTTAATACAGGTATTCGTAGCAACCAATATCAGGTAGCAACATATCTCGTATCTGTCCATCAAAGTCATCTGTATACTCGATGAGCGGTATGGCTTTTTCTTCGGCAAGCGATAAAGAATCAAGATGATAGTCATCCATGGCGATGTCAACAAATAAGGTGTCCCCAAAACGATATGTCAGACAATCCATGCAGATCGATTCAAAAAAATCCGGAAAATTATCCGGATCCAAAAGCTCATCCACCACCACAATACTGTTAAACATCTGCACATCCAGCAATCCTTCTTCAGGTGCAGCAGCATCGACCATCCAAACTTCATCCCGGGACGAACCAACCATCAGACTGTTGTAAACGCGTGCGTTCATTTGGTTGAGAAATAAACCTTCCTGGCAAAGGGGATCACTGCAGTAAAAATTATTGATCAATAATGCTTCGCGATCATTACCAAAGCTGGCCATGGTGGTGTAGGCTACCTCGTAGTCGCCTCCATAGGTCAGCGCTACCGATTGACTGCCATTTTCATAAAACAAACAATTAGAAATCGTAGCAGTCGCATGGCGGGCGAAAAAACCGGGACCATTGGTATAAGCAATGCTGCTGTGATCGATGCTCACCACAGAAGCACTGTCTGTTGCTAATCCAGTACGTGCATTGCTCAGTCGCATATGCGAAAACGAATGAGGACCACTTTCCGGGCCCAGTCGTATGCCGGCCCATTCACCGGAATGATCCGGCTCGATGCGATCATCGCGAATTAATACCGGCTCTGCTAGAGTTCCCCTGACTTCAATCCGGCCATCGGGGAAGGTATAGATCAGCCCTTCATTATAGATCCCCAGTTGGTTGTTGGCGATTCCGCCATGTACATACAGGCGTGTGCCGGGAGGAAGCACCAACGTGCATGAATCAATCAGCAAAGTGCCATACAGTACATAAGGTCTTGGATCATCCCATACTTCTTCACCGAGATCACAGGTCAGCAGGGAAATGCGATTTGAAGCATCCGGACCGGGAATGTAATTAGCATTCTGTCCCCAGGCGATCAGCTTCGTTTTTTGGATGTTGCCATTGTATTGAAACTCAGCATCTGCTTCAAGGATAAACGGACTCACTGAAAGAGGCTGGTCCGGGTCAATGGTCGCTTCAGCAAAAACATAAATACTATCATTCGGACGAATCTCAACATCCTGAATAATGTCACCGGTAAATCCATCGACATTTAACGTAAAAAAATCCGCATTCGGCCCCGTCAGTGTGACCTGATCAATACGCACAGAAAGATTGTTGGGATTGTACACCTTAAAATATCGGGTCACCGTACTGATCTGGGTAAAAACAGTATCGAAGGTCAAGGTGTCAAGGGAATAGGTCAGCATATCTCCGCCATCTGTCGTAAACTTCTCTTTGTAGCAGGAACTCGTACACAGCAGAACCCCGCACACTATAGCCAAGAAGCATAGGCTAACCTGGTGATAATATTTCCTGGTCTTTTCGAAGAAGTTAGATGGTTTTTCTCTGTTCACTCGCATATGCTTGATTCATCAATGCTGTCCGCACCACACGACCCGCACGGGAAGGCGAAATTACTGCATTGTAAGCAAACGAACCGATTGTGTAAAACCTTATATCTTCTCTCCACTTTTAGCTAAAATCATTACAACGCAAAAGGAACATTCAGAAAACTTACATTTAAAGCCTTAATCACTGGTATGCATGTCCGACCGCCCATAGATCTCATTATTCCCGCTTTTAACGAAGCGCTGTCTATCGGAAAAGTGATTCGAGCTATACCACGCGATGCCATTCGACACATCATCGTTTGTGACAACGAATCCACTGATGCCACAGCTCTCGAAGCAGAAAAAGCTGGTGCAACAGTCGTATATGCCCCGGGGCGAGGTTATGGCAGTGCCTGCCTGGCCGGAATGGAGCATATCCGTAAGATCGCGACGCATGATCCACCGCTCGCGGTCGTCTTTATGGATGGGGATTTTTCTGATTTTCCTGAAGAAATTCCGCTTCTGACAAATGCAATTGCTAAGGGTACAGACCTGGTCATCGGATCAAGGGTATCCGGGCAGTCAGAAGCGGGGTCACTGACGGTGCCGCAGCGCTTTGGCAACTGGCTGGCCACCCGACTAATCAGTATATTCTGGGGATTTTCCTATACTGATCTGGGGCCGTTTCGCGCAATTCGGTGGGATAAACTTGAAATGCTTGATATGCAGGATCGCACCTATGGCTGGACTGTCGAAATGCAGATAAAAGCACTAAAGCATAATCTCGTTTGCGCGGAAGTTCCTGTATCCTATCGCAAGCGAATTGGTGTATCCAAAATCAGCGGAACAATCTCGGGTACAATTAAAGCTGGATATAAGATACTGCGGACGATATTTAAGCTATTGTAATGATGTTTTTCAAAGCAGCTGCATTTGTATTTCTGGTGGTATACACGATCACCCTTTGCCTGATATTGGTGTATAGCATAGCACAGTTTCACCTGCTCATACATTACCTCAGGAGGAAAAAGAATCGAACCTCCCAGTACCCTTCAACCGAAGATGAGACATTGCCAACTGTCACTGTACAGTTACCGGTTTACAACGAGCCTTTGGTCATCGAACGGCTCATTGACCACATCGTTCGCCTGGATTATCCAAAAGACAAAATCCACATCCAGGTTTTGGACGATTCTACTGATGAAACCAGTTTGCTTTGTCAGCAGAAAACGAATGAATATGCAGTCACGGGTGTAAACATTGAACACATACACCGGACAGACCGGCAAGGGTTTAAAGCTGGTGCATTGCAACATGGACTCGCTACAGCGCAGGGCGAGTTGATCGCTATCTTCGATGCAGATTTTTTACCGGAAGCTGATTTTCTTAGAAAAACGATTCCGTATTTTAAAGAAGTAAAAACGGGTGTGGTACAAGCCCGCTGGGGGCATCTTAATGAAGATTACTCCCTGATCACGCGCATGCAGGCACTGCAATTAAATGTGCACTTCAGCATTGAACAAACCGGACGAAACAGCGCAGGCTATTTCCTTCAGTTTAATGGCACGGCCGGCGTTTGGCGCAAACAAACGATTCTGGATGCAGGAGGATGGAAGGCCGATACCCTGACCGAAGATCTTGATCTTTCGTATCGCGCCCAACTGAAAGGCTGGTCCATTCAGTATTGCCAGGATATCGTTGCTCCTGCCGAACTGCCTATTGACATCCAAGGTCTGAAATCCCAACAATTCAGGTGGATGAAAGGCGGCGCTGAAAATGCACGATTGCGATTGTCCGATCTCTTGGCTTCCGATATCTCAATGGGTCAAAAACTACATGGCAGTATTCATTTGCTCTCCAGTTCCGTATTCCTGCTGGTACTGGTGCTGGCGATCACCAGTTTGCCGGTAGCGTTTATGTATCCGATGACCGGCGTTGATCTACGCATCTTCATTCCTTTTCTTCTTCCTGTGCTTTTACTTGCCATAGTGTACTATAAGGCCAATGCTGATACTTCCTGGTCTTCACTAAGATGGTGGCAAAGAATGGGGAAGTTTATCGTTTTATTCCCACTCTTTTTGTCACTCTCGATGGGTATGTCATGGCACACCAGCCGGGCGATCCTTGAAGGATATCGGAATAAAAAGAGCGCTTTTGTCCGAACACCCAAATTCAATAGTATAGGTCGCATTAAAGGATCTGTATTGCGCACCAAAAGACAAAGTGAGAATTCAGGAATTGGGATAGAAGGATGGCTTGCATTTTGTTTTTTGGTAGCTGTGGTCGCCGCTATCCTTACCGGGCACTATGCCTTCCTCTTTTATCACCTTCTCCTGCTGTTCGGTTTCGGCACTATCTTTATCATGTCTATCCACCAACGTTACTTCAGGTGAAAGTAAAAGCACTCCTTGTCGGCTTGCTTTGGCTGACAACTATGACGTACTTGTTTTCCATTCGACGGGAAGACTTTCTCGCACTCTGGCTGATATATACGGCCACCTTTGCTGGTTATCTGTGGCTGATCTCCAAACCGCTCAATACCGGGTTGCGTTTTGGACTTGTTCTCGCATTGTGTGCCAGACTCGCTTCTTTTTTCTTTGACCCCTTGCTGTCGGAAGACTATATCCGGTTTATCTGGGATGGTTTGCAATGGAACAAAGGTGTACATCCTATGGCGTTTACACCGACACATCTGATTTCTTTGACCGGTGGAACGGAGTTTGAGCAAATGCTGTATGTTTCGATGAACAGCCCGGACTATTACAGTGTATATCCCCCTGTAGCCCAACTCATCTATCGCGGCATCTATGCATTGAGTGGACCGGATCTGGTATCTGCTGTTTTGTATTATAAATCCGTCATCCTGCTGGCAGATGCTGCGATCGTTTGGCTCCTGCTGCGACTTATGCGACTTCGCAATATTCCGGACAAACGCGTTCTTCTTTTTGCACTTAACCCACTGGTCATCCTGGAGTTTTCGGGCAACCTGCATATGGATGGTCTTATGATCGCCGGATTGCTGGGAATGCTTCTATGCCTGGAGCTAAAAAATCATTGGGGTGCGATTGCAGCTATCGTCTTTTCCATCTTGTCCAAGCTACTGACATTGGTCCTGATACCCTTTATGATTGAAAAAAGAGCGTGGAAAAAGGGTCTGTTACTTTCTATACTTTCTGTTGGAATCGCCTATGTGCTGATAATTTTCTTTTTTGGGAATCATACCGGGTGGGTGGAAAGTCTGCAATTGTGGTTTCAGCAGTTTGAATTTAATGCCAGTCTGTATTACGTGGCGCGGTATATTGGCTTTTTGATTAAAGGGTATAACGCTATTGAATTTATCGGTCCAACGCTGGCTATTCTATTTATCGTTGGCGCTTTTTTCCTTTGGCTCAAATACATTCGTTCGGGCTCGGTCGATCGCGTCGAAAGCATACTTTTACTATTAACGCTGTACTTTCTCTGCAGCACAACGGTGCATCCGTGGTATCTGTGCACGCTGCTTGTTCTGGGAGTCCTTTCACGCTTTCGGTACCCGATCGCATGGACCTACCTTGTCATGCTAAGCTACAGTCACTACCATGCGGGAGCGTATCAGGAGCAGTATTTATGTATTGCGGTTGAATATATGCTGCTTGGTGCATTTATAATTTGGGAAATGCGAATCAGGATGATAAGCCGGACGTAAGCTATCCGGCAAAAAAAAATCCTTACCTCAGAGGGAGAGGCAAGGATTCAAATGATAGTATTTCTTAACTCAATTAATATGTCCAGAGGTCGTGTTCCCAGTTGAACAGTTCCATCTTGATCCGTTCAGATTCCATCAGACGATCAACACCGTCATCCCAACCGGTATAGATGTCTTCTAAACGAAGGTCAAGGACATTTGATTGCTTATAGATATAGCTTGAGAATCGTCTTTGCTCAAACAGGTCATACCATGTGCCGGGTGCAGCATCATTGCCTTCCGTAAACACCTGGTAGCGGGAAAGGGCCTCTCGAGCTTCCGGATAATATACCCAGAACATCGGGATCGCGTACTTGAACTCTCCTGTGTTTTCATCGATGTAATCTTTGATCGGAGCAATCCCGAGAATGCGCACACTCATGCGGGAAGCTTCTTCATCAAAAAACCACATCTCTTTGACTCTGTACTTCTGAATCTCTTCCGGGTTGACCGGTGAGTTTACGATCACCACTTCGTCTTCGTAGGTATCCGGGTTGAAAATCAAACTGGTATCTGTGATGACGAGTTTGCTCATCACCTCATCCGGAGACAACATTTCCTTGAACTCTTCGTCTTTAAAGACTTTGATTTCGCCGGATTTGGCACCTTCTGCGATGATGGTAAAGAACGGTTGTGGTGGATAGACAAAAGGCAGATTAATTCTTTCCCTTACGTCTATGATACGCCACATTCTGCGCTCCCATGGAATATCCGCTTCGCGGAGGGGCTCATACGGTAGTACCCTGTTTTCGAAAATCATCGTACGTCTGACGACGTCATCGATGTACACATCTTCAACCGGATCGCTGGATTCAGTGATAATACTCTCGGCCTGCTGCCCTTGCATCACTGCCGGAGCCAGAAAGAAGAGTAATCCTGCCATGTAAGCAAATAATGACTTCATGTTGCGTTATTAGTTAATTTTAAATACAAGTTGGTTGATGTCACGACCTGCACGGTCACCTGGACATTTCGCTTTTACATTTTCGAAATAGTAGGTATCTCCTGCTTTCGCCTGATCAACGAGTGATTTAGGTTGTGCGTTGTACGAACCTCCTTTGTTGGCTTCCATCTGCGGATCCTGACGTCTTGGTACACGTACGAGGGTATACCCGAGGATCTCACACTTGGCATCAAAGTCAAAGTTTTCCAATACGGCAAACAGACCGCGCTGTGCTTTAAACTCACCGGAGCTCATGACACCACCCATTGAAGAGCTGAGTTTGGCAACCGGGTTTGGAATATTCTTGACGCGGAACTCTCTTTTCTCATTCAGGCCCGGTGCAACAACATTGACATAAGCATATTCATCTTTTCTGGTTGGCGTGGCTACGGTAACATTAAATGTACCGTCGCTCTTACGAGAGATATTTCCACCTCCGGCGCCTGACATACTTACGTTCACCTGGTTACTCGGTACACCGGCAGCCGAAACAGTCACAGGATTGTCCACACCAATGTAGAATACGTTCATCTTGTCAGCAGAAACAGATACGGAACGCTCTCCCACTTCGTATTCAAATTCGTTTTTGAATACCTGGATAGAGTCCGTAACCGGGTTTTTCATGCTGATGGTAGCCGTATACTTACGAATACCTACACCTCCTGCTGTGGCGGTGTATTTTGCGCGTCCTTCAGAGTCTACCGGTAGTGGTCTTCCGTCCACGGAGATCTCGATGCCTGTCTTACTATCCGCGCCGGCAAAAGCCGTGAGGAAGATATCCGCTTCGTATTGCTCTCCTTTGATGACATAAGACTTTTTCGCAGCGGATACAACCGTAAACTGATCCAAAACAACATCGGTAGTAGTACCCACCTTTGTCGCCAGATAGTTCAGGATAGTAGCTTCTGAGTTTTTCACATCATTCTGGAATTTACGGAGAATCGGAAGGGCTGCCTGTACCGGCATATGGCCGAAGTTCATTTCAGACCAACTCTTCTTTTTCTTTTTCTTCCAGGTTTCATCATCTACATCCAGCGCGATATCGTGACTGTATTTTTCAACATCCGCTGAGTCGAGGAGACCTACAAACTTTTCCTTGTATTCAAGGATTTTGGCTTTCAGCTCTTCACCTCTGTCGTTCATTACAAGCAAACGCGTAGTGGTGGCTTTGTCCTTCTCGCCTTTCAGTTTTTCCGTCACCTCACCTGTCTCGGAATCTACAATGTAGCCTCCGGAAACGGTGATCATCGTATCGATAATCTCCTGAATGTAGTTATAGAGCTCACTGGCATACTGTGTGGTAGGATCTACACGCTCAGCATACGTTGCATAGGAAGCTCTCTTTTTGGCGCCGTCTTTAATAGCGGCGGGCATTTTGCGGTTAGCATCATCAAGGGCTGTATTACTCTTGACCATACTTTTGTCAACCGTTTTAAATGCGTTGAATATTTCTGCAGAAACGTTGAGGGCCAGCAGTGCCGTCAATACCAGGTACATGATATTGATCATTATCTGCCTGGGTTCCTTAGGAATTGCCATATCGGATTAATAATTTTCTTTAAATGAATAAATCAGTTCAAAATCATTGGAAAGGGATTACCCTTTTCCACCTGTCATGGCGTTCAGTACGTTTCCGTATACGCCGTTCAACGAACGTAGGTTCTTGTTCAATGAAGCCATTTGCTCGGTATATCCTTTGGCATCATCTCCCGCACTTCCGATTTGTGCAATAGCCTGGTTCATGGCATCGAGTTTGTCTTTGGATGCGATGACAGACTGATACATTTGACTTACACCCTGAATGTTTTCATTCAGGCTGGTGATATGGCTGCGATAGGCTTTCGTTTCCTCTACGCTGTGGCTCAGTTCCTGCATGGCCTGATTCATTCTGTCGTAGAAGTTGCCCATAGATTTAATCTGATCTGATGTCTGAGAAAAGTCAACTTCCTGCAGTGCTTTCAGCGAGCTCATGCTTTTAGACATGATCTGCAGTTCGGACAACATACCGCCGAGTTGATTTTCTACTTTCACTCCATTGATTGGACGCGCATCTTCATCGAGTTCACCGGCTGCCAGAGGAGCGATATTGCTGTTATATTTATCTAACCCCGGGTACAGTTTTTCCCAGTAGTAATCCTTTTCAGGGGGAATAACTCCAAGCATAAAAAACAGGAAGGCTTCTGTGGTAAGGCCAACGGTAATCATCGCGTCACCCCAATCCGTACTAAGAATCGTACCGAGGGCACCAATCATCACGACAGATGCACCAACACCAATGATGAAGTTTTTGAAATACTTGAATGCTGAAGATTTGATAATCTTGTTCATGCTGGTTGAGATGTTTTTGTAGTTAAGAAATAGATTAAATATACTTCAGTGAAAATCCGGATGGCACTACCGATGCTCCGGTGTTCTTACTGATTCTAAGTTTTGTTATTGATAAATTTTATTCGCTGACTTGTCATCCAACCCATCGGGGGGACAGGTTTGCCATGACCATTTGTTATGATATGTATTAGTTTGCGTCATCAATGGCTCTTCCAAGGAAGGTCAGCGCACAACGGAATCCGATATAGGATTTGGTTGTATCCTGATACTCCCAGTGGCGAGTACTCGTCTGAAGATAGTATGCGACATCTTTCCATGATCCTCCGCGAATCACCTTACGCTTGTAAACGGCAGGATCATCTTCTTTTGCATCATACTTTATGTCCGGGTTGTTGTCGTGTACAATAGAATGTGCGTTTTCGAAAAATGCGGTTTCTGTCCATTCCGCTGCGTTACCGGACATATTATAGAGTCCGTAATCATTTGGAAAATACGCATCGGCTTTCACCGTATAGTGTCCTCCGTCTTCCGGATAGTTTCCACGGCCGGGCTTGAAGTTGGCCAGCAAACATCCTTTGGCATTTCTCAGGCCATATCCACCCCATGGATATGGTGCCAGGTCATGGCCACCGCGGGAGGCATATTCCCATTCGTGTTCTGTCGGTAATCTGAATTCTTCTGTATTGGGTTCATCACCGCGGAACGTATTCCACAGGTTGGTACGCCAAGCACAAAATGCTTTGGCCATTTTCCAGTTGACACCCACCACCGGATAATCATCAAAGGCCGGATGCCAGAAATAATTACGGGTAAAAGGCTCGTTGTACGAATAGGCGAAATCCCGGATCCAAACCAGTGTGTCCGGATAGATGCTAACCTCTTCTCGATTGATGATCTCGGTTCGTTTTCCCTTAAAAGAAGGACTGGCTGCTTTCTTCCAGTCTTTCCATTCATAGTTGTAGACAAGCTCACGTGTATCCAACTCGCGCTGACCGGCAAAAACATCGTCTCCCTGGAAGTACATATCCTCAAGCATCTCATCTTCCCAGTCGATCTCATATTCCCAGTCGATGGTCTGATTGCCGTAGTCGTCTTCTTTGAAATGATCTAGTGTGACATGCGCGATTGAATCTCTGACATAGACCACAAACTGACGATATTCATTATTGGTGATTTCAGTATCATCCATAAAGAAGCCGACAATGGAGACTGCCAGTGGGCGCTGCATGTAACTATTATAGATATCCTGGTCTGACTGGCCAATGTGAAATGTCCCGCTCCGGATGTATTCCATTCCATACGGATTGATCCCGGAATAGCTGGGGCGATCCATCACACCCACCAACTGACCTGATTCTCCAGCACCACATGCACTGAATAGAATGGCCACAGAAATAACGGCCAATGCTGAGATTGTAAAGTTCCTCATCCTTTTAAAAAAAGTTTCGCTGTTGTAGGTAGCTTAAAAAAGAGGTGTAAAGATAGTTTTTTGAAAATGATATCCAACACATATCTTTTTAAATTCCTTCCAACGACAACATAATTTATGCCAACAAGGGATGTAACGATATATTATTTGACATTATTATCCTTTTCGGGAAATTTAAATTTGACCCTTTCCGGATATACATTAGGCAAAAAATATATATGTAAATATCCTATCGTAAAATACTTACAAACGCCACCTCCCGTAATTCAAAATGACTAATTAACATTCGATAAATGGGCCATCGCTTACCGATCCCATTACACTATAAGTTTCGCGGATTGTAAATAATCCTTGGGGGCAATCCGGCCCCTATCCTTTTTCCTAAATTATACGTGAGAAGTATCTCGTGTGTCCCCTCATGGGCAGTCTGGAGACTGCTTAATCCAATATCGTAGGCGTAATGTAGAAAGAACTTCGGAGATATTCGTACACCGGCAGAAAGGATAACAGCATCGATGCTGTTTGAGCCAAATCCCCGGTATCCCAAACTGGCTGCTACTGTGTTCTGCCAATCGGCTCGCAGCGACACTTCACCCTGCATTTGTGTAAGATCAGTTTTAAAATAAATCGTGGGGTACAATGAAATGTCATTAAACGATTATTCACCAAACAAATGAAAGGTAGGTTTTGGGTTGTATTGTATATCATCTCCAAGTACCACACCTAACGGAAAAAAACCGGTCATGGAAACGCCGGTTTCGAAATAATCTCCCGCAAAATAAACACCTCCCTCGAGCACCGGCGAAACACCGGACACGAATCCATTCGGCAGGTTGATATCCTGATGATCGATGATACCGCCTGTATACGAACCATCCGGTGTCCGGAGCTTGGTTCCATCCAAAGACTTCTGATAAAATCCGGCGCGGATCCCGGTTGAGATCAGCCCTGCAGTTGATTCATAGATATAATTATACGACAGCATAAACGCGGTGGCACTTTCAGCGCCCAGCGTTTCATTATATAATTGAAATCCAAGCGCACCCTGCCACAGATAAAACGGCATATGCACATTCATCATACGGGTTTTGGGATTGCCTTCCAGTCCCTCCCATTGGGTGCGATACAACAAGCTGGCGGCCAGGCTGCGTTCCATTCCTCCGAATGCCGGATTAAAGCCATATCGCTCCTGCGCATACAGGCTGTACTGCATACCATACTGCCCGGACAATGACCAGGTAGTCATCAGACCAAAAACGACAAGAAGTACTCTGAAGATCAGCTGCATTTGTGCGTTCTATGATTTAGTTGTCCTCACGAACAGGGTCAAAATAAGGGATTGCCCTGACAAGCGATGATAAGGCTATGCAAATTAGGATAAATATAACAACGGAGATAAACTCTTCCGTTGTATTAAAATAACGAAATGTCAGGTAAAGGACATCAGGCCACTTTAATCGTCAGGCCATCATAGCCCAGGTGAATATTCGGGGGTAAATCCCGGCTGACGTCCTGATGCAACCCCATATCGTGGCTGATATGCGTCAGGTAGCATTGTTTGGGCTGAAGCGCCTCACAAAGCTCTATGGCCTCGACCAAAGTCAGGTGACTGTCATGTTTTCGCTTGCGCAAGGCGTTTAGGACCAGGACGTCCAGATTTTTTAACTGATCCATACTGGCATCCGGGATCACCTTGGCATCCGTGACATATGCCAGCGTTCCGATTCTGAAGCCCAGTACATCCATGCCTCCATGATCAACCAAGACAGGTTTCACGTGGATATCTCCTATCTGAAAATCATACTGAGGGTCTATCGGGACACTGTGCACCCTGGGCTTTCCGGGGTATTGGTAGGCAGGATCAAACGCATAGAAAAACCGACGATGCAGCTCTTGGATGGTGCGAGGATGCGCGTAGACAGGCATGTCACGCTGATGAAGAAAGTTGATCGGGCGTATATCGTCCAGTCCGGAGACGTGATCGTTGTGTTCGTGTGTGATCAGGACCGCATGGACATCATCGATTTCCTGTGCCAGCATCTGCTGCCTGAAATCAGGTCCGATATCGATCACGATGGCGGTGTCTCCACAGCGAATAAAAGCGGAGGTGCGCAGGCGTCTGTCTTTCGGATCACCGGACTGGCATACAGGACAGTGACAACCTATCACCGGGATTCCCTGAGAGGTACCTGTACCCAGCAGCGTGATCTCCAGCGGAAGACTCACGATGGCTGAAGCAGTGATTTTTTCAGCCGGGCATACCATTGTGCGGTTTCCTCAGTCAGCGTTGCGGTATCAATATTTTCGTGTTCCAGAATTTCGAGCAAAATATTGATCCGAGCCTCCACATCGAAGAATTTGTTGACAATTACCATATTTTTGCCCGTCACGATACAATATCCTGACTGAAAATTTCCTTTTTCATAGCGAACGGTAATATGGAGCTCGCGGAAGACTTCCTCGAGTTTGCTGAGATTATGCTTTGTATATTTGATCATGTGTAAGGGTCCGATTTTCAACCATTCTACCGGCCGACAGGCACTTGTAAATACGATTGTAACTTAAGGGCATGAAAGTAGAAAAAACTTTGCTATATATACGACTGACACTGGTACTGCTGCTAACGCTGGGTATCCTCTCTACCCTTTCCGCGCAGCGCTTTGGCGCGGCAGTGGTGGCCGGGATGAACGCCTCTCAGATAGATGGCGATCAGCTCGCAGGATATGACAAGATCGGGTTGACAGCCGGGTTAAAAACGATGATTCAGTTTGAATCAGCGATCAAACTAAATGTAGAATTTCTGTATTCCGAGCGAGGCAGCCGGCCCAATATCTGGAATGACGCTTACGATCCCGATATCAATATCAGCCTGCAATACTTTGAAATCCCGTTTTATGTGTCCATCGGTGACTGGTGGCAGGAAGAAGGGAAATACCATAAAGTTTCAGCACACGGGGGATTCAGCTATGGCCGCTTGTTCCAGGCCAAAACCGTGGATTACTTCAGTCCCTCAGAAGACTCCTATGACCTTTTGGTGCCGTATTTTAATGAAAATGATTTCTCCTGGATGCTGGGTGCCACGTACCGATTCAGCCCCAGATTTGGGATCATGGCCAGATACACACGGGGCATCACACCCCTGTTGGATCCGGAAAAGCACGGACTCAACCGACAACGACTACTGACCTATTTCCTCACCTTGCGTCTGGAATACTACTTTAAATAACTATGACGACTTACTCTCCTCTGATCTTCCTGCTCTGCCTGTGCTTTGCGGTATGCGTATCCTGTAAATCCGAACCGGCAAAAACTGAAGAGACTGAACAGGTCGCTGAACCTCCGGCACCCGCGTATCCTGCTCTGGGCAATGAAGTGGTTGCTGAGCTCTATGCGAAAGCCGATAAAGTGGACATTATTTTCTTTTATCTCCCGGTCAGTGTTAACCAGGAAGACCCGGCCACAGTGAAAAGTACTGTGATGTATATCTCTCCCACTGCACCCAGGATCACTACTGAATGTAAATCCATCGCCCGGATCAGTTGGATCTCTGATGGCGCGATCATCCGGGAGGCCGATGTCCATTTGGCCGATGGCTGTGAGTACCTTTTGTTTATGGAAGACAGCAAACCCGTTGCGGCCAATGCCATGTCCCAGGCCGGTATCCAGTTTTTCAGGAATATCATCAGTCAGGTCGAACAAACCATCAATTGAAAACTGGTCCTCTGGCGGTCATTGATCTGGGATCAAACACCTTCCATTTGCTGATCTGCGCGCTGGATGAAAACGGATCATTTGTGCAGGTATACAAAGATCGCGTCTATGTCAAGCTGGCATCTGCCGGACTAGGGTTTATTGATGAGGAAAGTGAGCGCCGTGGCTTGGAAGCGATGCAACATTTTGCCACACAACTGAAGGAATACAACGTCTCCCGTGTGAAAGCTGTAGGTACTTCCGCCTTGCGCGAAGCTTCGAATGGCACAGCTGTCACGGCCCGATACACCCGGGAGACCGGCATAGCCATTGATATCATTGACGGATATACAGAAGCGGATTATATACTTGGAGGAACGATGGCAGCCATTCCCAGTCTGGATCGACCCGGACTGATCATGGACATCGGCGGAGGAAGCGTGGAGTTTATTCTTTTTTCCGGAGATGAGGTTCGCTTTAAAGGGAGTTACAAAACCGGTGTGTCCGTGCTGTTCAGAAGGTTTCATCAGTCCGATCCGATTTCAGAAGACAAACTGGAAGAAATGGATCGTTTTCTGGATGGCGAATTATGCGACTTATTATCTGCCCTGAGTGAAATAAAAGCGTATTATCTGATTGGTTCGAGCGGATCCTTTGAAGTGATCCAGGATCTCCTGCCGCATGTGTCGACTTCGGACAATTGGTCTGAACTTGATCTTAAAATCCTCCCCAGGGAACTCCACCGAATTGTGCATACCACCCTTGCGGAGCGAAAAGCAATTCCTGAGATACCTCCTGAACGCCTTGATTATATCGTTGTGGCCTTTGCATTGATTCGGTACATCACCTCCCGAAATCCTCCCACGAAGCTATTTTACTGTGATTTTGCCCTCAAAGAGGGTGTTTTGGCGGAATTGGCGTCAAATTCATAATTTAGATTAGTCTAAATTTATTTTTTGATAAATTAAAATTATACCTTTGCCCTGTGGAATTTTGGGAAATCATACAGGAGCCGTGGGCCATCAGAGCTCTTATCGCCTCAACCATGGTTGGGATTACCTGTGGTATGCTGGGCGCCTTTATCGTGCTTAGAAATATGTCGCTGATCGGAGATGCCCTATCCCATGCCATTCTACCCGGTGTAGCCGCCGCTTTTGTTATCCTTGGATATAACACGCTGGGATTTTTTGCAGGTTCAGTCGTAGCCGGCCTTCTTTCAGCAGTCGCGATCACCTGGATCCAACAGAACGTCAAAACAAAAAACGATGCGGTCATCGGAATCGTCTTCACGGCCTTTTTCTCCATTGGGGTTATCGCCATATCTCACATTTCTCGCACAGGGGTACATCTCGACCTGAAAGACTTTCTCTTCGGCAATGTGCTGGGCGTATCCAACCAGGATCTGATCCTCACGGGAACCGTGATGATTTTTGTGATCCTTTCGATCGGAATTTTTTACCGCTCCTTCTTTGCCTCTACCTTCCAGCCCACGATCGCCGCCACCATGGGGATTCCGGTCAAACTCATGCATTATTACCTCATGCTGATGCTGTCCTTCGCGGTGGTAGCAGCCATGCAGACCGTTGGTGTAATCCTTGTGGTGGCCATGTTGATTACTCCGGCTTCAACAGCATTACTGCTAGCTAAACGCTTGCCCAGAGTCCTTCTTATTGCGACCATCACAGGTTTTCTAAGTTCAGTTTCCGGCCTGATCCTCTCGGTCATCTATGAAATGCCACCCGGCCCTTCCATCGCCGTGACAGCCACCGGATTCTATCTGCTGGCAGCCTTCTTAGCGCCCGAACAAGGACTGGTCGCTAAATGGTATCGAAGGAGAAAACAAGAACAAAAAATAAAGCAAGAAGACATCCTGAAGGCTGTGTTCAAAGCCTCGCTCGGGAATCCGATCGACCGACAAACGCTGCTTGATCAATTAGACGTATCACCTTCAAAATTTAAACGCCTGATCCAACCGCTGATCAGCCGAAAACTACTGCTCTCACCAGCCCCACTGTCATACCAACTGACCGATACAGGACGAAAACAGGCCAATGAACTCGTGCGCGCCCACCGACTCTGGGAAAGTTACCTCGTCAGTGAAATGGGTATGCACGCAGATGATATTCATGAAGAAGCCGAGCGATATGAACATATTCTCACTGTATCACAGGTCGATGCGGTGGACAAACAACTTGGCTATCCCGCTTTGGACCCGCATGGATCCCCGATTCCCGGAAAAGCCACAGGACATACATGGTCGTTGGAAAAACTTAACGTCAAAGAATCCGGCACCATTTCTCCCCGACAACCCGGAGCCGAAATCACGTACAAATTATGGGCGCTGGGTTTAGGGCCCGGGGATTCATTTACGATTCGGGAAACCGGCGATGAAATCATTCTGGAGGTAAAGGATGATCTGATTCACATACCTTCTGCGCTGGCACAACAAATCAGTGTTGACAAAACTTCTTAGCCATTGTCATTCTTCCTCCTTGCCCATCTGATTGTTTGCACGCAGGTCGGCCAGAAGTTTTTCCATCCGAAAATACTCATCCAACGAATCATCGAGATAAAAAGCGATTTCAGGCACTCTGCGCAATTGTTTGCCAACGCGCTTAGCCAACGCATGCCGCAAATGAGCTGTATGTTCATCTAGAGAAACCATAACTTCGGATTTGTTCTCCGTGTTGAAAACAGAAAGATAGATCTTGGCATTTTGCAGGTCAGGAGACACCACGACACGCGTCACGGTGACCATTGCTTTTTCAAAAATATAGGACCCTTCATCCATCAACACCATGCTAAACTGACGGCGCAATAACTCGTTGATCTGCTTTTGTCTTTTCGTTTCCATCCTATCGTTAGTTTCCTTGCCGAATGCTCAAAAGTAAGATTTATCTCGTAGTCGCTCCTACGTCAGCCATCGGATATAGCGGGAGTACTTATCTTTCCGCTTTCGGACAACACACCGGACAATTCAGTGGAACCGATTTTGCACCGTCAGATAGAATTCCTGAAGGGCGTTGGCCCGGCGCGAGGAGAAATTCTTCGCAAGGAGCTCGCTATCCATACCATCGGCGACCTGCTATGGGATCTTCCGTTCCGCTACATCGACAAATCCGAAATCACCACCATCAAAGCAGCACGATCCTCTCCAGAACCCGTTCAGTTAAAAGGAATTTTTTCTGAATTACGCCTGGAAGGTAGTGGCCATAAAAAACGCCTCATCGCAACGTTTGAAGACGGTACAGGCTCCATTGAAGTCTTGTGGTTTCAACGTATTAAAGAAATAGAAAAGTGGATTTCCCCTGCTAAACCCTATCTCCTGTACGGCAAACTTCAGGATTATCGGGGTCGATACAATATTGTCCACCCGGAGATTGAAGAACTCACGCAGCAAAAGGCGACTCAGACCGGATTAGAACCCGTGTATCGAAGTACTGAAAAACTCGATCGACGTGGTATCGACAGCAAGGGAAGAAGAAAAATACTCAAGCAGCTTTTCCAGGAACTTCGTCCTGAAGAACTTCCGGAAAATTTACCGCAAAATATCATTTCGCAATTGCGCTTTTACAGTCGCTATGAGGCGATTCGAAAAATACATTTCCCGGCTTCAACCGAAGAATTGCACGCGGCGAAAAACAGACTGAAGTTTGAAGAATTATTTTTTCTGCAACTGCTCCTGCTCCGATCAAAAGTCAAACGTCAGGAATCGATCAAAGGATTTGTATTTGGCGAAGTAGGTCAGCTGTTCAACACGTTTTATGCAAAGCATCTGCCTTTTACCCTGACGGATGCACAAAAACGCGTCATCAAAGAAATCAGGCAGGACATGGGTTCCGGCCATCAGATGAACCGACTCCTCCAGGGGGATGTGGGGAGTGGTAAAACCATCGTTGCGCTTATGTGTATGTTGCTCGCCGCAGACAACGGATTCCAATCCGTCCTGATGGCCCCGACTGAAGTCCTGGCGCAACAGCATTACGCATCCATTAGTGAGTTACTCGATGGCATGGAGGTGAAAGTCGCTTTCCTTTCCGGAAGCGTGACCGGCAGTACGCGAACAGAGATTCTTGAAGCGCTTAAGTCCGGTGAAACTACCATCCTTTTAGGGACACATGCAGTGATCCAGGAGTGGGTGGAATTTAAAAACCTTGGACTTGCGATTACGGACGAACAACATCGCTTTGGTGTAGCGCAGCGGGCTCAGATGTGGACCAAGTCCCCGATCCATCCCCCGCATGTGCTGGTGATGACCGCCACACCTATCCCGCGCACACTTGCCCTCACCGTTTACGGTGACCTGGAAGTTTCTGTTTTAGATGAATTGCCGCCGGGCAGGAAACCAGTGATCACCACACAGCGCACAGAAGCCCACCGTTCCAAAGTCAATCATTTTGTACGTGAGCAGATCCTCCAGGGACGACAAGTGTATGTGATCTATCCTTTGATTGAAGAATCAGCTAAACTTGATTTAGAAAACCTGCAAGATGGGTATGAGCGACTGTTGACGACATTTCCCCGGCCGGAGTATCAGATATCGGTAGTGCATGGCCGAATGAAAGCGGATGTCAAGGATGAAGAGATGAACCGTTTTAAAGATCACAAAACGCAGATCATGGTATCCACGACGGTCATCGAAGTGGGTGTCAATGTCCCCAATGCTACCGTGATGATCATTGAAAATGCCGAACGTTTCGGACTCGCACAATTGCATCAGCTGCGTGGACGTGTTGGTCGCGGTGCAGATCAGTCGTATTGCATTCTGATGACGAGCTATAAGCTGTCCAAAACCGCAAAAGAACGATTGGAGGTCATCTGTCGCACCAATGATGGGTTTGAAATCGCGGAGGCAGATTTAAAACTTCGAGGGCCCGGTGACATTGCCGGTACACGCCAAAGTGGTGCATTTGAGTTTAAAGCAGCTAACCTGGTGGAAGATCAGGCCATTCTGAAAACTGCCCGTTTGTTTGCTGAGGATATTTTGCAACGCGATGTTCGTTTGGCTTTACCGGAGCACCACCACCTCAGGATGTTTTTACAAAATGAATACAAGTATAAACAAGACTGGTCGCGCATTTCCTGAGTCCGCCGGAACCTCACAGTATTGCGTTTATCGATAAATTTGCCTTTGCAATCTATTTTAGGTTACGATATTACCCGGTAACCTTGTAAATTTCCATTCAAATCAATCCAATCGCCTTATGCGACCCAAATACAAAATGACCGGATGCGCCCGCTTCTTTTTATTTATGATCATTTTCATTCCGGCGGTGTTCTTCGGAGCTGCTTACTTCAGAGGAGAGGATGGTGTACAGGTCATCAAAGACTTCTGGCGTAACACTTTTGGTGGGTCTACCACAACGACCACATCAACAGAGCCTTCCGGTGATACATATGTCATTGAATCCTTGGAAGATGAACTGAAAAAAGCCAAAGAAGAAATCCGTGAACTAAAAGTCACGATCTACGAAAAAGACCTGGAGATCAAAAAATTAAAAGAAGCAGAAAGTCAGGGCAATTAAAGCACCGCATACACACTTGCATGTTTGTATGCGACACGTCTGACCTCACTTCCGGTGTAAACGAATGATTAAGGTTTATTTTTATTCTGCTTTGATTTTCAATGTCTACAGGAAATTGCCTTACTTTGTCGCTTCGTTCTTTTGATCCATAATCAACCCTGTTTTACGATGAGTCAGATTAGAATATTGGCCAATGATGGCATCGATGATATCGGCAAATCTCTTTTGGAAAACGCCGGATATGAAGTTGTCACGAAGCACTACACTGCGGATGAACTGGCCACCGAACTGCAATCCTTTGATGCCATTACGGTGCGCAGTGCCACTGAAGTGCGCAAAGCACTCATTGATTCTTGTCCTCGCCTTAAGGTGATTGGACGTGGCGGTGTTGGCATGGACAACATCGATGTGGAATATGCGCGTAGCAAAGGTCTTGGCGTCTACAATACGCCCTCTGCTTCCTCGCGCTCCGTTGCTGAACTCGTCATCAGTCATGTACTCACCCTGATCCGACATTTTCAGGTAGCCAATCGCGAGATGCCTACCAAGGGTCAGACTGATTTTAAAGCCCTTAAAAAACACTGTGGCAGTGGCAATGAAGTGCTCGGCAAAACGATCGGGATCATCGGTTTTGGTCGTATCGGTCAGGAAGTCGCCCGATTGAGCGTATGCCTCGGTATGCACGTCATCGCCGTAGATCCTATCGTCAAGGAAGCGAAACTGGAAATTGATCTTCCCGGGTTTAAAACATCTGTCTCTGTGACGATTCATACTTCTCCGATGGAAGAATTACTTCGGCAGTCGGATATTATCACCGTCCATATACCTAAGGCAGACAAACCGCTGATCGGCAAAGATGAATTAAGCCAATTGAAAGAGGGCGTATTGCTCATCAACACAGCACGCGGTGGCGTCTTTGACGAAGATGCGATTCTCGAAGGTCTGGCATCCGGCCGTATCGGAGGTGCCGGACTGGATGTTTTTGTTGGAGAGCCCAAACCCAGACAGGACCTGTTGAACCACCCAAAGATTTCCCTGACACCACACGTTGGAGGTTCGACTGTCGAAGCGCAGGCGAATGTCGGCAAAGAGCTGGCCGGCCTGATCATCGATCATTTCAAAAAGTAAATTCCAGATTCCGGCAGGGATTATCTCCTCTCTTTCAAAAAGGAATATACTGCTGATTGTTTCGGAGAATGGATAGAAACATTTCTTCGTCAATGAGTTCGCCTCCAAGCGATCGCATGTGTGGTGTATCCTGCTGACAGTCGATCCATTCAAAACCTCTTTCCGCGAGATATTGTGCCAGATGCACAAAGGCCACTTTAGATGCATTGGGTTTTAGGGAAAACATACTTTCCCCAAAGAAAATCCGTCCAAGCATAATCCCGTAAATACCACCTGCGAGTGTGTCATCTTCATACACCTCAACAGAATGGGCATGACCCATGTCGTGCAATGCCTGATACGCGCGTATCATATCCGGCACAATCCACGTGCTCTCCTGCCCTTTCCGTTCGATCGTACTGCAATGTCGGATTACCCCGTTGAAGTCCTGGTTGATCGTCAACCTAAAACGATTTTGTTTCAGTATGCGATGCAGGGATCGGGAGATGTGGACGGATTGTGGCCTGACCATCAATCTGGGTGCCAGCCACCACCACAATACCGGCTGATCGCTGTGATACCAGGGGAAAATCCCCCATCGGTATGCAAGCAAAAGGCGTTGGGGAGACAAGTCACCGCCAACAGCCATGAGACCATCGGGCTCACGCAATACAGGATGTGGGAAAATCAGGGCTTCGTCAAGGGAGAAAACAGGCATTACCGGATGGTCACCTGTTCACTTTTTCATGTTCGATGATGGCATTCAACCCTCTGTCTACCAGTCCGTCTTTAAGCGGCTTCAACTCGCGCAGGGTGCCGAGTTTAACACTTGCTCTTCCTTTGGTATGGATGATCCAGGCAGATTGCTCAGCCTGCTCGCTTGTATGCTGGAGTAAATCCATCAGACACTCAATGACCCAGTCGAAGGTATTGTAGTCATCGTTGAGCACGATCAGCTGCGAACGCTCTCCATCTGAAGTAATTTCTTCTACGAGGATTTCTTCTTCGATTTGAGAATGGCTATCGTAAATCATGGGCTGCAAATTTATTCAACAAAAGAACGGTTAGGTTCAATCAGGCTGCAAGGTACGAATTGCATTTTTAATAGCCTCATAGTCCGGAATTTTTCCCGCATCCTCCAATACCTCCGCATACCGGATATCACCGCTTCCATCGATCAAAAAAGCGGCTCGTTTTGGGACACCTTTCATGTTGTATTTATACGTTTCATAGACAGCCTCATACGCAAGTATCGTTTCCTTGTTAAAATCGGAAAGCAATGTGAAGTTTAACTGAAACTCTTCCTTATACCGGGCCAGGGTATGCAGGCTGTCGGCAGAAATACCAAAGACTACGGTATCCAGATCATTAAATGTGCTGAGATCATCTCGCGTTCCACAAAGTTGTTTCGTACAGGTACTGGTAAAGGCAAAAGGAAAAAACAACAGCAGTACATTTTGGCCTTTGTAATCACTTAGCTGAACTACATTTCTATCAGAATCATACAAGGAAAAATCGGGTGCTGTATCGCCCATGCGTAAAGCCATGTTTCTGGTGGTTTGGATCGTGCAATATTGCTTATACTTGCGCAAAGATAACGACAATAGAGAGGGTTGAGTATTAAGCGCGCCTACATTGATTTACACATTGCTGTTGTCCTTCTTGCAGGAACGGCGATTCTTGGAGACTTGATCTCTCAATCCGCCAGTGTACTGGTATGGTGGCGCACGGCGATTGCTGGTCTGGGTATGATCCTGTTTTTTATGTTGACAGGCAAATTAAATTTCCGGTGGGTCCGTACCAAACTCAAAGTGTATGGACTAGGCGGACTGATTGCCATCCATTGGATTTGTTTTTTTGGATCTGTCAAACTGGCCAATGCCTCTACTGCACTGATTTGTTTTAGCACCATTTCTTTTTTCACAGCCTTCATTGAACCGTTGATCACCGGACGAAAAAGAAAAAACCATGAGGTTTTATTTGGTTTACTGGTGATCCCGGGCATTGCCTTAATCGCCGGTAAAGCGGAAGGTGAATTATTGTACGGAATCATACTGGGATTGATCGCGGCTTTACTGACCGCCGTCTTTGCCAGCCTGGAAAAAAAATGGATCACTGAAATTGATCCGTATCATCTGACCTTTATGCAAATGATTGGCGCCTTCGGCACCATTAGTATCTGGTTGATTTTTGAAAATCAGTTATTCGGACTCGCATCGTTCTGGCCCAATACACAGGATCTGATTTACCTCCTGATCCTGGGATTGATCTGTACCTGTATCGCCTGGGTGCTCGCCGCGCGTGCGATTCGATCGATTACGGCGTTTGACTCCAACATGGTGATCAATCTCGAACCTGTCTACGGCATCATTATGGCACTCCTTTTACTTGGTGATGGGAAGGAATTATCAACTTCATTTTATGCCGGCGCTTCGATTATCTTAGCATCTGTTATTCTTCATTCATTATGGCAATCCCGTTATGCTCGCATCCGAAATCCAAAACTACGTTGATCAACACAGTAATGTCCAGGATCCCATCCTGGCGGAAATAGAACGATCCACTCATCTGCATACGATGGCCCCTCAAATGTTGAGCGGTCGGATCCAGGGTGCTTTTCTGACGCTACTGACTTCTTTGGTGCAGGCCAGGCACGTGCTGGAAATCGGTACGTTTACGGCGTATGGCACGGTGTGTCTCGCGCGAGGTTTGGCAAACAGTCCGGAAAGTCGTGTCGTCACGCTCGAAGCCAATCCTGAAATACGCTATTTGATCGATCGTCATCTCGCAGCAGCCGGAGTGGCAGAAAAAGTTGAGCGCCTGATCGGAGATGCCCTGAAGATTATCCCCACCCGCTCGGAATCCTGGGATCTTGTGTTTATCGACGCACACAAACAGGAATACATCGATTATTATAAAGCGGTGATTGATCAGGTCAGACCCGGCGGGCTCATCCTTTCAGACAATGTACTATGGAGCGGAAAGGTCGTACATGAGCCCGATGATGTGGATGCTAAGGTACTGCGTCAATACAATGAGATGCTACGCGATGATTCACGCGTTGATGTCCTCATGCTGCCGATCAGAGATGGTTTAAGTATTGCCC
>JAUHXV010000047.1 GCA_030426765.1 Bacteroidia bacterium | reverse complement strand
TCATCACCAAGTAAGAGTCGTTGAAAGAGAAATAAATAACAGACCAGTACGAAAATTTAACTATAGAACACCGAACCAAGAATATGAGCTTAAATCTAAAAGTTGCACTTAATGGTTGAACACAGCCAGAAATAAACGGAACAAATGTCAGATCATGGAGTTGTACTTCTTTCATCGCAGTTGTATCGCAACCGAAGAACAAAACTAATAGGGAAACGTCTTCCGGGAGATCATTTTCCTATGCCGTACTGATCGATCAGCACGACCAGCGACGTGAGCGCCGCGGCACCGGCAGCCAGTTCGCGCGGATGCACATTTTCAAAAACGTCGCGATCCGAATGGTGGTAATCAAAATACCGGGAATTGTCCGGGCGCATACCGATCATCATTCCGACGATAGGCCTGAGCCGACTGATATCCGCTCCTCCACCTCCGCGCTTGAGCTCGATGTCATACGGCTCGAGCAATTCCATGTACCCGGACATATGACTTAAAGCAGTATCCAACGATGCGTATTCTCCGACAGAACAACCAAAAGACTGCGGTGTAAAACCACCTGCATCGGATTCAATCGCCGCAATGTAGTACTCATTATTTTCCATGGCCACGCGCGCATATTCGGTACCTCCGCGCAGGCCGTTTTCTTCATTTATAAACAACACACAACGAAGCGTCCGTCTGGGCTGATAATTATTTTTAATGAGGCGATACACCACTTCCATCGAATGCATGCACCCACTTCCATCGTCATGTGCGCCTTCGCCAATATCCCATGAATCGAAATGCCCGCCAACCAGAATAATCTCGTCGGGAAAATCTTTTCCTTTGATTTCACCGATCACATTATACGACAGAACGTCTTCTTTCATTTCACATGTGGTGCGCAGGTAAAGTTCGACCTTTCCCTTTTTTAAGGCGTCGCTCAGCACTACAGCATCATTGGTGCTGAGGGCGAGAGAAGGGATGTTTCTGATCTGGTCTGACAAAATGGTCATCCCTGTGTGCGGCGAATCGTCCTGGTCAGTTGACAGTGAGCGAATCACAACCCCAATTGCGCCTCGCTCTGCAGCAGCCACCGGACCGGTCGAGCGTTGGTCAGCAGCTCCACCGTAAGCAGAAAACGTACTGAGCTGCCCGGGATCCATCGGTCGGTTGAAAAACACAATTTTCCCATGAATCGCGCGATCCGGCATCTCTTTGAGTTCGTCGATAGACATGACCTCCACCACTTCCGCCTGGATGCCATTTTCTCCGGTACCCGGTGAGTTGCCCAAAGCAACAGCTTTGAGTGAACGTACATCGCCATTGCCGGTCATCATGAGCACCTGTTCTTTTTCCCCGCGTACCCAGTGCGGCACCATCACGGGTTGCAACCAGACGCTGTCGAGACCAAATGTATCCATAGTTGCTTTCGCCCATTCGATCGCCCGGGCGCTGTTTTCAGAACCACTGAGCCGATGCCCGATATCTTTGGTGAGCGTCCGGAGCCACTCATAGCTCTGCCGCTCAGTATAAGATTGTCGATAGATATCCCGAATGAAAAACGCGGCGGAGTCTTTACTCATCTGTGCCTGTGCCTGCACGGAGAGGAAAATCACAAAAATCACGAGTCGCATAGCCATGGGAGCGAAGATAGGAAAAGGAGAACATAGAAATTGGGGTGAACGGTCAACGGTTAACGGTGAAAGGTGAGAGGTGAAGGGGGAGTAAAAGAGGAAGAGGCGGAAAAGGCAGAAAAGGCAGAAAAGATTCGCCTTGCTTACCTTTTTGAATCACAGATTGAACGGATTAAGCGGATTGCACCGATTTATTTTCCCTACAGGAAATTGTAATGTGTTTATTTGAAAATTCATTTTCTACCAGAAAAGTCCTGTCGCTCTAAATTGTTTGAGCACCCGGATCAGCTTTTATTTCTGTCCGCAAGCAGAAATAAAAGAGAGTGTGAAAATGGATGCAAAAGGAAGCAATACGCCCAAAAAATGATATGAGGTGAAGGCGAGTTTTTAGAGCGACGAGGTTTTTGGTTCTTTTTTCCGGAAAAAAAGAACGTATAAAAAAAGGCTTTGTGGCAACAAATATCATCTCTGTATGCAACCCTTTCCCTCTTCTCTACGTCTTATCAAAAAAACAAATAAATCCATACCTTCTGATTACAAGACATGGGTGTGACCGAAGAACAACTCATTCAGGGATGTGTGCGGGGTGACCGCGCGGCACAAAAACAACTCTATGATACATTCTCCTCGAGGATGTACGGCCTCTGTTGTCGCTATGTCAAAAACTCCGCTGATGCTGAAGATGTCCTCGTCACTGCGTTTACGATCATCTTTGCCCGCATCGGGCAGTATCGAGGGGAAGGGAGCTTTGAAGGGTGGATGAAGCGCATCGTGATCAATGAATCCCTGACCTTCCTTAGGAAAAATCGAAAAATGTCCATGACCACTTCAATGGAGGGTATTCCGGTGGATGTCACGGGTGTGACACCTTCGGATACACTCGAACAGGAAGATCTCTTGCAAATGATCGAATGCCTCCCTGACGGATATCGCACTGTATTTAATCTGTATGCGATTGATGGATTTACGCACAAAGAAATCGCCGAAAAACTAAAAATCAGTGAAAACACCTCAAAATCTCAGCTGAGCAGAGCCAGGGGTTTTCTTCAAAACCTCCTCGCCAAAACCGAGTTATCACCAAAAAATTACCGCCATGACATCGCCTCCTGACAAACGATTTAAAGAGGGATTGGAGCATTATGAAAAAACGGCTCCTCCTGCTGCGTGGGATCGCATCGCTGCTAATCTGGATCAGCCCGGAAAATCGAACTTCCGCAAACGACTGCTGATTCGGTTGCTTGTAACCGTGATGGCAATTGTGTTGACCGCGCTATGGTTTCAAATGGGTCAGGAGACGGCATTGCCTGAACATGAAAAGGCAACTGTACCGGCTAGGATAGAACCATCTGTGCCGGCCGAACAAACATCACCACAAAAACCGGTCAAAGAAGTTGAACCCGAAAAGGAAACGCCTCTACCTCATGAACAGAAACCTGAACCGGAGTTGACGCCACCGGCAAAGCCTGTTGAAAAAACGAAACGTCCGGATATGGCAGCGGCAGAGAAGAAACCGGAAGAGATGTTGGACGTAAATGAAGAAAAAAACGAAGAAGAAGTTATTGCAATAGCAGAATCAATTAATACTGTACCTGCTTTTAATGCCGCACTCTCTGAGCCGATTGAGGAACCCAAAGCAGGACAGTCCATTACCTATTCGGTAGAAGATGTGCAAAATCGGTTTTTAAAAAAAGATTTTCCGGAGGAAGCAACCCCGGAGAACAAACCTACGTCTGGTATACAAAAGGTGATTGACTTTGCATTTCAACGCGACCGTGACGAATCGGTGTTTGGCGAGTTAAGAGCCCGAAAAAACGAATTCCTGCGGATAGACCTTTCGTCCCGGGACTTAGCTACAAACGAATAAACATGATGATGAAACAAACGGTACTACTTGCCTTACTTCTGATCTCTTCCTTCGCTTTTGCACAAAAGCCCGATACGGTGACTGTCAACCTCGCCCCTTCCAGTAAGATGGTTCTCACGATCGGAGATCGCAATGACCTTGAGCAGCTTAAGCGATATGACTTTGCAGCTTTGTTTGCGGACATATTACAAACGCTGGAAACCGCAGATTCAACGCAAGTACCGGAACCAAGCGCCGAACCATCACCGGAACCAGAAACAGCACCTTCTCCGGAGCCTGTTCCAAATGTCCGTGTAACGTCGGAGTCGAACTCACCTCACAGTGACTGGGATTTTCATTGCAATCGCAATCATCGCGGAGTGTATCATACGTTCAACTTTGAGTTTGGAATCAACAACTGGCTGGAAAACGGATCTTTTCCCGACTACAATAATGCACAATACACAGTACGTCCATGGGGCTCGTGGTATGTTGGTCTCAACTCTATTCTGCACACCGATGTCAGCAAGAGTATGTTTATCGAATGGGGATTTGGCATCAGCTGGTACAACTTCAAATTTCAGGATGACGCTACCCTGATTACAAAAACGGATACCGGGACAGAGTTTACTTCCGACACACGGCCACTCGATTTTACGAAAAGTAAACTCACGGCCAGCTACCTTAATGTATCCATTGTCCCGATGTTTGCATTTGGTCATGCCAGACATCATATTGGTTGGGACGATCACGGGCATGATGCGTTTCGTATCGGTATCGGTCCGTATGCCGGTTATCGCCTGGGCAGCCACTCTAAGCTCGTGCATAAAGACAGTGGTGATAAAGTCAAGGAAAAAGATCACGACAATTTCTACCTGAATAACTTCCGCTATGGTGTCAAGTTGCAGTTTGGCACCCGCGGCGTAGAATTCTTTTGCGCATACGATCTCAATTCTATGTTTGCCAAAGACCGTGGACCGGATTTAAATGCGCTGACGTTTGGATTAGTTTTTTAATTCACAGGATAATCACAATATCCTGCTGTTGGAAAATGATTTTTATGGTCCGGGGCGGAAGGGCGGAAAGTCGAAGTGAAACGGAGACCCTGCCATCCGACAAAGGAGGATGCTATGAAGGGGCGGAAGGGCAGAAGGGCGGAAGGGCAGAAGGGCGGAAGGGCTTGGATTGCAAAAAAACATTCAGGGTAAACACTGAATTTGCACAAATAAATAAGTATAACTTTTATCCTACAAGCGCCTACAGTATTGCCTTTCAGCGCGAAGCAGAATTTGTTCAAAACGATCAATCTATACGTCTGATGTAAGATTATTCGTTTTATAGATGATTCCCTTTATTAAAACTTTCAGAAATACTCTCCCGCTGAAAATTCCGATTACAGCTATAGTGCTGTGGTCCATCGATTATAAAAACATACTGCCATGAAGGGTATTCCTGATGATTTGGGAAATCCAAATCAAAAAAAGCACCTCGGAAAAATTGCATCCGGAATGCATGACAATCCAATTCGCAATTCGGATGCCTTTAATGAAAAGCAATCAAAAGACAGGATTGCTCGCAAAAACAGATCAGGCGCATTGAAACATTTACCGTCTGGAACTAACGCGGAAGGTTATGCAAGTTTCCATTCGTTTAATGAGAAACCCTGGTAAGGTTTTGTGTAAGCAATCCATATTGTTAACCTTAAAAAATATATGCCATGAGTAGCCTATTGTATTTCATCGCCGTTATCCTTGTTATCCTTTGGGCCGTCGGTTTTTTTGCCTATAGTGCAACAGGATTGATACACATACTCCTGGTGCTGGCAGTAATCGCCGTTCTGCTTCGAATCATCCAGGGTAAAGCTCCGGTTTCTTAGTTTCCAATTCGTGCGCGACATCATCATAAATAGGTTTTTTCAGTACATGAGCCGGGTAAGTGAAAACTTCCCGGCTTTTTCTTTTCCTCCAGAGATGGGAAAAGTGTGTAGGGTTCCGCGATGCTGGCAGGTGTGGGGAAAACGGAATAAATAATGATTCAGCCCTAAACGGGACCGATCTTTAGTAACAGCGCGGGACAATTCACATACGATGATTTGTGTTCTGAGAATATGCAAAGCTTAGAGGAAAAAACTTCACACATTGCAGAGCATAACAACAGCAGTCACTTCATTCATCGAATCCAGGTCTTTTAAAGTCCCGTGCTTCCGGAAATAGCGCCTCTGTCTGATTCCGCAGAGAATCAAGTAGGGAAAGAATTGGAAGAATGGTATCCTCCTGCTCAGGAAGGTGATGCCATAACACCTCCCACGCTTTTATCGAGTGGTCAATTCCTATAAGAGCCACCTTTGCAGACCCATCTGAGTCTTTTGGAAATTCATCTTTTTCAAATGTCGTAACATCTTCCAGTCTGCTACTCTGAGCGCGGATTAATTTGACGTAGATCTGCCTGTTATAATGGGAGATGACTTCCAGTGCATTGCGAAGATCTGCAGCTTCCTTTTTAGGATTTCGATTAGGCAGATTCATCTGGTCTGCCTGTTGCAGACTTTTCTCCAGTGCCTTTAACGAATCGGCGCAGGTGTTAAACCACTCATGGCCAATTACTACATAATCGTTTGCCAGGTTGGAGATAGGAGACTTTCTAACCTCTATTCTATTCAACTCAATTTGTGCCAGATCAGGATTCGTGCTAATGTCATCGAGGTCAATTCCTTTTTCAGTTGCCGATCGCTGCAACAATTCCATGGAAATCAAAAACGAATCATGAAGACTTTGAAACACAGCATCAAAATAAGATTCTTCGTCAGGGAAATTTTCTGGATCCATTTTAGGGGTAGTCAGGAATACCGAACAACGATCCGTTTTAGTGCAGCGCTCGCACCACCGGTCACAGTAATTGTAGATTCCTGAAATAAGGTTGGGATTGTCCATGATGGACATGAGTTCATCAGCTGTCATAACGGTGAAGTTTATAAAAGAAAATTATGGGAATTTTTTTAAACTTCAAAATAATGGGAGAGATATATCATCAACTGGAATTGATTCTACATCATTTGCATTTTTGTTTCAAGTCCCCTAATTTCCTTTTCGAAAACAACCTGCTGAAGTGACCATTTGTCGCCAAGGTATCACCCTGTAAACCAGTTGAAAATGGGATTGACAATTCACTATCGCGGTACGCTGCGAAACAACCCAACTCCAAAACCAGGAAGACTTCTCCAAAATCAATCCGTCAAAGTGCTTCAGGGAAAAAAGTATAAGCGATTCCGGTCAAAAAAGATAATCTCCGTGTGATCGTGGGCATGGAGCATGGGGCAGGCCGAGGGCGAAGGGAAAAGGGCATCGGAATAGCTCTGATATTAACTACCTCCATTTATATATTTCATGCCACCGGCATAGCTAATAAGATTGACAAGCATATCTTACTACGTAGTTTTTACTTGTTTCTATAACATTATTACTCCCCAAGATACAATAGCTGTTTTCGGACTAGCCGTTGTTGGAGTTTGCTCCAACAACACTTGTTTCTATAAGATGTTTCTTCCTCAAGATACAGAGTTGCAGGAGCAAACTCCATGCAACGGCTAGTCGATGAAGAGTATTGAATGTTAGAATCGGACTCACTCATCGCATCACCACTCACCTTTCAATCGCCGTAGCTTTAGCGAAGGAGATACTCACCTCTCACCTTTCAATCGCCGTAGCTTTAGCGGAGGAGATACTCACTACTCACCACTCACCTTTCAATCGCCGTAGCTTTAGCGAAGGAGATACTGACTACTCACCCCTCTCCCCTCCAATCCCGTTGAAGTCTGATTTTTAGGTTAACTTAAGGGAATTAAAAAATCAACCGTCATGAAGATTCTCACCCGAAAATCTTTGATGTGGTCTTTCCTATTATTTGGACTGCTTCTCTCCATTCAGCCTGCTACTCTTAACGCGCAGGTGCTTTCTCTAGAAAATTTAAATACACTGGCACCCTCTTCCTGTGCCACTGCAAATGACCTCCAGGTGATTCCGCAAGAGGTAGTACAAGCAGCATCTACAGTGGATGTGTACAATGCAAAAGACTTCACGTATGATGCCCAGGGACGACCGATTTTTGACCTGGTGCCTGCCGGTAAGGGCGTGTGGCATGGTGTCCATCCGAAAGAAATTATTGTTTCGGGAGAACAGGAAGGAGGGGATTGTCCTGAGGGAATTTGTCCACCATCCTTCACAGTGGCCCAGGCCTTTCAAATTGATGTTAGCCTTGGGATGGATTGCCCAACCATGCTCACCGTTGAACCCGGAACACCTGTTAATCTGGAAGAGGTGCATCATTTTTATTTTCCTTTCAACGGGGATAATTACTGCGGCTGCCAGTATCTGGGAGAAATCGAATTGCCTGAACCATGCATGTCAGGGAATCAGGAAATCACTTCCGTTCTCTTCCGGGTGCGCGTAGTAGATATGCACTTTCACCTTCGCGATGATATAGCTTGTGAATACCATGATGAGGTCAATATGAAATCCGGAGGTCCACATGTAGATGAAGTGTACGAGGATGAATTGTACTACGGCCACCCTGAGCTAATTGCAAAAATGCAATCCTATTGGCACAATGAATTCAGCATGACACAAATCCGCGCGTTATGCGAACCCCTTTTTGAACTCGTTCGCGATCGAACAAGCCCGAGAGGATGCTTTCCGCTCGAACGCAAATTCATTGACGCCAATCTCGCCCTGGTGGATCCCGATGATCCAGAACCAAAAGATATACGTGAATTAATGCCTGAAGAACTGCTGGATCTTGATGCCAATAGAAAAGGTGTAGCCACGGATGGTGTGAGCAGCGTAGTGGTGCGATTGGAATTTGAAGAAAAAGGACGCATCGCGCAACTAGATTTTGAAGGTGATACCGAAATGCCATGGAGCGATACGACATTTCTTTTTGAAGACAAACATTATGTGTTTATCCTGTTCACCCCTCCGGATGAGTTCCTTCCTGAAGATGAAGAGACCTATCTGCTGAACAATAAAGTGGAAGCATGGGATCTTGAATTTACATTTGATTTTATAGGCGCAGAAGAGACGACCTCACTTTCCAGAACAGTTCCCCTGGTGCGGCCACCTGTTGTGCTCCTGCATGATGTGCTTACCGATCCGGTCACCGCTTGGAAAACTGCCGCAGAAGGCGGAACAAGCATGTTTGATTTTCTTATCGAAAAAGGCTTTCAGGTTTTTGCAACCGATTATACCGAGTCCAATGGATCTACCGGATCGAGTGAGAACAGTAGTTTTTCCAGCAACACCAAAGTGCTATGGGGAGATGTGTATCCATCGAATACAGATGGCATTAAAGATGCCCTGACGTACTATCGGAATGATCTGGCGGTAGCCGCTACACAAGCTGATGTCATCGGACATGGCATGGGCGGTGTGCTGGCCAGAGTGTATGCGTCGGAACACTATAATGATGCATACAAGCGACCGGAAAACTTCATGGAAGGGGACATCAACAGATTAGTCACCATCGCTGCGCCTCATTATGGTTCGCATCTCGCCGAACTGCAAATCTTTATAGAAGACCTATCGCTTTTTGACATCGGTTCATTACAGGATTGGATTGCAGCTGGTGCCGTCAGCTTCCTCACAAAATGGGCTGGAGGCGCCGATCCGAGTGAGGCGATTCGGGATTTGCGTCCTCAGCCGGATGGAGAAGCACTGGAAATGATTGGGGCAGCGGAAGTCCCATCGCACGCGATTACCTGTCGTGCCGAGTCCGGGCAATTACTGGATGGACTATATGATCCCGACGAATCCTTTTACGATCTGTACTGGTATATCACGACCCTTATGTACCAGGCAGATAATGTGCTGGAGGCATACCTCGATAATAAACTTGCACTCGTTGATATGGGCTTGCAGGCAAGCACGACACTCGACGGCGGCGATCCGAGTGTATTATATAAAGGGATCAGCAATCTCGTCCTGTATAAAAAGATGGTGCAGGATGGCGTCCACAATGCGGGTATGCTGATCTCCGCGCTTGAAGGGGATCTCACATTGCAGTCGCAGGTCAACATCTTTAAATTTGCGTTTGGCGATGCCGGCATGGGCGACCTGCTTGATCCGTTGCTTGACATCTTTGTCTTTGGTGCGGATCCGGTTGGTGTTGCGGTAGAATACTTTATTCCATTTTTGGAATTTCCAACACCGCAGGAGATCATCTTAAATCAACTCCAGGTCAATGAAAGTTCGATGGAAGGGTTGCGCGCGCTGATCTTCAACAATGATGATAACGATGGTGTGGTGCGCGTCCAGAGTCAGAGTGGCGAACTGGAAAAAGTTTGTGCTTCCTGTGTCACCAATCTGGACAAAGTTCTGCATGATTTTGCGCCTCGGTATCCTGATGTACAACTTCGCGTGGGCAACTTATTGGCAGGCAACATGGAAGACTTCCATGAGATGGGATTTCCTTCTTCGGACAATGCGCAGAAAATTTATTACCCGGAGGAACGACAGGAATTATTTAAAGTGCCGCTCCGCGATGATGCTGCCATCTGTCAATCGGGTATGCAGCCCGCACATGCGAGAGCATTTGCAAAGATTGCTGATCAACAGAATGTCATCATCATGACGCGGCCGGTCAATCCGGACGGCACGCCCCTCATCGGCAATGATGCCGCTACGAAATCGATGGATATAAAACCAAAGAGTGGCAACTGGGGTCCGCAAAAAGGGTATCTGCCTATCGAACAGCGTTACAGCAAGCTGACGAAAATGTTTACTGGTATGGAGCGTGAAGAAAAGATCAGTGAGTACACAGCAAAAGCCTATGCCAATATCGATGAAGGCCTGGCGCAGGCACGAGCGCTTCAGGTGGAAGCATGTAATGGATGGTTTGATGTCATGATTGATCTCAACAAGAAGATGGGGGACATGGATGAAGAGGCTGAAGACGAGATTGTGCTTATGCCTTTGGATGATCCTTCTAAAGTTTGTTTCTGGGGAAAGGAGTTTCATTCGTATGAATATATTCTGGATTGCAAGACACTGTCTTCAGAGTTTGATCTGGTACCGTTGGAAGTTCTGGCGTCCCCTACTGAGTTAGAACCGGAAACGGATCTTGGGCGCTATCTAACGGCGGATTATGATCTGCTGATGGTGGGTTTTTATGCAGGGCCGGACCAGGGAAATCCCAATCCACCGAATCTTGATTTCGAACCGGGTGTTGGACAGATTACGGCTGCGCAAAAAAACCTACTCGACGTATTAAACCAGGCTGTGGCTGAAACCGGATACGAAGGAGGAAAGGTTGTGCATCACGGGCCGGAAAATCAATTTGCCAAATCGCCTTATATCGATTATCCCATCACGGTCTTTGCACCGGATGATATCCCAAACGGCTTCCTGACGCCCAATGAAAACGGGCTGATTCTGTCTATCGAAATGGGGCCACCCGGATTCCGGGATATCAATCTGAAGCAGTTTGTCAACAAAATGCGCAAAGAAGGCTATGACCTCTATCACAATCCGCAGGCTCCCGGATGGCAGTGGACCTGGGATGAGATGGCAGAGCTTTATATCATGGAAGACTCACCGACTCTTCCCGGCTATGTCGAGCAGTTGCCCGTCAAATACTGCAACAAGCACGGCGGGCAGTTTAACGGTCCGTGTCCCGGTTTGATCAAACCCATCGATGCCGATAAGGTAGAGCCGTTTTCATGGTTGATTGGTTGGCGCAGCGCCAATACTTCCATCTCCTCTACCCTCTCACCAAATCCAGTGTATGGTTCGGAAGTCACTTTGACCTTAGATCTCGAATCGGAGACTGATTTCACCTGGTATATTCTCGATGCCTTTGGAAAAAATGTGATGTATCAGTTGGAACAAGATGCGCAAGGTGAGACGACCATCTATTTTGATGTCCAGGATTTGCCGGCAGGCGTGTATACAGTGTTGACGGATGCGTTTGGGGCTGTGGGGAGGTTTGTGAAGCTTTAGGTAGGGAGTGATGGGGTGAGGGAGTGATGGGGTGATGATCTCCTTCGCTAAAGCTACGGCGATTAAAAGGTGATGAGCGATTCACTAGTTAAAACTGACTACTGACCATTCACTATTCTCTATTCACTACTCACAACAGTCCATCATTTCTTTACCACCCTTACGTTGTAAAAAAGACCACCTGCATCGTCTGCTGCAGGGATGTATATTAGTACAGGAAAGCTATCATTATTGCGTAGAGAGCCTCCTGGCCGTATTAAAAGGGAAAATGTGGAGTAGATGCCCTCAAATGAGTTTACTCAGGAAATTCAACTTCAAATGCCCTCTCCAGAAACTTAAGTGTTTTGGGCTGACTTCGAAGTCGGGCGACGATTTGCTGGGTAGTGAAAAGGCCGGCATTTTCTTCCATTTGGCTTCTTCTCGCGGAAAGGATTTGAGCCATTTCACTTTCACCAGGAAGTCTGCTTTTTCGTTTTCGTAATGCTCGAAGATCTCAGGACATACTAGCTGAACATCTCTAAGAGATTTATTTTTATATCTAAAGTTAGTCACATTGACGGCTTTGTCTTTCACTATACCTACACCAACGTATCCATGTCCCTTGAGATATGCCACAACTGTATCACCAATACTGAGAGTCTTAATTGGGTCACTCCATTTCTTTCCTCCTCCAGCAGCCAGAAATCCAAAGCGTCTGCAATCATCCCAACTTCTCTTTCTTCCTTCTCCCACATTCACATAGTAGACATCGTTTGAGAAGTCGAAATCAGGGATCTCCTTATACATAGTATTGAATGGCCGAAAATTGGTTTTTCGGTGTCCTTTTGAAACATTGGTGAGCGTCTTTCCTAGTTTCCACAACAATGTCTTTTCCACCAGTAATGCTTCCCCTTCTGTCAGGTCTTTGGCGATCACCCGTATGATGGGCTCTAATCCTACTGCCTTAATCTCAGCAATGGTTCTGGTTTTATCTGAATCCCTTTGGTCTTTCAGATGTGCATCCTTTCGATTTCCTTTCCCTTTACCATAGTAGAATTCCTCAAAGTTGCGGGGATCGATGTAGACGTAGACGTAGTAGTTGTTTGGGTTATGAGAGCGGGTCATGTAAGTAAATATTTGAGTATCAGTGGCTTTTACATATATTATTTACATTTAAAGATCAGCACTATGATAATATAAAGTATGCTTATATTGTAACTCCCAAAACTGAGAAATCGTACCTAATCGTTATTATCCAAAGAAAGACTAATGAGATTAATGTTTATTCATCAATGTGATGAATAAACAAATTGATATTTTACTCTTAAACTTTTTCTTTTTTGAATTCACACAGTGATTAGTAATACATTTTACTTGCCTTAGTTATGCGCAAAGAGCTTGTAGAATTTCAATTTAATAATCCAGAAGGACCAATCATCAACTTCACATAAGATCGGTTGATTTTTTTAAATGTCCGAAATAGGAAATGATTCAGAATAAAATTGTGATGTCTAAGCTTTTAATAAAAAACCATGAAATAATATGCTAGCATTTATTCGAATTATAGGGTTTAGCCTAGTTTCTAGTTTCTTAATCTTTATGGGTAAAAATGACATGATTATCGCAGCCCTAATCAAGAACGACGTTTTATCGGAAAAAATTAATATTCAAAATATACAATTTTGGCTTTTTTTGACAGGCATTATGTGGTCTGGTTTTTGGCTTCCAATAGAAACAATTATGATCAAAAAACGATACAGAAAAAAATCTGCACTCTTTTACGATTTGCTGGAATACGACAAACAAAATCATTTTCAATTAATAAAGGAGAAAATAAAAGAATTCAATACTCCGTTTAACACTAGAATATTTAAACCAATAAATGGCTTAATCGGGCTATGGAATAAATACGTTTTAAACCGAACTATTTTATGCCTGACAACAGTAAAAGGAATATCTGACTCATACCACCATAACAGCCTTCAATTTACTGTCAGTGCCAAAACTGTAGAAGGCATGGTAGGTAAAAGTTATCACGAGAAAGCGCTATGTGTTGATTTAGATCTAACAGACAACAATTATTTTTTGTCAGAGGCACAGATATCAAAAATTGGCAATATTCAATTTTGCTCAACCATCCCAATATTTAATAAGAATCAAAACAAGATCCAAGCAATAGTTGCTGTTGACTCAACAACTAAACTTGACTTCAATGAAGAGGAGAAGGTTCATTGGCGAGATCACATGGTTTATTACGCAGCATTTATTGATAAACATACTAATCTTTAAAGTTTATGAAAGACCAAAAACCTGTAAAAAAAGCAAGGCCGCTTAAGAGAATTAGCACAACTAAGGTTAAAAGGATAGAAAAGGGAATTCTCAATCAAGTTGAAGAAACAAGGGGCACCTATTTATCCAAAGAAATAGAGAAGTATAAAGACATAAAAGTTATTTTTGATTAGCTTCCCTAGTGGTATAATATCCACTATTCAACATTGTCTTTTTGCTCTAAGCACAAATTAACTTTGATTATTTTCTTGCATTAAGGTGCCTTGACTCTATTAGTGAATCTAAATCAAGAATTATTATATCGGATAATATACCATTCTCTAAAAAGGAGCTTTTTTACTCCTCTCTGGCTTATTAGAGACTTGATTTAAATCATGTTCAGGCAATCCTTCAATATCATGTTCTAAGCTATCACGAATTGTTTTCTTTGGATCTTCCTCTAGTATAGCTCGTCTATTCCAGCGAACATAAAGTATGTCAGAAAGCCACTCCACTCCATACAATGCAGATTGAGCTGCAACAACAAAAAGGTAAACACTAAAGCCTGTTAAAATGAACTTAATAATTGTTACAACAATGGGAAGAAACTTCACCTCGTCCAGTTGAATTACTATAACCCCCAAAATAACAGAGAATGCAAAATGAAGTGTTGAATGTAATAATTTTTCAGCTGCTAATGACACAGTGCTTCGATCACTTTCAGTTTTAATAACTCCAGCAAAAGAAAAAGCTAATGAAGATAAGGTAGCTAAAGCCACAAATATTGGGCCAGCTGAATTAAAAATGAAGCTTTTAATATCGGCTAAATAAATATAAAATATATAGAAATAAAACAAGAATACTAAAACTATTGCTAACACAATCCTAAATACCAATCTTTGGGCTGCAATTCTTTTGTGCATGATATCTGATTTATATTAATTGAAAAATAAGAATTTATAATCAAACCAAGACTTAATATTTTTTGACATATAATGACTCCTAAATCCATAAATTTGGCAAATGTCCGACACTCAAAAAAGAAACCTTGAATCCCAACTCTGGAACATCGCCAACACCCTCCGAGGGAAAATGGCTGCGGATGACTTCAGAGATTATATACTGGGCTTTATCTTCTATAAATACCTCAGTAAGAAGATGGAGCTGTATGCCAATGAAATCCTCCAACCGGACGGATTAACCTTTGATCAGATAGAGGGCCATAAGCAGGAAGGTGACTTTATTGAGGCCATTAAGGATGCTGCTCTCGATAAACTGGGGTATTTCTTACTGCCATCAGAGCTTTTTTCTGAACTAGCCAGAAGAGGGAATTCAGGAGGGAAGCACAAATTTATCCTGAGTGATCTGGCGAAGGTGCTTTCTCACATCGAACAAAGCACGATGGGCTCGGAAAGTGAAGAAGACTTTGGAAATCTGTTTGAAGATCTGGACCTGACGAGCTCGAAGCTTGGGAAGTCAGAAAACGACAAAAACGAACTCATCGTCAAGGTGCTCTCTCACCTTGACGAAATTGACTTCGATCTTGAAAATACAGAGAGTGATTTACTGGGCGATGCATACGAATATCTCATTGGTCAGTTTGCCAGCGGTGCAGGTAAAAAGGCCGGGGAATTTTATACACCACAACAAGTATCCAAGGTATTGGCCAAGCTGGTCACCGCAGGAAAGAAAAAGATAAAAAACGTCTACGACCCTACCTGCGGGTCAGGTTCTCTGCTCCTCCGTGTAGCCAAAGAAGTGGATAATAAAGGGCTGCTATTCTACGGACAGGAGATGAATCCCACGACGTACAACTTGTGCCGTATGAATATGATCATGCACGATGTGCACTACAAAAGGTTTGATATCAAAAACGAGAATACCCTAGAAAAGCCGCAGCATGATGATATGCGCTTTGAGGCCATTGTCGCCAATCCTCCGTTTTCTGCCAAATGGAGTGCCAGTCCATTATTCTTAAGTGATGATCGTTTTTCGGCTTATGGCAAGCTGGCACCGTCGTCAAAAGCAGATTTTGCATTTGTCCAGCATATGATCCACCAACTGGATGAAAAAGGTACTATGGCCGTTGTGTTACCTCATGGCGTCTTATTCAGAGGCGCGGCAGAAGGCCACATCCGTAAATATCTCATAAAAGATCGCAACTACCTTGACGCAGTCATTGGGCTGCCGGCAAATATATTTTATGGAACGAGTATTCCGACTTGTATCCTTGTCATGAAGAAAAGCCGGGAGCACAAAGACAATATCCTGTTTATCGATGCCAGCCAGTCTTTTGAAAAAGTCAAAACGCAAAACATCTTACGGGAGGAGGATATCACTAGAATCATTGAAACTTATACTCAACGAGTTTCTTCTGATAAATACAGTTATGTCGCCACACTGAAAGAAGTAAAGGAAAACGATTACAATCTCAACATCCCTCGTTATGTAGATACCTTCGAAGAAGAGGAACAAGTAGATCTGGCCGCTATCTCTAAAGAGCTCAAAACCATAGAGAAGGATATGGCAGTTACCGATGCCACGATAGCCGATTTTTGTAACCAGTTGGGAATAGACACACCGTTTTAGTAAAGATGGAAAAATCAAAAAATGGTGCATATAACAAACTCACACCATCATTACGATTTAAAGAGTTTGATTGCGGGTGGGATAATAGGAAAGTCGGCAATTTAGGGGATTTTAAAGGTGGTGGAACTCCCCCAACAGATAACGCTGATTACTGGGCAGGTAGAACCCCCTGGATCTCAAGCTCAGATGTTACTGAAGATGATGTGACGAATTTAAGTATTACACGGTATTTATCAGATAAAGCAATAAATGAAAGTGCGACGAAAATTATACCAAAAAACAGTGTTCTTTTTGTTTCTAGGGTAGGTGTCGGCAAACTTGCTGTAAGCCAAACCGATTTGTGTACAAGTCAAGATTTTGCAAACTTAATTCCGACAAAGGATAGCAGTTACTTCATTGCTTACTATTTCATTGCAAGGAATAAATTACTTCATCAATATTCGCAAGGAACTTCTATTAAGGGATTTACAACTGGAGATTTAAAAAATATCCCCATTAAAATCCCCTCCCTCCCCGAACAACAAAAAATAGCTTCTTTTCTAAGTGCGGTGGATCATAAAATCCAACTCCTCACCAAAAAGAAGGAACTTCTGGAACAATACAAAAAGGGCGTCATGCAGCAGCTCTTTTCCGGTCAGCTCCGCTTTAAGGATGAGCATGGGGAGGAGTATCCGGAGTGGGAGGAGAAAAGATTGGGAGATTTATACTCTTTTAAGTCCACTAACTCACTTTCAAGAGAGAAACTTAATTACGAATCGGGATCTGTTTACAATATACATTATGGGGATATTCACACTAAATTCAGAACAGCATTTAGCTTGTCCAAAGAAGATATTCCTTATATAAATAGAGATGTCGATTTGTCAAAAATAAAAGAGGATGCATATTGCAAAAACGGAGACTTGGTCATGGCTGACGCATCTGAAGATTATCACGACATAGGGAAAACAATAGAGTTGATTGAAGTAAATGACAAACGAGTTTTGGCAGGATTACACACATTTCTAATACGCCCAAAATCATCAAAAACTGTCATCGGTTATTTTGGTATTTTGCTCAAATCCTGGAGAATGAGAAAACAGCTCATGGTTGTTGCGCAAGGCACCAAAGTTTTAAGCCTATCTTCTGGGCGTGTGAGTAACTTAAAACTTAGTCTACCTTCTCGTGAAGAGCAGCAAAAGATTACTGCCTTTATGTCAAGCATCGACAATAAAATAGAAAGTGTAGTCAATCAAATCACCCACACCCAAACTTTTAAAAAGGGGTTGTTGCAGCAGATGTTTGTATGAAAATGGCGGAAAAGGCAGAAAAGAGGAAGAGGCAGAAAAGGCACTCGCCTACGCCAAGGCTATGGCGAGCGAAGGAAAGACGGAATATTTAATTAGACCTTAAAAATCTGATGCTACTCAATTACTGTAAGACAAGTAAAAGTCAAAAGCCCTGAAGGGGCGTCTTGTAGAAAGGGGGTTCAGCTCCTTTCCATGGGAGGCGGAAAAATTGGATTTTATGATCAAGGAATTTTGGGGACATGTTTAATGTAACTGTAGTTTTCACACAACATCAATCGGATGGAATGTGTAATTCCGATGAACTTCTGAAAATACTCTGGTCATTACATCCGGATGTCATCTTCGAGGAGATTAAAGATGCTGTCTACGATCAGGTATACGCTCAACAAAGTCGAAGCAAACTAGAGTCAACAGCCATCCAGTTATACTTACTAACAAAAGTCGCGGAGCATATTCCCGTGGACACATTCCCTTGTTCAGATGCCTATTACAGGAATACGAATCATTTACTAGATATAATAGGTAAAAATCTCAGCAAATCCGAGGGATTGACTCATGCATTTAATCAACTTGCTTATCATGTACCAAAAGGAGGGTTTCCATTTTTGAATAGCGATCCATACGATACACTTATGGATAACCTGGAAAATGAAGAAAAACGAATTCTTGCTGAACTTGCAGATGACCGCCTTCTCCAAATCGCCCAACAAAGAATTGAAGTCAATTCAAAACGCGACGAGGAGATGATAGACAACATTTATAAATATGGTGAAAAGCATCCATTCCAAACCGGAGCTCTTCTCATCGGAGCCGGACACAGGAGATCATTCAAAAGCAAGCTTGACAAGATAGTGCCTCGTTATGGGGTGGAGATCAAGTGGCATTTTCTAAAGTGAAAACTGTCTGAATTAGGATTTGTAGGATTAATGGATGGAAGGTTTTTTTGACTTCCCTTTCCACTCACAATCAAATCCTCATCCACAAACCAAATCCTATAATCTTCAAATCCTAAAAATCCTAATTCTGATAATTTTAAGCACTATTCACCATAAATGCTTATTTTTAATAGTTTTTCACCTAAAATAAGTATTTTTCACCTATTTTAGATAAGTATTTTTCACTAATGCATCAATCAAATAAACGTTTTTCACTTGAAATAAGTGCTTTTCAAGGCAGAAAAACCCCTGAGACAGGCATACTGGCAGGATATGGCGCGATTATAGAAGCTTTCCAACTGCCGGTACCACTCCCCCGAACACTGGTACTGATCAGTCCAAAAAAACGACAGTATCGCACAGACGGCTGGATGGTATTGACCTCCCGACATCAACCGGAGGATACACTATACAAGCAACTGGTTTTTGCCCTGAAATATGAAGGCATTAATCTATTAGTTTTTAGAAAACTGTTTGACGTCATACCCATAAAAGAGATAGAAGCCCTTGTCCAGATAGAGGTGCTGGGTCAGTATAGCAGACGAATATGGTTCCTATATGAATGGTTGACCGACAGTAAACTTTCACTGCCGGACCTTGACAGAGGAAATATGGTTCCATTGGTGGATGAAAAATTACAATTTGCCTGCTCGGGTACCCGATCATCACGTCATAAGATCATCAACAACCTTCCGGGCACAAACAGTTTTTGTCCGCTCATCCATAAAACCGAAAAGCTGGAGCAATACATGGCTGCCGGCCTGGCTGCCCAAAGCCACATCTACCTGCAAGGCATCCGCAAAGACATCTTGCAGCGGGCATCCGCCTTTTTACTGCTGAAGGATTCAAAAGCTTCATTCACCATTGAAGGCGAAAGTCCAAAAAGTAAAAGGGCCGCACGCTGGGGACAAGCCATCGGGCAAGCCGGCATGACAGACCTGTCAAAGGAGGAATTGATTAGACTCCAACAACTGGTCATCGAAAATCCCAGATTTGTGGACATGGGTTTCCGTACCAAGGGTGGTTTTGTGGGAGAACATGATCGTACGTCTGGTGAACCTTTACCCGATCATATTTCGGCAAGGTGGCAGGACATTGATCCATTGATTTCCGGAATGCTCCATACCAACGAATTACTTTTGAAAGATGATTTTGATGCGGTCCTGACAGCATCGATCATAGCCTTTGGCTTTATATTCATTCACCCATTCGAAGACGGCAATGGCCGGATCCACCGATATCTCATCCATCACGTCCTCGCCAAAAAGAAATTCGGGCAGCAAGGCATGATCTTTCCGGTTTCTTCTTCTATTTTAGACCACCTAAATGACTACCGCAATGTATTGGAAGCGTACTCGCACCCATTATTGGAATTTATCGAATGGGAAGAAACTTTGGATCATAACGTAAACGTTTTAAATGAAACGATGGATTATTACAGGTACTATGATGCGACTACTCAGGCCGAATTCCTGTATGACTGCGTACATGACACCATAGAAAACATTATTCCGAAGGAGATCGCTTATCTGACCCATTACGATGAAATGAAAAGATATTTGGATGATGAATTTGAAATGCCGGATAAAATGGTAGCACAATTAATACGTTTTCTTGACCAAAATGCGGGAAAGCTGTCAAAGCGAGCTCGCACAAAAGAGTTTGCCATACTCACTGAGATAGAAATTGATGACATAGAAAGACACTATAAAACCATTTTCTTAAACGACTAATGACACACCAATCAGAAGCTACCCTGGAAAACCACCTGGTCAGGCAGTTAACCGGACTGGGCTATACTCACGTGCAGATACCTGATGGATCTGCATTGCTCACTAATCTCCAGAAGCAATTAGAGGCGTTCAACAACGAATCCTATTCGAGTAAAGAGTTTGATGCCATCCTCAACCATCTGGCCAAAGGGAATGTCTTTGAAAAGGCTAAAACATTACGTGATCGGTTCAGCATCCCACGAGAAAATGGCGAAGCGGTGTATGTTCAATTTTATAATTCTGAAGACTGGGCTAAAAATCTATTTCAGGTCACACATCAGGTCACACAAGAGGGCAGCTACAAAAACAGATATGATGTAACACTTCTGATCAATGGTCTGCCTTTGGTTCAGATTGAACTCAAACGCAGAGGCCTTGAGATAAAGGAGGCGTTTAATCAAATCAATCGCTATCAAAAACATTCGTTCTGGAGTAACTATGCTCTGTTTCAATACGTTCAGATCTTTATCATCAGCAATGGTGTCAATACCAAATACCTGGCAAACAACAAGCTCCAATCTGTTAAACAAACTTTCTTTTGGGCTGATCGTGAAAACAGGAATATCACTGACCTCACGAAATTTGCTTCAGTCTTCCTTACACCCAACCATCTGGGTAAAATGATTGCACAGTATGTCGTCATCAATGAGGCAAATAGAAACATGATGGTACTCCGTCCGTATCAGTACTATGCGTCAGAAGCCATCATCCATCAGGTACAACACTCAAATGATAATGGGTATATCTGGCATACCACCGGTTCTGGAAAAACACTGACCTCTTTTAAAGCGAGTCAGGTGGTCATGGACCTGCCTGATGTCTATAAGGTTGTCTTTGTAGTAGATCGCAAAGATCTGGATTATCAAACCATGGTGGAGTTCAACGCCTTTAAGAAAGGAAGCGTCGACGTAACGGATAATACTCAATCACTCGTTGCGCAGTTGACTGATGATACAAAGCTAGTGCTTACCACCATCCAAAAATTGAATAATGCGGTTTCCAAAGCCCACCATGAAAACAAACTATCACATTTGCAAAATAAAAAGCTCGTCTTCATTTTTGATGAGTGCCACCGCAGTCAGTTTGGCGAAACGCACAATCGAATAACGAAATACTTTGCCAATAGCCAACTCTTTGGGTTTACAGGTACCCCCATTTTTGCAGAGAATGCTTCTAAAAATGATTTGGGTAAGCGCACGACGTTTGATTTATTTGGTCAATGCCTGCACAAGTATGTGATTACGGATGCGATTCGCGACGAGAATGTGCTCAAATTTGGTATTGAGTATGTGGGTAAATACAAAAGTAAGAGCAACACGTATATTGATATTGAAGTTGAGGCCATTGACAAACAGGAAGTCTTTGATTCTCCAAAACGCCTTGAGCAAATTACAGATTATATCATCGCTTATCATAACCAGAAGACCTTCAATAAAGATTATTCTGCGCTATTCGCCACAAGTAGCATTGAAAACGTTATTAAATATTACGAACTCTTTAAGCAGAAAAAAGAAGAGGGCTTGCATGACCTTCGGATTGCTACCATTTTCACCTATGGCGCCAATGAGGAAGATGAGGATGCGCAGGATTATCTTCCGGGAGATGAAATGCCTATGGCAGCAGAAGCTCAGGTCCAGTACCTCTCCAGTCACACCAGGGATAAATTAGAGGAGTTTATTGGCGATTATAATAAAATGTATCACACCAAATTCTCTACGAAAGACTCACAGCAATTCGAGAATTACTTTAAGGATATCAGCAAACGGTTAAAAGACCGGGAGAAAGCGACCTTCAATGATGAAAAAGACAGACTCGATCTGGTGCTTGTAGTCAACATGCTGCTTACCGGTTTTGATGCCAAAAAAGTAAATACCTTATACGTTGACAAAAACCTGAAGCAGCATGGATTGATTCAGGCATATTCTCGCACCAACCGAACACTGGGAGAGCAAAAATCACAAGGTAACATTCTGGCATTCAGAAACCTGAAGGCAGCTACTGACGATGCAATCACTTTGTTTTCAAACAAAGAAGCGATTGAAACCGTCATACTGCCACCTTATGAAGATATCGCCAGAACGTTTGATGAGGCTCTGAAGAATCTCAAGGAAATCACGCCTACGTACCAAAGTGTGGACGACTTGCCCGGAGAAGAAGAATATGCCCTTTTCGTGCAGGCGTTTAGAAAATTAATGCGTGCTTTGAATGTACTCCAATCGTTTACAGACTTCGACTGGCAGGATCTGGGTATTGGAGAACAAGAGTATGAGGATTACAAGAGCAAATACCTGGATTTGTACGATCGAGTCAAAAGCGACACACTCAAACACAAAACCTCTATTCTGGATGATATAGACTTTGAACTGGAATTGATCCATCGGGACATCGTCAATGTGTCCTATATCTTAAAACTCCTGGCTCGCCTTAAAGAGGCTAAAAAATCAGAAGCAGAAACCCAGAAAAAGGCCATAATGGACTTATTGGGTGGCGATATAGTGCTGCGCAGTAAACGTGAACTCATAGAGAAATTCATTGAAGAAAATTTACCGCTGATCCATGAAGTCGATGCCATTGATGACGAATTTGAAAAATACTGGCAGGAGCAAAAGGTCCTGGCCCTCGGCAAACTTTGCGAAGACGAAAACCTGGACAAAGCCCAATTTAGTGCCTTAATGGAAGCCTATATCTATAGTGGACAGGAACCTATTAGAGATGACGTCTATCGTTGCCTGGACAATAAGCCGAGTGTCTTACATGCCCGCACAATCGGTAAGCGCATCATTGCCAAGATGAAGGAGTTTGTGGAAGTGTTTGTGCAGGGGATGGCGGCATAGAATGGGGGTACAAATAGAAAACCAGTCATCCCCTTTACGATTTACCCTAGATTAATTGAGTGAGAATGAAGCAAGACTCAGACAAAATAATGCTCAATGATATGTTGAATTTAGATGATCTTGACAATGTTAAGGTCAGATTCAATTTGTCGATTGACGACAATAAGAATCCGATTGATTTCTTCAAAAATGCTGATTTCGACACGCTTTTAAGAGCTCAATACTGGAATTACTCAAAATTGAAATCCTACAAAGCAGGTCAAATCACAATAGGATTTGTAAAACTTGCACAGAGCGACCAGTGGCTTCTATTCCATGTCGGGAGGATAACGAGGGATTTAAACAAATTAAATGGAATAGGCTATGAATACGAGGTTTTATCTGAATATGAAAAATACTTTGGACGACTAATTGTCAGATATAAAAATGAATCTCAGAATATGATTCGACGGGCAAATTCAATCATGGACCAATGTGAAGTTCTTCAGATTTTGCCTGACACTTTTGACAATGACATATTTCCGGGGTATGACAAAGTAAACCTATTATGGCATGAAATGTCCAGAGTTCTTTCAAAAGAAGGATGGAGAACCGCCCTACAAAATCAAAAAGGAGTGTACATGATTACAGATCAATCTAATGGCAAAATGTATGTAGGATCTGCATATGGTGATCATATGATCTTAGGCCGATGGAAGTCATATATAAAAATAGGGCATGGAGGTAATGTGGAACTCAAAAAACTAAGTTTTGAGTACATAAAAGTCAATTTCAAATACTCCATCCTGGACATCTTCAAATCCACTGTTGACGACAAAGCTATTCTTGAAAGAGAAAGTTGGTGGAAGATGGTGTTGCAAACGAGGGAGTTTGGGTATAACATTAATTAGCCCCTTCTAAATCGATCAATATAGTATGTGGAGTTTTAACAGGATAAGGGATTCATCCCAAATTGAGTCAAGGCAAATCATTTGGAAAGGTCCATTTTCCTGGCCAAAGTATCAGCTCAAAAACAATCTCCCGGAAATGCCAGATATCGAGGGATTGTATTTGATTTCCTTCCAATACAATGATGGTTTTATTACCTACTCAGTCGGCATAACAAATTCAACAAAGCGCCGAATAGCAGCGCATACTCGAGCCTACAAAAAAGGAGAATATACTGTGCTTGACACCAAGTCTGCTGGAAATGGGGTTCGTAAAGAGATTTGGCATGGCTGGCAATATGCGAAAGATCACGAAGATGAATATTCGGCTCGAAAAGACACGATAAACGAGGCAGTTGAGAAACAGCTTTGTTCATTCAGAATTTTCATAGCCGAAATGCCTGATAAAAGACTACGTGAACGTCTTGAAGCAGGCATTATGCATAATATATATATTGCAAAGGAACCATGGGCTGACCTTGCAGATAGAGGAATGCATTTAAAAGGACGGACCAATTTTGAAATGCCAATTTCGGCAGAAAATATTAGCCAAAGTATAATTTATGGACTGCCTAAAATTATCGAGATTTAGGCAGAGCTATTTGACTTGAATTACCGCACATAATTATTAATACTACTATGGAAGGAATAATCTACGTTTTAAGTAATCCTGCTATGCCCGGCATGTTAAAGATCGGGATGACTACCAGAGATGAAATTGAAATTAGAATGAATGAATTATACACGACTGGTGTACCGCTTCCCTTCGAATGCTGCTTCGCCGGAAAGACGAATGACATCCAGAAAGTTGAAAGAGTACTTCACACCACGTTTGGGCCGTACAGGATAAACCCGAAAAGGGAATTCTTTGAAATAGAGGAAATACAAATCGTTGACCTGCTCAAACTTTTATGTACAGAAGACATGACTCCAGAAGTCAATGTTGAACTAGACAAAGTGGATGAAGCTTCTAAGGATGCCGTGAAACGATATAAAAGCAAGAGGCCCAAACTTAACTTCCTGGAAATGAACATACCTATCGGTTCAACATTACTGTCAATGTCAAATGATGATACTTGTATAGTCGAATCAGAAAACAAGGTGATATATAAAGGAGAGTCCATGTCATTAACAAGAGCCACTAAAATCTCTCTAAACAATAGTTATAATGTTTCACCATGTCCACAGTGGACCTATAATGGTATCAACTTAAGTGATATTTATGATGAAACTTATGAACACACTGAATAGAGGGGTGCTTAAATCATATGGAGGATGGCAGTGAAATTGACTGCAAACGTCCTGGCCATTCACAACCTCTCCCCACAATACGGACACACCACCCACATCTTTTCAACCTTACTGTAACACTTTTCGCATAGCCTGACAGGATCAACTGCAGCCTTGATCGGCTCACCTGTCTTTACTGTATAGATATCAGGTATTTCATTTAGGAAGGCTGATTCGTTGCCTTTCTCGGTGATGAGGTAGAGCTTTTCTTTTGCTCGAGTTATGGCTACATAAAATAAGCGGCGTTCCTCTTCCATGAGCAGGTCTAAAGCAACCGTTTTGATGACATGGAAGATTCTATCCTCAGACCAGATATCCGGAAATCCTCCGGACCCATCGGTCAACCCAAGGATAAACACCACCTTTGACTCTAACCCTTTTGCTGAATGAATGGTCTTTGCCGACACTTTTATTCCTTTCTTGTAAAACGTGTCCGAAAGAGACGGTTTATTATGATAGGGATTGGGTCGGTACATACTTGTCCGACGGTAGAGAAAAAGAATCTCATCTCCCCGTATACCCTCTTCGAGCAATTGCTGCACAGTCTTAACACAAAAATCAATATTATCCTGTTCATCATTTCCCGCGTAAACAACAATCTTGTGTTCTGATCGATTGACAGCCTGAATATCCTTATCAACTTTGTACTTATTATGCTTAATTACTTCGTTACTGGCTCCCACAATATGCTCTGTGCTTCGATAATTATAATTAAGCTTGATTACCTCAGCGGCAGGGAAATGCTTTTCGAACTCAATGATGTAACTTACATTAGATCCTCTGAAACCGTAGATACTTTGCCAGTCATCCCCGACACAAAAAAGCTGCGTATTATCCGTTAGCAATTGTTTGACCAAATCAACCTGAAGGTTATTAACATCCTGAAATTCGTCTACAAGTATGTAATTGTATCTATTCCGATAGATTGAAGAAATATCATCATAGTTATGAAAGAGGGACATACATTTTATAACCATATCATTAAAGTCAAGATAGGACCTGTTCGTGCAATAGGAATTGTATGCTTCAATCAGTGGCAAAGCCAGTGAATAAAATTCGCGAATTCGCTCATGAGCATCTTTTCCAGCTCTTTCTTTTATGGTTCCGTAAGGAATGTTCTCCACCTTGATCATATCCATGACCTGAATGGACAATCTAACAAACTCATGCACCTTGTCTCGAATTGCTTGAAACTCCTCAGCATAATTTAGCTGCGCGGTTGTATCATAATCTACCGGCAGGGTTCCTTTGAAAATCTTTTCAAGTTTATGACTGAAGTATGCAGAATCTCTTGTGTCTTTTTCGTTTGTTCTTACATAATGTATGCCTCCCTTACTGTATTGCTTCTCCTTATCTTCCATGGCATAGCTAAGATTACTGACATGTTCGATATACAGATTAGCAGCCGGGACAAAAAAGTCAGGATGGAATGGAAAATCAGCGACCTGCAATAATGGTTCGTATTCGAAGGGAATGTTATGACGGTAAAGCCAATCAGCAATGAATTGTTCTGATTTCGAACGAACCTTTGTCCCATTAAGTGATGTGTAGAATTTCCCTTCCTGAGTAGTGTATGTATTCTTTTTGATGTGAATGCGATCCACAAGGTAATCCAGGATGTAACGTTTTAGTCTCAGAAGGTATTCAGGATTTTCACATGACTCAATGATTATTTTATGAAAAACCTCAAAGACCGTCTCTGCTGCCAGATATTTTGAAAACTCATCCTCCTCCCCTGACTTTTTGTCCCCAATAATTCTAAATCGATTATCAAATTCCTTCGCTCCATGACTGCGCAAAACTGAATAACAAAAGCTATGGAAAGTCCGTATGGTCAGCCCGGAAATCCATTTAAATTTATTTCGATATTCAAGCCGTAATAGCTCTTTTTTCTCCTTTGTTGTTTTTTTACTAAAAAGAGTCTTTTTGTATTTTCCGCTACTATCTGCTGCCATGATCAGACGATCAATCATTTCGTTAGTCGCATTCTTCGTGAAAGTGAT
>JAUHXV010000046.1 GCA_030426765.1 Bacteroidia bacterium | reverse complement strand
CCATTTCCAAAGTCTCCAATATTGACGCCGGTGAGTACGATTTCTTTTTTCCCGGATAGACCAATTTCTTTTGCCTGAGTCACGATCTGACTGATCTCTGCGCTTCTGCTTTTTCCTCGCGCTTGTGGGATCGTACAGAAGGTACATTTATAATCACATCCATCCTGCACTTTGAGAAAGGATCTGGTTCGATCTCCAAAAGAATATGCAGGTGTAAAAATATTAGCTTCCTGAATTTCACCGGCGTGCACCGTGCCCTGATCGAGAACACCATCCAATGAATGAATGTATTCGAGAATATTAAATTTTTCAGCCGCCCCTAGCACGAGATCCACACCTTTGATGTTGGCTATTTCTTTGGGTTTGAGTTGCGCGTAACATCCCATCACCACGACGCGTGCTTGTGGATTCTGGCGATGCACCTGACGTACTGATTTTCGGCAGTCGCGATCAGCATTTTGTGTAACGGAGCAGGTATTGAGCACGTAGATGTCTGCTTCCGCATCATAGGGCACCACGGCGTAGCCATCCTGTTCAAACAATCGTCGGACAGAGGAGGTCTCAGCGTAGTTGAGCTTACAACCCAGCGTATGAAAAGCAACTGTGCGCGGTGTGGCCATATCTACAAAAATAAAGCCTCCGGGAGAATCCAGAGGCTTCGATCTATTTTTCGTATTGATTCAACAGGTACGATTAGCGTACCGAAGGTGTCAGGGTGTCTTATTTTTCCTTTACGCCGGAGACCAAAAGGGAAACCTCATCCCGCAATACTTCGATGAAGCCCTGCTGAATATTGATGGTGCGTTTTTCTCCTTTTTCAATTTGAAAGCGCACATCTCCTTCACCTAAAGCGGCAACAATTGGCGCATGGCCATTCAGCACTTCAAAACGTCCTCCGATGGCGGGCACATTCACAGATGTAACTTTGCCATGGAACATTTCCTTATCGGGTGTCAGTATTACGAGGTTCATCTTATCTATTAATTATCTGACTCGGCTAACATTTTCTTTCCAGCTTCGATCACTTCTTCGATCGAACCTTTCAGGTTGAACGCTGCTTCCGGATACTGGTCCACTTCACCATCGAGGATCATGTTAAATCCGCGGATGGTTTCTTCGATCGGTACCAGGGCACCAGGCTTTCCTGTAAACTGCTCCGCTACGTGGAAAGGCTGAGAGAGGAAACGCTGTACACGGCGTGCGCGGTGTACCACAATCTTATCTTCTTCTGAGAGTTCTTCCATACCGAGGATAGCGATGATATCCTGCAACTCATTGTAGCGCTGGAGAATATTTTTCACAGCCATCGCTGTATTGTAATGTTCGTCACCGATAATCAGTGGATCGAGGATTCGCGACGTACTATCCAGTGGATCTACCGCAGGGTAGATACCGAGTGCCGCGATCTTTCTGCTCAATACGGTAGTCGCATCGAGGTGAGCGAAAGTTGTCGCCGGAGCAGGGTCAGTAAGGTCATCCGCAGGTACATATACCGCCTGTACGGAAGTAATCGAACCTCGCTTGGTAGAGGTGATTCGCTCCTGCATCACACCCATCTCTGTGGCGAGGGTAGGCTGATATCCTACCGCAGATGGCATACGTCCCAGCAGGGCGGATACTTCAGACCCGGCCTGAGTGAAACGGAAGATATTGTCGATAAAGAAAAGGATATCACGTCCGCCGGCCGGATCGCTCAGATCACCGTCGCGGTAGTATTCCGCAACCGTCAGACCGGAAAGGGCTACACGTGCACGTGAACCAGGAGGTTCGTTCATCTGACCGAACACGAGTGTTGCCTGTGATTTAGCCAGTTCATCTCTGTCCACTTTGGTCAGGTCCCAGCCACCGGCTTCCATACTATGTTCGAATTCCTTACCGTATTTGATAACGCCGGATTCGATCATCTCACGGAGCAGGTCATTACCTTCACGCGTACGCTCACCTACACCTGCAAATACGGAGATACCTTCATATCCTTTGGCGATGTTATTGATCAGCTCCATGATCAATACGGTTTTTCCTACACCGGCTCCTCCGAACAAACCAATTTTTCCTCCTTTGGAATATGGCTCGATCAGGTCAATTACTTTAATCCCTGTGTAGAGAATTTCTTTTGAAGTAGATAACTCTTCATACGTCGGTGGCTTGCGGTGGATCGGGTAGGAGCGCTCATCTTTCACGACATCACCAATTCCGTCGATCGCTTCCCCTACCACGTTAAACAGGCGACCTTTGATCTGGTCTCCTACCGGCATCGTGATATTATTTCCGGTATCCACGACATCCATGCCACGCATGAGGCCGTCAGTACTATCCATGGCGATCGCGCGGACGCTGTCTTCGCCAAGGTGCTGCTGCACTTCCAGAATCACTTTTTCACCGGTGGAACGGGTGATTTCGAGTGCGTTCAAAATATCCGGGATGGAACTGTTTTCTCCTTCGAAACTTACGTCCACTACAGGGCCGATGATTTGTTTGATTGTACCGACGTTCATAATAGATTGAAATTCTTATAGTTATCTTCTAAAAGTGCTTTAAAATGTGGCGCAAAGATAGAAATATATACCCAAGAAAGGTAGGCAGAGCGCTAAGATTTTCCAGAATATTATTCTTCTTCAGAAGAAGCTTCAGGCTGAAGCAAGGGTTCTACCCAAAAGTTGTTTACCCCTTCGCCGGCGAGGATTCTAACCACCTGATTATTGACCATTTCCAGCAGGGCCAGAAAGGTGACGATGGCGTGGATTTTACTTTCGCAGACATCAAAGACATCGTTGAAATCCAGCCTTTGCCGAAAGACCAGATTATCGATAATTCGGGTTTGTTCCTCCTCAACGGTGTACCCATATTGGATAATTGTGTGGACCGGATTGGCCTGAGCCTCTTCAAAGCGTAACATCACCCGCTTGAAGGCCTGTAGTAGTTTGTAAAGAGAAAGGTTTTCCAACTCAGCGTCCGCCAGGGCTTCTTCAGCCAGCGACTGGAGTTCGACCCGTACATTTCCGCGTGGAAAGGAGAGCGAACGGGACTCTTCCTTTTCTCGGAGCGTCTCGGTAGCTTCTTTATAGGCTTTGTACTCAATGAGGCGCTGAATCAGTTCCTCACGTGGATCAATTTCATTGCCTTCTTCATCCAGTTCCCTTCTGGGGATGAGCATTTTAGCTTTAATCCGCATAAGCGAAGCCGCCACGAGGATAAATTCGGAGGCCATATCAATGTTGAGGCTCTCCAGCGTATGCATGTACTGAAGAAAATCGTCCGTGATTTTGGCGATGGGGATGTCGTAGATATCCAGTTCATCCCGCTCAATGAAAAAGAGCAGAAGGTCAAAAGGGCCTTCGAAGGCATCGATCCGAATGGTGTAAGTCAATTCCTAGGGTTACTTTTAGATCGACAAAGATATCATTATGCGTCATACAAAAGGCAGTCTTTTCCTCTTACCGAGTCCTATCACAGACCAGGCATCGGGTGCGATATCATCGGAAGTGATTCAAATCCTGCATCGGCTGGATTACTTTATCGTGGAAAAGGCGCGCACGGCGAGGCGATTTATCAGTGCTACAAAACCCGAACGACCGATTGAAGTACTGAAGATCAGCGAGATGCCGCGAAAGATGGCAGATAAGAAAGTGATTCGGGAGCAGTTGCAACCCTTGCTCGAAGGGCATGATGTGGGTATTCTGTCTGAAGCCGGTCTGCCTGCTATCGCCGATCCGGGCAATGTGTATGTGGCCGAGGCGCATGATATGGGTATCCGTGTAGTACCGGTGTCCGGTCCGTCCAGTATTCTGATGGCTTTGATTGGCTCAGGACTCGAAGGACAGCGGTTTATGTTTCACGGCTACCTGAGTGCCAAGCGGGAGGAGTTGGAAAAGCAATTGCCCCAGTTGGAACGGCAAGCTGACAGAGATGATGCTACGCAGATATGGATAGAGGCACCGTACCGAAATCACCAGGTGATGGATGCAGCGGCGAAAATGCTCAGTGGAAAACGGAAATTTTGCATTGCCGCGGGCTTAGGTGGGGAAAGTGGATTTGTGGAAACGAAGTCGATAGCAGATTGGGTGAAACAAGGATGGCCTGATATTCACAAAGTGCCTACGGTATTTTTAATCAGGTGATCCTGAATATTTATCTGATTTCGGCAACTATGACAACCGGTCATTGTTGTACAGGCAGAATTACGCAAACTATGCAAGCAGCATCAACAGAAATCGACCTGAACGATCTTGAAAAGAAGGGTTTTCTCGATATAGCGATCGATCCTTCTGTCGATCTGGTGGCAGAGATAGAGCGGATGAAGAAGGAGAAAAATGCCGTGATCCTTGCGCATTATTATCAGGAATCGGAGATCCAGGATGTGGCGGATTACATCGGGGATAGTCTGGGACTTTCGCAACAAGCATCATCGACCAGTGCAGATATTATCGTTTTTGCCGGCGTCCATTTTATGGCAGAGACGGCTAAGATCTTATCACCACATAAGAAGGTGTTATTACCCGATCTGAAAGCGGGTTGTTCGCTCGCGGATTCATGTCCGGCGCCACTGTTCAGGCAGTTTAAAGAAAAACATCCCAACGCCGTAGTGGTATCGTATATCAACTGCACGGCTGCCCTGAAGACGCTTACTGATATTTGCTGCACTTCGACTAATGCGGTGCAGGTGATCAATAGTATTCCAAGCGATAAGGAGATCATTTTTGCGCCGGACCGAAATCTCGGTGCGTACCTCGAAAAGAAAACAGGAAGGGATCTGATCCTGTGGAATGGTACCTGCATGGTGCATGAGATCTTTTCGCATGAAAAAATCGCACGACTTCAGGTGAGATATCCGAAAGCAAAATTGATCGCCCATCCCGAGTGTGAAGCGCATATTCTGGAGGCGGCCGAATACGTGGGTTCGACGAGTGGGCTGCTTAAGTTCGTTCAAACGGACGATGCGAAGGAGTTTATCGTTGCCACCGAACCGGGGATCATCCACCAGATGGAGTTGGCCTGTCCGGACAAGGTGTTTATTCCGGCACCGCCAAACAATACCTGTGCCTGCAATGAGTGTCCGCACATGAAATTGAATACCATGGAAAAACTTTACCGGTGTATGAAATTTGAGCAACCGGAAATCGTTTTAACCGAGGAGGTTATCCGGGACGGTCGGGCGTGTATTGACCGGATGCTGGAAATTTCCCGAGCCTCCGGACTTTAAGCTCACTTTTTTATATTAAATATTTTTATAATATCTATATTTGTCTTTTACAAGGCACTGTGGTGAGTTTGCCGGAGCGGGACGCGTTAATTTGCCCTTGTATCATACGATTTAATAAAATGATTCCGTTTCAGTCTATCTTTGCACCCCAATTGCGCATATGAAGGGATATATTTTACTACTGTTGATGGCTTTGACCTACTTTACGGGGTACAGTCAAAAGGGGTATGAAGTCGGTGGTATGATTGGTGCGACCAACTATTATGGCGACATCAATCCAAACTTTTCGCTGAAGGGCCTTGGCTATTCGGTATGTGCGATCGGGCGTTACAACTTCAATACTCGCACTTCAGTCCGACTAGACGTTGGAGCGGGCCGTTTTCTGGGAAAGGATTCGTTTTCCGAAAATATCTATCAGAAAAGCCGCAACCTTAGTTTCCGCACGGACTTCCTGGATGCATCGTTGGGTTTTGAATTTAATTTCTTCCCGCTCGTGCATGGGAGCCGTGACAAATACTTTACGCCTTATGTTTTCGGAGGCCTGGCATTTGCCTATTACAATCCACGTGCTGAGCTGGATGGCACCTGGTATGCCCTCAGGCCTTTGGGCACGGAAGGGCAGAACAAAACCTCAGAATATGCCCGGGTGACGGCCGGGATGACTTATGGTATTGGTTTCAAAGTCGACTTTACCTACGAGTGGAGTCTCAACATTGAATTGTCCGTTCGCCAAATGGGATCTGATTATCTGGATGATGTCAGTACGGTCTATCCGAATATGGTGGAGCTCGCCGCTCGCAGAGGTGACATTGCGGTCCAATTGTCTGACCGTTCCGGAGAGCTCGGAATCGATCCGATCGGTGAGCCCGGGTGGCAAAGAGGAGTAGACAACAACAAGGATGGGTACTATTCGCTGCGTATCGGCGCGGTGTATTACATTGGGTTGTTGCAATGTCCTGCGCTGAGCCGTCCTCGTCCGTAATCCCACCGGAATCCATTTTCGGATGCCTATCTTTGAAACATGGTGAGGCACTATTCCATTACACTGGGACCTTATCCCAGAGGTTTTCATTTAATTACAGATGACGTTTTTCGCGCTGTGACATCCTGGCCACAACAAGGGATGTTGACCGTGTATATGAAACACACCTCGGCGGGTCTGTGTATCAATGAAAATGCGGATGCGGATGTGCGCCATGATTTCCAATTGTATTTTGATCGTTTAGCCCCTGAAGATCTTCCGGGCATTCGTCATCAGATGGAGGGGTCGGATGATATGCCTGCGCATATTAAAAGTGTGTTGTCTGGCGCTGTCGTGACGATACCTGTGCTCGATGGTCGTCCGGCTTTGGGCACGTGGCAGGGAATTTTTTTGTGTGAGTTCCGGAACAGAGCGACGCCACGCACACTCATTATATCTGTCATCGAATAGGCTCAATCCATGTCCAATTTATTATCTGCGGTATTATTTGGAGAAGGTTTGCTCACCGGGCTTACGTTAACCCTGATGCTTGGGCCTGTAACCATGATCATCATTCGTAACGGGATGGAAGGCAGTCGCCGGGCGGGTATTTCAGCTGCTGCGGGCACGTGGACAAGTGACTATCTGTATATCGCTGTGACCTTCTGGTTGACCTCTTTTGTGGAAGCATGGACCCAAAGACCGGATGTGCGATTGGGGTTGCACCTGATTGGTGGCGCTGGTATTTTGCTCATGGGATTGTGGATGTTGCGCGGAAAGCAATTTTCACTGGACGAAAATCAGACGCCTGTTTCCGTCAATTATACGCGTGCTTTTCTTGGTGGTTTTTTAGTCAATTCGCTGAGTCCTTTTACTTTGTTTTTTTGGCTTGGGGCGGCCGTGTTTTTGCACGTGCAGGAAAGCAATCCATTTTGGTATTACGCGGGACTCATGCTCACCTTGTCGGCTGGCGATATCACCAAGGCGTGGTTGGCGCCTAATCTGACTGTATGGTTGAAAGCAAAGTATGTCAACTGGATTCAAATTGCTGCAGGTTTGGTCATTGCTGCGACCGGCTTGTATATTGTGGTGCTCGGGTATCTTGAGACCTGATCTGTATCTTTAGGCATAAACCCTCCACATGAAGCATACGATACGCAACCTGCTGTTTGATCTTGGAAATGTCATCATCGACATTGATATCGATGGTACTTTTCAGCGATTACACGGACTCATGCGCGATGATGCTGATATGCCTGCGGTGAAAAAGGCGCTAATCGATTACGAGTGTGGGCATATTTCTACAGAGATATTTATCAACCACATGTTGCGTCAATGTGACCATAAAGTTCAGGCGTTGGATATCATAGAAGCTTGGAACAGTATGTTGCTCGGCATACCCCGATACCGTCTTACCATGTTGGAAATGTTACGTCCTGCTTATAATGTATATCTCCTCAGCAATACCAATACGTTACATCTTGAATGGATACATCGGTATGTGCAACGCACGTTTAAAATTTCCAATTTTGAGGACACATATTTTGACACTGCATTTTATTCGCATTTGCTTGGCGACCGCAAACCGAATGCATCCATTTTTAAACACGTGAGTGAAGAAGCATTTATGACACCTGACCGCACCTTGTTTATGGATGATACATTGGAAAATATTGAAGTTGCGAAATCGCTCGGTTTTCATACGCATCATGTGAAGCCGGGAGAGGAGATTGCAGAGTTTTTGAAGGTCAAGGAATTCTATTAAATGAAAAATCAAGAATGAAAATTGAAAAGTGGGCTTGCTAATAGTCTATTACATCATTAAAAACTGATTAACGTTTAAGGACAAGCCTGCAAACCCTCCAATTGGAGCCGTAAAAAAAAATCCCTTCGCTCTTCGATGCTATATTATCTGTGTCACGGAGAACCCCCTCGCTCTTCGAGCGATCCCCCTCGAAAAGGGGATGTTCTTTCCTTGAGACAGATATTAATTTATTTCTACAAGCTTTGTCACAGATTGCCCCATGCTCCATGCCCCATGCTTTTCACCGTAATAGCGTAACATCTCCATACCTCACTTCCGTCTCCCCGGACGCATACTCAACCACCACCCGATACGCATACACGCCCGGATTTAAAGCCTGACCATTGAAGTTTCCATCCCAGTGAGCGGTGGGGTCATCTGGTGCTTTGTGCTCAAAGCGGAAAACAAGGTTGCCCCAACGGTCGTAGATATCCATGACAGACAACTCGCGCACACCGGCATCTGCACTAATAGCTAGCACATCATTGATCCCATCACCGTTGGGTGAAAAAATATTGGGGATATAGAGTTGTTGTTCGCGAGTGACGGCGATGGTGACGCTGTCTCTATCCGAACAACCGTCTACAGAAGTGAGGGATACCGAATAGGCTGTTGTGATGACCGGAGCCACAATCTGTGTCAGGCAGTTGGCACAAGCGCCGGTGTCCAGTCCGGTCCAGGCGAGATTGGCGATAGAGTCGAAAGGAAGATTGATGATCGCTTCAAGGAGCGTGGAATCTCCGAGTGAGATCGTTTGATTGTCTCCCAGATCCACCTGCACCATGAGTGGGACATCAATAGCGATGATCTCTGACGCAGAACATTCATTGGCATCCATGACGGTGAGCTGGTAGACGCCGTCTCCGAGTGCATTGAATACAGATCCATCCTGAAACAATCCACCATCGATTGCATAACTGTAAGGAGGTACGCCACCACTTGCATTGACGGTGATGGCACCGAGTGCCTGATCAAAACAATCCGGTTCAGTCACCTCTAAGCTCATCATCAATTCGTCAGGTTGTTCGAGCGTGATGACCTCTGTGGCAGTACATCCATTGCCATCGGTGATGGTGACGGCATAATCTCCTGCACTCAGTCCTGTGATCATCTGATCTGTTTCGGTAGTGGACCACAGGTAAGTGAAGGGCTCTGTGCCTGTGATGATCGCCACAGCACTGCCGTCCGGCTCATCGGTACAACTGATATCAAACCCATTGTAGTCAATCACAGATTGTACGATGAGTATGGGTAACGGATAAAGTGTCGTAGTTTCCACAACGATACTATCACATCCGTCTGTACCTGCATAGACATACTGCACTACATCTACCTGTGCCGGATCACACGTTTCCTCAAACGTAAAAGTCGTATCCAATGGAATCACATCAGTCGTGGCGACAACAATACTATCACAGCCATCTACACTTGTAAAGACGTACTGCTGTACGTCTCCCTGTGTCGGATCACAGGTTGTCTCAAAAGTATACGTCGTATCTATCGTATAGAGTGAAGTAGCGGTAACGACCATGCTGTCGCATCCATGTTGATTGGCAAGATGCACTATCCATGTTCCCGTATCTGCCGGTATGCACGAGGCATCACTTAAGTAAGTGGTATCAGATGGTAGCAGCATCACCGTTGTGGTCACAATGCTGTCGCACCCAAACTGATTGATCAACGCCTCTGTGGTCACGCCTGCCTGCATCGGATCGCACGTTGTGCCCGTGAGAAAAACAGAGTCTTGCTCGGCAAAACTCACCGTGGTGATCACCAGGCTATCACATCCATTTGATCCTGTGAGTGTATCTTCTAGCACACCCACATCGGATAGATCACAGGAGGTGGCAAACAGATAGGTAGTATCCGACAGTGAAAAGGTAGTCGTGGTCACGACAACGCTATCACACCCCTCTAGCGACGTAAAGACGTAATGCATTACGTCTACCATGGATGAGTCACAGGTTGTGTCAAAGTTAAAAGTCGTATCCAAAGGAACCACAGTAGTCGTACTCACAACAATGCTGTCACACCCATCTACCGCAGTAAAGACGTACTGCTGTACGTCTCCCTGTGATGTATCACAACTCGTCTCAAAGGTATACGTCGTATCCACCGGCGGGATGTACTCCGTGGTAGCTATAACAATACTATCACACCCGTCACTGCCCGTAAAGACGTACTGCTGTACGTCTCCCTGTGCCGCAACACAAGTTGTCTCAAACGTATATGTTGTATCCAGCGTCAGCAACGTCACAGTAGTCGTCACCACCGTATCACATCCATTGGGATTCTCAAGGTGGGTGACAAACACTCCCGCTTCAGAGGCACTGCATGTCGTGGTGTCGATGGCGATCTGTATGGCAGGTAGGATATGAATAGTCGTGGTGACGATACTGTCACAACCGTTATTGGCAATAAACGTATTTTCATAGACACCTGCTTCTGTTTCCCAAAAGTATCCCAGCCATACACTATCACCATCACAAATCGAAACATCCACCATATCTTCGTAAGCGGGAAATACATCGATGATATGCTCATCATCGGTTATTTCAATACATGCTTCAATTGATGGGGTCACAGAGATGATTGTATAGGTTGTATTGTCCTGTGGCAGATCGATAAAGGAGTAATTACCGACAACATCATCAAACTCAAAGGAGGCTCCCGGGTCTGCCTGTATCTCTACTGTGATTGGAAATGGTGCATTGGTATTTAGTGTGAGGGTGGCAGATTGATTATCACATACTTCCGTAACTCCTGTCAGGGCTACTGTGATCAGTGGGATGGTAGTTACCTCAGCAGTATCAGTGCCCGGGCAATGCGAGTCATCACTCACTGTGACGATATACTGACCGTCATTGGAAGTGGTTATTGATTGTGTCGTGGCTCCATTTGACCACAAGTACATCGCACCAGGGAAGCTCCCCGCATCTAAGGTAGCGGCATCACCTTCGCATATAATCTGATCTGGACCAATATCCACATCCAGAGGGGGCAACTCATTGACCTGGATAAAAGCTGTGGCTACATTGCTCTGTGAGCCTGACTCGGTGGTAAACTGCACTTCAATGGTGCGCAGACCTGCTGTTGGATTGAAGGCTGTATTCATATACTGCACAAAATGCAGTGCATCGATAAAATCGGTTGACTTCGCACCACCTGCATTGCTCAGGGTAAGGATATCTGTGCCTTGACCGGTGGCATTGATACCGGGCACTGAGCCTGTGATGTCGATAACTTCATTTGAACCATCAGGTATAAAGCCAGAGACAGTGATCGTCATTTCTGAAATAATTGCATCATAAAACAGGCGCACATCTTCATCTGCTACAGCTGCATGTCTCATGCTACAGGACACTTCAGTGGAGTTGAAATCAGCCTCGGCAGCTCCGGAGCTGTCATTGCAATCGAGGTCAACCGTATTGTCACAAAAGGCCGGAGGAACAAATTCATGAAAAGTAGAAAGAAAACTCATTGATTCAGAAACTTCACATATAATCGTCAGTGCGCCATCCAGCAAATTGACGTATGCTAAATATTCCGGACCATTTACAATTGAAACAATAGAAACAATCGTATTACAATAAATGCTTGCGGAGGGACTCGTAAACCTGTAAGGCGGGACGTAGGGTACAACGAGGGAACTGTTTGAAGGATTGGTGACATCGATATGCCATATTCCTTCGATATTAGCAGCGTAATATTCCCCTCCTGCCATACCAATATCGGACCAGGGGATAAACCCGACAGGGCCTAGATTTGTGATTGTGTTTGAGCTGATATTCCAATACATCAAGTCAGTTTCAGGGTCAAGGATAATATAAAATGTACTGTCAGTCTCGGCTGCAAATCCTATATAAGTATTATCATACACCCAACCTGGAGGCCAGGGGGCAATATGTGTCACAGCACCTGTAGCTAGCTCCATTTGCCACAACCCGTCAGCGTTTGGGTAATAGAAATTCCCATTTGGACAAAAGGTCACGCCTTCAACAATCGCCGGATTAGTTCCTAAATACATTTCTTCACATTCGCAATAGGAATTGCCAATTTCCATTTGAAAATATGGAATTCCAGTTGTGCCAAAGTAGGTTTGGAGATAGACACCTGAACTCTTTGAGGAAAGAAAAAAAACAAGAAGCACTGTCCTGAAAAACCATTTTAAATTTATGTGCTCATTCAATACTTTGAATAAAGAGGAGTGATTTAAGGCACTCCTCTTTATTTTGATATCAAATGCGGTACAGGCTAACATGGTCCTAATTCGCAACTACTGTTGTTATAAATATAGACGTACTCCAAGGGAGGGATTTTTATCCACAAAGTATCAGGAGGTGTAAGGTCTATTTGGCATGAAACAACAAGTTTGGCAGTATCAGATGGGTTGCTATTGTAAATATAAAACGGTGCATCCTCATCCATACAAAACGGCTTCCAGGTTTCAGATGGGGTGAGTGCTAGTGTAAGACCACCACCCGAAAATGAAGAGCACATTCCTGTAGAGGCTCCTGAACACAAATTCCCGCCGTTTGATGTACCACAAAAGAGTAAAGTAATAAAACCTGAAGTATTTGGTTGGAACCATACTGCGCAGCAGCATTCATTCGCTCCAGGACATTCATCGCAATCACCCCGATTTGATAATTCAACATCATCGTTTGGGATCAATGTGGCATGTGACTGGCTATCCTCCTGAACACAGGCAGTAAGCACAAAGAGAACTGTCATACTAAACAAAATATTAAAATTTGATATCTTTTTCATAATTGAAAGAATTTATTTGTTAAGAATAACCAGTTCTTAATTGGGTGGTGGACTTTCGTTTTGTCCCCCGGATGGTGCTCATAGCCCCTACCCTCAGATCGGTGGGGTGCCGACATGAGGGTGAGTACTCATGCGTTCTCACCGGTAGCAGCCCTTTATGGGACAAGAAAAGACAATACTCAAGTACAGCAATATCTGCCTTGAGGATACAATTGGAGAAAGCGTATCTCGGGAGGACAAAGTATTGAAAATGAATTATCTCCCGTGAGATGTTTAGGATATTCCCGAACAAATTACAGGTAATTTCACAGAAAATCTGTAACGAGAAATAGAAGAGCAAAGCGCTGCTCAAACTGATATTTTTGAGATGTACCATCTTACCTGATTGACAGGGACAAGACTTATTCAATAAATATAAGGGAAAGTATTGAGAAATGTGGGTGAGATTTGGGAGTGATGGTCTCGTTCGCTGAAGCTACGGCGACTAAATTGTGACTGGTGGAACGGCGCAGCCCCTGACCCCTGTTTTTCTTCGCTTCGCTACAAAAATCCCGGGGGGCTTACCCGCTGTGGAAGGGCATGGATGTCCTTCGCTGAAGCTACGGCAATTAAGAGGCGGTGAGCATTGAGCGGTGAGGAGTGATTCTGAAATGCAGTAATCTTATCTTGCCTTTCTGTGTATAAACCCGTAATTATTAATTCGTAATTCCACACTCCATGCTCCATGCTCCACGCTCCACGCTCCATGCTCCATGCCCCATGCTCCATGCTCCATGCTCCATGCTCCATGCCTTCGCTCACTTGTCCTTCCCGGTCAGATAAAACAGCAAGTCCGGATATTGTTCGGCGAGATCGTGGAGTTGGTTTTCGTCGATGCGGATGCCATTGAGGTAAGGGATGATCTTTGCGTCATGAAATCCAATGGATCGCATCTGCGCAAGCATGTCCTGGCTTTCTTTGAAGGAAGGAAACATACCGGCCATGTAGAGATAATTGCCCTGGCGATTGTCGACTTCGATAAACATCTCTTCAATGCCATCGATCTCCTGATTTTGTAAGATCTGTGTGATGGACGCAATCTGGACACTGTAATACATTCCATGCCGAAGTTCGGTAAACTTAGTCCCATGGGGATCGCGCAAATCTTCCGGTGCTTTTATGCGTTCCACATGCAATTGTACCGGTTCACTTTCGTATGCGTGTGGGGTGATTTCCAAACGCTGGTTGAGTTTCTCATACAGCGGGCTTTGATTGGCAGGAGCAGGTTTGCGAACGAGCGGAAAGGAAGCACCGTATCCTTTCAGGGTCAAGCGGTCGCGAGCAATCCCTTTTTGCTTCAGATATTCCGCAGCTTGTTCTGCTTTTTTAATAGAAAAGTACAATGAGTAGGTTCGCTGACCGGCAGGCAATTCAAAACAACTTAGCTCTGCGCGAATCTTTGGAAATATGGTCATCAGGTTGACCAGCAGATCCAGTTTCTTTGTGTTTTGCGGCGAGAGGATTTCAACATTTTCGTTAAAAAACAAATGAGATACGTAGTACTCTTTTACCTCCACCGGAGCAGTGTTTTCGTTCGCCACATTTTTTACTGACTTACCGGCTGCGCGGAGGGAATGATAGAAAGTCGGTACACGAGATATCTGCTGATGTGCGGTGATAGGATTTTTGAAAAACACTCTGTAGATATCGTGATCCCCATATCCTTCCTTGCGGTTTGAATTCATAAATGCGGTCATGCCGTCAGGTGCGAGTACGAGGTGTGTATCGTCCAGTGGGGAGTTGATCGGAATGCCGAGATTAACAGGCATCGACCAGGTGAGTTTTTCCGGATCAAAGGTCGTTCTGAAGATATCAAAACCCCCAATGCTCCTGAGGTTGTTGGACGAATAAAACAACGTCATACCATCCTGCGTGAGAAACGGATAACGTTCGTCATAAAACGAATTGATGGAAGGACCCAGATTTTCAGGTTGTGACCACTTCCCTTTGTAGAGCAACGAGATATACAAATCATATCCTCCGAATCCTCCGCGTTTGTTGGACGAAAAGAGACACACGCTGTCATTAAAAAAAACAAGATCAGTGGCTATTTTTTCAGGCAGGGAAGGTCCGTTAAATTTTCCGGTTCGACTGCTGCCTTCCTTCGAGAAGGTGTCGGTTTTGATGACAAACTCATTTCCCGCCGGACTCAGAAAATACATGATCTGGCCATTTCCGCTGAAGCCACGTACTTCATCATAACCTGCAGTATTCAGGGAGGAAGGAAGAGCGACGGGTGTGGCCCAACGACCATTTGTCAGTTTGGAACTGTAGATATCCACATTGGTATTTAGCCCTGCGGTAGATGAAGCAACTTCGCGATCCGAATTGAAATAAATTTTTTCTATCGTCGTGGGACTTGTCCTGACACCAAACTCCGCAAAGCGCGTGTTGAGGGCCGTGCCTGCATTTTCCAGGTAGGCGATTTCATCTCCGTATTTTATTCGTGCGCCATTGGCACAACGTACAATTTCATCTTTGACCCATGGGATGTGTGGGTCATTTGATTTTGCTTTCTGTAAAAATTTCTTGTAGCTGGCGATCGCATCGGTAAATCGCATTTTGGATTGAAAGCATTTACCCTGATGATAGAAAACCTCTGCTTCTGTCTTTCCTTCCCGTACCAACGCGGAGAAAATATTGATAGCGCCATCGACGTCATTGATCTCGTAGAGACAGACACCGATTCTGAGTCGAACTTTTTTATCAGAAGAGCGTTCGAGATCGCCTTGCCGATAGGAGGAAAGTGCGGAGCGAAATTTTCCGGCCTCGTAATATTTATCACCTTCCTTTTTATAGGCACCGGCCGACTGACTCCACATCAGTGAAGGCACAAACACCAGCAAGCCCATCAAAAGCACATAGGCAAAGCGGGTGATTTGGCGGTTGGTGTCTGACACGTGTTTAGGTATGGTTAGATCTCTCTGTTGGGATCAAATCCTTCCAGATAATCGGATACTTTTTTCAGGAACGAACCACCGAGTGAACCGTCGACTACTCTGTGGTCGTAGGACAGTGAAAGGAACATATAATGCCTGATGGCGATCAGGTCACCGTATTCCGTTTCCACAACACCTGGTTTTTTACGGATAGCTCCGGCAGCCATGATGGCCACCTGCGGCTGGAAGATGATTGGTGTGCCCATGACATTACCAAAGGTGCCGACATTGGTCAGGGTAAACGTACCGTCCTGAATTTCTTCCGGTTTGAGTTTGTTGGCGCGCGCACGAGCTGCCAGGTCATTTACTTTTTTGGAAAGGCCCATCAGGTTATACCCATCCGCATTATGAATGACCGGAACGATCAGGTTGCCGGTAGGAAGTGCAGCGGCCATGCCGACGTTGATATTCTTTTTAACGATGATATTGTCACCATCGACCGATACATTGATCATCGGAAAATCGCGAATGGCTTTGACCACTGCTTCGATGATGATCGGGGTAAATGTGATTTTCTCACCATATTTTTTCTGGAATTCTCCTTTTACGCGGTCACGCCATAAGACCAGTTCGGTGACATCGGCTTCGACCATCGAAGTGACGTGTGGTGAAGTGTGCTTGGAGCGCACCATGTGTTCCGCGATCATCTTGCGCATGCGATCCATCTCGACGATCTCTACATTTCCGTCGAGGCTGGTAGATGCCGGTTTGGCAGCAGGTGCGGCGGCGGGTTGAGGTGCCGGAGCGGTGCTCGTTTGCGGTGTTGATTGCGGAGCAGGTGCAGCAGGCTGCGTTGCGCTCCCTCTGGTAGAGAGATAGGACAGGATATCACTTTTCGTGACGCGGCCATTTTGTCCGGAGCCCGGGATCTGATCGAGCTCGGCCTGCGCGATACCTTCTGACGACGCGATCTTTCTGACGAGCGGAGAATAAAAACGACCACCTGAATTAGACACCACAGTTGCGGAGCCTTGGGTGGAAGGTACATAGGGTACATTCTCCGGTTTTGGAGCTGGAGGCGGCGGAGGTGTTTCTGCTTTTGGAGGTGTGGCGACCGGTGCTGGTGTTTCTTTGACTTCACTGGCACTTGGAGTGGGTTTTCCATTTCCGGAAGGTGCGCCTGCTTTGGCTTCTGTCGCGATCACCGCGATCGTTTCCCCGACCGGGACGACAGCATCTTCTTCAAACAATATTTTTTCCAATCGACCGGCCACCGGAGAAGGGATTTCGCTGTCTACCTTATCCGTGGCGATTTCCAGGATAGTCTCGTCCAATGCGACGGTGTCACCGGGCTTTTTGAGCCATCGAAGGATCGTCGCTTCCATTATACTCTCACCCATCTTGGGCATTATCAGGTTAAAGTCTGCCATAACTGCAAAGATAAGCAAAGCGAGGCTTAGGAATTTCATCTCCCGCATTTTTGTCTGATCCTCAAAAAGTTATGCGAATTCTCCCATGTTTGTTAGGTTTCGTGCCCAATCCCTGCTTAGCTTTATCAGTATTATTCATGAAACCTACCTGTAATGAAACACCAAAGCCTGTTTTTAGCCTTTTTCCTTTGCCTGTTAACTTTTTTGTCCTGTAAAAAGGAATTTGACTCCACCTCGCTTTCTGCCGAAGACATTGGCCGCTTTATCGCCGCGCGTGTGCCTGCCGCCATCGAACCGGATGATGCCGTGCGGATACGATTTGCTGTCCCTGTTGATACCACCCGGACATCTGACGTTTTTGCTTTTCAACCAGCGACGAAAGGCTCTTTTCGATGGGAAGATGACCGAACACTTTCCTTCAATCCGGAGGCAGGTTGGTCGCCCGGCTCGAGCTACCAGATCCAAATCAACCTGGATAAAGTCCTGATCGAAAAGGATCCGGATATAAAACACATCGTGCTTGACTTTATGGTCAACCCGGTACGCATGACGGTTTATTTTGAACCATTGGTGCCGGAATTTACGGGTGACCATCCGAAGTATTTTCTGCGAGGGGTAGTGAACACTTCCGTGGCGGTGGAGTCAGGGCAGTTGGAAAAAATATTTTCCACTAAAACAAAAGGAGAGATGGATCCCGTGCAATGGACACACAATAGTGCGGGGACGCAACATGAATTGGTTGTCGCCAATATTGCTCCGGGTGCCTTGCTCGATTTTTCCTGGGATGGAAGTTCGATAGGCGCAAAAGCTGAAGGATCCCGCTCGATCCGCATTCCCGATGCAAACACATTTAGTGTCCTTTCATTCGAACCCGGCACGGATGGCGAGCGAAAAATCAACGTATATTTTTCCCAAAAAATAAAAGCAAACCAGGAACTCAACGGCCTGGTGACCATCAATGATCGCACAACGGATTTTACCCTTCGGAAAAAAGATCATATCCTGTCGATCTATCCCGACAAAGAACTATCTGGCGAATTAGCCATTCAACTCAATCCGGCGATCACGTCTTCATTGAATAAAGAACTGGGGACAAGTGTTCGACTGGATGTTTCATTAGATGACCCTAATCCCGCAGTGAAGTTGGTCGGTGCCGGTGTGATCACACCCGGAAATACAGACATTGTTTTTCCTTTCGAAGCAATAAATCTGAAACGCGTTCAGGTGGAGGTGCTGCAAATTTTTGAAGACAACATTCTGCAATATCTCCAGTACAATGACCTCGAAGATCCCTGGGGACTCGAACCGGTCGGACGTATTATTTTGAAAAAAGAAATTGAACTCAGTGCATTATCGGATTCAGACAACCGATATGTGTGGACACGCTATGCACTCGATTTGGGACCCTTAGTCAAATTATCGCCCGGCAGTATCTACCAGGTGCGCGTGGGCTTCCAGGGCTCGGATTCCTACCTCGATTGTTATGTTGATTCAAAGCGCGAACCTGAACCACCACCTTTTGGAGAGGTAACTTCCATGTGGACCTATGATTATGGGTATCCCGGTTTTAATTGGAACCATACAGATGATCCATGTTATCCCGCGTACTACAATCCCGGGCGTTTTATCAGTCGTAATATTCTGGCATCGGATATTGGTCTGACGGCTAAGCGCGATGGAAAAGGAAAGATATGGGTGTATGCCAATTCGATTACGACCGCTGCTCCAAAAGCAGGCGTAAAAATTGAAGTGTTTGATTTTCAGCAACAACTTTTGTGCAGTGGCAATACCTCCGCTGAGGGAAGTGTTGCGCTTGAAGCAGCCAGGCAGCCTTTCTTCGTAGTCGCGAGTTATGAGCAGCAGAAAGGGTATTTGCGTCTTGGCGATGGGTTGTCACTTTCTATGAGTGAATTTAATACCGGTGGAACGGGATACCAGGAAGGATTGCGTGGATACATCTACGGTGAGCGAGATGTCTGGCGCCCTGGGGATAGTGTATTTCTAAACTTCATTCTCTGGGACCCTGAAGGTCGTATTGACGCGAGACATCCGGTGCGGCTGACGGTGACTAATCCGTTAGGCCAGAAGAAAGTTGAAACGACAAGTCCGGTGTCGATGGGAGGTATATATGATCTGGCCTTTACCACTTCTCCTGCCGATCCTACGGGCAACTGGATGGCAAAAGTACAGGTAGGTGATGCCGTTTTTACGAAAGGATTGAAAATTGAAACGATCAAGCCTAATAGACTTAGCATCGATGCTGAATTACCGGAGCCAGTAAAAGGATATGCAACGGGTCAGAGTTTTGAGCTCACTTCAAAATGGTTGTACGGCGCACCTGCTGCCAATTTAAAAGCTGTCGTGGAAGCGCAATTTAAGCCGAAAGAATTTTCACCCGAAGGTTTCAGAGCGTTTAGTTTTTCTGATCCTGCCCGCAAGACACCTGGTACGGTCACCACGATTTTTAATAAACCACTTGACGCTAACGGCCGGGCTACAGTTTCGATTCCGCAAGTCAAAGATTATTTACCGGAGGGTTGTTTGTCGATGTCAATCAAGACGCGTGTGTTTGAAGCGGGAGGTGACTTTAGTACCGACCGACACACGACTACATATCATCCGTATCAGCACTATGCCGGTGTATCGATTCCAAAAAACCGATGGGGCTATGAAGAGATGGTCATTAACAAGAGCAATAAAATTCAACTAGCCAGTGTCACCACAGAAGGAAAAGGGGCAAGCGGAAGAACACTAACTGTTGGCGTCTATCACGCGCGATGGCGCTGGTGGTGGGATCGTTCGCATGGCGACATTACGCAATACAACAGTGCGCTTCATCTTGGTGCGATGTTTACCGATACACTTGTGACGGGAAGCAATGGCCAGGTGACGTATGAACTCACACCTCAATCGTATGGTTCCTATATGATCCGTGTGTGTGATCCCGAGTCGGGGCATTGTAGTGGACAATTTTATTATGCGGGATCATGGGGAGATCCGTCTGAAGATAGTGATGGAGCAAACAGACTTTCTTTCACTGCGGATAAAGAACAGTATGAAGTGGGCGATGAAGTGATCCTCAAAGTACCTTCTGCACCCGGCAGTAAATTGCTGTTGACGATTGAGAAAAATCAGTCGGTGCTCTCCACACAATGGCATGATGCGAAGGGTGATTTTACAGAGATCCGATTTAGAGCAACGGCCGAAATGATGCCGAATGTATATGCGTATGTGAGCCATATCCAACCTTTTGAACATCCCGGCAATGACATGCCACTGCGCATGTATGGCGTGCTCCCGATCATGGTAGCGGATCCTGCTACAATGTTGCATCCGGAGATATCGGTAGCCGATGTATTGGAGCCCGATAAAAGTTTTACAGTCACGGTTTCTGAAAAAGACAATCTGCCAATGGCGTATACGATCGCTGTCGTCGATGAAGGTTTGCTTGGTTTGACGCGATTTGCTTCTCCAAATCCATGGGATCACTTTCATCGGCAGGAGGCGCTGGGTGTTCAGACCTGGGATATGTTTGATCAGGTACTCGGCGGATATGGAGGTGTAGTGGATCGTCTCCTCAGTCTTGGCGGCGATGGAGCGGCTACTTTGGCCGACGCACCTCAGGCCGAAAGATTCAAACCTGTTGTGATGCACCTCGGGCCTTTTTATCTGGATGCAGGAAAAGAAAAGAAACACACGCTGCTCATGCCTAATTATGTTGGCGCTGTCCGCACGATGGTGGTGGCTTCAGATCGCAAGCGTTGGGGTGCGACGGATAAAACGAGTCAGGTTAAATCCGATTTGATGGTCCAGGCTACACTGCCACGCGTTGTCTCTCCGGGAGAATCGGTCACAGTGCCAGTGCAGGTGCATGCGATGAGTGATCAGGTGCGACAAGTGGATGTGCAGATTAAAACAAACGATATGGCTACGGTTGAAGGGAGTAGTAGTCAGTCGGTTCAATTCAGCGCGCAAGGGGAGAAAATGGTGAACTTCGAACTCACTATTCCGGAACGTCCGGGAATTCTGGAAGTCGATATATCGGCTGCGTCCGGTCGTTTTAAAGCATCACAACAGATGCAGTTAGATGTCCGTATTCCGAATCCGGCTATCGCAAAAGTTGTGTCAAAAACTATTGGGGCAGGCGAATCCTGGACAGCAAGTCTGGAGCTGCCGGGCATGGACGGTACCAATGATGCTTCGGTAGAATTGTCCATTATGCCTTCGATCAATTTGCAACGACGATTAAAATATCTGATTCGCTATCCGTATGGATGTCTCGAGCAAACCGTTTCTTCTGTGTTTCCACAATTGTATTTAAGTCAGTTGACGGAGTTGAATGCCGCGCAGGAAAGAGAGATACGTTCGAATATTCAGAAGGGGATCGAAAAAATCAGAAACTTCAACTTGCCATCCGGTGGATTTACGTACTGGCCGGGCGAGCGATCAGTGGATAGCTGGTCGACCAGTTATGCCGGGCACTTTCTGATCGAAGCCGCGCATAGGGGTTATTCCGTTGATCAATCCATCATGTCTGCATGGCGGAAAGCGCAGGAAAGAGATGCGCAGGCGTATCGCTCCGGAGCTACAGGACGCAGTGACCTGGTGCAAGCATATCGTTTGTATACCCTTGCGCTTGACGGGCAGCCGGCCTGGGGTATGATGAATAAGCTGCGCGTACAAAAAGATCTTGATCCGGTAGCTTCATGGTTGCTCGCGGCAACCTATGCGTTAGGAAATCGCAAAGATGTAGCCGAGGAGATTGTGGCTTCGCTGAATACGAAGGTCGAACCCTACCAGGAATTGACGCATACGTATGGTTCGGAGTTACGTGACAAAGCCATCATCCTCGAGACTTTCCTGGCGATGGATAAAATGGAGGATGCTATAGCCATCTCTTCAACGATCGCTGAATCGCTGTCCGGTGATCATTGGTACAGTACGCAGAGCACCTCGTTTTCACTTACGGCGATGGGAAAACTGGCGTCACATTTTTCAGAAAAAGAAATCAAAGCTACTGTTGCTCAACAGGGAAAAGCACCTGTGCAATATGCTACCCGAAAAGCGATGATAAGTCAGAACCTGGATGTCAGTGCCAGACAAATCACGATCCAAAATCAGTCTGCTGATCCACTCAATGTGCGGATTGTCACCACCGGTAAACCGCTTCGAGGTGTGACAAATGAGATTCAGAACAATCTTAGACTTGCGGTAAAGTATGTCGATAAGTCCGGAAATCAGGTGGATGTGAGTCGGTTGAAACAAGGGCAGGATTTTATCGCTAAAGTGACCGTGACCAATCCAGGCACGTATACGACGAGGTTGGATGAAATGGCGCTTACATATCTGATTCCTTCCGGTTGGGAAATTGCGAATCAGCGCATGGACAATTTCACCGGACAGTTTACGAATAGTTCGGCGCGCTATCAGGACATCCGTGATGATCGTGTTCATACCTTTTTCAATATGGGTCGTGGTGAGTGGACGTATCATTTTGTCATGACAGCGACCTATGCCGGACAGTATTGGTTGCCCGATATTACTTGTGAAGCGATGTATTCACATAAGGTGCAGGCCAGGATACCCGGACGGTGGGTTGAGGTAGTGCCTGCTTCGCCGGTGAATTAGAATATCAAAATATGTTAAAGGGTCGTAGAAAATATTTGCTTCTGTTGTTGCCGTTGGCGGCATGGTGGTTTTGTCTGCCCGATCCATTATTTGATGTGAGTTATAGTACTGTGCTTTTAGATCGGGATGAGCAAATGCTTGGTGGCCGTTTGGCGGCAGATGAGCAGTGGCGATTTCCTGAAGCGGAGGAAGGTGTACCGGAGACGTTTGCAAAAGCGATTGTCGCATTTGAAGACAAGCGGTTTTATCGGCATATAGGTGTCGACGTGCTGGCGATCGGTCGTGCGGTGCGTGACAATCTTTCTTCTAAAGGTGTTGTCAGTGGAGGCAGTACGCTGACGATGCAGACCATGCGATTAGCGCGTGGAAATAAATCGAGAAATGTTTGGCAGAAGCTCATTGAGATGGTGTGGGCAGTACGCGCGGAAATACGGTATTCAAAGAAAGAGCTACTGAGTCTGTATGCATCACACGCACCGTTTGGCGGAAATGTTGTCGGGCTTTCTGCGGCCAGTTGGCGCTATTATCATAAGATGCCGGAGCAGTTATCCTGGGGTGAGGCTGCTACTTTGGCAGTGTTGCCAAATGCACCTGCGCTCATTCATCCCGGCAGAAATCGCGATGCTTTATTGAATAAGCGCAATCGCCTTTTGGATAAAATGGAGTCGATGGGTATTATCGATGCGATGGAAACTTCCCTCGCGAAACAGGAGCCGCTTCCGTTTGCTCCACAGCCTTTGCCGGATGTCGCACCGCATGTGTTGTCCCATTATATTTCTTCCGGAAAAATTTTGCACAGTACACTAGACGGTGAACTGCAGGAGCGATTGACTGAATTAGTCGAACGGCATGCGGATATCCTTCGTTTAAATGGGGTGAACAATGCCGCACTTCTGGTGATGGAAACAGAAAGTGGGAAAGTAAGCGCGTATGTTGGCAATGTGCGTCATGCACAAAAGGATCATCAGAATGATGTAGATATCGTGCGGTCGGAGAGGAGTTCGGGGAGTATCCTTAAGCCGTTTTTGTATTGTGCTGCGTTGCAGGAAGGTTGGATTACGCCTGCCGGATTGCTGGAAGACATCCCCACGAATATCAGTGGATATCAGCCGTTGAATTTTACGCAGGAATATATGGGCATGGTGCCGGCGGATGATGCGCTTGCGATGAGTCTGAATGTCCCTGCGGTGCGAATGTTACAGCAGTATGGCATACTTCCGTTTAAAGAAAAACTCATCGATGCGGGATTGACAACGCTGCATTATAGTCCGGATCATTATGGCTTGCCGCTGGTGCTTGGCGGTGCGGAAGTTACCCTTTGGGATGTCTGTGGTGCGTATGCGAGTATGGGGAGGATATTACATCATGCGTATCCCTATGATCATCGGTATGCCAAAGCGGATGTTCATCCACCGGTTTTGTTTGCTGAAAAATTGAAGGAAAAAAAGAACCCAAAGCTTATTGATGAAGCACCTGTTTGGAATGCAGGGGCTATCTGGCTCACCTTTGAAGCGATGAAAAAACTAAATCGTCCGGACCAGGAGGGCAATTGGGAGACGTATAGCAGCAGTCATCCTGTGGCCTGGAAGACGGGAACTAGTTTTGGTTATCGCGATGCGTGGGCAGTAGGGGTGACACCGAAGTATACGATTGGGGTTTGGATCGGAAATGCGGATGGAGAGGGCAGGCCGGGTGTGATTGGATTGCAGGCGGCGGCTCCGGTATTGTTTGATGTAGTGCGTATGTTGGATGATGCGTCCCCGTGGTGGCCGGCACCATATGATGCGTTGGTAGAGAAAGAAGTTTGCGCAGAAAGCGGATGGCTTGCTTCAAAACAATGCAAGAAAACGGACACGGCCTATTGTGTTGCGGGAAATATGTCGATGGATCTTTGTGGTTTTCATCGCGCTGTGTATACGGATGATTTGGGAGCGTTTCGATATGAGCCTGCCTGCGCCCACGAGGGTTTACAAACTCAGAATTATTTTGTTGTCCCTGCCATTGCTGAATCGTATTATAAGCGATACCATCCTGCCTACAAAGTCGTGCCTCCGTTGCACCCTGATTGTGATGAGGGGCAGACTTCTTCAGAAGATATAGCCATTGTCTATCCGCGTCATGGTTCGAAGATTTATGTGCCGTTTGAATGGGATAAGAAAAAGTCTCGCGCAGTATTTACAGCAGTGCATCGTTCGGATACTGCGCAGGTGTATTGGCATATGGACCGGCAGTTTATCGGAAAGACGCGTGAGTTTCATCGTTTGGAAATTGATCCTAAGCCTGGGGTGCATCAGTTGGTGTTGCAGGATGAGTATGGGTCGGTGGTATCGACGGTGTTTGAGGTGCTTGCGGAATGAGGAGGAGTTTAGAGCTGTCGCTCCCGACAGGTCGGGACGACATCGTTTAGGGGGTTTAGTGTTTAGGTGGGATTTCAACTGCGTCATTGCGTCTTTGCGTGCACTTTTCCCGACTCCAAATTTGGAGGTCGAAAGCGGGAGATAAATTGAGTGAGGACGAGTTGTGCATGCGTGTACCCCTAAATCCCCTAAAGGGGACTTTCTTGTTTTGCCGTAACCAAATAGTCTGCAATTGGGAGATTAAACTAACTGTATCAATGTCAATTAGCTTGCTATTTCTGTAAGATTTATTCTTCATGCGTGTTTTCATCGTATCTTAATTGTCAGGGATGAAAAGATACGTACTTCGATATTGGATGCTTGTTGGGCTGCTCGCCCTGGTCGGGGGAGTTCCGCTCGTAGGGCAGGGGGGCTATGGCAAATTGATAGCTGATGAGCATGGCATCATGAGAAATCTGAATATTGATGACATCGTCTATCACAATGATCATCTCTATGTACGAGGGAATAAATGGATTGACTCCATTGGTATTTGGGGGTTGTTCGTTGCACAATTAGATACAAATGGAACAATACTATGGCAAAACACTATTTATGACACGACATTGCAAACAAGTTATACGGTAAACACACCAACTCGATTTAATATCGCTGATGATGGTGAAATAATGCTGCCTAACAAGTATTTTCATCTTGGTCGAATAGCATTTACAGTTTTAGATTCATCGGGGGTCGAATCTTTTACTAAAAGTTATTCTCATGTCGGTAGAACAATTTACCCTATGGAGGTAATGAAGTATGATAATTATTATTATCTCTTTGGCAGGGTACAAAGGTTAGACTACGAAGGTGATTGCTATGTTTTAAAAGTTGATTCACTCGGAAGCCTAGTTTGGTTAAAATATTTCGGACTAACAGATTTTGAGGAAGGATTTGGTGGAGTGGTTATGCACCCAAATGGCACATTCACCATTTCTTCTTATAGAACTACAAAAGAATTTTATACTTCAGGGCCACTAATAGAAGGATGGAAGGCGCCCTGGATTTTTACAATTGATACTTCGGGAGTAATTGTGGATGAGTGGCTTGGAGAAGAGAATGATACAACCACCTTAGGGGGTGGTTCCATAAGTAAGCTTCCAAATGGTAACTGGGTGGTCACATCCCGCGATATCAAGGTGGTGTTGGACAATGGCATTTATGATTTAGCAGTATCTCCAACTATAAGTTGCCTCGATTCCAATTTTAACTTTCAATGGAAGAATAACGTACTTGGTTATGAGAATAAATGGAACCATTTAGATGACATGAAATATGATAAAAACAGAGATGAAATTGTTGTATGTGGTCATAAGAATGTTATCTATAGTGAGGATTTTTCCAAATGGGAGATCTGGGTGTTCAAGCTCAAACCAGATGGGGAAATAATCTGGAACATATCGGATACAATTCAATATGGTGCTAACGAATCGCATGTGGTGGCAGGTGTGGACATTGCTCCTTCAGGTTCCATATATGTATCTGGATATATCAGTAATTCAGGACTAGCGCGTGGCTATATACTGAAAATTAGCCCTGATGGCTGCACCGACACACTATGTACGACCACCTCCATCGAAGAGCAAATTAGGAATTGGAATGACAATGTACTGTTTTACCCTAACCCAGCACAGGACATTTTAAAAGTTCAAATAAAAGACCTTTCCACAAGTGGAGTTCTACAAATCTTTGACTTACAGGGTAGAATTGTAAAAAGGAAATCAGTAAAACAAGGAACGAACACTATAGATTTAAATTTGATTTCGGGGATATATGTTTGTACTATCACATCCAAAGGAAATATTGTTTACTCAGAAAAGATAGTGGTGCAGTAAATATTGCTTGTATTCACCACTAATGCACAGAAACTTTATAAATAGCGATTAAGACTGTTAAGGTAACTTGATTCCGTTGGAGTAGAGATCGCGGGTGATTTGTATGGTTCCGTTTTGGTTCGGTTTTCAAAGGCCCAGTACATTCTTTTGCAGGTTTATTTTTACACGTAAATTATGTCCGATTTTGGGGAAGGTTACAATTTGGGGAGGGTTTCTAGGCCACTTACTGTCATGCTATTAATTTATGCGTGTAATCTTCCTTTAATTTCTCAAACTTACTTCAGCGGTTCCATTGGCTTTGATATTGCCGAATTGAAAAGTGCTGACAATTTTCAATCATTTCAAATTGTAGATAAAGGCTTTGGTAAGGTCAGTCCTGTTTTAGGATTAAAAGCAGACCAATATGTCTTCGACAATATATTTTTGACTTTCGGGACTAGCTATACGAAGAAGTTTGTCCATGTAACTGAATTATTTAACATCGCACCTGCTACTTCCTTAACATTTAATTACATACGAACAAACTTAGTATTGAATATCAATGTTAACCATTATTACTTTGGTGTTGGTGGGGGTTTCAATATTATTAAGTTTATTAAGTATACCAAAGCTAACAAGGAACGCAAAGGACAAT
>JAUHXV010000045.1 GCA_030426765.1 Bacteroidia bacterium | reverse complement strand
AAAAGTAACAGATCTGTGCCTTTTAGCTACCCTGGATTTGCCAATAATTCAGGGCCGAAAAAAAGTAATATGAAAAGTGTTTGGATATTGATTCATTAGTGTGCAAAATTTCTTTTGCACACTAATGATTTAATTTATCCTTGCATCCGTCCTTTTACAATGGCGCCCCAGTACATCCGCGGAAGGATTTCTTTTTTCAGAAAATACATGCTCCAACGTTCCTTGCTCTGATCGAAAGGAAAGGTTTCTGCAGGTTCGTTGTTGTATTCAAACTCTGCCAGCATGAGTTTTCCATAGCCGGTGACGATCGGGCATGAGGTATATCCTTTGTACGTTCTGACAGCGGGTTTCGCTTCCATCTGCGCCAGCATGTTTTCCACCAGGGTCGGCGTTTGTTTGCGGATCGCCGCACCCGTTTTGGAGGTGGGCAGACTGGATGCGTCGCCTAGAGAATAGATGTTTGGATAGGTGTTGTGCTGCAGGGTGTGTTTGTCCACGTCCACCCAACCGGCTTCGTTGGCGAGCGGACTATTTTTAATAAAATCCGGAGGGCCTTGAGGAGGTGTAACATGGATAAAATCAAAGTCTACCCATTGCGCTGCACCTTTTGTGTCTTTGTGTAGGCTGACAAATTTTGCTCGCTTTCCGGGCCCGTCAATTTCTACCAGATCCTGAAAGAAATGCGTATCGATATGATAGCGCTCAATGATCTTGTTGAGTGTTTTGGCATACTTAGGAACGCCAAATATTTTCGTGCCACCACTCCAAAATTCTATGTTGGTTTTATTCTCGAGATGGTGCTTTCTGACATAGTCGGCTGCCAGGTACATAATTTTTTGCGGAGCTCCGCCGCATTTCACGGGTGAGTGGGGGCTGTGGAAAATCATTTTGCCCCCTTTAAAGTGTTTAATGCAGTCAAACGTATAGGGCGCTGACGTAAAACTGTAGTTGGAACTCACACCATTTTTCCCCAATGTCTCCGGAAGTCCTTTGATGGCACTCCAGTTGATCTGAATACCCGGACAGACGACGAGATAATCATAGGTGTATGAATTATTTTCTTTCGTGGTCACGCTATTGTGGTCGGGCTGAAACGTTTCAGCGTATTCCTGTAGCCATGTGGCTCCTTTAGGAATGAGTCGTTTTTCTTCTCGTACCGTTTTTTGGATATCGAAAATACCTCCGCCAACCAATGTCCAGGCGGGTTGATAATAGTGTTTGCTGCTCGGCTCAATAATCCCCACCCGGAGATGTGGTTTTTTCAGGAGGAGTAAACCGGCAGTAGACAATCCTGCATTACCCCCGCCGACAATCAATACATCAAAATATTTGTTCATGGCTTTTGCTTAGCATCAATCTGATGACAGCAAAATTATACTACAGGCGTTCGTCAGGAGGTGACTTTGGTTACACTTCCAGGCAATACACATCATCGGTAACGGATGAAGCAGGAATGCATTTCCGGAACGATTCGTGAATAAAGAATCCCGTGTTATTCTTCATTGGCCAATGGCGTGTTCCACTTGTCTTTGGGCACAACTTTGGGAGATTCTGTATCTGCTTCATAGGCCGGCGTCATGATGGCTACATCATTTTCATTGAATACATCCAGAATGTTCTGATGAAGTTCAGAATACAATTGATTCATTTGTGATTCGTCTCCGCAGTAGGCATTCAATTCATAGGTCACGGCAAAATCTCCTAAAGCTTTTTTGAGAACGAATGGTTCGGGTGACGACAGAATACCGTTCGTTCGTTTGGCTGCCAGTTTGAGCATGGCATCGACCAACCGCCAGGGGGTTTCATAACCGATCCCTACGGTGGTGTGCAGAATAAGATTGTTCTGCTTTGCTTTCCGGGAGTAATTGACCACATTGCTATTGATCAAAAAGGAATTGGGGATGACAATTTCTTCATTTTTTGGTGAACGCAGTCGGGTGACCATTGTGCTTTGTGCTTCTACAAACCCGATGTGTTCATTGACGCGGATGAGATCTCCCAGTTTAAATGCTCCCTGATATGTAATGGAGTATCCGGCAACGATATTGGCAATGAAAGAGGACGAACCCAGCGAAAAGATGATCCCGAGGAAAACGGAAATGCCTTTAAATGCATTGGTATCAGATCCGGGAATGTATGGAAAGGCGACTACGAGCGCAAAAACAATTGTGAGCAAGCGAATGATGCGAAAGGAGGGCATCGCCCAATCCGAATCAAAGCCTTTGATGTGGATTGCTTCTCTTCTGATCTCGACAAATAGTAAGCGGATAAACCGAAGTATATATTTCGTGATCAGCCAGACCAGTGCCAGGACAATTAAATTGGGGACTTCTTCAATGAATCCTCTTCCGAATGATTTCAGCGGATCCAAAACTGCTTTCAAGATGGTGACGGAAATACCTTTGGTCCAGGGAAACTGGCCAAGAAAGTAATTTAGGAACCCGACACAAATAAAAATAATGATGGTGATCCTGAGAAAGTGGTACAACAACTGAAGTGCCTCAAACAGTTTACGCGATTGGATTAAGTTGAAGGATGCGTTTTCTATTTTCTGCACCCTTGTCTCAACGCGTCTTTTGAAAATTTCGTTGAGACGTTTAAACAAAAAGGAAAATACAAACAGAACAATCACGAGGATAACGAGGGACAGAAGTGCTTTGATCACACTTCGCTTAATCATCGGTCCACTGCGGAGATGTCTGAACTCTTTTATTGTGGCTTTAAGTTGTGTCACGATGAGTTCAGCAAACAGCTCTTTTGAAACTCCTTCTACTTCTCCGTCGGCATCATACACACTCATGATAAAATCGGGTCCGGCAAAGATCTGCACCTTCTCCTGGTCTGGGACAACTCTCACCTGCTCGGGGGCAATGGAATGGTTTCTGGCAGCGGTATAAATTCTTTTCTGAATGGATTTGGCTCTCAATTCGGCAGGATAGCTGAGCACACCTCTGACAAAAAACAGCTCATGACCATCTATTGTGATGGGTGATAAGGACTGAACCTGATCTCTTAGCGAGGGATCCACCACGTGCTGGCCGCGGAGGGAAGCAGAAAACAGGCATAACCCAAAAAGCATTAAAACGCTGAGTGCAGGCTTTATTATAAAGACCTGGCAAAATACACAGGAACGCTGGAGCATAGGGCAGATGATTCTGATGATATAAAAGTAGTATAGATTCAGAAGGAATTCAATAATATTTTAGCGGGTACGTGCTTTCCGGAGGTAGTACAAGATCGATGTAGCCTAAGCACTTTTGTCAAAAATGCTAAAACATCACTGGTGAACGTAGTGGGTTTTACCGAAAGCAGAAATTGGTCTTTTTCAACACAACATTTTGCTCTAATACCGGACAAATAGGGAATTGTACATGCAATTTTTACATGCCTCTTTGTTTTTTAAATACCATTATTTACTACCTTTCAACGGAAATTGCCATCCATATTTGCCAATTTGTTATTTGGATGGTCTAACCACTTGATTTACAATTTAAAACGAAAAAGTATGCAAGCATTGAAATCATTTTTAGTCATATTGCTCGTATCGATGACAGGAGTAGCAATGGCACAGGAAGCCGGAGAAGAGAAGGCGTTTGAAGTGTATGGGTTTATCATGACCGATATTGGGTATAATGCCAATCAGATTGACCCGAACTGGTTTGATGTGATTCGTCCCACCAAGTTGCCCGCTTTTGAAAATGAATTTGGCACGGATGGGAATGTCTATTTTAGTGTACGGCAGACTCGTTTTGGTACCAAAGCATGGTTTCCCACTTCCATTGGTAAGCTCTTTACCCAGTTCGAATGGGAATTGTTTGGTACGGGTGTCGATCAGGGACAAACGACCCTGCGTCTGAGACACGCCTATGCTGAGTTAGGTAAATTCGGAGCCGGTCAGTACTGGAGTCCGTTTATGGATATTGATGTATTCCCCAACTCGATCGAATACTGGGGACCAAATGGTATGGTGTTTTTTAGAAATGTCCAGTTCCGGTATATGCCGATTCAGGGAGAAACGCGGTTAACTATCGCCCTGGAGCGTCCGGGTGCGAGTTCTGATCAGGGGATTTATGTCGAGCGTCCTGAATTGGATGGTATTCGCAGTAAGTTTCCTCTTCCGGATCTGTCCGCTGAATACCGTTATGCCGGAGGCTTTGGTTACGTAGAGTTAGCCGGTATCCTGCGCAACATTGGATGGGAAGATCAGGGTGGTGACCCGGTGCGCGATCTGACAGACAATGTCCTTGGATGGGGCCTTAACCTGAGTTCGAATGTTAAAATGGGTAGCTCACTGCTGGGTAAATTTCAGGTCGTGTATGGCGAAGGTATTTCCAATTATATGAACGACGCCACCAGTGATATCGGAATAGAAAACAACTTCGGAGATCCGGTGCAGCCGGTCATCGGGGTGCCACTACCATTGTTAGGTATCGTAGCCTTCCTCGATCAAAAGTGGAGTGACAAATTCACGACATCGATTGGTTATTCCAGCCTGGATATCACCAATGCAGAAACAGCGGCTCCAACTACTTTTAAGAAAGGGCAGTACTTTTTAGGTAACCTGTTGTACTATCCAACTGAGAATGCCATGATGGGCGTTGAGTTTCAGTATGGCACACGTGAAAACGAATCAAATGATTTTGATGCAGACATTTTCAAAGTGCAGTTTTCGTTTAAATACAACTTCTCACAGGCCTTCTATCGCAAGGCTGCAATGTAATTCATCAATTAAAAATCTATAATCATGTATAAGACATACTTTGTGTATTTACTAACACTACTTTTTACATTACAATTCACTTCTGCTACCGCGCAAGGTGGCGAATTGTCGCCTGAAAAAATTCGGGCAGCGCTGGATGAGGCGTACACCAAATACAAGGACGTCAAAGAAGGCAAGAACGCGGACTATATTAAAGAGCTGGCCAATGTGGATTCAAAAATTTTTGGTATTGCACTGGTGACAGCGGATGGAGAAGTGTATACCAAAGGTGATATCGAATCAATGGTGTCCATACAGAGTGTTTCGAAAGCATTTGTGGCTGCTCAGGTGATTGATGAAATGGGACATCAGGCTATGATGGATTCGATTGGTGTCGATGCCACAGGGATGGTTTTCAATTCGATTGTAGCGGTCGAGCACCACAGAGGCAAAGAGATCAACCCACTGGTCAATCCGGGCGCAATTGCGGCAACCAGCCTTGTCTCCGGAGCGGATTCTGCCGCGATCTGGAAGAGCATATTAAACAAACACAGTGAATTTGCAGGGCGGGAACTGTCCCTAAATATGCCGGTATACATCAGTGAAGCCGGAGACAATCTGCGCAACCAGGCGATCGCACATTTACTGCTTGCCTACGGACGGATGTATTTCGACCCGGTAGAAGCTACAGATATATATACCAAGCAGTGTGCGATTAATGTGAGTGCCAAAGATCTTGCTGTCATGGGTGCCACTTTGGCCAATGGAGGTGTGAATCCAGTGACAAAAAAGGAAGTGGTCAGTGCAGAAACTGTGATGTATACGCTACCGATCATGGCAACAGCCGGATTGTATGACGACTCCGGGATATGGTATTACAATTCAGGATTGCCGGCCAAGAGTGGCGTAGGCGGTGGTATAGTAGCTGTGTGCCCGGGTAAGTTTGGCATCGGTGTTGTTTCCCCACCATTGGATGCAGCCGGCAATAGTGTGAAAGCACAGCTGGTCATTAAATATGTCGTGGAAAAACTGGGTGTGAATCCGTTTATGATTCAACCTAAATAATATATCTGTTTGTCTGAATCGCAGACAATACAGATAATTTGTCAGGGAACAGTGATTCATCGAATTTACGTTAGGGTGTATCACTGTTCCTGCCTATTTTACGCGCTTCCTGTTTAATGGATCTTAGCAGGTGTCCGTTCACTTCATTCTAATTATTTGATATTTATGAAAAAGAGACCATTTCATTTTCTATATGTGTTGCTGACACTGCTCTGGCTGATAGCGTCTTCGTCTGTTTCTGCGCAGTTTATGTTGAATGACACTTCCGGTCTGATGGATGTAGAGGTGCCAACCTTTGAAAATAGCGCTGCCGGTGAATTTACACCAGGGGAAGGTTTTCTGTTAGTCAAAAATCCATTTGCCAGTCTAAATGTTAGCATCTATGCTATGGCGCGCTGGGTCAACCAAAACCCGTCAGAGGATACGTGGCTGGATCATCGTGACAGCCTTCGGACGTTTGACGGAAGGAATGACATCTACTGGCACAGAACGATGATTTGGTTTACCGGGTATGTCGCCTCTCCTAAGCTCACCTACATGGCCACCGTCTGGACTGTGACGACCACTCAACAAACGCTCGTTTATGGAAATATAAATTATGAGTTCAGCAAGATGTTGAAAGTCGGTATCGGGATTACACCAAACGCATGTATTCGTTCGCTGCAAGGTCCTTTCCCTTTCTTTTCGTCTACGGATCGGACAATGGTTGAGGATGGATTGCGCGGAGGCTTTACCAACGGAATTTATGTTTCAGGAGAAGTCCTGCCCAGGCTAAGGTATCTGGCCGCATTGGGAAATAACCTGAGCATTTTGGGGATTAAAGCCAGTAACCTTACTCGACGCTACTCGAAGAGTGTATCGCTCAGCTGGTTTCCCACCACGGGCGAATTTGGCCCAAGGGAAGGGAATGGCGATTTTGAGCACCATGAAAAAATAGCTACGAGGTTCGGTGCTTCGTTTTGCCACAGCCGCGAAAATCGTTTTAACAACATTGGGACCCCGTCACCGGATAATACACAAGTCAGGCTCTCGGATGGCGTCCTTGCATTTGAAGAAGGGGCGTTAGCTTCCGGTGTGACCTTAATTGAATCCGATTTTGATTTAATGGCGGTTGACCTTGGTTTCAAATACAAGGGGTTTGCCTTCCATTCAGAGTTTTACTACCGCACACTGTCTAAATTTAATGCGGATGGACCGTTGCCATACAGCAGCATAAAAGATAAGGGATATATGCTCCAGGCGATGTACATGGTCGTGCCGAAAACGCTTTGCGTCTATGGAGTGAATTCCATGATTATCGATCAGTTTAAGCGCAACCCGTATGAAATTGGTGGCGGTGTCAATATTTATCCTGCAAAAACCAGAAGCTGGCGAATCAATGCACAGGCCATGTATGTCAATCAAAGCGCTGCAGGAGGAACATTCGGACTCTATACGAATGGGCAGACCGGGATGACCTTTACCGTGGGAACGGATGTTTTACTTTAAACTTGCATCGCGAATTGAAATTCTTCTTCGTCAATGATAGACATGGAACACTAGCTTTAAATGAACCCAATAAAATCCGGACACCATGAAAAAGTTTTTTCTCTCAACATGTTTTATCTGGCTGATTTGTGCTGTCGCCGCTCATCCACTTTTGGCTCAGTCCGGATCAGGCAAGCAACAAGGCAATCCATATTTGTTTAACGACAGCCACTTTCATCTGACCAACTATATACAGGAAGGCATTACGGTCAACGATTTACTGGAACTGATGGGCGATAAGATACATCGCTCGACCCTGTTTGGTATTCCGCTTCAGCAGCAATGGTCGTATCGGGTGACGGAGGAATTTGCTCCCCAGTACTATCTGGATAGTGACGCCCCTTTGTATTATTACTCATTTACGGATGCGTATATCGCCATGCAGTACTTGTCGCTCAACGAAACTGACAGAGCACGTTTTGATCCTATGATCACGGGATTTAACCCAACGGATATGTATGCGGCGGCACATATCCGAAGAGTGCTTGAGACCTTTCCCGGTGTTTTCTCCGGCATAGGAGAATTTTCGATTCATAAAGAATTCGTTTCCTCCAAAATTTCCGGAGATGTCGCAAGTCTGACGGATCCTGCATTAGATTCCATTTTCGCATTCTGTGCAGAAGTCGGTTTGCAAATTATCTTGCACAATGACGTGGATGATCCTTTTCCAAAGGCCAATACGCCTAATTACACCACGGAGTTGATCAATTTATTTAAGCGTCATCCCGATGCATCTGTTATCTGGGCGCATTGCGGATTGGGGCGCATCGTAAGCCCGCCAAGTGAGTATACAAAGTTTCTCGAGTCACTTCTCGCTGATCCCGAATTGCAACATGTTAATTTTGATATCTCCTGGGACGAAGTTGCCAAGTATGTCGTACATGATGAAAGTTCGTTGACAAACTCCGCTGACTTGTTTAATAAATATCCGGATCGCTTTCTGTTCGGAACGGATAATGTGGCACCGGCCACACAGGAAAAACACCTGCATGTCTATGAGTTGTACGAACCGTTGTGGGCGGTGTTGACGCCGGAGAACAGCTACAAAATCCGTCTCGGAAATTATGAGCGGCTGTTTGATGCCGCTGCGGCCAAAGTTCGAGCGTGGGAAAAAGAAAATGTAGGCAAACCCAAAAAAGCACCTGCACATACTCCGGCTTCCGGTATACGCAAGCATTGATCATCGAAATTTTCGCCCCAACTTTTGAGAAAACATCAGGTGACTGGGGTTTTGGGTTTTAAATACCAATGCTGCTACCATTATCTTCAGAGGTTGTTGTATTTTTTTACACAAAAACATTTAACCGCATGACGATCTTCAAAGAAGCCCTCGGTGCTTCCGAAAGAATAAACCTTAGCCCCGCTTCTACGTCTTACACAATGTTTCTTTTCCTGGTGGTGATGTTGCTATCACCCACTATAAATGCGCAGCCAGGTCCTGATCACGAGGAAGAGTCTTTTGGTCATTACACTCCGAATGCAGGATTTCGGGTTGTCAATACCGATAAAGGCACACTAAACTTCAAGCTCTTTACGTACTTGCGATATCTCAATCAACTTGGGCTCGATACATCTTACACCAATGCTTTTGGGGAAACAATCGCAATCGATCGGCGACAGGATATGCAGGTCAATAAAGTGAATATGACCTTCAATGGATGGATCATGAGTCCGAAGTTTCGGTATTTGTTTTACGTCTGGACCAACAACACGGCGCAGGGACAGTCTGCTCAGGTGGTTGTAGCAGGAAATCTTCAATATGCGTTCAATGACCACATCACGATCGGAGGAGGGATTAACGCACTACCGGGTGTTCGGAGTACGGAAGGTAATTTTCCTTTTTGGAATGCAGTAGACAACCGGATGGGGGCAGATGAGTTTTTCAGACCATCCTATACAACGGGAATCTGGGCAAAGGGTGCAGTGACCAAAAAACTGCGGTATCAAGTGATGCTGGGGAATAATCTGAGTCAACTCGGTATTGATGCGGGACAATTGGATGCCGGTTTCAATACGCTGAGTGCGGCACTGACCTTTTTTCCCACCACCGGTGAATTTGGATTGAATAGTAATTTCGGAGATTTCGAAAATCATGAAAAAATGGCGACCCGAATTGGAGCTCACTATAGTCATAGCAACGAAGACAAGCAGGGTGTACCTACAACGGAAGCATTTGAAAATGTCGCAATCCGTCTTTCCGATGGGAGCGTCATTTTTACGCCCGATCTCTTCGGACCCGGAATTCAGGTAAATAATGCGACATATCAAATGATCAGCTTTGATGGTGGAGTTAAGTACAGAGGGTTTGCGCTGGAAGGGGAGTATTATTTCCGCCGGATCAATAATCTGGAGGGTAACGGAATAGCGACACTTAATTTTGACAAACTGCTGGACAATGGATTTCAGGTGCAGGCTTCAGGTATGATCATTGACAAATCGCTACAGTGTTATGCCACGTATTCAAAAATCAATGGTGAATACGGAGATCCCGATGATATTCGCCTTGGCCTGAATTGGTTTCCCTGGCACAATCATGTCGTACGTTGGAATGTTGAATTTATTCATGCCAACAGGATTCCGGTGGGTGGTTTGTCCCTCCCGTTTCCGGTAGGAGGAAACGGAAACATTGTATACAGTAACCTGCTGGTCAATTTCTGAGCAGCAACCCATGAGATAAAAATCAATGAAAAAACCAGAGGATGAAAATACAAAAATGGATTGCAGGCATCGCTCTGTATTTGGCCTGTGCAAGTTTCGCCTATTCGCAAAAAAATGACACCATTTACCTCGTCAACGGAGATCACATCACCGGCGAAATTAAAAATTTTGACAAGGGTCTTTTGCTCCTGAGTACGGATGCCATGAAGAAAGTGAATATCGAGTATGAAGATATCAACACGATCTATTCGAAAAAAAATTATGAGTTTCGGACCAAATCCGGATACCGGTATTACGGGTATATGTTGCAATCAAAGTCAATAGGGACGATAGAACTGGTCACATCTGAAGATACCATCCCCAAACCGCTATGGGACATCGTACACATTTTTCCGATCAATAAGCGATTCTGGCAGCGGATTGACGGTTCAGTCGATCTGGGAGTTAACTATACCAAATCCATTGACGTTTTTCAGTATTCGCTCAATGGGTATGTATCCTATCGCAGTTCCAATGTATCTACGCGCCTCGATTATACCAGTATCTTTTCGGATTCCGGATCTGAAGGTATAGCGAAGAATAATAATGTCGGACTCAATGTGACGCGCTACCTGCCCAATAAATGGTTTGCCCGATTTCAGGTGGACTATCAGCAGAACACAGAGTTAAACCTCGATCATCGTATCCAGTCCGGTCCTGCAGGAGGCTACGACCTGATCAGAACCACCCCAATGCGTTTATATGTGATGGCAGGTGTCCTGGTCAATCGGGAAAAACTGATTGATGCGACAGAAACGACTGAAAACGTCGAGGCATTGCTGTCCTTGCAATACTACTGGTATCAGTATCGCCATCCCAAGGTGGATTTCACCACCGGCCTGAATGTGTATCCCAGCTTTACAAATGCAGGCAGGGTGAGGCTTGAGTTTAATATCAATGCCAAGTATGAAATCGTAACTGACGTATTCCTGAGCCTGACCTACTATAATAACTATGACAACGAGCCGGGGGAGGGTAATTCATCTCAAAACGATTCCAACTTCATTGCCTCCCTGGGCTATACCTTTTAAGCGGTTTGATGTCAGGTTAGACTCAAATGCTGCACGCCATTTGCATGGATGTCTCTTTCAACCGTAATACTTCCTGTCCAATATCCTGGCCTCCCTGCGCGTTTATGAGCAGAAAGGAGTATATTCACATTATTTTTTATTATAATTTATAACTTATTCATAGTTTTGAGGTTATGTTTCACTTTTGGTGTTGTGGACAGGGTAAACCGATGGTCTCTCAACCCATTTGTAATCAGATCAATATGAATCTGCAATTTTCACAGTCCATACTCAGGATGCGATTTGCCGGAGTGCTGGCAGCTTTCGTGGCGTTGGTATTGACAGCACCTGCCGAGGCTCAGCAGGCCACGCTGCAGAGTGATGCCAGAAATGAGTTTATCGCTATCGTGAAAGACTACGAGCAGGGATTATTTGGTCGTTGCTACCGCGCAGCTGATCGATTTATACAACGGTACCAGGAAAACACCTATGATGAGCTTGTGTTGGAGGCTGAGTTGTATAAACTTAAATCAGGTCTGCGCCTGGACAATCCGGGCGTGTTGAACACCATCCTGGCTTTTGCTGAACGCCATAAGCCGGAAGCCTCTTCAGACCAGGCCATTCTGATGCTGGGCGAGAATGCGTACGAACAAAAAGAATATGATGAAGCTATAGCGTATTTCGGTATGGTAGATGGCCGTGCCTTATCGCCGGAGGAGAAATCCGCTTACAATTTTAAACTGGGTTACGTGCTTTTCATTCGAAAGGAATTCGACAGGGCGGAAACCTACTTCAACCGAAACCGTGAGGTGAGGGACAAGTATTACTATCCCTCCAACTACTACTACGGCATGACTCAGTATTTTAAGGAGAATTACAGCGGCGCCATCAGGAGTTTTGAACGCGTGGCCACGTCTTCTTTTTATAAAGATTACATCCCGTATTATATCACCCAGATCTATTTCAGCACCGGAGAATATAATAAGGTCATCGGATACGGGACACAGTCGATCAGCGATGAGACGGTGTTGAATAAAACAGAAATCCGACAACTGATCGGGCAGGCTTTATTTGAAACCGGTGATTATGCTGCGGCGATTCCCCACCTGGCCTATGTGGAGCAGCATACTGACAAGTTACGGACGGACGACTTCTATCAACTGGGTATGGCTTATTACTATTCCGACCAGTGGGAAGATGCCATTCCGGTCTTAGCAGAGATCAGAAATGAACCCGGTGTGAAGGGGCATTATGCCAACTACTATCTCGCTCAGTGTTACCTCCACACAGGCGATAAAGCTTCCGCACGTAATAGCCTGATGAAGGCTTCACAGCGAGAGGATGTGCCCGCACTCACACATGAAGCTACGTTTCATTATGGCCGGTTGTGTGCGGAGGCAGGAGATGATGCAGAGGCTATACGCGTGTTACAGACCATCCCGGTCTCCAGTCCGGAGTATCAGAAAGCACAAGAAACGATGGCAGGCATTCTGACCAATACCAGTGATTATGCACTGGCCGTGACCGTACTGGAAGATATGCCCTCCCTTTCGCCTTCGCTTAAAGAAGCGTATCAGAAAGTTTGTTTGTTTCGAGGCGAGCAGTTGATTCAGGAAGGCAACAAAGAAGAAGCAAAAAAATATTTAGATAAATCACTTCTCCATCCTGTCAACTCCGGGATTGAGGCGAGGGTATATTTCTGGAAAGGGGAGCTGGCGCATCAGGAGATGGCCTATACGGAAAGCATCCGATGGTATGATAAATATTTTGGAATCGCCTCAGGAACCATTAAACTGCCGTTTCACCAAGGTGTGCCTATCGCTTCGTATGCGCAAGGGTACAATTATTTTCACCAGGAGAAATATACCGATGCACAGAAGTTTTTTGAACGCACAATTCGCGATTTAGAGAAACAAAGTCATGAAGAGCCGGATGCCAGAGTACAGGCACAGGTGTATGCGGATGCCGTGCTACGGGCTGCAGATTGTAGTTTTAAATTGCATCAATACGACCTGGCTTCTAAATATTATCTGATCGCAATTTCCAATCATTATTCCGGTAGTGATTATGCAAAATACCAGGTGGCGATGATCAAAGGACTGCAGCAAATGCGGGCAGAGAAGATTCGTCTCATGGAGAAATTAGTTGTGGAAAACCCCAATTCAGTGTGGGCCGATGATGCTTTGTTTGAAGCCGGCAATGCATATCACGATGAGAAGCAAACGGAAAAAGCTATTCGGTCGTATGAGAAAATCGTTTCCACCTACGGCGATAATAGTCCACTATTACTACCGGCTCTTTTGCGTTTGGGTGTGGTCACTTACAATAGCGGGGAATATGAGCGATCCTTGTCGTATTACAAGCAGGTGTTCGAACATAACCCTGACCCGTTGTCCTCAAAGGAAGCGATAGCGGCCATCCAGGAAATCTATGTCAATGAATTGGAAAATCCGGATGCCTATTTTGCTTTTGCAGAGACCGTGCCTGGACTCAATGTTAGCGGGGCAGAAAAAGATTCGATTCTCTATACAGCAGCCGAGAATTTTTACGCCACAGCGGATTATGAAAAAGCCGCACTGAGTTTTGGGAAATATATTATTACCTATCCTGAAGGCGTCTATGCCCTTAAGGCAAAATACCTGCGCGCAGAGTGTCTCGTCCTATTGAAAAAGTATGACGAAGCACTCGAGGCCTTTGAATTGGTCATCGATGCCGGCCAGAGTGTTTACTATGCTTCTTCGATGTACAAAGCCGCTCTGATCGCGTACAATCATACACAGGATTGGCGTAAAGCCTACAACCTGTTTGATCGCTATGTGCCCATCGCGGATAGTGATGAAAAGAAATTTGAGGCGCAACTCGGTATGCTGCGCTGTGCGTATAAAATGGAGGATGCGGGTAAAGTGAATACCTCTGCGCCGGTGATCATAGCGCATGAAAGAGCGACGGACGATTATCGTGCGATGGCTCATTTTTACCGGGGGCAAATGGCGTTGCAGCAGGATTCACTTCGCAGTGCCTTGGTTGACTTCAATGCAGTGGTCAGAATTAACAGTGCTGATCTGGCCGCAGAATCGAGATATAATGTAGCATTGATCTACTATCGGGAAGGGGAGCCTGCACTCGCAGCAAAACTGGCAGAAGAGGCCGCGCGAGCAAATGTCGGATATCCCGTTTGGGTGGCTAAATCCCTGTTGCTTTTATCCGATATCCAATTTGCCGAAGGCGACCTTCTGAACGCAAGAGCAATTCTCGAGGCTATCCTGGAAAACTTTGAAGGAAATGAAGAAATCATGACGGCGGCAAATGAGAAATTAGTCCGCGTCCGACAGGAAGAAGAACGCGTCAGTCGCATTAAACCGTCGGGAGGTGACACACTCGAGTTACAACCCAGCCCAAAGCAAGAATAAACTATGGTGACGAGACTCTTATTTTGTTTTATTTGTCTATTAGGTGCGGGTGTGGCTATTGCGCAGAACACCTTGCCGGATGGTCAGATCGAAGTGATCAAAGGGTATGAAGTTAAGCTGGCCCCTGCCGGGAAAATAAAGTTCGTCCCTCAACCCGTAGAAGTGGATTCATCCGTTAGACGGTATACATATTCCCTGCTGGCACCCTCACCATCAATTGAATATCTCGTACCGGAAATCAAACCTTTAGCCATACAACCGGAGAAAAAGTCCACCGCCTATCCACTCTATGTCAAAGCCGGCTATGGTAGCCCGAATTCCTTGCTGGGAGCACTATCATACGACCATTCCAATGGGGATCAGTTTCGGTGGGGAACAGATATTCGACACCTGAGTGCCAACAACAAAAAGATTCCTCTGCAGAAATTTTCTGATACAGAAGCCCGGATCGATGCCAACTATTTACTCAATGAAAGTGTGGCTGTTGACGGCTACGTCAATGGGCACTTTGAAACGGTGTATTTCTATGGGGCGGAAACAATTCCCCCGAATGAAGAATCATTGAAACGTGTGTTTAACCGATTTGACGGCTACGCATCGATACAGCAGGCTCATGCGCCGGAAACCAGCTTGCACTACAAAGGGTTTTTACAGTACCAGTCTGATAAAGATGATCTCGGGTCAATGGAGACAAACTACAGACTCGGGGCTGAAGCAGGTACGGCCGTAGGATCGGAAGAATTTCCAATTGGGTTGAAGTTGCTGGTTGATAATTCAACACTGAAGCATACCGAGACCTATCAACTACGCAATATCTTGTTACAACCCTGGTTTGACTATCATATTGGTTCGTTTAAATTTCATCTGAGTGGTATTGCGCTTTTCAATGAGCAATCCAATGAAATATTACCGGATCTTTCTGTTGCGTATTTTTTGGGTGACAGCCCTTTTACCTTTGAAGCCGGATGGAAGGGAACTGTGCAAAAGAACAATTTCCAGTTTCTGTCTTCCTATAATCCTTATGTAGATTCCCGGCTCGACAGTTTGACAAATGAAGTGACCCGATCGGTCTATGCAGAACTCAGGAGTTCTACGGGTATGTTTTCCTATTCGATTCAAGGAGCGTACACCACATTTACCGGGATGTCTTTTTTCCTTCAAAACCGAAATACCCCATACACGTTTGATGTCGTATATGATGACGGAAGCTACGCGAGCATCTCCGCAGTCGCAGAGTTGGAATTACTGAAGGAGGTGGATTTGCGGGCGCAGTTCTACCAGCGATTTTATACGCTTGATAACGAATCAAAGCCCTGGCACCGACCTTCCGGAGAACTCCTCGGTCAGATCACCTACGATGGCGGAGGGGATGTGTTTCATATATCGCTGCTGACCCACTTTCGAAATGGTTTGCCTTACCGCACTCCCGGTGGAACAGAAGAATCTTTAAAACCGCTGATCGATGTGAGCCTCCATGGGGATTATTATTTTACAAAATCGCTGGGTGCATTCCTGGAAATCAACAATATAGCATCTAACAAAAGTGAGCGCTGGGCAGGATATCCATCCTTTGGATTCAATGCCAAAGCGGGGATCATGTGGCGCATGTAGTTTGCATACGGATGCGTACCTTCATTGCATGAAATTTGGGTTGATTGGTCGTGATGTCAGGCATTCTTTTTCCAAAGACTATTTTGAAAAGAAATTTGCTGCTGCCAGAATGCAGGATGCCTCTTATGGCCTTATTTCCATCCCTTCAGACGGTGATTTAAAAGCTGTTTTAGACGAACCATTTCTCGGTTTGAATGTCACCCTCCCATATAAAACAATGATTATGCCATGGCTCGATGAGCTGGATGAGGACGCTGCCCGGATGGGTGCTGTCAATACACTGGTGCGCACAGATGATCAGACATGGAAAGGCTATAATACAGACCACATTGGTTTTGAGCAATCACTGCTCACCTGGGTGTGCATCCACGATCTTCCGAAAAATGCACTCGTGCTCGGTTCCGGTGGTGCGGCAAAAGCCGTGTTGTTCGTATTAAAGAGGCTGGGGGTGGCATGTCAGGTGGTTTCTTCAAGTGGCCATGGAGATTTGGGATATGGAGACCTTACACAGGATGTACTGAGGGATCATCGGTTGATCGTCAACACAACACCGCTGGGGATGGCGCCGGATACAGACAGTTGTCCTGAAATTCCATATCAATTTCTTTCTAACGAACATTGGGTATTTGATCTGGTGTACAATCCGCCGAATACAGTATTTTTGACGCGCAGTCAGCAGGCGGGTGCCCGAATAAAGAACGGGTTGGAAATGTTACACCTGCAGGCTGATTATGCATGGGCAATTTGGAAATCTTATGGTAAATTCTGATCATCAGGCGTCTCTCCACAAACCTGTCGTGGATTTCAGGAATACTGAAATCGCGTTTTCCCACAAATCTGACCATGAACTCAAGCGTACCTCGTGGTTGTTCAGGCTGATGAATAAATCCTGGCTCGTGAGTGCAGGCGGCTCTTTTGGTTTGTGGATGAACTCGACAGGCATCACGTTTCTCGATCCGCTGATTCGATCCACTATTTTCCGTCAGTTTTGCGGCGGTATCAGTCTGGATGACTCCACACAAGCGATCCGGCATCTGGCTGGACTCAATACCCTGACGGTGCTTGATTTCGGTGCTGAAGGCAAGGTTAAGGAATCGGACTTTGATAAAGTATTAAAGGAAAATCTTCGCGCCATCGCATATGCCGCTGATAATCCGTCAGTTCCGGTGATCTCCTCTAAAGTCACTGCACTGGCTTCGAATGCCATTCTGGAAAAATACCAGCTAGGGAAATTAAATACAGACGCGGAGAAACAAGCGTTTAAAAGAGTAGAGGAGCGCCTCGATACATTATGCCACGCGGCCTGGCAAGCAGGAGTTGCGGTGTTTATCGATGCGGAGGAATCCTGGATGCAGGATACCATCGACTATCTGGTGCTCAAGCTGATGGAGCGGTACAATAAAGAAAATGTGGTTGTATATCATACCTACCAGATTTACCGCAAGGACAAGCTGGAAAACCTCAAATCAGATCACAAACTCGCCCGGGAAAAAGGGTTTATCCTGGGAGCCAAAATCGTGCGAGGTGCCTATATGGAAAAGGAGCGGGATCGTGCGGAGGAAAAGGGCTATCCTTCTCCTATTCAGGATACACGGGAAGACACCGATCGCGACTTCGATGAGGCGATTGCGTATTGCGTCGAACACTATGAAGAGATCGCATCCTGCAATGCATCTCATAATGTGAAAAGCAACCTGAAGCAGGCTGAGATGATTGCCGCGCGTGGCTTGCCGCGTGAACACAGACATCTTAATTTCTGCCAGTTGTATGGCATGAGTGACTACATCACGTTTAACCTTGCTGCTGCCGGATATAATGTGGCCAAATACCTGCCTTACGGACCCGTCAAAGAGGTACTCCCATACCTGATCCGGCGCGCTCGCGAAAACACTGCTGTGACCGGTGAAGTGAGTCGTGAACTAGGTCTCATCCAGGCCGAGATGAAGCGTCGGGGTATGAAATAAATTTTATCTTCGCCATTCAACTAAACCTTTTATAATGAAGTATGTACTGACACTTTCTATTGTTTTTGCCCTGGCTGTGGCCGGACAGTCACAGTGGTGGTTTGATGCCGGGGTTTCCGGAGCATGGGGCGCCACAGGTTTAATAGACAACAATGTATATGATCACGGATCATACAAGCAGAAGCTTTCATCAGGAACATCGTTTGGCGGTCGCCTCGGTATCAATTACGGGTATCACACCGGACTTGTGCTGGAATATTCCGGTGCTACTTCTGAGCAGCAGTATAACGACATGGGCTTAACCCCATTTAATACTTTTCAGTGGAAGCATAATAATATCACGACTATGTTCCGCTATTCAGGCAACGGGGCCTATGTCGAATTTGGAGCACATTTTTCAAATGTAAAAGAGGTCACGATAGAAAATGCTTCTTGGGGCGTTCTGGATAAGACAGCTAACTTCGAGGATAACTACACATCCGGTGTATTTGGATTTGGTTCCTATCTGATGGGAAGTGATCTGCTGACCATCAACCTGGGTGCTCGCATTTACTGGGCTTTTGGTGATATCGTCAATGAAACCGGAAAAGGCTACTATTATCCGATCGTAAGAAATCAACCGGATAACCAGAATCCGCAACCAGGTAACTGGGATCCTTCAGTGAAGACTCATGCCGCAGCAGTCCAGCTGAGACTGGAGATCAACTACGCCTTCGGCCACTTTGCGAAAGAAGGTTGCCACGATCGCTGGAAACTGATCCTATTCCAATAAAGAAAAAGAGTTGCCCGAATTCAATTCGGGATCAAATTAAAAAAGGGTATGATGCATGTGTATCATACCCTTTTTTAATTTTAATTTTTAATTGAAAGTGTCCAAAATTCACCTTTACTTACTTTAGCAATGATATGCTATTATAAATGTGATAAAGGCACAGAACTGTTACTTTTTTCACGTGTCCCGTAACCGATAGTGTCTACGGGATCGCCATCCTGCAATATTTTAATTGCAGGACACGAAAAAGTAACCAAAAAGTCTAGTCACGCTAAAAACTCCCTTTTAGCTCTCTTCTTTTTCTGTTTTTTAAGGAGGCTTTAATGTTCTTTCTTCGCTCTTTCTTCTTTTTGCTCTGGCGAACCCTAAAGCATTGTCAGCTTTCGGGCGCGCGCAAAAAGAAGGCACCGGGTTGGTCAAACAGTTTAGCGCGACAGGATTCTACTGGTAGAACTTGACTTTTCAAGACCACATAAAAAGTTATTTCCCAACGGGAAATATTTTCCGCCCCGATCCCGCTGCACAGTGGGATCGGTATGACTTTATGTTATAAAAGTATCTGCCGACGGCTGACTAGTCACACGAAACATCGTTAAAATTGGTAATCAATTAAACAATCAGTTTGCTTGTCCGCTTATTCGAACTTCAAAACCCCAAATTTCGCTCTTGCGGACCCTATCACATTGTCAGTTTTTGACCACTTTGCGAAAGAAGGCTGCCACGATCGTTGTAACTGTTCCTTGTTCAATAAAGAGAAATAGTTGCCCGAATTTAATTCTAAGTTTTCGATGAAATACGTGGGCTTGATTTTAATTATCGACGCCCGCCACCGGAATAGGTCATCGCTTCTCCTTTTCCAAAACTATAGCTAAATCCAAGGGTAAACATCCGGCCGCGGTAGGAATGGTTGTACACGTAGTAGGTAGGTTCATCCACTATCGTCTCCCGAATTCGACTAGAGAAAACATCGCGGACACCCACATTTACGACACCTTTCCCTTTCCAGAATTTTTTACGTAATCCGACATCAGCGTAGGCATACCCGGAAACTTCACCTTGCACGGTTTCATATCCGGACTGTACATTGGGTGTGATTTCGATATCGATGTCCAGAGGTAATTTAAAGGTGGTGGTAAATTTCATGGACCACTGATCTCCTTTAAAGTCAAAATCTTGCTCAAGGTAGCTGCCATCGCGCACAAAAACACCGTAGTTGATATCACCGGTTAGGGTAAACCATCGCACGGGGGTATACTTTCCATTGACTTCTATGCCGGTTTTATTTCGTGTGCCGATATTGACCGGCGTAGTCACGGTGACATTGTCCTGAAACAAGGTTACGCGTTCGACGACCTGAGTGGTATACAGATAGTACACACTCGCATTTAAGGTGGCGTCCTTCATGATATAGATACCTGTAAGTTCGTAGGAGTCCGAATACTCAGGTTCTAGATTTGGATTTCCTGTCCGTACATTGTAGTTGTCACGAATATTAAAAAACGGGTTCAGGTCCCATAGACGAGGCCGGGAGATCCGACGACTGTAGCCCAACTGAAATGAAACCTGATTATTGAGTTTGTAGGTAGTATGCAGTGAAGGAAAGTAATCCGTAAAGTTCTGATTGTTTTCCTGGTTGGTATTGGTGAGCAAGGTCTGCAAATCTGTATTTTCAATTCGCAGGCCTCCCTGGACACCCCACTTTTTCTCTTCATAGGCGCCTGTGGCATAGACGCCCAATACCTTCTGGTTGTATTCAAAGTTGTTGGTCAGCCTGTCGTCAGGAATCCAGTCACTTCCTTCCAGATTGAACACAGCGTAATCATTACCGACGTCATTGATATCATACTGTGCGCCTGCTTCTACGGTGACACGTTCTGAAATGGGGTTAGTGTAATCAAGCTTATATGTAAAATCCGACTGGTAATAATCTGTTGTGGTTTGTTGATTCGGATTCGTTTCAGGCCCGCTGGTGTATTCATTAAGGAAAATAGAGGCTTGATCCTTTCCAAAAAACTTTCCCAGCGCGCTGAAGAGTAACACATGGTCTTCGTGATTTTTAAACTCACGTTTGTACTGAAGATCATATTGCCACTTGGGGTTCGTGGCATCTGTGGTTTCCGTCCGTTGATAGGATGAGTAGAGTGTTCCGGTGCTGTCGTAGATGAAAAAATTAGTTTCGGAAGGTTGATCCTCTATCTCGTAGGCATAGTTGCCCGAGAGGGTTATGATATTTCGGTCATTGAGGTAGTAGTCAGCTCCGAGCGTCATGTTGTAGAATTGCTCATTTCTTTCGTTTGTTCCTTCGCTGTAGAGCCGGGTATTGGCTAAGAGATCCAGATTTTCGTTGGTATTGTAATTAGGTCGGGCTCGATAACCGACGCCAAACTGGGTGAAGAAATTAAATTTCTCGGTGCGGTAGTTGATGCTTCCACCCAAACTGTGGTTGGCGGGTGATCCTGTATTCACTGACATAGACCCGTTCAGCCCTCTTTTGTCTTCCTTTTTCAGCACGATATTGATAATACCTGATGTGCCTTGCGCTTCATATTTAGCGGAAGGATTGGTGATCACTTCGATGCGTTCAATCATATCGGCAGTGATCGTACTCAGCGCATTGCTGCGTTCGTCAGCCAGTACTGATGGCTTGCCATTGATGAGGATCTGCACGCCGGCATTTCCACGCAGGGTCACTTCCCCTTCAAGGTCGACATTGACGGATGGTACTCTGTTGAGGACTTCTAGCGCCCCCATGCCTGTCGAACTGATGTCTTTGCCAACATTAAAGACGCGTTTGTCCAGTTTGAATTCCACAGATGATTGCTCAGCGATCACAGATATTTCTTGGAGGGTATTGGCGCCGGGAGTCAAACTAATCTTACCCAGGTGAATGAGGTTGTTTTTTGGAGTCAACTGATCAAATGTCATGGTTTCATAGCCCATAAAATTGATCTCCACCATAAAATCTGAAGCAGTGGTGGTGACAGAGAAGACGCCTTCTTCATCTGATGTGGTGCCGGTGATGATTTCTGCATTCTGTGCCGATTTTAAAACGATCGTAGCATAAGGGATAGGCTGACCCGAACCGGAATCAATGATATATCCTGAAATCGTCACCTGGGTTTCCTGGCCCAGGGCAGGGTGCATACCGGTCAGTACGGCGGACAATAAAAGCAATATGGATGTCAGTCGACTCATGGTGTGGATATCAATAATTTTGCAAAGGACAGAAGAAACAAGGGAAATGGCAAATTTTGGCTGACGAACCTGCATTTTTCGTCTCTCATCTGACTTCTCAGTACGAACAGGTTTGCCGCCGATTGGTTGTCTCAAATTCACTTAAATCCTTCATGTACTAAGAGAATTCCTCAAGTCTGCGCCACACGAGATCAGGAATAGCATTTTTTTGACTAATGATATTCGCTGCTCTGAGGCTGTGGACAACGCTGTCCAGCATTTTATTACTCACCCATCCGTGCGTCGCCCATTCGGTCGCGTGAAACCACCGCTCTACATCTACTCGCTTTTGTCCATATCGCTGCGCCACAAGGTCTATACTGTCTGCAGCCATCATAAATGCCACACAGCGCAGATGGATGACGCGGAGCATACGAATGATCGCTTGCGGGGTCTCTTTCAGGATCGTATCAGTGGCGGCTACCTGAAAACAGGGCCATGGGGTAACGAATTCAGATACCCTGCGCAACTGACCACTGTCAACATAGGGTTTGGTGGTATATTTTTCCCAAAAGAATACGTCCGACTCAAGCGCTGTCAGGGATTCAAGGGCACCTGACAGATTATGAACTACATTAAATTGGTCTTTATGCAGTTTTTTCTCCTGAATAGTGGCATCGACAATCGCCATCAAATGAGAGCCCGATCCGAATCGGCTGATCGCGTAGGTCTTGTCGTAAATATCGCTGTGATGTTGAAGTGAGTTGTCCGCGCCGGTGTGTATACCCCAGATTAAGGGAGTTGTAATATATCCGGAAATGATTTTTGCAGGGTTGCCTTCAATGATGTCTCTGATGATACCTTCGGTGAGTAGGATGCATACATCGACCGTGCCTTCTCGCAAAGCTTGTGTCATTTGGCCTGTTCCTCCACTGAATTCCGTCCATTCCAATTGAATACCTTCTTTGGAAAACCGACCTTCTTCCAATGCAAGGTGGATAGGTAGATTAAAGTGTTCAGGCACCCCGCCAAATCTTATTTTTTGCATATTCTATTCGGATAAATAAGTCGGACCAAATGTATAGAACGTGTATGTTCTTGTTCAAACTGTTTATGGGTAAAGATACTTTCAAATATGGAGTTCATTCGAAATGCAAACCCTGGTTCTGGCTAAACGGCCAAATAAAAGATACCACTGCCTGACATGATACAGTGAGTCATTTGACTTGTTGCGTCAATTGTTAATTCAGAAATTGTCCCGCAGCTACGTCAGGGTAGATCTCGCTGTATTTCTGTACCTGATTCATTTCGACCTTCCGGTTGATATGTTTGCGACTTAATTTTTCTGGATGCGCAATGCCGGCAGCAGCCATCAGGTCGACAAAACTTTTAACGGTTTCTTCATGGTAGTTGGCCACCCGAACCGCTTTGTCACTGACCACTAATCCGCGAATGAGTCTCGGATTTTGAGTGGCCACACCGGTAGGACAAGTATTCCGATTACATTGCAAGGACTGGATACATCCGGTAGCCAGCATCATGGCTCTGGCGCTGCACACTACATCTGCTCCCAATGCAATCAGTCGTGCAATGTCAAATCCGTTAAACACTCTGCCGGATGCCAGAACTTTGATATCCTTTTTCAGATCATATCCATTGAGCATATCGATGGCAAATGCCAGGCCATCTCTTAACGGCATACCTAATGAATTTGAAAACTCAATGGGTGCGGCACCTGTTCCGCCTTCGCCTCCGTCAATGGAAATGAAGTCCGGTTTGATCCCTGTTCTCACCATGGCATTGCAGATATCTTCAAATTCTGAATGCACCCCGATGCACAATTTAAAACCAATGGGTTTGCCATCCGACAATATTCGAAGTTGCTGAATAAAACGTAAAAGGCCTTCTGCATCACTAAAAGCTGTATGCATCGGTGGAGAGAGCACATCAGTGTGTGGTTCGACTCCTCTGATCCCGGCAATTTCCTTCGTGTTTTTAACAGCCGGCAAGATGCCTCCATGCCCGGGCTTCGCTCCTTGTGAGATTTTGACTTCGACCATTTTAACCGAAGGGTACAGCATTTTTTCTTTAAATAATTCCGGCGAGAAGCTCCCGTCTTTCGCCCGGCAACCAAAATATCCGGTACCGATTTGCCAGATAAGATCGCCTCCGGGTTCAAGATGGTAGGGGCTTATACCGCCTTCCCCCGTATTTTGTGCAAAGCCTCCGATCTGCGCGCCTTTATTCATGGCCAGTACAGCGTTTCGGCTCAGTGATCCAAAGCTCATTGCCGAAATATTGAGGATACTGGATGCATAGGGTTGTTTGCATTCCGTTCCACCGATCATAATTCGATGCCCTTTTTCAAAATGTTCATGACCGAGCGAATAGATAGAATGATCCATCCATTCGTATCCGTGTTCGTATACATCGAGCTGCGTGCCAAACGGCGTGGTATCAATTGTCTTTTTTGCGCGTGTGTAGATCAACGATCTGTTGAGTCGATTGATGGGTCGACCTTCAGTATCTGTTTCAATAAAATACTGAGATATTTCAGGGCGAAAACTCTCCAGAAAATATCTGAGATGTCCCACTACCGGGTAGTTTCTTAGAATGGTGTGCTTGGTTTGAAACAAGTCCCATATCCCGAGGAGAATAGTCGGGCCAACGAGTATAAACAACCACAACCAGGAAACGTGTATTGTGGCCAGAAAGATGATCAGTCCTGTGCCCAGCAGGGACAGAGCGATAAATATATTCTTAGGATTCATCATGAACGGCTTTTATCGGAAGTTTCAATACAATACACACATTTGTTGCACATGAGTACATATACATTTAAATATAGCGACTATAATTCTCTTTTCAGAAAAGAGGTTGAACAGATGACTTTTGGTATTGACAGGCAGAGAGGTTATTGCACATTTAATTCTCGGATGATGGCATTGATGCCTGTTGTGAGGCCCTCGTAGAACTGATCATTTTTAAATGCCGGTATCATCAGATCATCAATGATCTGTTGTGTTTCTTCATCGGTGAGTCTCTGCACGATGCCTGAGCCATTACTGATACGTACTTGCCTGAGCTCTTTGCTGAGCGCGATCAGGACACCGTTATATTTTCTTTCCCCCAATTGCCAGTATGCTGCAAGGTCTGTGGTGTAATCTTTCAGATTGTCGTAGGGAGCAATAGTGGTCAGGGTGATGATGGCGATTTGGTCAGAATTTTCTTTTTCCTGTTCGGTGAGCATCCGGATCAAAGACTTTATTTCCTTTTGTGTCAGTATGCTTTCAAGATCAGTCACGGGGCCTTGTGGTGATGGGAAAAATGGATGCGATGGTAGTGATTCAGAAGGGTAGAGGGGCTTCGTTGACTGGCAGGAAGAAATGAAAACTAGTATTGCCAGAAGGAAAAGGGGAATTGGAAGAAACTTATGCATCACATTCTGTATCACTATAGGCTGTATTTTATTCTAGGTGATTTAATCCTCTTCAGGTATCGGAGCACGCAGTACTTTCCAGATTCCTTTCTCCCCGAGGTGAAGGTTGATGACTGTACCCATGTTGTAGAAAAACAGTGCGCCAAAAACGCAGATGGTATTGACAATAATACGATAGTGATCTGCCTGGTGCCCAAGATTACTGAGCGCATTGAGAAATGAACCGTATTCATGTCTGGCTTCAAAAGCTCTCTCCAGCACAAGGATAATAATAACACCCGCCAGATATAGCAGTGTACGAAGCAGAATAGAAACGATAGCCGGCATTTTTTTGCTTTCAAAGAGAGGCACGTGTTCGAGAATAACTACCGCCTTAGCTGTGATCAGAGCACCGAGCAGGACCATGGATGTGTTTAATCCGTTCAGATGATATTCGTGAAGGAGCAGGATCTTGAGCCCCGTCAGCGCACCAAACCATGCGAGGAAGTAGAGTGTCACCAGAAATATGGATTTGATTTCTTTTTTAATACGTATCCAGAGGCTCATAGGAGATGGGTCTTTTGTTTTTTAAAGATAAGGATACTTTACTCACTCAGAAATGATCACGGTTGGCTCCATAACCTTAGCAAGCCGAGCAGCACACCGATATGAAATATGGAAGTGAGAATCACTTTGTTATGCCTGGCCAACCCGTTTGGAAGATAAATGTCAAAATTGTCTTTCGTGGAAGATGAATACCTTTTCGCCATCACAGTCAACGGGCAAAATATCTTAAACAGAAGTAGAACGAGCCCTTCTCCCAAAACCAATCCTATGAATATCCAGGTCAGCGTAGTGATATCGTTACAAATACAGGAGTATACAATATGTTAAGTCAATCCAGGATCATCATAAGTCGGAAATTCATCCCCGAGCTCCTGCCGGTGATATCAAACCGATCCAGGGAAATGATGCGATAATTACATCCGAATTGCAGTCGAGGTCCGGGCCACCAGGTTGCCCCGATGGAGGATGTGATCATTTTGCCTCCATGTAACCCTCCCGCATTGAGATCAATCAGCGAATACCGATACGCCAATTCCAATGCACCCCAACCTCCCTGGCCGACAGCTTTAGCTACCGGAAGCGGATCAAAAATACCGCTCCGCTTGCGATAAGGGCGCATTTCTCCGGACACCGCCCATGCACCTGTAACGTTGAATCCATAGGGCCTGGGGTTGTTCATACCCGACACCTTCAGGTTGTTGCCAATATACTCTCCCCCAAATAGAAAAGGCCCTTTTCGCCAGTAGAGTTCCAGGTCATACGTCAGGAAGTGATTCGCCTGAATTTCATTTGTAGCGACAAAGACGGGTGATAGGTAGAACTCGGACTCCGTTCTCCCGATGACAGGTACACGTGCATCTGAGTATCGGAGGGCAACACCCAGATGTAGGATATTGCTTTCGTCTTCAGTGATGTATGGGATGCCGGTGATGCGAGCGGTCATTTGGATCGGTGTGGCTTTAAAACTTGTATCGCTTTCAATGAAGTTTTTAAAAACACCCGCAGCCCAGCTTCCCCGCCCATTTAAATACATATTGTTGATGACCGCTCCGACATTTCGCGCCGGGAGAAAAGCATCTTCCGCAGCCTGGCGCTCCTGCATGGGAAGAAATACCAATGTGGTGAGCCGACTCATCGATATTGGCTCTTTCTGCTTGCCGATACTCAGTGTGTATGCCCCTCCCACCGGGATGTCAATACGCATGTCGTAAAGCGTGAGTTCATTTTTGGTTTCCGTGTAATCTCTGTCAAACGTATGATTGGTGAGGAACATAGTATACACCCAGGGTCGTTTGAAGTTGATCGTCCCAAGTAATCCGAATCGAATAGCACGAATTTCACCCAGCGAACTTTCAGAGAGTTCGCCTACCTGAGTTACGTTGTTATCATCCTGAGACAACCACACCATTCGGTCGAGTGCCAGAATACCGGTAAACAACCCAGAGATAAGCTTTGTGTCAAATTTATTCCACTTGCGGGATGAATAGTAGTTGAACGGCACCGCCATGGGAGGAGAGTTATAGGCCGTCCAGGTAGTGCGTTTGCTAACTTCTGCTTCGGGTTTTTCTTCCTCAACACTCAGATTATTTCGCACGATCTTCCCGTCCTCCATAGCGAATGTTACGTACTCATGCGTATTCAGAAAAATGTCAAAATTTTCGCGCGGGTTTTCACTTAGCACTACAAAACTTGGAGGTTGACCGATGATCACTCTGCCCATTAGGTAACCGGCCTGGCCATTGTAGGATGTGGTGCCCGGGGCTTCCTGAATGTCGTCTGCCGAAACCAATTCGAGTCTGCCCTTGACGATCAACAGGCTAACCTGGAGTCCGGCAGTATCATCAAGACTCAGGAAGTGAACATTGTGAATAAGAATGC
>JAUHXV010000044.1 GCA_030426765.1 Bacteroidia bacterium | reverse complement strand
AACAAAGAATCCGGTTGGACCATGACAAAGGTGCGCTCGTCAGGCTCGGTATCCATACGCATGATGACCGCATAGGCACCGATCAGCAAGACCAGACATGCCGCTATCGCTGTGACAGCCAGATTCGGGATGAGCCAACGCCTCCTTCCCCTCTCCCGGACATTGATCTTTTCGGCAATAGCCTCCAGATGATCCGCGTGCCCCGCCAGTGGATGTGCATGAAATCCTTCCAACGCATCCGATACAAACGGATCACTGGCCGCGATCTCTCTGAGACGTGCGAGATCCTGTTCAGATAGTGCACCTGAATCAATCTCACGCAGTCGAGCCTGCACCCACTTATATGTTTGCTCCTGGATCAAAACTTCTTTTTGCCTGAATACATTTTTTTAAATTTCTTCTTCCATTCTGTATATGCGACCGCACCTGGTCCAGCGACATCGCCGTGCGCTCTGCAATATCAGCGTAGGATAGTTTGTCAAAATAAAACAGACGTATACACGTCTGCTGATGCTCTGCCAGCTGATCTATGCAATCGTGCAGCTGATCATCCGGATCATCCGGTAGAATGAGTTCAAAAGTCTCATCTTCCTGATGCATTTCCTGCCCGTTTTGCATAAACATATCATCCAGAGACAGGATGGTTTGCTTACTTTTTTTGCGTAGTTGCTGGAGACAATGGTTTTTACTGACCATGTACAACCAACCACTGAAATTGTCCACCTTGTGATTGGGCAGTTTTCGATTGATCAGTTCGTAGATATCCATCACAGCATCCTGCGCGGCTTCCGGTTGTCCAAGATATTTCAGACACACCCCGTAAACAAGCTCCATATACCGGAGAAAAAGAGTAGCCAGCGCATCCTTATCCTTTCGCTTTCGGAAGCGTTCGATGAGTTGATGGTCCGGTAACTTTTTTACACTCAAAATATGAGGTGTGTTGGTCTGTAAAATATACTACAATTCCGATTGACTTTCTTGCACAGTTTCCTGCAGGAGTTGCCAGTACTTGCTGAAAATAGGTTTACTTATTTCAATAGTCTTGCCTGCATACACCGGAATAGGTTTTAAAACCGGGTAACTAATACTTGCCTCTTTAATTTCTTTGTTAAGTATGCCTGAAGTTTCCATTGCACCCAGCAACAGACCGTATATAAGGATACTGAACAATATCATGATGATGCCTGCCGGGATATTGTTTCGCCCGATGACTTTCTTCACGCCCAACTTTTGATCCAACCTTCGGGTCAACCTGAACAGGATGAAACTAATGAGAAGAAACAGGCCGATCGTCCCAAAGATCAGAGCAAATAGTTTTCCCATCGGGAACACAGCAGATAAAAAATCAGCCAGCCAGGGCGCTGTCAGCAAGGTGATGACCACAGCCGGGATATAGAGGGCGATATGAAGTAAAACACGACCGAGCCCTCGCGTATACCCCCACCAGAATCCGGTTATGATAAAGATAATGAGAATGATATCTATGAGCATAAATTATAATATATATTTTCTTTTCAACCGGGTATGTTTTCTATTGACTCTTTTTTTCGAACCAATCGATTTTTCAGAATGTTAAAAGTAGGGAGAGAAATGGTTTATCATATGATAAGTCAAAATAACTTCCGTATATTGTAGTGCATAACAAGATCATTAGGTTGTAGAGTCGCAAACCTTGAAGTATCTACTATTCATAACACTCACCCTTTTTGTTGACCGCGCTCTAACCCAAACCCCCGGTCAATCCACAGGTATACCTGAGGTATTCCTCATTGGGCAATACGAAGATCAGTACCACCAGCTTTCACTGGATCATCCCACTGCTTTTTTATCCATTTACGATGATAATATCAATATGGCATATAAAGGCTGGAGTGAGTTTCTGATGGATATTGAGGATCACGCCGCCGACATCGATTTTGATATCAAAGGAGCCAAACTATGGCTCAATGTCTACTTTAACGCAGACGGGACCATTGATAATCTTTCATTTTACCCAAAGCCCAATAGCCGAAATATTGAAAAAGATCATCTGGTCGCTTTCTTCAGGAGTTTTATCAAACACTACAAATACCCTGAGACAGCAGAAATGGGTTTTCAGCACAGCGCAAGCGCCTCTTTTCCAACCTTCTTCCACAGGACGTCCCCAATTACCGCCAAAGGGAACTGACCCGCGATCCGGGTAAAAAACAATCCCTCACAGGGATTCCCCTGACGTATCACATTTAATTTTTCTCTCATATCTTTGCCTTTTATTTTACGGCACATGAGTCAGTATACTGAAGAAAACATATTAACCCTTGACTGGAAAGAACATATCCGGATGCGCCCCGGTATGTACATTGGTAAACTCGGTGATGGCTCTTCTCCCGATGACGGTATCTACGTCCTGCTGAAAGAGGTGATCGACAACTCAATTGACGAATACGTCATGGGCTTTGGCCGTCAGATTGAAGTAGAGATCGACGGCCATAAGGTGTCAGTACGCGACTACGGCCGGGGCATACCGCTTGGAAAAGTAGTCGAGTGCGTTTCAAAAATTAATACTGGTGGAAAATACGACTCCAAAGCTTTTAAAAAATCCGTTGGCTTAAATGGAGTAGGAACCAAAGCTGTCAATGCCCTGTCAGAATATTTCTTCGTGCAGGCATTCCGCGACGGAAAATCCAAAGACGCCACCTTTGAGCAAGGCAACAAAACCGGAGAATCAAAAATTATCAAATCCAAAGAAGAACACGGCACGCTGTTTACCTTCATTCCGGATAAAACCGTGTTTAAAGATTTCAGATATAGGGATGAATTTGTTGAGCAGCAACTCTGGAACTATGCCTGGCTGAATGCAGGTCTGAGAATCAAATACAATGGTAAGTCGTTTTATTCGAAGGACGGTCTTCTGGATCTGCTCAACCGAAAAGCTGCCAGTGAAGCCATCCGCTATCCGATCATACATCTAAAAGGCGATGACATCGAAATCGCACTGACGCACGGGCAGCATTATGGCGAGCAGTATTACTCCTTTGTCAATGGGCAACATACGACACAGGGAGGGACACATCTGAATGCATTTAAAGAAGCTATCGTCAAAACCATCCGCGATCACTTCAATAAAAACTTTGATGCAAAAGATGTTCGCGCTTCAATCATCGGCGCCATCAGTGTTCGGATCGAAGAACCAGTCTTTGAATCGCAGACAAAAACCAAACTTGGTTCGAATACCATCGCTCCGGATGGGCCAACGGTTAGGACATTTATCAATGATTTTGTGACCAACCAATTGGATAACTATCTGCATAAAAATCCGGAGGTTGCCAAGGAAATGCTTAAGCGCATCCAGCAGTCTGAACGGGAACGAAAAGATATCGCCGGCATCAAAAAGCTGGCCAATCAACGCGCCAAGTCAGCCAATCTCCACAATAAAAAATTGCGCGACTGTCGTATTCATTTTAATGACGGACGCAAGGCAGATGACGACATCAAAAACAACACTACTATTTTTATCACCGAAGGGGATTCCGCTTCCGGTTCCCTGACCAAAGCGCGCGATGTCCAGACACAAGCTGTTTTTTCGCTGCGCGGAAAACCACTCAACTGCTACGGCATGACCAAGAAAGTGGTGTATCAGAATGAAGAGTTTAACTTATTACAGCATGCGCTCAACATTGAAGATGGTCTGGATGATCTGCGGTACAACCGCGTAGTGATCGCCACGGATGCGGATGTGGATGGTATGCATATTCGCCTCTTGCTGCTAACTTTTTTCCTACAGTTTTTTCCCGACCTGGTGCGTGAAGGCCACCTCTTTATTCTGGAGACGCCACTATTTCGCGTCCGCGACAAGCAGGCCACGCATTATTGTTACAACGAACAGGAAAAGCAAGCTGCGATCAGCCAGTTGCGCGGCAAGCCGGAGATTACCCGATTTAAAGGATTGGGAGAAATATCACCCGATGAGTTCGGTGCGTTTATCGGAGAGCAAATCCATCTCGAGCCCGTCCTGATTCAGGACCACACCAGCATCGATGATATTCTGGAATATTATATGGGCAAAAACACGCCTGACCGCCAGGAATTTATCATCGAAAACCTCCGCTACGAGCTGGACGAAACGGAAGCGTAGGGCGAAGGGCGAAGAGCGAAGAGCGTAGGGCATGGGTCTCCTTCGCTAAAGCTACGGCGACTGAAAGGCAAGGGGCACGGGGCATGGAGCAAGGAGCCTGGAGAGATTCTCATTATTTCCGGAATTGAAGCGCCAACATGAAATTCAGTACTTATTTCTGACATATCGTGAAACCCTTTCAAAGCATTGAAAGGCTACCGTTCATTGACAACAGATCAGAATTGCTCCCTGAATCACTCCCTCACCCATCACCCCCTCACTCCCTGCAATCCCTGACGTATTGGCATATCCTATGTCTGTTTTTTGCTCAAATGGCAGTTTTCCGGCTGTGGAATGGTAATTGACCCCTTTAAATCATTGGAAAAGCAACATTTTTGAGAAATAATTGAAATATATGTTTGAAGACCTGTTTATGGATAGCAATACGGTAGAGGAGAGTGAGTTTATGCCGATTATTTCGGTAGATGAGGACGATGAGCCGCATGGCGGGGAGGAGATGCCCGAACTGATGCCCGTGCTGGCTCTGAAAAATACCGTCTTGTATCCGGGGATAGTCATACCGATCACCGTAGGACGCGAGAAGTCTATGAAGGCTGTTCGTAAAGCCCATGACACGAATAAGCAGATTGCCGTTCTGGCCCAGAAAGATGTCGAAACAGAAGATCCTGAAGTCGAAGATTTATACACTGTCGGAACGCTGGCCCGGATCCTAAAAATCCTGAAGATGCCGGATGGTTCGATTACGGCCATACTGCAAGGACGTTCAAGATTTAATATGATCGAAATGGACTCCATAGAACCCCATATGGTGGCCAGAGTGCGTCCGAGAAATTACATCCAGCCGAAAGGCAAAGTCGAGTTTGCCGCTATCATCGCTTCTATCCGCGATCTCGCGGAAAAAATTATCAAACTGTCTCCCAATATCCCCGCCGAAGCGGTCGTGATGATCCGAAATATCAAAAGCGATATTCATCTGCTTGGGTTTATCTCGTCTAACCTCAATATCGAGATCGAACGCAAGCAGGAGTTGCTTGAAATTGAATCACTTGAGACACTCGCGAATGAAGTGTTTAAACTGATGCATAATGAAATGCAGATGCTTGAACTGCGCAACCAAATCGATTCCAAGGTGCGCGTAGATATTGAAAAGCAACAGCGCGACTATTTTTTGAGCCAGCAACTCAAAACGATTCAGGAAGAATTGGGGCAAAACCCTCAGGAATCCGAAATCCGTAATCTGATCGAGCGAGGGAAGAAAAAGAAATGGAGTAAAACCGTTCGGGAGACGTTTGATCGCGAGATAGCCAAAGTCAGAAGGATCAATCCACAAGTGTCAGAGTATAGTCTTCAGCTCAACTATCTCGAACTGATGCTGGATTTACCCTGGGAGCATTATACCAAAGACAACTTCGATTTAAAGAACGTCCGCAAGGTTCTCGATGAAGATCATCACGGACTGGAAGAAGTGAAAGATCGCATTCTGGAGCATCTCGCAGTGCTCAAACTAAAAGGCGATATGAAAGCGCCGATCATCTGTTTGGTAGGCCCTCCGGGCGTGGGAAAAACTTCGCTCGGAAAATCTATTGCTCGTGCTCTGAAACGCAAGTTCATCCGTATGTCACTCGGTGGCCTGCATGATGAATCTGAAATACGTGGTCATCGTAAAACATATATCGGTGCCATGCCGGGCAGGATCATTCAGTCCGTTAAGAAGGCCGGCGCTTCGAATCATGTTTTCATTCTCGATGAAATTGATAAAGTCGGAAAAGATTTTCGAGGTGATCCTTCTTCCGCACTACTGGAGGTATTGGATCCCGAGCAGAATGCGACATTTTATGACAATTACCTCGAACTCGAATACGATTTGTCGAAAGTCATGTTTATCGCTACCGCAAATTCATTGAATACCATCCAACCGGCACTTTTAGACCGGATGGAGATCATCAATATCAGCGGCTATTCAACTGAAGAAAAAATTGAGATAGCAAAGAAACATCTGATCCCAAGACAACGCAAAGAACACGGATTGAAAAATGCGGACGTTCGCCTGAAAGATGATGTCATCCGGGAAATGGCGGAAAGCTATACCCGCGAATCCGGAGTCCGTAGCCTGGAGCGACGTATCGCTTCCGTCATGCGGAACGTGGCCAAAAATGTTGCGATGGAGGAGAAGTACAGTAAGACGATTTCCAAAGCGCAACTGTCCGATATTCTGGGTCCTGAAAAGCATGACCAAACCCTCTACACCGAACAGCATAGCCCAGGAGTGGCTGTGGGACTCGCCTGGACACGCGTCGGAGGGGATATTTTGTTTATCGAATCTATTCTCAGCCCCGGAAAGGGCAAGCTGACCCTCACGGGAAATCTGGGCGATGTGATGAAGGAATCAGCGACAACAGCCTTGAGTTTTATCAAAGCACATAGTGAGTCGCTAGGTATCGAACCATCTGTCTTCGAGACGACAGATATCCATATCCACGTTCCGGAAGGTGCGATTCCGAAGGACGGCCCGTCAGCAGGTGTTACTATGCTGACTTCGATAGCATCAGCATTTAACCACAAGCCGGTGAAGTCGCATATGGCCATGAGCGGTGAAATCACGCTCCGCGGAAAGGTCCTGCCCGTCGGCGGGATCAAGGAGAAAGTGCTGGCCGCAAAGCGCGCAGGAATCAAACAAATCATACTTTCCAAAGCGAATGAGCGGCACGTGGACCAGATCAAGCCGGAGTATATTAAAGGTGTGCAGTTCATCTTCGTGGACAAAATGGAAGAAGTACTACAGCACACACTTGGCATCATCTGGACATTTTAATCCTGAAGGTTAAAAGAATGATAAAACCCCGGATTGGCTGTACCATGTCGGATTATCCGTCGTTTTAAACAGAATCAATCCTTACATTTGCGACATGATGCGTCTAAAACCCTGGTTCAGTTCTTTTGGAGTTTGGTTATTCCCAGCTCTTTTGCTTCTGTGTGGAAGTACTCAATTGTCCGCGCAGACAAAAAAGGATCCGGCCAACCGCGTGATTCAGATCTCAGGAAAAGTGGTGACAGAAGATGAAGGTAAAATCATGTTTTTGCCGTATGCTGTAGTAGGTGTAAAAGGCACTCATCGCGGTACATACACAGACTTTTCCGGTTTCTTTTCCATTGTGGTTCGACCAAACGAGACGCTGGTCTTTTCTGTTCTCGGGTACAAAGATGCTTTCTATACAGTGCCCGATACGCTAACCGCAGACCGATACACTATATTTCAGGTGATGTCAAAAGATACCTTCCTGCTGCCGGAGGCGGTGGTCTATCCATGGCCTGATCCCGCGTTTTTTACGCAGGAGTTTCTTGCGATGGACGTGCATGATGACCTCGAGGATCTCGCCAGAGAAAATCTTTCCGAAAAAAGTATGGCCGCGCTTCGCGAATATTTGCCCACCGATGGCGTAGAGCATACGTCACTATATCTGCAGCAACAGTCACAGAGTTACTATTACGAAGGGCAAATCAAACCCCAGAATGTGTTTAATGCCTTCGCCTGGAAAGAATTTATTCAGGCCTGGAAGCGCGGAGACTTTAAGAAAAAGGATAAGTAATATCCACTCTTGTCTTACTGATTACGGCAGATCGCCATTTGTGTGATATGATCTTCCATTCAAAACTATAATCTATACATTATATAGCACTCGAGAAGGGGTAATTCCCTACTTTTGCGCCCTTTATTTCAGGATGGCGGTGTTTGAATCGTTGAAAAGCAGGGTATGAAAAAATATTTAAACCTTTTTGATACAAAGCAAAAAGTAGATTATAAAACAGAAATTTTATCTGGTCTTACGGTAGCCTTGGCGTTGGTACCTGAAGCTGTGGCTTTTGCCCTGATCGCCGGGCTCTCACCCTTGACAGGATTATATGCGGCATTTGTCATGGGCCTGGTAACATCTGTTCTTGGCGGACGGCCGGGAATGATTTCAGGAGCCACCGGTGCTGTTGCCGTGGTGATCGTTGTCTTAGCCAAATCCCATGGCGTTGAATATGTTTTCGCTGCAGTAGTTCTGGCTGGGATGATACAGGTCGCTACCGGATTTTTACGATTGGGAAAATTCATTCGTCTTGTTCCACATCCGGTGATTTTTGGATTCGTCAATGGACTTGCGATCATTATTTTTATGTCCCAGCTAGCTCAATTTAAAGATGCTTCCGGAGCATGGCTTACGGGTCCGCCTATGCTCATTCTTCTTGGTCTGGTTGTATTGACTATGTTGATCATTTGGGGTATGCCTAAGCTGACCAAGGTGGTTCCTGCTTCTCTGACAGCAATTCTTGTTGTGTTTGGATTGGTGACCCTTTTAAGAATTGATACCAAAACGGTTGGTGATCTTGCCTCTATACAAGGGGGATTCCCACCCTTCCATATTCCGGCTATCCCATGGACGTTTGAGACCCTGACAATTATTTTCCCCTATGCAGCTATTGTAGCCGGAGTAGGTTTAATTGAAAGTTTGCTGACGCTGAATATTGTTGACGAAATTACCGGAACAAGAGGTCGGGGAAATAAAGAAGCGGTCGCACAGGGAGCAGCCAATATGCTCTCCGGAGTTTTTTCCGGAATGGGTGGATGCGCGATGATTGGTCAGAGCCTGATCAACGTTTCGAATGGCGCGCGCGCCAGGCTGTCCGGAATTGTAGCGTCCGTCATGCTTCTCGTTTTTGTCATGTTTGGCTCCTCGCTGATTGAAAAAGTACCTATGGCAGCCTTAACCGGTTTGATGATCATGGTGGCCGTAGGCACATTCGAATGGGCCAGTCTGAAGACCTTTAATCGCATGCCAAAATCAGATGTATTTGTGATGGTGATGGTGACACTCGTTACCGTATTCCTGCACAATCTGGCCCTGGCAGTGATCGTTGGGGTGATTATTGCCGCCCTTGTGTTTGCATGGGACAACGCGAAACGAATTCGTGCGCGAAAACGTATTGATGAAAATGGCATCAAACACTATGAGATTTATGGTCCCCTGTTTTTCGGTTCAGTCACTGCGTTTAATGAAAAATTTGATATTGAAAATGATCCGGATGAAATCATCATTGATTTTGCAGAAAGCAGAGTAGTGGATATGTCTGCCATTGAGGCCCTGAATAAGATCACGGAACGGTATCAAAAAGCAGGAAAGATCATTCATCTGCAGCACTTGAGCGCAGACTGCAAAAGACTATTGAAAAATGCAGAAAGCATTATAGATGTCAATGTCATTGAGGATCCTACCTACAAAGTAGTCACCGATTCCATCTGATTCAAATTGCTTGGGTCGAACCGATCTTGCTGATACAAACCGCAGTAACTTAACCCACATTGATCTGATGTTTGTGCTCTAAGAAGGGCAGGTTGTCAAAACAAGGTTATTGGTTCTGACCAACAAATTTTCCAACCAAAAGTGCTATAATGATCGTCAGATACATCTGACCACACATTGTGACCATAGTAGCAAAGGACCGGGCCATAAACGAAACCGGAGTGATATCGCCATACCCCAGGGTTGTGAGTGTACACAAGCCGAAATACTGAAATTCAGCAAACCGAGAAGCGACACCTTCTGTTTCATACGCATGGAATGGAAAAGTAATCGCCTCCGGGTTATGGAGCATAATCACATCAAAGCCAATTGCCGCAATGACTCCGAGCAACAAGTACCCATTGATTGCATGGAGAATACTTTTCATGCTCACCTTTTTAGTTCGCGCCAGACCATTGATAAAAAACGCTACGATAAACAAGAAGAGGAGAATATTCAGAAAGGCAGATACGGTGCCAAGGGCATGTCCTCCCAGAAAGAACAGGAGCCAGTCGGCCATGAAGAGTATAAAAACGGTGATCGCTACCTGACTTCGATATGCATTGACGATCAGAATCAGATTTACATAAATCAGCGTACCCACAATATTAAATAGCCAACCATGGAGCGCCTTTGGAAAAACAGGGATCACAAAGAACAGCAGAAACAGGAATAGGGTCAGCGTATAATCAAAAATCGGGTTTTTGAAAATCGGATAGTCAGTTTTCATTGGATTAGCTCAACAACAGAGTATTTACATTGCTGATGGTACAGCATACGTGAAAAGACAAACAAGGTTCAGAATCCGAAAACGCTGAACCTTGTATTGTGTATTTATTTTCTGGTTTGCTGATCGACGCCGATAAACGGAATAGCGCCGGCACCGGTCACATTGGGTAATATGCCGTCCCATTTTTCAATCGCTTTCAGATTGGCTTCAATCTTTCTTAGCTCAATGAGGTCTGGTGAGATATTATCCCGTTGTAAGCGCAAAGCTTCTGCCTGGGCAGTGGCTGCAGCAATGGTTTGTTCAGCTTCAATTTTAATTCGATCCAGATCGCGTTTTGCTTTTAGAGCATGCTGCTCGGCTGTTTGCTTGGCCTCAATCGCATCCATAAATACTTTCGAGAAACTGAAGGTAACAATCGATACCGCATCCACATAGATATTAGAGGCCAGCAGTTTCTCACTGAGGGCTTCTTTCATCTGTGCACTCACCTGTGGGCGTTTGGTGATAAGTTCCTCTGCCGTATACTCTGCGGATACTGCTTTGGTCACCTCATGAATGGCCGGATCAATGATTCGCTCTTTAAAATGGATCCCGATGGTCTGATAGACTTCATTTGCTTTTTCCGGAATGATGTGATAGTTCAATGCTACCGATAAGGTGACATCCTGCAGGTCGGAGGAAGCCGAAGACGCATCAGTTTGTACCTTCTGCACTTTGACATCCATAATCTTTACCTCCTGCATAATCGGAATGCGAAAGTGCATACCCTCACCAAGGACATGTTTTTGAACAGCTCCGAAATTCAGCACAACACCTCTTTCTCCGGCTCCGATCTGCACCCACGGTCTGAACATGATCAGCAGTAATAACAAAATGCCAATGATCAGCATGTTTCGCCCCGGTCCTCGTTTGATGGCCTTTTTAAATGATTCTTCCGCTTCGTTGATATCCTGAACGTCCATTTAGATTTTTTTTTAATAATAATGAATGACCCGTTATCCGGGTTGTATTTATAATGGAAAATTAAATTCAATCGTGTATTGCCTTCGCAAGGAAAATCTGGTGATGTCAGGTGCTCAAGAGCCCAGACAAAAAGATTCCTGATGCCTGTGCAACGAGTAGTTGATTCCCAAGATACTATTTATCCTGTGAATGTTCTTTCCAAACAGTCCATGAAACCATGAGGATAAAATACCTTCATTTTGGAGTTGCTAACGTTGAGATAAGCCATGCCTGTCGATCGATTTATCGCTGCAAATTGCATCGAAGTAACAACCCTTTTTGCCCGTTTTTTGTTTAAATTCTTCAATATCAACCACTAAGATGTTTCGAAACAGACCGTCAGGCTTTAGACACATTTGGAAATTGCGCCCTCCGGATGACTCCCATTTCGCAAAAAGGAATTAGTTTTGACGGCAATTCCAATTTGAACTTCCTCTGCTTTTATTCTATTTTTTGACCATTTCAGACTATGACCAGACCATCAGTACTCCTCCGTTTATTTATCATGTTGCTGCTTTCATCCATCGGCATGACGGTTTCCGCCCAAAAATATCATTCCACGATATCAGCGTATCTGCAAAAAGAGAAAAGCCGTCTTGCCTTATCAGATGCTGATATCCATGACTGGGTGATTTCAGATCAATACGACAACAAGCAAACCGGATTGACCTATACCTATCTCAATCAGCAGGTTGATGGGATTCGGATTTTCAACGCGGTAAGTGCCGTCGTGATCCGCGATGGCAAAGTCCTGCATCTGGCCAATAAGTTTCAGCCCAATGCAGGGGCGCGAACGAATGGTTCGACGCCGGCATTACGTGCAGAAGACGCGATTCTTGAGGTGGCTTCATATCTGAAACTTGAGGCGAGGGAGGCACTGCGGCAAACCGGAGAGGATATCAATCGCAAACGGTATACGTTTACAAAAGCAGGTATTTCATCTGAAGAGATCACGGCTGAGTTGGTGTATGTCCCGGTAGAAGATGAATTGATTCTCGCCTGGAATGTAAATCTGGCTCCGATAGGAAGCGATGACTGGTGGAATATCCGGATCGATGCTTCGAATGGCCGCTTTATCGCAGAGAACAACTGGACGACCTATTGCAGTTTTGACCATCCGGGTCATGAAGCATGTCAAAACCACGTTTCCGCCTCATCTGCTTCATTAAACGCTTCCAATATCCTGTCCATGGGTCAGGATACGGGTGTGTATAATGTATATCCTCTTCCGCTTGAAGCCCCAAGTTTTGGCCCCCGCAGTGTAGAGAAGACCCCGCATTGGGTACCGTCTTCTCCTTTTGGATGGCATGACACAAATGGTGCTGACGGACCGGAGTATACCATCACGCGAGGTAACAATGTGTATGCGTATGATGACAGAGCTGCTCAAAATAGTCCTGGCTATTCCCCGGATGGAGGCGCAGCATTAAATTTTGATTTTCCGATCGACCTCGCATTGCCTCCGATAGAAAATCAGGATCCAATCATCACAAACTTATTTTACATCAATAATGTCGTTCACGATATACTTCACATCTACGGATTTGATGAAGCCGCCGGTAACTTCCAGGCGACCAATTATTCCGGTGAAGGCCTCGGCGATGATTATGTGCTCGCGGAAGGTCAGGACGGTGGAGATATCAACAATGCGCGATTTTCTACTCCCGAAGATGGAAGAAATGGACGCATGCAGATGTATTGGTGGGTCAATGATATTGAGCTGAAGACCACGATGGAGGTACATACACCTGCTGGAATAGCCGGTTTTTATGAGGCAGAATCAGCCACTTTTGGTCCAACCCTTGACACACCGCTGACGGGTTTACTGGTCATTGCAGAGGACGAAGAAGATCCTACCTCCGATGCCTGTGAGACTATCGTAAATGCAGCAGAACTTCAGGGTAAAATTGCTATCATTGATCGCGGTGGCTGTACGTACATCAATAAAGTCAATGCGGCTGAAGCAGCAGGGGCGATCGGCGTCATCGTCGTCAACTCTACCTCTGCGCCTCCGATTCCAATGGGCGGTTCCGGTAGTTCCGGTATTCCGGCTGTGATGATTTATCAGGCAGATGGTGAGCTGCTGAAAGCAACGCTGGAATCAGGTGAAGACGTTGAAGTGACACTAGGTATTGGCATTCTTGACTCGGGACAGGATCGCGATGCTTCTCTTGACAATGGGATCATCCTGCATGAATTTGGTCACGGTGTCTCCAACCGTCTGACAGGTGGCCCATCAAACACAGGTTGTCTGTCTAATCGCGAACAAGGCGGAGAGGGATGGAGTGACTGGCTGGGCCTGATCCTGACCATTGAACCAGAGGATGCCGGTTTAGATCCCAGGCCAATAGGCACATATGCCCTTGCTGATGAAACAGGGGAGGGAATTCGCCGTTTTCCATACTCAACTAATCCATCCGTAAATTCTCAGTCCTATGGTGATCTTGCAGGCAACCCAAATGTTCACCCAATCGGGGAAATATGGTGTTCGGCGATATGGGATATGACCTGGAAGCTTATCGATGAAGTCGGATTTGATCCGGATTGGTATGAAGGAGATGGAGGAAATCAAATCGCACTCCGACTCGTGTTGGAAGGGATGAAAATGCAGGGCTGTCAGCCCGGATACGTTGATGCCCGTGATGCGATTCTGGCGGCAGATAAAATTTTGTACGACTCTGCCTATCAGTGCCTCATCTGGGAGGCTTTTGCTGACCGAGGATTAGGCGCCTATGCCGAGCAGGGTAGTTCGGATGATGTCGGTGATGAAGTGGAAGACTTTACCATGCCGAACACATGTCTGATCGCCACCGAGCGTCCAACGGCATTGTTTGAAGTAGATGCGATGGTCAACTGCTTTGGAAATTTTGTTTTTACTGATTTGTCGACAGACATTCCTCAATACTATTACTGGGATTTTGGAGATGGAAACGCCAGTGCGGAGCAGAATCCTACGCATATCTATGATGAAAAAGGAACATATTCAGTTCGCCTGATCGTCACCAATAATATCGGATCGGATACATTCTTTATGGATGTGTCCTATCAGGATTTACCACAACCGGAAGTGACCGGAATAGTATCGGTATGTGAAGGAAGCAATACGGTATTGTATGCGGATGTGGTTGAAGGCAACTCCGCCATTTGGATGCTCGGGGATTCAGTAGTATACATTGGTACACCATTTGAAACACCGGTTCTGGACGCGAGCGTTAGTTATTCCGTGCATCAGGGCAGAGATGCCACTATTAAGAGCGTCGGGCCTCCCAATAATTCTTTTGCCAGTGGCGGGATTCATAGTTCTGGTTTTGAAGGCCGACTGTTATTCGAAACCTATGCACCGATGCGCCTTATTTCTGTCCTGATCTATGCGCAGGGAGAGGGAGAACGCACCATTCGCCTCTATGATGAGGGAGGTAACATAATTGAAGAGCGCATTGTCATGCTCGAAAATGGGGATAACCGCGTCACACTTGATTTTGAATTTCCTGTTGAAGGAAGATATGCCATTGCCAACATGAGTCAGAATCTGTATCGCAATGACAGCAACGCCGACTATCCCTATGATATCGATGGATTAGTGTCTATTTATAGTTCTAATGCAACAAGTGACGAGCTGGCGTACTATTATTATTTCTATGATTGGAAAGTGCAGGAGATTAGTTGCACCAGTGACACTGTAGATGTGGCCCTGGATGTACAGCCGGGCCCACTTGCTGGTTTTCTGGCAGACATCATCGACCTGGAGGTCAATTTTACTGATATCTCGGCCGGTATGGCAAATGAGTGGGCGTGGGACTTTGGTGATGGGTCACCAGTTGCCACTGACCAAAATCCAGTTCACATGTACGCAGAAGAAGGTGTGTACGAAGTGATTCTTACGGTGTCCAATGGAAGCTGCTACAGTACATATAAGCAGGAAATCGAAGTAGGCAATATGACCGCAACCTCTCCTGTTGACGGATCGTCCGGATGGCGCGTTTATCCTAATCCTGCACGCGAAATTGTGACGCTTGAATTTTCTGAAGCGAATCCTGAGCTAAGAATGCTGAATATTTCAAATGCTACTGGTGTTGTGGTATCTACACAGTGGATAGAACCCGGAGTTCTTCGCCAACCAATACATGTTTCCGGACTTCCTGCCGGGACGTACCAGTTCCGGATAATGGGAGACAATGGAATAGCGACCCAAAGAGTGACCATTATGCATTAAAGAATCAGAAATAGAGGAAATTAAAAAGCGAGCCTTTTCGAATAGAGAAGGCTCGCTTTTTTTATTTGAAATGGGACTTTCAGTTGACTTATAATTTTATAAAGCGATGTTGAGAAACAGAGCGTGTGCTTTTATTCTCCAGGAACAAGGTATACGCTCCTTCTGGAAGAGTGGATACATTGATAGGCTGACCATTTCCTGAATTTCCATGTGCTATTTGTTTTCCTGCCATATCGCAAATGGTCCAGGAAGTAAAATGTATATCCTGCGCGTGGATAACATCAGCGGTAGGATTGGGAAAAATATAGCCTGTTGATTGAGCGACAGGCGTTTCGGTATTGGAGAGAATATCATCACTTGAGAAAACGATGATATTGCGCAGATTCCCTTCAAGTGTAGCGCCCATACCATAGTCTGTATTACTGACTTGCTTATCGTTGTCGCTGCGATTTAAAGCCTCTGAGACAGTTGCGATAAGTTGACCGTCAAGCCAGAAGGTCGCCGTCGTATCTGCCGTTTGGTAAACAGCGGTAGCGGTATGCCATTCACTGGTAGTCACCAGGGCAGATGGGATTTGATACCAGGTATCATTGATTGAATACATGATGGTGCCGTCCCAGCGTATGATCATACCCAGATAACGATATGAATCACCACAAATAAAAATAGGTGAGACGCCTGATGGAAGGGAGTCAATGCGAAATTCTGCCTGTACGGCAAAAGTAGAATCATAGAGTTCGTCGATCGGTGGTGTACGAACGAGCGAACCGTCCGGATTAAATCCATTTATATACAAGCCATTGCAATACACACCGTCTTCATTTTCATATGGTGTATTGATTAATTCTATGTCTTCATAGTTGCCTCGCTGGTCGGCAGCTGTATTAATCAGGGTATAGTGGACAATAGTATCCAGGGATTCAAGATTTTGCGCAGAAACAGTCAGCACACATAGGGTAATAAGAATGGATAAGTAAAGGTGAATAGCTTTCATAAAAGAAGGTTTTAATGGGAATTTCTCCTCGTTAATAATTGGTTTGGCGGAAAAATAAAACAATTCTCCACCAATGTCAAGCGACTATTTTTTGGGAGCGCAACCAGTGATGTCGGATCATAAAGGTGACAATCAAAATGAAGGGGATGAAAGACACCATAACCTTAATGTTCAGATTAAGTAGGCCGATCAGAAAAATAAACGCCAGGATGACACACAACATACCTGTGCCCAGATAGGTCAAAAGTCGTCCGGGTTCTTTTTGAAACAAAGTGATCAGCAAAAGAATCTGCCCCAGCATAGGCAGAATGATGAGTGGATGGAATACGGCAGAAACATCTGCCAGCATCTTGGTGATTACCTCCCATTCCATTTGAAATATGAAATATTTGTTGTCCGCACCCCACTCATGATAGCCCAGCAGCGAGGTGATCAGAATGCCCAGATTCAACCATTTGCTTTTCATAGTTCGATGTGTTTTGCTACCAGAGCAGCAATTTTACACAGGGTCTTCGTCAGTCAATTTTACACATTTTACCATGAATCACCAATTTTCTAAATTTGCTAATGAACAAAGTGATCACCCCAAACGCATTAAATCTGAATTATGAAGACGATCCTGACATTCCTGCTTCTGATAAGTTTTTCTGGCGCTATCGGGCAGTCGACGATCATGCCGGCATCTACCTTTGCAGCGATCGAAGTGATCCGCGGAGATCTGGCACAAAACAGAAATGTGCTTTCTGCTGAGACCACTCAATTCTATCCGATCTATTCCATACAGGGCCAACCACACATTGCTGTCATGTGCAGAATCAATGACTCGTTTAGCAGATCAGAAGCGACCAGAGCGGGTATACAGGTTGGCACTATCATCGGACATATCGCCACTATGCAGATCCCCATTGGAATGTTGCACCACGATTTTGCTTTCCCGGGAATTGAATACCTGGAGGTTGCCGAGAAAGTGGGCCCGGCATTGTATGAGGGCATTAAAGACCCACGGGCAGACCTTGTGCACAAAGGGGAAAATTTGCCACAAGCCTATACCGGAAAGGGCGTTATTATTGGCATTGTGGATTGGGGTTTTGATTATACACACCCAACATTCTATGATACCACACTTTCTTATTCCAGAATTCTGGCTTCCTGGGATCAGGTAAAAACAGTTGGAACACCACCGGACGGATTTAGTCATGGAGCTGTGTATGTCGGAGAGGAAGAACTGGCGATGGCACAGGGCGATACAGCATCACCGTTGACAGATTATCACGGAACGCATGTGGCAGGCATTGCCGCCGGAAGTGGAGGGGGCACCATTTACAGGGGTATTGGTTTTGAAAGTGATCTTTTGTTTAGTCAGATGCGCAACGATGTGAGTAGTTCGGTCGACGCTTTTCAGTGGATGCGAGAGCGGGCAGCGATCGAGGGGAAGCGTCTAGTGATCAACAATAGCTGGGGTAACTACCGATTGTTTCCACTTGACGGTACTTCACTGATGTCTCAGGCCATTGATGCGTTTACGGATGATGGCACGGTCATCGTTTTTAGTGCGGGCAATAATGGCAATAAAAATTTTCATCTGCAGAAGACCTTTGACAACGACTCCGTCCGCACCTGGATCCAGGGATTTAATTACAATACGGATCCTGATTTATGGGGCCAGGCAATCAGTATGTGGGGAGAACCGGACTATCCGTTTTCGGTGCAATTGCGCATCCTCAATACTTCCAATGAGTTGATGGCGCAAAGTGAACTTTTCAATACCGCCACTGCTGTCCCGTATCTCGATACCATGATGATCATTGGATCGGATACCGTATTTTATCATGTCACTACGGATGCCGCACATCCTCTGAACGGACGTCCTCAAATGACGCTGGATATCCAGAGCCGAAATAGTAACCTTAGGAAAGTCCTCTATGCGGAAGCAGAGGATGGGACTGTACACTTCTGGAATACACGTTTTACCGTGTATGGTATTGGCAACTGGGGATATGGATTTACGGCTCCTACCGCCGGCTATGTCAATGGGGATCGCTTATATGGCATCGGTCATCCTGCGTTAACAGAAAGTGCGATTACCTGTGCGGCGCATCAAACCAACTTCCATCTCACTAGTTTTTCAAGCAGTGGTCCGCGCATGGATGAATTGCACAAACCGGATATTTCAGCACCTGGAGAGGACATCATTTCAGCGTTTAGTTCTTTTTCTAATTCCAATTTTCTTCCCGCGGCGACGACAGAATTTCAAGGTAAGGCGTATGAGTTTATTCGCCTGAGTGGGACGAGTATGAGTGCTCCTATGGTATCCGGAGCAATTGCGCTTATGCTTGAAGCAGATCCCGGACTTTCTCCGGCGCAGGTGAAGGAATTGCTGATCGCTTCTGCGCGAGAAGATGGCCTTACCGGAATGCTCCCACCTGAAGGTGATTTGCGCTGGGGGCATGGAAAACTCGATGTGTATTCTGCCATCCAGGAATTATTGACAACTTCACTTGCACCGGTGAAAAGTGTAGGAGCGTTTGTGTTTCCCAATCCGGTCGCCAATGAAATTTTTTATGCAGGTGAATTATTTGGTGATGAGCAATATGAACTGATTAGTCAGCATGGACAAAGTTTGGCAAAAGGAAATTTTGATGGCGCACTGCAAGTCGAGCACCTACCGGAAGGGTACTATGTCCTTCGCATAACAGGTGAGAGGGTAAACACTTCTTACCCGTTTACAGTTCTCCGTTAGTCAAATTTTAAGGGAGTACAGACAGGATTTTCAAGGGGTCAATGACCAGTCATTTGGCTGTTTTTTGTTACTTTAGTTAGTCCCAAAAGCTTCCAGTGCATCCAATATGAAGAATGATCGACCAGCCAACGAATGGAGTGGTCAGATAAGAGGTCTTCTCTTAGTTTGGCTGGTGTTGATATGCCCGCATGTGGTGGTCAGTCAGAATCTCGTGCCCAATCATAGTTTGGAAGTGTATGATCCATGTCCTGTATGGCCGCAATCCAGCGGACCGTTAGAGGCACCACCATGGGTGGCCATTTTGACAGCCAATTACTTTAATGTTTGCGCGGATCCAATGTATTTAGGTGTGCCCAATAATTTTATAGGTACTCAGGCTGCTCAGGATGGTGTGGGGTATGGTGGTTTTTACGTTGTCACCGGCTCGGGAAACCACGAGTTTCTTCAAGTCCAGCTTCTCGACACACTGGAAGCTAACAAATGCTATAAAGTAGGATTCTGGGTTAGTCTTTCCGATGAATCGTGCGCTGCAGATCAAATGGGAGCGCTTTTGACAGATGCTCCTGTTAATTCTCCTGTGGGCTTGTCTCCCCAAATTGATTATGGAGGACATTTTCTCAGCGATACCGAAGAGTGGATGTATATCCTCGGTTATTATACGGCAGTGGGGAATGAGTTGTACCTGACGATAGGCAACTTCCATCTTAACGATGAAACCAGAATAGATCCCGACTGTGACAATCAGTTCATTTTTGCTTACTACTATATGGATAATGTAGTTGTGGAGGAAGTTCCAACAGAACCAGTTAATGTAGAATTGGGAGCAAATGTAGTGGTGTGTGATTCATTTGAAATTATTGCTGGCAGCGACCCCGATATTGTCTATTACTGGAGTACCGGAGAAATTGGACCTTCGATTACAGTGTATACTTCCGGTGTGTACAGCGTGACTGCATCGTATGGTTGCTCAGAAGACTATGACGACATTGAGGTGACGATCATCGGAGATGCTTCAGTGGACATCGGGACAGATTCTGTCCTGATGTGTATCGGGGATGAATTTGATATTTCCTTAGACCCAAGTGCAGGATTTTATGAATGGAATGATGGTAGTATGGGATGGAATTATACGATCACAACCGATGGTACATATTCAGTTACTGTAGATAATGGATGTGATGTGGCCAGTGATACGATCGTGGTGACCACTATGGATGTCCCTATGCCTTTTACACTCGGCCCCGATACATTTATTTGCCCGGGTGAAGAATACCTGATTGACTTCGATCCTTCGCTGGGAGATTTTTCCTGGCAGGACGGCTCTACCAGTGCTTCCTATACGATTGACAACGATGGGTCATACAGCCTGACGATTAGCAATATGTGTGGTGAGCAAACGGACGATCTTGAAATGATCATTATCGATCCTCCAACGGTAGCATTAGATCCTGACACCGCTCACTTATGCGAAGGCGAGGTGTTGGATTTTGAGTTTGATGCGGAGATGGGGGACTATCTCTGGAGTGACAATAGCATGGATTATTTTTTTACCATTAGTACATCCGGACTCTTTGGTGTGACGGTGTCCAATGAATGCGGTATCGATTCGAGTAGTATTTTCGTGACCTATGACAGTGAGCCATTAGTAGATTTTGGCCCTGACCAGATGCCTTGTGCAGGCGACACCTTGTTTCTAACGGTTGGAAATAATACGGGAGTTTTTACCTGGCACGATGGATCATCCGCTGATACCTTCGCAGTGACCACTTCAGGTCAATTTGGTTTACAAGTTACGAATGCCTGTGGGCTGGCAACAGATACCCTGGAAGTAAATTATGTAGATACGATTCAGCCTCCGGATCTTGGCGCGGATATCAATCTGTGTCCCGGAGAAGATGTTGTCTTTTATGCTACCTCTGCCGGTGCAGATTATGTATGGAGTGATGGGAGTATGGCCGATTCATTGTTAGTCACCACAGCGGGCACTTACTTTGTAGAGGTGTATTCGATTTGCGAATCCTTTTCAGATACAGTCCTGGTGACACAAAACAATGCGCCTCCTGTTGCTGATCTGGGTGCTGACACGATTCTGTGTGAAGGAGAACAGATACTGTTGGATGCTGTGGTCAGCGGAGGTTCTTATATCTGGAATGACGGTTCAACACTATCACAATTGCTTATTTCTTCACCCGGGATGTATTCGGTGACGATTACCAATGCTTGTGGCACCGATGTGGATACTGTAATGGTGACTCCCGGTATTCCGGCTCCTTCTGTTTCATTAGGTATGGACGGATCCATTTGTCAGGGTGATACATTCTCTATCCTACCGGTATTTCAGGATGTAAGTGATTGGATATGGCAGGATGGTTCATCGCAACAATCCTTCACGGCGACAGCTCCAGGGGTGTATTACATTGACGTCAGCAATGCATGTGGGAGTGCTTCAGATACCGTACAGATCACCTTGTTGCCGGATATTCCGCAGTTAACACTTATACCGGATACGGTGCTTTGTCCGGGAGAGTCTTTGACGATTTCAGTAAATATTCCTGATGTTGATATCCTTTGGTCTGATGGTTCTACCGGTCAGAATATCAGTGTCAGCGACAGTGCAGTTTATTTTGCTACGATTTCTAACGCATGCGGTACCTCATCGGATACCGTATCCGTTTCACTTGCGCCGGAAACTCCGGAGATTAATCTCGGATCAGATCAAACCATTTGTCCGGGTTCAGTCATCACACTGACCACATCCGTTATCGGCGTGGAATATCTTTGGCAGGATGGATCCACCAACCCTTCCATTGATATTACACAAGGCGGTACATATATACTGATGATTTCCGATGCTTGCGGGACAAACGCAGACACAGTCATCATTATAGAAAATTCCGACGGTCCGCAGGTTGATTTGGGTCCTGACCTGCAAGGCTGTGAAGGCGAGAGCATAATCATTGAATCAGGTGTTTCAGGCGTAGCGTATGAATGGCAGGATGGAAGCGATCAAGCAAATTTTATCACAAGTGATCCCGGCCTTTTCTGGGTGCAGGTGTCCAATGCCTGCGGCACAGATGCAGACACAATAGAAGTGTCTTTTGTGCAGCCTCCTCCCATTCAGTCCCTCGGAAATGATACAACTGTGTGTACCGGGGAGATCGTATTATTGAATGCGGTGAATGGAAATGGGAGTGCATTGACGTGGCAGGATGGCTCTTCCGGACTGACCTATCAGGTAATGAGTCCCGGGCTATACAGTATATCTGCTTCAAATGCCTGTGGTGAAAGTTCGGATAGTGTAATGGTTAATTTCATCCAGCCCCCACCATCATTTACTTTGGGACCGGATACTAGTCTGTGTGTAGGTGAGACCCTGTTACTCACACTTCCTTCGGATACGTTTGATATCATTTGGCAAAACCTGGATACGCAGCCTGAGTTTGAAGTGAATCAGGCGGGCATGTATTTTGTGCAACTGAGCAATGTCTGTGGACAGGTCTCTGACACGATTGTGGTGGACTATGTGGATGATCAGCCTTCATTACAACTTGATCCGGAAATCCTTTGGTGTCCCGGTGATTCGCTGGTGCTGGATGCCTCGCAGGATGTGCCGGCTCAAATACGCTGGAGTAATGGAGAAACAACTCCTGCTATTTTAGTTACCTCGCCAGGGATCTTTGAGGTACTGGTGAGCACATTGTGTCATACGATAAGTGGGCATGCAGAAGTGATTCGCGAATCCAATTGCCCTGTAGGTCCTGTTTTCTATATTCCAAATGTCTTCTCACCGGATCAAAACGGGATGAATGATTTATTCAGCATCGCAACTGATTTGCCTGAAAATGTGTTAGGTATGGAAGGAAGTATTTTCGACCGATGGGGGAATCTTGTTTTTTCTTCCAAAGAAAATCCTTTCACCTGGGATGGGACATTTGATCAGGAGAAAATGATGGCTGGGGTGTATGTGTATATGATTAAAGTGGAATACATGAACTTTTCCGGCCAGGTAGTGATGGAAGTATTCTCAGGAGATGTTACACTCCTACGGTAGTATTTTTTTCTAAAAAATAAACCTCATGCGTGATTTGTCTGATAGAATGTTGATTGAAATTATTGAGCAACCGAAGAATGCTGATTCTGAAAAGAGAAAAGATGCCATTCAGGAAATACAATCCAGAACTTCCAACGCGGAATCGTTGAAGGAAATTGCCAGACAAGTGAATGAGTCTATTGCGTATACGATCCTTCAGCAAGACCCGATAGCAGAAGACACTGTAGAGATGCATACAAGTTATTTTCTACATGCGGATGAGATGCGCAAGATCTATATTGATCAGCTTGAAAAATACATGCGGTATAGGGACGGGTTCCGCTATGATGTCTGGGCCCATGCATTAGGTGGGTTATTATAGCAGTATCCAGATAGCTGCCGAACGTTTTCGATTTGTCATCGCTGATCAATAATAGCCTGTAACAAACCATTGCGAAACGTATCGTCGATAAGTTGCCAGAACATAATGCCACCCAGTTTATTGTCCAAAGCATACTGTGTCTTCAGTGCAATAGATTTTTCATCGTCAAAACTGGCCAGCAATCTCCTTTCCTGATGAAGGGCATATGGTGCTTCCGCTACGTCATCCCAGTGCTTTGTAAATCCACTTTCCGCCGAAAGGGAATCTGCTGCATGTTTGTATGAAAAGCCATGCGAGAAATGACAGGGCATGTACAGATCGACAGGGTGGCCGTCCTCAATTTTAAAAAACCTGCCATAGAAAGCAGCCCCAATCACAATTTGTGACGGTGGTACACCGGATTGGATAAGCATCTGGACCGCATTGTCAGTGGACTCTACTTGTTTAGTCGTGGAATACAATGGGGTATGATGACCACTGGTGTCGCTGTACCCATGTACGAGATCATACGTCATCACATTTATAAAGTCCGTATACCGAATGACTTCCTGCCAGTCAATCGATTCATGGATGTATTTCGTAAAACCGCCCGCGGCAAAGCTGATCACAAAATCATCCCCGTTGACGTTTCTGATCGCTTTAACCAACTCAGTGAAATTTTCTTTGTCATCTTTCCTGAACGCATGCCCCGGAAAGCCCTGGATCGCCGGGTATTCCCAATCGAGGTCAAGGCCATCCGTCCTAAAGTACTGCGTGAGTTCTTTGACCGACTCGGCGAATTCCTGTCTGCCTGTTTTGGTGTTAAAAACATCTGAACACGTTTCGCAACCACTCCAGCCTCCGAGAGAAAGCAAAACTTTCAATGAAGGATTTGTACGCTTACGCCTGACCATACTTTGGATCGTTGCGGTGTCTCTGGCATTGCTTATATGAAGCCTGTTACCTGAAAGGTGTCCGAAACAAAATATAATATGCGTCAACTGGTCCGTGTTGAAACTATCCACGAGTTCAGTGGGCCCGGCGTAGTACCCAATGACTTTAAAATCATCAAGCCTCTGGCTGATGCCATCTTCCGGGAGGAGGAAGAAGGCAGCCGTTGTCAGGAATATAGATTTATAGATTTTGGTCATAGTACCATAAATATAGCATCGCTACGGAGCAGTAAGGCGTATAGCGCTGGCGATAAGTTTCAAAAGTGGGTTTGTCGAGTTTTGTGAGTCCCTGCAGGTGCATTAGGTTTTTACGGACCACAAGGTCGTTGTAGCTGAAGACATTGGGTCGTTGAAGAGCGTGCAGGAGTAGCATTTCTACGGTCCAAACCCCAATACCCGGCAGGGTGGTAAGTTGCCGAATGATGTCCTTATCATCCATTGTCCTAAATGCTGATAATTTTATTTCTCCTGAAGCGATAGCAGAAGCAGCTTCTTTGATGTAGTGCGCTTTCCGAAAACTCATTCCGCATTGCTGAATCTCATTTTGCGATAATACATCAATATGTTCTGGCGTCATGGAATGCGCAAGCGTGTTGAGCCGAGAAAAAACGGTTCGCGCGGCTTTCGCTGAAATTTGCTGGGCGATAATGCTTGAAATCAGTGCCTCAAAAAGGTCAGGGGTAACAGGTCGTTTTATTTTTCCGGTGGCTGCTATGAGCGCTGCCATTCTTGAGTCTTTGCCAGACAAATAATCCATTTCTTTTTTCCCGTATCTAAAATAAGACATAGCCATGCGCTTAGATGTACCAATAGTATACTCACCACTTAGGATCGATAAAATACAATGCGGTACCATCCGGATCCTGAAAATGAAAGAAGGAGCCCCCTTCCTCATTGCGCTCAGTAAAGGGTATGCCCAGAGATTCCAGCATGGGTTTGACAGCCTTAAAATCCTCGGCGATAAACCCGATGGATGTACTTCCGGATCCCATTACCTTCTTGTGATCGCGTACGGGATGAAGGCCGATCTTCATGCCAGGGGCGGACATTTCAGCATAATAATCATCCCATCGGTGTAAAAGAGATAGTCCAATCGAGGAATAAAAACGAATAGCACGATTCAGATCAGAAGTGTTGATGGTGATGGTACTGCTTTTGATTTGAAAGGCATCCATGGCTGTAAATATTTAGAATGAAGCATCAAGCAATTGGAAAGTCAATTGAGGATTTTAATTAAAAACTATGATAGGTGTATGAAGATAACCGTAATCGATCACAAATACAATGCAGCGCCATCGCCTTCATGCGTATCCATATAGTGAGTGCTGGTCAGATTGCCATAAGGGCGGTGTGGCAGCGCTATAAGCACTTCATAAAGTGCGATTTATGATAAATTAAGTATTTTTAGACATTGCAGCAGACAGATGATTTACATATGTTATCTGCACATTCAAGACCAGCCCGAACAATGAAATGCTTTCCGTATAAGTTACTTTTTGTGATGATCGCCATGATATCCATCTCCGGTCATGCACAAATCAATGATTGCTTTTTTGCTCAGGTCGTGTGCAGCGATGCCGACCTGGAGTTTAACCCGGTAGGACCGGGTCATGATGATTATGCCGATCCTGACAATGAGGAAGGATGTATCGTAGCCCTGGAGCAAAACTCAGCCTGGTTTTATTTTGAAATCGATCCACTGGCTCCACCCAATCTAGAATTAGGGTTTATTATTTCCCCAAATGGAGGCTTTGGTGAGGATTATGACTGGGCATTATACGGTCCGGATGTAGATTGCGGTGATCTTGGATTTCCAATCCGCTGTTCCTCTTCCTCTGCACAGTGTGATTTCTGTCCGGAGACCGGCATGGGGATGAATGCCATGGATACCTCCGAAGGCCCCGGAACAGGAGATGGTTTTGTGATGACCTTGACCGTACAACCCGGGCAAGGCTTCTACCTGATGATTGATAATTGGCTTGGGACGATGGATGGATTCATGCTATCCTGGACGGGTACCGCAGCTCCCTATTTAAATTGCGCGGCTGATCCACCCTGTTTTCTCGAAGCCTTAGCCGGATCGAACATTGATGCATGTGAAGGCGATCAGGGAGTGCTTCTGGATGGAGGTAATCTCGGTGGTCAGGGTGATGAAATATATGAGTGGTCAGGAACCGGAGACGGAACCTCATACCTGGACAATCCAAATATCGAAGACCCGGTCATTAATTTTCCTCCGGATTTTACAGGCACAATCACGTATACGTTGACTGTCACCGAGGACGATTGCATGGATGAAGATGAAGTGATCGTGACAGTGCATCCGCTTCCAATCGTTTCGATCGAACCGGTTGATCCTTTGTGTGAAAATGGATCTCCTCAGATGCTTATTGGTTCACCTCCCGGTGGAGTATGGGGTGGGGATGCAACAGGAAATATGTTTAATCCAATGCTGCACGGCCCCGGGACACATACTGTCACGTATGCGTATACGAGTTCGGACAACTGCACCGCGACCGCTTTCATGGATATCGAAGTGAATGTCAGTCCGGACGTCGTGATCGATCCCGATCCTGCTGGCTTTTGCGATAGCGAAAGTTTTGTTTTGCTTACGGCCACCGCAGATAACGGTGCACCGGATTATGAATATTCGTGGAACGGGCCGGCAGGCATGGGAGACCAGCAGTCGTATGAAGCCAATCTGTCCGGACAGTACACAGTGACGGTTACAGATGCCAATGGATGCACCAATACTGCAGTGACCACAGTCACAAGCTATGCCAATCCCGATGTGGAAATTATTGATCCCGGACCGATTTGTGCCAATGTGGATTTTTACACCTTAATGGCCAATCCACCCGGCGGAATTTTTTCCGGGACAATTGTGGGCCCAAGCGGTGATATGAATCCAAGTATGAATCCTCCGGGCACCTATACGATCTGGTATGAATATTCGGATATGAATGATTGTCCCGGTATGGATGTTATCGACATTCAGATCGTTGAGATTCCGGATGCCACGGCAAGTAATAATGGGTCTCTCTGCGCCGGTGAAACGTTATTACTGTTTGGAGAGACAACAGCTACCGGTACATCCATATCCTATATCTGGACCGGACCTAACGGGTATATGTCGACCATGCAAAATCCGACGGATGCAACAGAAGGCGGGGCATACTATCTCGAAGTCGTTGTGGATGGATGCTCGTCAGAAATCGCACTAACAGATGTAATCGTTGGTACCACACCTGATGTCCAGGCGACAAATGACGGACCTTATTGTAATGGTCAAAATATTCAGCTGTTCGGCTCGACGAATACACCGGGTACGACATTTGAGTATA
>JAUHXV010000043.1 GCA_030426765.1 Bacteroidia bacterium | reverse complement strand
GCCGCAACAGCCATGCTGCGCAGTAGAAACTGGAGATGACTGGAACCGATCACAGGACCGTAAACAAGCCGATAGCCGATCTCACTGACTAGCAGCGTAACACCCAAGATAAGTGCGTAGCTCAAAGCGGCCGCCGCCGTGTTACCTAGCCGGGCAAGCCAACTCCGCAGCAGACACAGTAGCGCCGCGCTGCACAGGCCGATCCATTGCACGAACAGCGACAAAAGGCTTAAATCCTGCCAAAATCCGCTCCCTGGCGCGCGCGCCAACACCATCACGAGCACCAACAACTCACCCACGACGACGATGGCGAACACACTGCGAATGGCACAGAAATTGGGCAAAAAACTTTCCTTGACCGCCACGCCGCCTCGTCTCCTTGAAGCTCGCCACGCATCGAACCGAATCGGCCATGGGCGCTCGAGCCACACCGTGCTTCGGCGCCTCCGGGCGCCGGAATCGAGATGAAGTTGTTATAGTGTAGCTATTAGCTTGTTCAGCATGAGATTGCACCATGAGCGATAAAAACTCGACCCATGTCTGGGCCGGGCGTTTCACCGAGGACACCGCAGCTCTCGTGCAGAGCTTCACCGCCTCGGAACACTTCGACCGTCGACTTTACCGCCAGGATATCCGCGGTTCCAAGGCGCACGCGGCCATGCTCAACCGCGCCGGGATACTCTCCACCGAAGAGTATCAAGCGATTATAGAAGGTCTCAACGAGATCGAGACTGAAATCGAGCGGATATCTTTTGTTTTCAGGCAGTACGGCAAAACTGATCTTATCCCTCGAATAATAATATGCGACCTCATTCAGATCTATCATTTTCAGCGATTGCCCCATTTTGACAAGAATGCGTTTAGTGGGCTTTAAAAATCCAGCCTCTGTTAGTTTCTCCATCAGCACTTCCGGAGGTTCATGGGCCATTTGCCCATCCGCTACTTTTTTCAACGCTGCTGCCAGTTCTTCCTTTTTAATGGGTTTGAGGAGGTAGTCGATGGCATTGACTCGAAATGCTTTGAGCGCGTATTCATCATAGGCGGTTACGAAAACGATTGGTGCTCGAACCTCTAACTTATTGAAGATCTCAAAACTGGACCCGTCTGCCAGATGAATATCCATCAGGATGACATCCGGAGATGCATGGGAAGCCAGCCAGGCCACGGAGGCTTCGATACTACTCAGGGCATCGAGCACCTCACAGTCCTGTCTGATTTCCGGAAGCAACTTGCGAAGGCGGCGGATAGCGGCCTGTTCGTCTTCTATAATTAAGATTTTCATAGATCTATTTTTTTAAAACCGGAATGCGGACGACAAACGTTTCCGAATTTCGCTTAATGATCACTTTTCTGTCACTGATCAGCTGATAGCGACTGGAGATCGTATGGAGCCCGAATTGTGTAGAAGGGTCAGGCATCACTTTGGGCTTCAGGGTGTTCGTAACCGAGATATACCCTTCATCATCAATCCTGATATATACATCCAACGGATGCTGATCGGTGATCACATTGTGCTTAACTGCATTCTCCACCAGCATCTGCAAGGTCAGCGGCAAAATAAAGGAATCTTTCTCCGGCGGATCGATATGCAGTCGCAAATTGTCCCCGTATCGCTCGCGAAGCAGGTAGACATAATTTTTAACTAAATCCCATTCTTCGTCCAGGGAAATGGTCTCGTGCTCCCGGTACTGCAGAATACTTCGGTAAAAATCAGATAGTTTTTCAACATACTTGACAGCCAATTCCGGCTTCATTGGGTTTTCATCAATAATGGTGATGAGGGTATTGAAGCTGTTAAATAAAAAATGTGGATTGATCTGCGCTTTGAGAGCGGTCAATTGCGATTCGATCATATCCTTACGCGCAATAGCCTGTCGGGCGGACTTACGCTCGCGTGATTTTACCAGCCAGTAAAAGCCGCCCAGTGCCGCCAGCAGAAAAATACTGATAAACCAGGGGGTAAGCCAAAATGGTCTTGCAATACTAAACGTATACGTGGCAATTGGTTCATCCAGAAATGAATTGTTCTCCGAAGCTTTTACGGCAAACGTATAGGTACCGGGTGGCAGATTGGAGTAGGAGGCTTCATTATCTTTCGACTCCTTCCACTGACGATCATAGCCTTCAAGTTTATACAAATAGGTGACAGAGGCAGGCGATGTATACCACAATCCCACATAGTGAAATGAAAAGTAATTGTGGTTGTGAGCAAATCGGTTCTGCACCAGAAAATCAACTTCCTTGTCGAATACCGTGACCTCGGTGAGTTGGGTTCTCGGATGAATACTTAATTTTTCCTTTGGGGAGTAACACTTATAGATTACGTTCCTTCCGCAGGTATATACATGACCTTTAGACGTGGTAGTGTTAGCATTCAAACCGGGCTCCCATCCTCTGATGCCAATTTCCTCACCATAATACATGGGATGCCTGAGCACGGGATCCAGCAAGGTCATTCCTTTTTCGCTTGTAATCAGAATATCTCCCGAACCAAGTGTGTTGATTCCGGCCAGATTCAATATTGGCAAGCCATCCTGGATGCCAAAAGGGATAAACGAACTTCCGTCATATTCCACCATACCAATATCTGCCGCATTAAACCAAATATGGCCGCGCTTATCTTCACAAACCGAGTATACCGTTTTTAATTGGGTCATACTATCACCCGTTATATGTTCCACCTGCCCATCTTCCATTTTGTAAACCCCATTACCGTCCGATGCAAACCAAACTCGATTTCTGCTGTCGACAAACACCTGGAACACAAAATGAAGATTGGACTGCCAAGGGTTTTCCAAAAGTTTGAATTGTGCTTTCCCATTTTCAAGGATATTGACATTTCTTGGGTAGGCTATGACCCCTTCCAGCGTGGCTACCCAGTTAAATTTCTCAGAAAGAGCCATAGACATAATCGTCAGACCACCTCCACCAACTCCTGATCCGATATGATGTGCTTTTCCAGACTGTGGATCAAAGACGAAAAGTCCTTTGTCGAGCGTACCAATCCAAAGATGCCCGAAATCATCTTCGATCATATTGGTGATGTTCAGAGGAATATCAGGTAAAATTCGCTTTGCCCGGGCCGGAGCCGAGACCGGCTCTTCAAGCAGAAAAAGGCCATTCATGGTGCCTACCCATACCTTGTCCTCCCGATCGCTGTAGATCGCCTGAATCACTGGTATATCGAGCTGGATGGATTCAAAAGGACGGAATCCGGAGAGCACTTTCCCTCCGTCCATGCTGACCCAAATATTGCCTTCCACATCGGTCAGTAAGGCATTTACACGCGATTGCTTTTCCTGCTTCAGCCCATGTATACGTTCAGCATTTTGATGGCCCGGACAATATCGCCATACACCACTGGTTCGGGTTCCAATCCAGAGTTCGTCCCGATCAAAAAGAGAAAGTGCTGTGATTTCATCCAGGCCTTTACTTGCGAATGGCTGTTCAAATGCCTCTGTGTCATGATTAAGCAGCACTACACCAAATTCAAACGTACCGATCCAAATATTTCCCTTTTCATCGGCGACAAGTGCTGTGACAATCTGATCCGGGAGCCCATCCTTCAGGCCGATATTCCTGATATGTTTCTTCCCTTCCACAAAAGCGCAAACGGATATTCCATTATCAGTTCCTATCCAGATATTGCCATCCGGTGAGTCATCCATATCATATACATCATCTCCACTAAGTCCATCGGATACATCTATGTTATACATTCGGCCGTCGGTATACACATAGAGCCCTTCCCCGTATGTAGCAAACCAAATCTGACCAAGATTATCCTGTCGGATGGAGGTAATGGGCACTTTCGGATGGCCTTCTTCCGGCTCAAACTCTTTCAGTGATCGCTTATCATCCATGAAGAAAATCCGCCCTGAGGATGTTCCGATCCAAATTCTGGATTCGTTGTCTTCAAACATCGAGCGGACACTTATTTCCACCGGCTGACCTTCGATTGTGACCGGATGACAATTGGATCCGTCATACCTCGACAATCCTGCTTCCGAGCCCAACCATACCATACATTGGCGATCCTGGAAAATCACCCGAACGGAAGCACCTGAATGGCAATCAGCAATATCATGCTGGACAAAAACAGGCTCCTGCCCAAAGGCAGGCCAAATGCACCACAACATCCAAAACCAAATCCAATGCCTGATCATGGTGATTGTGTTCTGTTAAATTCGATTTCGATGGTGACTGCAATTTCTTCCGCGATCTTCTGGTTGACGATCTTCGGAATACTAATACCATGATCCGACACCGGGACAAAAAAATCGGTTCGGATAAATACCGATTCTTCCATGATCATCAGATCTCCGCGAATAATACGCTCGCGTGTGACGCCATGGATCAGGAGCATTCCTTTGGCGCGAACGGAATACACGCCAGGCGTGTCAAACGGAATATCTTCAATAAACCGACCCTCAAATGTGGCATTGGGATATTTTTTTTCCTCCATATAGTTTTCCAGAAAATGCGTTCGCTGAATCTGGCTGTTAAATCCCTGAAAACTGTTGATCCGAACGGAAAAAGCAAATGTATTTGAACCCGGATCGATGACGCCCTGTAATACTTCGCTGTCTGCTTTAATCACCTCCAGCGGTGCATCTGACTGGATATGCACCCGGCCATCTGCCGCTATCCATCGCACATCCTGATCGGCGGGAGATGCGATGACAGTCAACATCAAAGAAGCCAGAAAGCCACAGAGGATCTTCATATTCCACAATTTAAGCGCATTCTCAGTAGGAAAGAATTTATAAGGGTCTTTTATGACTAAATTCCGGCTGACCATACCAAAATCAGGGATGACCGGCATATAGCAAATGAAAAACACCAGTTTTCCGGTTTGGGGTTTGGCATTCAGTAATCGGGTGAAATGATTCGTTTAAAACAACTCCCTTATCCCCGAATATCTCGCTTTGGTCGAAAGTGGCGGATAGATGAGCAACCTTCTAACCCCTTCCGGCGTCATTAGTGACGAATAAGCGATACAAAAATGAAGAACCTGCTACTCCTCTTCCTGGTGATCATTCTTTCCACTTTGTCCTTGCGGGCCCAACATGCTGAAACCGGTGTTTCGGGTTCTGTGACGGATGAAAATAAGGAGCCGATGGCCTTTGCGACGGTGACTTTGTTTTCCTTACCGGATTCTGTTATGGTCAAGGCGGGCTATACGCTGGACAACGGCACGTTTGCCCTTTCTCATCTGCGTGCGGGCAACTACTACGTCAATGTTTCCTTCACCGGATATGAGACATTTTTAACCTCTGAATTTACGATAGCCGAACAGGCGTCTACCACCCTGCCTGCTATTACCCTTAATCCAGTGGTCACCGAACTGGGTGAAATTGTGGTCGCCACCACACGACCCATTATAGAGGTAAAACCCGATAAAACTATTTTTAACGTAGAAGGATCAATCAATGCCACTGGTGACAACGGGTTGGAGTTATTACAAAAAGCACCCGGCGTCATAGTGGATCATAACGAACGACTGATGTTGCTCGGAAAATCGGGTGTCAGTGTATACATTGACGGTCGTCAATCCATCCTGCGTGGCGACGATCTGGCCAATTTCCTTAAATCGCTGCAATCCTCACAAATCGAATCTATCGAGATCATCACACAACCCGGCAGCCGCTATGAAGCAGAAGGGAATGCCGGCATCATCAATATCAGACTGATCAAAGATAAATCTCAGGGCACCAATGGCAATGTCAGCATTGGCCACGATCAGGCCGAACACGGACGAACCAATGTCAATGCCAATTTTAATACCCGAAAAGACAATGTCAATTTCTACGGAAACTTCAATATCGCTTCCGGAGCAAACGAAAACTTCAGTGTGTTTGAACGCACTACTCCCGATCAATATGTCTATCAGTATAAAACCGAATTGAACGATTGGAACAACTACTCACTTCGCACCGGCGTTGACCTGACTTCGGGTAAGTACACCACCTTTGGAATTCTCTTTGACGGGTATCGAACTGATGGAGGAGGTGAATCGTCCATCACGACGGATATATATCCCTACGAGGATGGTCCTCAGACTTCCTTGCTACTCGGCAGCAATTATACTGACAAAATGGATCAAAGCTATCTCTTAAATGGCAACTATAAATACGACAATCGCAAGGGCACAATCCTTAACGTTGATCTTGACTATGGTTCTTTTCTAAGCGAGGCGACGAGTGATCAACCAAATAACTATTACGATCCTGTCACTGGTGAGTTGGTCGATGTCAAGGCTTATGCTTCTTCCAGTGATACAGACATTGATATCAAAACGCTAAAAACGGACTTTGAAAAACCTTTCGCCGGGGGAAAATTAGGTACGGGATTTAAACTCGCTTCTGTCGTCACGAATAACGATTACATCTTCTACGATGCGATTGATGATACGCTGATTGTGGACCCGAACCGCACCAATAATTTTGATTATACCGAAAACGTCTATGCGGCTTACCTGAATTACTCCCGTCAATGGGGCGATATCAGTGTACATCTCGGTGTCCGTATGGAACAGACTGAGTCGAAAGGCGTGCTTACAAGTCAGACGCCTGACAATGGCAAAACCGTAGAGCAATCCTATCTCGATGCTTTTCCCAGCGGGGGCATCTCCTTCCAACTCAATGAAAAAAATGCATTCAGCCTGAATTTCAGTCGCAGGATTGACCGCCCAAATTACCAGGATCTGAATCCGTTTGAATATATCCTGGATGAACTGACCTATAAGAAAGGCAACCCTTTCCTGCAGCCACAATATTCTAATAATATCCAGCTCAACCACACCTATAAATCCATGCTGAGCACATCGCTATCCTATAGTAAAACCACGGATCTGATGGCTCCGCTTACTGACACTGCATCCAATGGTGCTGTCTTTCTGACGACAGAGAATATTGCGGATCAGGATGTCTACGCATTGAATGTTAGTTATCCGTTTGCGATCAGTAAAGCCTGGAATGTTTTCGTCAATTCGGGATTGACGCACACGCACAATATGTCTGACTTTGGAGAGGGAAAAACCATTGATGTTTCTGCGACCACTTTTAATATCTATATGCAGAATACCTATAGCCTACCCAAACAATTTACACTGGAAGTTTCGGGATGGTACCGATCGCCAGGGATCTGGGGAGGCAACTTTGCTACTGACGAAATGTGGGCCGTGGATGCAGGGATTAAGAAATCACTTTGGAATCAACGCGCCACTTTAAAAGTCAGTGTATCGGACATCTTCCAGACGCAGCGCTGGTCCGGCACCAATGATTTCGGAGAGCTGCAGGTCAATGCCAATGGCGGATGGGAAAGCCGACGACTAAAACTGAGCTTCAGTTATAAATTGGGCAGCAATGAAATTAAAGGAAGCCGAAGAAGATCTACAGGTCTGGAAGATGAGTCGAGTCGGATTCAACAGAATTAATATTTAGGACAAATGCATATGTGAGCAACATAAATTTCGCCCACATATGAATCAATATCCCAAACACCTTTGGGTTACGTTTTTGCTGGCCTTGAATTATTGGCAGTTTCAAGGTAATTAAATGGCACAGATCTGTTACTTTTTTCATTGCCAAAAAAGTAACCAAAAAGTCTAGTCACGCAAAAAACTCGCATTGTGTTTCGATCTTTGTTTGAGGCACTAGGTTTCTTTTTATTCGATTCCACATTTCCTTCTATTTCCGCTCGCGTACGGAAATAGAAGATGGTTAGGGTGCTCATACAGTTTTGCGTGACAGGATTAGTCTGGTACAAATTGACTTTTCAAAACCATCTAACAATTAATTTTCCAACGGGAAATGTCCTGGATAGATGGGAACAAACGATTCAATTAACATTAATAATTGCCTTACTTGGTCCTTGGTTAAATAAAGTAGCACTTATTATCTCAACGAATGAGTGAACAATAACCGCTTCCACCACTTTTTCTTTCTAACTTTTACTTGAATACTCTCTCTTTTTGAAACACCTGAAAACTTGTATCCCATCATTTCGGTTTCATAGAATTTATCACTCATTTGATCAAGACTATTGCCAAAATATTTCTTAAATACCTGAAAGACCACTTGCTCGCCATCAAATTCACTATTATTTTCCTTTACAATTTTCTCTTCAAGAGTTGGCTCTCCGATATCAACGATTTTAGGATTGTCTAAATCCTCAACAATTGCTCTAACGACGTTATAATCTTTGATTATCGAATAGCCCCATAAATTAGTAACACTATTCAGAAGCATTGAACAGATTTCAGCGTCAGGAAAATGTGTTGATAAAACTAATCTTTGGTATTTAACTCTAAAAGGATCAATTAGTCTCAAAGCAAGTTCATTTGCATTGATAATATATTTATTTTGATACTTGCCAATGTATACTTCTTGTGAGTTCGGGAAAAAAACATCCCCTAGGTTCTCAGGCCTGATTTTTTCGAGATCATCAAATCCTAAGTCATAAAGAATTTTTTCATTTTCGTAAAACTCAGCAGAATCTATAACTGTCATTGTAAGTTTCCAGCCCATAATCTAACCTGTTAAACTAAACAACTTCACTAGTACTTAATCATTCGGATCGATCAGGAACACCCGGACTTCTTCGATTTTTTTGTCGGTCACTTTTTCGATGACAAATCGATAGTCGTCTAATTCGAAGTCTTTTCCCATCTCCGGTATTTCTCCGGAAGTCATCACGATATAGCCGGAGAGTGTTTCGAAGTCTCCTTCCGGAAAATGGAGTTCGGGATACTTGTTGTTGAGGTAATCAATTTCCAGGCGGCCGGAAAAAAGATATTCCTTTTCATTGACGACTTCTTCCACAAAATCAACGAGGTCGTGCTCATCTTCAATCTCCCCGAATATTTCCTCCGTGATATCTTCGAGTGTAATGATACCGGCCGTTCCACCAAACTCATCTACGACGACCGCAATGTTGTTTTTCTGACGGGTAAAAATAGTCATGATATCCAGAGCGCTGGTGACTTCCGGAAAATGCTGAATCGGAATAATTAGTTCCTTTAAATCGGAAGGTGCTTTGAGTAAAGACTGGTGATGGATATAGCCCAGAATATTGTCGATATCTCCCGAGGATACCAGAATCCTGGAGTGTCTGGTTTCAGTAAACAATTTCTTCAGGTCATCGAGGTTTTCTTCGATATCAAGGTGAATAATCTCGGTGCGCGGCACCATGCACTCACGTGCTTTGAGATTTTTGAGCTGAAGCGCATTTTTAAACATTTCGGCTTCCATTTCATCCTGATCTTTTGCCAGTGAACCTTCGACGTAGTCCTGCAGATCGAGCCTGGTGAATGCGCCTTCCGCTTCAGCGACGGGAACGCGAAAGCCATACTTGATCAGCAAATTGGAAAGTGACATCATCACGAAGACGGGAATGCCCAGTACCCACTGAAAAAAATAAAGCGGGTAAGAAATAATTGCCAGTGCGCGGTTTGCAAAAGCCCGAAAAAGGATTTTAGGAAAATACTCGCCAAGAAAGAGAATAAACAGCGTGGAAATGATCGTCAACAACACTGAACGAATGGAATCCGAAGCCACCCACATGTCAATGACAGGTTCGATCAACAGCGTCATGTAATAGGTGTACAGTACCAGCACAATATTATTACCGACGAGAATTGTACTGAGAAACTTTTTCGGATGGTTGTAAAACGCAGCGATGATTTTACTTCGTCGCGTGCCTTTATCCCGCTCGATTTCAACACCGAGTTTATTGGCCGTTACATAGGCAATCTCCGACCCCGAAAAGAAGGCGGACAATGCCAGTGTCAGCAAAATCATGACAATCACAAACGCCATATATACTCAAAGATAAAAATCTGTCTCAGAAAAAGGTTGTGGTTTAATCTATCCTGGGAAAAGGCTGTCCGGTGGTAAACTACTCTGCTTTGCCGGGCTGTTTTTTCCTGGATTTTTCAAATTGGCGGACGTTCATATCCCCGGAAACGGCATTTAATTCATAGCGGGTAAATCGTTCATTTGACTTAAACCCATAACTATAGACAATGCTCCCGTCGGCTCGCGTGATTTTGACAAAACGATCGGTATAGATCTCACGTGCTTTTTCATCCCAGATCAGTTCCGGGCCTTCGAGTTTTTCGTTCAGGTCGTTGCGGAGTAAAACGTTTTTCTGGACGGTAATCAGTCTGTTGGCCTGATCGCGAATGGCAAAATCCGAGGTCAGCCAGCTTCTGGGGGTTTCCGAGTGATCGTAAAAGGTCACTTCAATGCCCTCCGGAAATTCCTCGCGCACGGATCGTGGCTCATAAATTCTACGCAGAAGAGGTGATTTTAATTTAAATACCACCCGGCTGCTATCCGTATACACAATATCCAGGTCACGCGCTTCTTCCACATTTTCAACCCGGGAACCGATATATCTTGACAAATCTGCCTGATCTACCACACACGAAGGCATCATGATTACTGTAAGGATGATGTAAAGAAAATAACGCATGGCGGAATGATTCAAAATATGCCTTATCGCAAAACCGTCACTGTCCCGTGATAAGTGACCGGAATATTATCTACAAAATTGACGATGGCGACATATGCAAACACGCCACTGTTGACCGGTTTACCCTTATAGGTACCGTCCCATCCCAACTCAGGCTCGTTGAGATCGAAGTTGGTTCCTTCCCACATCAATCCGCCCCAACGGTCATAGATCTGAAAAGATTCCACGCGCGTTGCTGCTATATTTCCGTATACGGTCAGATAATCATTGACAAAATCCCGATTGGCGGATATGACATTTGGAATATAAATCGGTTTGTAAGCATCCACGACAATCAGGACGGAATCAGAAGTAATACATCCATCGTCATTGGTGATCGTCACGACATACCATTCTGTCGTGGTGGGCAAGACCGTAGGGTTCAATTTACTGGTCACATCGCTGCCACTGAATTCCATATTCTCTTCCAGATTCCATGATACGGTAGTGGGCAAATTTGGAAAGACCACAGCATTGATTTCAGTGGTTTCCCCTAGCTGCACAAAAAGTGTGTCACCGGCTTCTACAAAAAAGCCATTGGAAGGCAGCACCGTCAGATCCACCTGACTCTCACAGCCTTTTTGGTCCTGTACGCACAGGGTGTACTCTCCAGGCATCAATCCCGGGAATAGACTTGCGGGTTGGTAATTCATACAGTCCAGGCTAAACTGATACTGCGGACTCCCGCTAAGTCCTATGCCCATAATATGACCGCTGGCTGTTCCGGGACAAATCTGATCCTGTATCGTAGCTGTCACTGCCAGCGTGGACGTGTCCTGGCAACATGGCTCAACGTAAAAATCCAGAATCTCAGTCACAACACATCCTTTCGAACTCTCTACTGTCAGGGCTACTTTCTTTGGGCCGAAAGATTCATATACCACAGAGATGGGTCCCTTGGTGGTATCAAAAGCAGGAGTCGCGCCTGCCCCAAAATTCCAGAGGTAACCCACAATACTATCGGTTGGAGCCGTAGATTCATTACTGAAAATAATGGTTTTGTCACATTCAAAAGCCTGAACGGCAGATACATCGAAGGCGGGTAATGGGCCCTGAAAGGTTCCGGTGCCGCCCCACTCGATGGAAAAACCAAGACCAGATTGACTGAAGTTGTTGACAAGCAATGCATAACTTCTTCCGGCCACCATGTCAAGTTCTTTGACAAAATTATTCTGGGACGAAATGATACAGCCTGCTGGTTCTGTCACGTCGGGATCTCCCAAACGAAGTCCGGTGGGGCCATTACACCTCGCCCAGGCTGAAAAAGGCTCATTGGTATTTGCTCCGGCGGCCATACATCGAGCCACAATTTTATTACTGCAATCATCAATTCCATTGGGAAGCTCATACAACACAAAGTCTATGTCATCCGACTCAAAACCGGGTTGGTAATTATTAGGTGTCAGGACAAACGTCAAGGTCCCTGACATTTCACATGTCCACTTATACCACGCCGAGCTAAACTCTTGCCCTATGCATGTAGTCGTCACTCCCGGATCCTGAGTGCCGACGCCCAAAAGGGTATCCACGACAAACTCAGATTTATCACACAAGATCACAGCCTTATCACAATCCGATTGCGGACTTGGCGGGGGAATAAAACTGTTTAAACAAATCTGAAATGTCCCGCTGTTCATATTCTGGCCTTCCACCAGTAGGTAATACACTTGTCCAATGGATAAATTATCAATCGTCAATTCGACCTGATTGGTTACGGAGGAGGCAATATTGCAGCCCAGTGTAGTAAGGTTGTTGCAGGTTCCTTCAAATATGCCAATTCCCGGATTTGTCAGCGTTCCAAGATTATTGACCAGACCTGAAATCTTAATATAAATGGCAGGTGCATCTGCGACAAATGAAAACCAGACTTCATTTTGATATTGTAAAAAACAAGTCTGGTTGGGTTGAGGACCGGTGTGAGGGGTACCATTTACATTGGTAAATTCACCAGGCTCGCTGCACCAATGATCGGAATCTGAAAGAAAAATGGATGAAAGGCAATCATCATTGACCGGCTGGGCGATAACGGACAGACCGGGCAAAGTAAAAACGAAAAACAGGTATATTATCCTCTTCAAGGCTTCGGGTATTGTTCTGATAATAGGATACGAAATTAACAATTCTGTAGTGTGCTGGTTGTGTGAAACATACGTTAAAAGGTAAAAAGTAACAGTACCTTAACGATTAAGAAGACGGACAAATCGCCTGAAATGGTTGGATTTTTCAATTGTTAACCCAACTTTCGGGAGATTTGTCGGACGTGGGGCATAGACTCGCCCAAATGGCTACAGAATACTTATTTCGGAAGGTCAGCCGACCGGAAATAGCTCGGGAAAGCAAGGTAAAGGTTAAATTCACCCAATGAATCTGCTCCGCCACCTACCTAATACGCTGACGCTCTGCAATTTACTTTTTGGTGTACTGGCCTTTATGGCATTGGATCAGGAGCGTATCCCGCTGGCTATGATCTTATTTATTGGAGCGCTCGTTGGGGATGCGTTAGATGGCGCACTTGCCCGGCGTTTAGGTGTTGATGGGCCATTAGGGGTTCAGCTGGACTCCCTTGCCGATATGGTTACTTTCGGTGCGCTTCCGGCATATATGCTATATTATATTGGAACGCATTTCGGTGGTGGAAGTCTACATGCTGAATTAATTGCCATTCCAGCCGGATTATCAGCCGTCTCTGCCGGATTACGGTTGGGAAGATTTAATTCTGATAAACGGTCCAGAGAATATTTTTGGGGTATGGCCACGCCTGCCGGGGGTATGCTCGTTGCTTCGTGGCTTTGGGCCCATCATACCCATCAGACTTTTGGCCTGGGGGCCGATGAGATGCCCCTCCTCCTGGTCCTGGTACCTGCTTTCCTGGTTGTATTTTATCAGGTCGGATTAAAGCTACCCGGATTAAAATCACCAAAAAGGGGATTGATCACTTTGTATATGGTTGCAGGTGTAATTGCCATTGGATTCCTACTGCATGGAGCGATCGCTGTTTTCGTGGGCATTATCCTTTATGTCGTGTTAGGTATTTTAAATCTGCTGCTGAGGTGGTTTTAATATGGGGTGAGGGAGTGAGGGAGTGATGATCTCCTTCGCTGAAGCTTCGGCGACTAAAAGGCGGAAGGGCGGAAAGGAAAAGGGCGGAAAGGTACCTTTTTATAGGAAGGCGGAGGAATGATAATTAAACCATCCCGGATCTGTGGTTAGTGTTGAGAGGTGAAAAGCCCTGAAGGGGCGTTTTGTTAGCGATGGGGTTTAGCCCCAAGCTAAAAGTGAGGATTTCATTCGCTAAAGCTACGAAGATTAAGAGGTGATGCGTGTTCAGTGCGACAAGGGAGATTATATTCCATGTTTGGTAGCCTTTCAACGCGTTGAAAGGCAATCCTGAGAAATTAGAAATTACTGGTCGCGCTTTAGCACATGACCTTTTCCTTCTGCCCTTCCGCCTTTCTGCCAAAAATTAACAACCTACATCTCCACCTCCTCAATTTGACACTTTGCAAAAATGCTAATACCCGTTTTGGGGCCTCTATGCTGTTTTTCTTGTTACATTTGCGGCATGAAATTTAAAGCAGAAATAAACGTCATGCCTTTGAAGGAATTGCTCGACCCACAGGGCAAAACCGTGGCCCGCAATATGGATCACGTAGGAATCTCCGGAGTAGAAGAAGTTCGCATCGGTAAGCGCATCGAAATGGCGCTTGAGGCAGTGGATGAATCGGCCGCAAAAGAACTGGTGGAACAGGCCTGCAAAAAATTTCTGGCCAATATGATCATGGAGTCCTATTCGTTTGAGGTCAAGCCTGCCTAGGCATGCTCTATATCGTCCCCACCCCGATTGGCCACCTCGGTGATATCACGCACCGGGCACTGGAGGTGCTTGCAGAAGTGGACATCATCCTTGCAGAGGATACGCGCATCACAAAACGGCTGTTGTCCCGGTATGATATCCAGACCTCGATGAAAGCCTATCACGCGCACAACGAACACCAGGTAACAGAAGAAATCCTGCAACGTCTGGCCGGTGGAGAAAACATCGCACTTGTTTCCGACGCCGGTATGCCCGGTATTTCAGATCCCGGTTTTATGCTCGTTCGCGCATGCCGGGCAGCAGATCAGGATTTTACCGTACTCCCCGGACCAACTGCTTTTGTCAACGCCCTTGTAGGTTCCGGTTTTCCTTGTGATCGCTTTTTCTTCGAAGGCTTTCTCCCACATAAAAAAGGCCGACAGTCACGCTGGAAGTTTCTCGCTTCTTTTCCTCACACGCTAGTTTTGTATGAGTCGCCGTATCGTCTGATGAAATGTCTTGAGGAAATACACACCCACCTTGGACCTGACAGAAACGTATGTGTCGCGCGCGAACTCACTAAGCTTCATGAGGAATTTCACATCGGCACAGCACCCGAACTCACCGAGTGGTTTGAAACACATCCCGAGAAAGTAAAAGGCGAGATGGTCATCATCATCGCCGGAGAGTAATCGTGCGAAGTCTTCCTACGAATGTAGAGGTCGGTTGTCCGTAGCCGCCAGCGCGGCTTCTTTTATAGCCTCCGTATAAGTTGGATGCGGATGAGAAATCCTGGCCATATCCTCAGCCGATGCTCTGAACTCCATCAGTGCAACCGCCTCCATGATCATGTCTGCCGCACGGGCAGCAAACATATGCACACCCAATATCTCATCCGTGGATTGATCCGCAATGACTTTTACAAAGCCTTCCGTGTCCCCACTTGCTTTTGATCGACCTAATGCCCGCATTGGAAACTTCCCGGTTTTAAAAGCAATGCCTTCCTCTTTCAGCATTTCTTCTGTTTTACCAACTGCCGCTACTTCGGGCCAGGTATAGACCACGCCCGGAATCAGGTTGTAGTCCACATGAGGTTTCTGTCCTGTAATCGTCTCCGCTACAAAGATCCCCTCTTCTTCTGCCTTATGGGCCAGCATAGCGCCTTTGATGACATCCCCGATGGCATATACACCAGGCTCATTGGTCATCAGGTGTTCGTCGACGATAATGCGACCGCGCTCATCGACTTGAACCCCTGTATTCTCCAACCCAAGTTGATCGGTATACGGACGTCGCCCGATGGCGATCAGGCAATAATCCGATTCAATCACAGTGGTCTCGTCCCCCTTTCGGGATTTCATTTCGATTTTCGCTTTTGTCTTTGTGCCTTTGACCGACAGTACTTCATGGCTCAGGTGAAACGTCATGCCCATTTTTTTCAGAGAACGCATCAGTTCACGGCTACAGTCCTTATCCATCCCGGGAAGGATCTTGTCCATATACTCGACGACTTCCACTTGCGTACCTAAACGTGCAAAAACGGATCCCAACTCCAGGCCTATCACACCGGCGCCGATGATGACCATGTGTTTCGGAAGTGAAGAGATATTCAACGCTTCCGTGGAGGTAATCACACGTTGTTTGTCATATCCCATAGCCGCAGGTGTCACCGGTTTCGATCCTGTAGCAATGATCGTTTTATCCGTTTCCAATACCGATTCCGAGCCATCCGCAGCCGTGACTTTGATATGTTTAGCATCCGCAAATGAACCGATGCCGTGATAGACATCGATTTTATTTTTCTTCATCAGAAACTGCACACCATCGCACACCTGAGCCACTACCTCGGTTTTTCTGGCGACCATTTGCTTCAGATCGAGTGAGACTTTCTGAGCCCGGATCCCGTGTTCTTCAAATGTATGTTGTAATTGATGAAAGTGCTCGGATGAATCAAGCAATGCTTTGGAAGGAATGCAACCCACATTCAGACAAGTGCCTCCGAGTGTATTGTACTTTTCAATAATAGCTGTCTTCTGCCCTAGTTGTGCTGCGCGAATGGCTGCTACATAACCTCCAGGTCCGGAGCCGATCACGATCAGATCATACTTCATGATGATGGATTGTTTTGAGCAGGTGGATTTCCGTCTTTTGGACGAGATCCCCTGTTTCGGTTTTTACCTCGATTTCTTCTTTGGTTTTTACTTTTCTTGTTTTGTCCTTCCTCTCTTTTCTTCTCTCCTTCGGGCTGATTACCTTCTTTGGCTTTTTGTTTGGGCCGGTTTCCACCTTCCTGTTTATTCTTTCGCTGACCGGTATTTTTTCCTTTCTGATTGCGTCCCCCGGATTTGCGTCTGTTTCTGCCTTTTCGCTTCTTAACATCCGGAAGCTCGATGGCTCCTGTGACATCTGCAAAATCCAGTTTCTCCTCTTCAATCAGCATATTCGGATCCTGAAGTTGATCGGGTAGTTTACCCTCATCGTTCATCTCTTTGATCTCCTTGACCCGATCCAGCAACAGTGCCACGACGGTATTACGTCCTTTCTCCACCTTAACACTGTAATACAGCAATCGTTTAAAAATATCCGTTTTAATGAGCGAAGCTGTTCCTCCGTTAAAGTTGAGCCGATCGACATCTTTTGGAAATTCCGTGAGCGCTTCCATATAGGTATCGAGTTCATAGTTCAGACAACATTTCAATCTTCCACATTGGCCGGAAAGTTTGGCTTGATTGATTGACAGGTTTTGATATCGAGCAGTATGTGTATTGACTGATTTAAAATCAGTAAGCCAGGTGGAACAACACAGTTCGCGCCCGCAGGTCCCAAGGCCTCCAATGCGAGAAGATTCCTGGCGAGCACCGATTTGTCGCATTTCTATTTTCACCTGAAACTCTTTGGCATAGGCACGGACGAGTTCTCGAAAATCTACTCTGCCTTCCGCGGTATAATAGAAGGTTGCTTTGCGTCCGTCACCACGATACTCTACATCGCAAATTTTCATATCGAGACCAAGGGAAACGGCAATCGCGCGTCCACGGACCATTGCCTGATCTTCGCGTGCGCGCACCTCATTCAATCTGTCCAGGTCGCGGTCATTGGCTACGCGCACCACCGGATTGGAAACCGCTTGTTCTTTCACCCGCTTTTTCTTCATCTGCAGTCGTACCAATTCACCGGTGAGGGAGATAGAGCCCACATCAAAACCGGAACCGGTATCCACGACCACCATATCGCGGGGTTGTGCCGGATTATATTTGTGGTTTCGATAAAATTCTTTCCGGGCTCCTTTTTTAAAACTGACTTCGACAATATCAGTACCTGTTGGGTCTTCAAATTCGTATTTGGCTAACCAGTCATAGGTGTTCATTTTGTTACACCCGCCGGTAGCGCAATGTCCGTTGTTCTGACATCCTCCCGGAGTTCCTGATCCATTCTGACATGTTGCACAGGCCATAAGATTAAGCGTTTATATGTTGCAGGCGATGCGCCATTAATTGATTTTTTACTGTAATTGACAATGAAAGCCAGAGCAATTTTGTGTTGGCATTGCGGGTGACTTTTTCATGTGTTTGTTGCAGCCCCATAATGATCAGCGGCCAGACATCCGGCGCGTAATGGGTATGCATGTATTTAATCATCTCTTTGCCATCTGCATTCTCCGGTTCTCCGGTGTCAGCGAAATCCCAAACGATATTTCGCACAAACGATGTTGCATACAGTGCAAATTGTTTTTGTTCTTCTTTATCCTGTCGTCCCATTTGGTCGGCCCACGTAGCCATATCCTGCCCCTTACGGCTGATGATGGCCCTAAACCAGGAAGCCATTTCATCTTTAAAATCCATCAGGGTATTTTTCGCCAGGGTGAGTGCCCTGCCCATATCCTGGAAGGACTGACGCGCGATCACTTCAGCGTCTTCTGTGCTGACCTCATACACTTCGGTGAGTAAGGTGGTAATTTCCTTTACCTCCATCGGCGGAAAGTAAATCTGCATGCACCTTGAGCGAATCGTAGGTAAAATTCTTTCACGCTGGTTGCTGATCAGAATAAAATACGTTCGATCCGGCGGTTCTTCAATAAGTTTGAGCAGGCGGTTGCCTTCGCGGGCGAGAAACTGAGCCATCCAGATGATGATCACTTTGTTGCCTCCTTCAAAAGCTTCCAGACTCAGGTCACCCGTGACCTGCTGGATATCGGCTTTGTGGATATCTACTTGCTTGCCTTCCATATCGCCATACCGGGTCCACTGGAAGACATTCATCCAGGGATTTTCGGCTATGGCCTCACGCCAGGGTCCATAGAAAGCAGAACTCAAGGATTTGGCTCCGGCTAATGGAAGAAGAAAATGAAGATCCGGGTGTATATGTTTTGAAGCGCGGTTGCACGCGGGGCAATTTCGGCAGGCTTTGCCTTTGACAGGTTGTGTACAGAGGATATCATTGACCAGAGAAAGTGCACCGGGAAGCATTCCGGATCCGGGCTCGCCGTAGAAGAGCATGGCGTGCGGGAGACGATTCCCCTCAAGGAGAACATCCATTTGTTGCCGGATCGCCGGCTGGCCGAAATGATCTAATAGCGACATACCCGATTTACATCAGGCGGAATCTACCCAGCTCAATATTGATTCATCCAAGGGCGAAATCTGTGTTTTGAACATCTGCTCCAGTTCCCCTTTCGGGCCAACCGCATATTTCTGAAAATTCCATTCTACCTCACTGTCCATCACGCCATTCTCGCTTTTGTTCGTCAGCCACTGATACAGCGGATGAACAGGTTCAGCGAGAATATTTATTCTTTTAGTCAATGGAAAAGTCACGTCGAACATCGTCTTGCAGAAGGCAAGAATTTCCTCTGCAGTGCCGGGTTCCTGTTGGCCAAAATCATTACACGGACATCCAAGGATCACTAACCGGTCCTTAAAATGTCGGTATAATTCTTCCAGCTGCTCATATTGCGGGGTAAATCCGCAGGCTGAAGCCACATTGACGATCAGCAGCTTTTTACCCTCAAATTGATTTAGTCGTATTTCTTTTCCATTGATGCCCTCGATGCTAATATTGTGGATCGATGCCACCAGGTCAATTATTTATGATTATGTAAAAATAGTAATTAATAGGGAAAAAGCATGGGCAAAGGGCATTGGTCTCCTTCGCTAAAGCTACGGCGACTGAAAGGCAAGGAGCATGGGGCAAAGGGCAAAGAGCAAGGAGCAAGGAGCAAAGGACATGGAATGTCACGTCCTGAAAAACATACAATTACACATATCCCCTGCCTGATTGAGGGCACTGAACAGATATGCTGTACTTTTGAGCCTATAAATGTCTGAAGATCATGATATACCGCTTTGAAGACCATATTCCTGTCGTAGACCCATCTTCCTTTGTTCACCCGATGGCGACGGTCACCGGGAAGGTAGTCATTGGGAAAAATGTATATGTGGGTCCCGGTGCTGCGATTCGTGGGGATTTTGGAGGGATTATTATCGAGGATGGGTGTAATGTGCAGGAAAACTGCACGGTACACATGTTTCCCGGCGTCACTGTGCGGCTGCGGGAAGGGGCTCACATTGGCCACGGCGCCATAATTCACGGTGCACAGATTGGAAAAAACTGCCTGGTCGGCATGAATACGGTCATCATGGATAATGTGGAGTTAGGCGATGAATGCATCGTCGGTGCCCTGACCTTTATTAAAGCTGGTGAAAAATTTCCGCGAAGGAGTCTCGTGGTCGGAAACCCGGCCAAAATCATCCGGGAGGTCTCGGATGAAATGATGGACTGGAAGACGGAAGGCACGCGTATTTATCAGGCATTGCCCGCCCGATGCCACGAAAGCCTACGACCTGCAATCCCTTTGGAGCAAATACCCGGGAACCCGGAAAATAACGACCAAAACCAGCAAACCTACACACCCTGGCACATGAAAGGAAAGGGCTAATGTCGTGCAAACGCCTCTGCACCAAAGTAGAATTCCGTAATTTGCGCCCCATTATTCAATTAACGACCAGCTTTTAGTTTCGTATGAAATACTTTGTTTCGGTTGCCCTGGCAACCCTTTTCTCGTTTGTTCTGCCTGTTCAATCCCAAGCTCAACTCAACCTACATCTACAGGACAGCCTTACCTATACCGGTGGTGTCAATGATATCTGGGGATGGGTCGATCTGGAAGGCAACGAATATGCCTTGGTAGGATTGCAGAGGGGTGTCGCTATTGTAAATGTCGACAAAGATACCATTGAAGAAGTCGCTATGGTGTCCAGTGTGAACAATACATGGCGCGACATTAAGACTTACGGACATTACGCATATGTGTCGACCGAAGCCAATATCGGTTTGTTGATCATAGACCTGCAGTATCTCCCGGATTCGGTAATAGCATATTCCTGGATGGATTCACTGCCTACAGAAAATGGGATGCAAGAATTTCGCAGAGCCCACAATCTGTGGATCGATGAATTTGGCATCCTGTATATAATTGGTTCAAACCTCAATAGCGGTGGAGTGATCATGATGGATATCAAAGAAGACCCGCTGAATCCGCAGTTTATTGCGATGGCGCCGTCCATCTATTCGCATGATTGTTATACTCGCGACAGCATCATCTACAGCGCTGAAATTTATGCCGGTACTATGTCCATCTATGATGCGCATGATCCTGAGGATATCAGGCTGATCGGAAGAACTAAAACACCTAATGAGTTTACCCATAATGTGTGGCTTTCGGATGATGGACAGACCGCCTTTACGACGGATGAGCGCCCTAATTCCTATATCACCAGCTACGATATTTCCGATCCGGAGAATATCAAAGAGTTGGACAGGTTTGCCGAAATTTCCAAAATCAATATGGGAAATGTACCCCATAATGTCCTCGTCTGGAATGACTGGGTCGTTGCATCTTATTACGCCAATGGTACGATCGTATTGGATGGTTCACGTCCTGACAATCTCATTATGGTAGGAAATTTCGATTCTTTTCTTGGACAGGAAGGGGGCTTTCCCGGAGTTTGGGGCGTATATCCCTATTTGCCTTCCGGGAAAATTCTAAGCTCCGATCGAAACAGCGGTTTGTATGTATTTGAGCCCAATTATGTGAGAGGCTGTTACCTGGAAGGGATGGTCATTGACTCAGTGACCAAAGAGCCATTAAATCACGCTACCGTCGTGATCGAAACGGATGAAAGTCTTTTACCTGAGTTTACCAACTTACTGGGTGAGTTTAAAACCGGAAAAGCCGTCCCGGGAGAGTACGCTGTAACCGTGACGCAGCCGGGTTACTATGACAAAACGATTACGCTAGATTTTGTCAATGGAGAAGTGCTGACACCTACGATCGAATTGGTACCAATTCCCACTTTTCCGGTTGGCGGAAAGGTATTGTATGCTGAAGGTGGGGATGTTCCCTTTGCTAAGGTGACGTTTATGGGACCTTATGGTATCTACTCCATCGAGTGTGATGAAAGTGGAAACTTTATGATTCCGTCGGTGTACCTCGGCGATTATGATGTCGAAGCTGCTGTATGGGGACATACCTATGAAACCGTAGTCACGATGGACCAGCCGAGGACGCTGACTTTCCAACTCATCCCCGGCTACCGCGATGATTTTGATACCGACTTGGGTTGGACGATCACGGACACTGTTAGCAGTGGTGCCTGGGGTCGAGGTGTGCCTAATGAAGCGTATCTCTGGGACACTTGGTTGTGTAGTAGCGATGGTGATTCACCGAATGACCAGGGCATTTTTGCATATACCACGGGTCTCTCGCCATCGGATGATGTCCTTGATGGCGAAGTCAATGGAGGCACCACATGGCTAACCTCTCCACCGATGGATCTGACAGAAGCGATCGAACCCAAAATCAGTTTTGATTACTGGCTTTGTGAATATCCTGCTGAAGAATTTGTTGGTCTTAAAGCCTGGGTCACCAATGGACAGGATACCTTCCTTCTGGATGATCTCGTCAATGATTCGATCACCGGATCATGGCAAACAAAATCATACACAGACTTATCGTTTATTCCTGAACCTCTGGATCAGGTCCGTTTCCTCGTCAGTGCATCAGACACGACATCAGAAGGAGATGACTACGTCCTTAAAGCGCATATTGACAACTTCAAATTACAACAAAGTGGTCTGGCTACTGAAGATGTTTATCCATCTGGTTCACAGTTTGTCGTCTACCCTAATCCGGTTTCAGGCACTTCAATCTATCTCAAATCAAAAGGTGGTTCAATACGCGATATCACCACCGTAAATCTCTTTGATCTTCAGGGCCGCCTTATGTCATCACACAAAGTTGATTCCTCTTCCGGAATCATCCGTATTGATCATCGCCTGGACAATGGTGCTTATTTGCTTCAGTGGATCTCAGCGGATGGTAAGTCTTCGATGGAGAAGGTGCTGGTGATTGGGAAGTGAGGGTGAGTGCTGTTGAGTGCTGTCGTCCATGACGACATCGTTTAGTGGGTTGAGAAGGTTTAGGTTAAAGGGTTAGCGGTTATCTGTTTTTGTAGTTAAGTGTTTAACTAGGGTCTTAGGTTATTTTTACTGGATAGGTTTTCGATGTTCGGGGAGAGCTTCTGTTGATATGTGTGGGCTGAAGAGAGAAAAGTCGAAGCAAAGCGGAGACCCTGCCATCCGACAAAGGAGGATGCTCTGAAGGGGCAGAAGGGCGGAACGGCAGAAAGGCGGAACGGTTTAATTTCGCCTGATGATTCATTTTTTCAGTAGTTGAGAAACTTCTCTTGTGTCTCAGGTCTTTTAGAACCTCACGCAGAGGCGCAGAGACGCTCCCGATGGGTCGGGATGTTCTTACTGACTCACAATCCGTTTGATTGTACTTCTTTAATTGATCCACAACTAGAGTGAGTGGTATGGGGCTATTTGTAAACCCTTGAGTTTGATTTGGCTTTCTTACACAATCCCAGCGAGCTAAAGCTCGGGGCAATTTTTAAAAAAAGGATTAAATAAGATTGTCCTGCCCTAAAGTGCGGACAGGATTTTCCTTTGTTTCTTTTTTCCTAAAGCTCGGGGCAACATATTAATCTTTAAACATTCTGTTAGATGGTCATGCGTTGAAGCGCGACCAGTGATTTCTATTTTCTCAGATTTTCCTTTCAAAGCATTGAAAGGCTACCATTCATTGAATTAAATTTCACTTGTGGCACTGACCACTTATCACCCCATCACCAAAATCACCCCATGCCCCATGCTCCTTGCCCCATGCTCCATGCCCCATGCCCCATGCCCCATGGTCAAACCCATCAGACATTGTATCTTCACGCGATGCAAGTATTAGAAAATTATATCGGTGGACAGTGGGTCGCCGGAGAAGGAAAAGAAACCACCTTATTTAACTCGATACACGGCAATCCCGTAGCCTACTCACGGGCCGGAGGAGTAGATTTTGGAGCCATTTTAGACTATGGGCGGAAGACAGGAGGACCCGCTTTACGGAAGATGACCTTCCCGGAACGCGGCAGGATGCTTAAAAGCCTTGCATTGTACCTGTTTGACCGAAAAGACAAATACTACCCGATCAGCTTCCAAACCGGTGCGACGAAAGCCGATAGCTGGGTAGATATTGAAGGCGGAATCGGAAACCTGTTTGCCAATGCCAGTCTAAGACGAAATTTCCCGGATCTTCCGTACCATGTGGAAGGCGATCCCGTCAAACTTTCCAAAACAGGAAATTTTACCGGACATCATATCATGGTACCCAAACAAGGAATCGCCATCCATATCAATGCCTTCAATTTTCCGATCTGGGGCATGCTGGAAAAAATCGCAGTCAACCTATTGGCTGGTGTACCGGCACTCGTCAAACCAGCAACTATCTCATCTTATGTGACAGAAGCGATTTTCAGAGATATGATTGCCTCCGGAATTTTACCGGAAGGCAGTGTGCAACTGTTAGTCGGTTCGGCGCATGGAATTCTGGATCACGTAGAGTCGCAGGATGTGGTCACATTCACAGGATCAGCTTCGACAGGTCAGATGCTCAAAGGGCACCCACGCATTATTTCCGAAGCCGTGCCTTTCAACCTCGAAGCGGACTCACTCAACTGCAGTGTTCTGGGTGAAGACGCTAAACCCGGTACACCTGAATTTGATTTATTTATCAAAGAAGTGCGCAAAGAAATGACGTTGAAATGCGGACAGCGTTGCACCGGTATTCGCCGTGCTATGGTGCCTGCCGCACTGCTCGAAGATGTACAGATTGCGTTGAGCAAAGCACTTTCCCAAACCACTATCGGAGATCCACAGGTAGAAGGTGTGCGCATGGGCGCATTGGCCGGTAAATCCCAGGTAGAAGAAGTGCGCGGTCAGATTGAAAAGCTTCTGAAGGAATCTTCAATGGTCTACGGCGATCCAAACAAAGTAGAATTGGTTGGTGCCGAAGCTGAAAAGGGCGCGTTCCTTTCTCCGATGCTTCTGGTCAATGAAAATCCACTGAACTCTACGCTGGTTCACGAAGTGGAGGCATTCGGTCCGGTTTGCACATTGATGCCGTACAATGACCTGGACGAAGCGATCGAGATTTCGAAAATGGGAAAAGGGTCACTATGTTCTTCCATCGTGACGTTTGACAATTCACTTGCCACAAAGTTTGTTGTTGGAGCCGCTTCACATCACGGCAGAATCCTGGTACTGAATCGCGAGTGTGCAAAAGAAAGCACGGGACATGGCTCTCCCCTTCCGATGCTTACGCACGGTGGCCCCGGAAGAGCCGGAGGCGGAGAAGAAATGGGCGGAATGCGCGGTGTGATGCATTATCTTCAGCGATGCGCAATACAGGGAACCGCCACTACCCTCACTGAAATTACATCGACCTACCAGTATGGGGGTGACTATAAAGATCCGGGTGTACATCCTTTCCGCAAATACTTTGAAGATCTCGAGATTGGCGAAACCGTCATCACGCACAAACGCACTGTGACGGAAGCAGATATCGTGCAATTTGCCAATGTCAGCTGGGATCATTTTTATGCCCATACCGATATCACTTCACTAGAAGGCACGACTTTTACAGAACGTGTAGCACACGGATATTTTGTTCTTTCCATGGCCGCAGGATTATTTGTGGATCCGGGCAAAGGGCCGGTACTCCTGAATTACGGATTGGAAGATTGCCGTTTTACAAAACCGGTATATGCCGGGATGACATTAGGTGTGCGACTGAGTGTAAAACAAAAGTTACCGGTTGATCCAAAAGACGAGGATACCGTATTAAAAGGCATCGTAAAATTCCTAGTGGATGTATACGATGAAACAGGTGAAACCGTTGCTATCGCCACGATATTAACGATGGTGGAGAAGAAAGAAAAGATCGGGGAGAAATAAAATTTCCCACTAAAAAAAAGAAGCTAATGGAAGGATCAATAGATATTTCGATCAACAATCATATTGCAGAGATTACGTTTTCGCATCCGGCACACAACTCCATGCCGGGCCATTTGCTGGATGCACTGGCCACGCAAATCAAAGAGGCGGGCGCCTCTTCAGATGTACATGTTATCGTTCTTCGCTCAGGTGGCGATCGGACATTTTGCGCGGGAGCGAGTTTTGACGAACTCATGAAAATCCAAAACGCCTCCGACGGAAAAACATTTTTCCTTGGCTTTACAAAAGTGATCAATGCGATCCGCCTTTGCCCCAAGATCGTCATCGGACGCGTGCAGGGCAAGGCTATCGGTGGAGGTGTAGGTATTGCCTCCGCAGTCGATTACTGCATGGCGACGAAATATGGTTCGATTAAACTCAGTGAACTTGCGCTAGGCATAGGACCTTTTGTCATCGGACCTGCGGTTGAAAGAAAAGTGGGCCTCAGTGCATTCAGCCAGATGGCTATCAATGCCACTGAATGGCAAACAGCGGAATGGGCCAAACAAAAAGGATTATACCACGAAGTGTTTGACAGTGTCGAACAACTGGATGCTTATCTCGCTGAATTTTCAAAGACACTCGCTTCGATGAGTACCTCAGCCATGCATGCGCTGAAACAAGTGCTGTGGCATGATACGCAACACTGGGGCGAATTGTTGGACGAACGCGCTGCAATCAGCGGACGATTGGTGATCACGGAAGCCGCTCAGGCAGCCATCCGCGCAGTCAAAAATGCGTAGTGGATTGACTATCCGCCAAACAAAGATTCAAAGTCTGTCGCAATTCCAATTCGAACGGCAAAGTCCTTGTACTTGTAGTCCTGCCATGATGTGACAAACTCAAGGCGAACCACCCGCAACAGGTAGTTGATTCCATATCCGATTTCGGCATATTGATTCGCATCCGGACTCAGGAGTGCATTGAAGATGATGTTTTCGCGAATGCCCTGACGTTTGAAGTAGGTAAGCTGCGTCAACGCAAAATGCCTGAATTGGTAATTGAAAAGTCCATACGCAAATTCATCATTGGTACTATACAGATAATAGTCCAGCATGCGGAATGCGCTTACTGGATTATTTGGTGCACCAATCATCCGGCTGCCCGGAAAATGTAGGAAGTCGTGAAGATATCTGGGTGAATCATCGCCCAAAAATTTCCCAGCTGCCAGGCGCATAGACAAGGTACTTCCTGCGCCAATAGATTTTTTGGCGTCAAACTGTGCGGTGACCAAATCAAACGGATCGTAATCTTCGCCCCACCCTTTTCGGTACCGCACAGTGATCATTGGTGATCGGTTGAAGTCCTTGTACTTGGCGCCATTCTGCACCCGATATCGCCAGAAGGGTTTAACCCATGCAGAAGCTTGCGTGATGATCGCTTCGTGATCGTTATAGATATCCTCTCCTCCGGCGATGTTGGCTGGATCATTACTGGTGTACAATCGATTTTTATTGTCGAAGAAGATAAAATCAGAATTGTTTTCAAGCCGCTTGCGATCAGCATACTCCGCCATCAATGTATAGCCAAATGCACTTGAGACTTTCTGATTGTATGTGATCCGCGCAAACCTCTGCTCGTAGATCTTCATATAATTTCGATTGAAGAAAAGCGTATATATCGAGTTGGCCCAGGGAGCGATTAGCTTGTCGTATCCATATTGTCGAGTAACATTTCCGCCCTGCATGAGCACACTCCACCCTTTTCCATAAAGCTTCAATCGCCCTTCATAGTTAAAGGCCTCTCTTGAAAATGCATAGCGCCCCATTGCTCCGGCTGACCAGTTAACGCCCTTGTTGATTTTATTGCCCATTTCGAGATCATACCCGAAATGCCATCCGTCCACTGTATTAAAGTTGATCGTTTGGATCGGCCCTTTCAGCTGGAGGTAGAGTTTGTCACTCAGGTCATACCGGCCTCCAAGGAGAAGATGAAACCACTTAAACTCTGATCTGCGTCTCACTGACGAAGAAAATCCGTCATCGCTGAGGGTGATCGAAACGGAGTCCTGTGTGTCCGTATTGGCAGACTTCTCAGCAGATGGTGGCAGCGCTGCTATGCTATCCTGTCTGTGGTAGCCTTTGATTTCATAATCTGTGAGGGGCAGAGGGCGGACAACTGCCCAATACCCGGAATCCTGCTTGTAGGCCATACTATCAATGACCTGGCTACTGATACTCGTGCTGGAAACCGTATCAACATCCGGCAAGGATTCTATCTCCTGCCGTTCGTACTCGCGCATCATCTTCCTGAGTTG
>JAUHXV010000042.1 GCA_030426765.1 Bacteroidia bacterium | reverse complement strand
CGGTATGACAGAGCGCGTGGACGGCATACTAGCTGACCTCGGTGTTTCTTCCCATCAGTTTGACGATCCCCAAAGAGGATTCTCGTACCGATTCGATGAGCCACTCGACATGCGGATGAATCAACAGCAAGCGCTGACCGCAGCCGATGTAGTCAATCAGTATGATGCAAAGCAATTGCAACAGATGTTCTCCAAATATGGCGAGATCACAAACGCCAGAACCCTGGCTGAACATCTTGTACGCGCGAGAGCTGCAGGAGAAATCAGAACTACAGGGCAACTCGCAGATCTGGCGACACAATGCGCAAAAGGAAATGCCATGCGCTATTTGTCACAGTTGTTTCAGGCCTTGCGCATCGAGATCAACGATGAGATCGGCGCGCTGGAAGAAATGCTGCGGGCATCGCACGAAGTGCTGGCACCAGGTGGAAGGATGGTTGTGATCTCCTATCACTCCCTGGAAGACAGATTGGTCAAACGATTTTTTAAAACAGGAAAATTTGATGGCGAAGCCGAAACCGATTTATTCGGCCGCAGAAAAGAATGGTGGAATATAATTACCTCCCGACCTCTGGAGGCAGAGGAGGAAGAACAAAAACAAAATCCGAGGTCCAGAAGCGCAAAGCTGAGAACAGCGGAGAAGATCAATAGTGAGTAGTGAGTAGAGAGTAGTGAGTAGTGAGTAGTGAGTGGTGAGGAGTGAGAGGTGATTGGGCAACAAAATATTATCTGTTGTCTGCGAAATGTAGCCTTTCAATGCGTTGAAAGGAAATCCCGATTCAGATAAATCTGGGTCAAAAAAATATTGCCCCGTGCTTTAGCTCGGGGTCAGTGAATGAGATGAAATTTGAATTGCGAAGAACGTAGCCTTTCAATGCTTTGAAAGGACATCCATTTGAAAGGGACAGATAAAAAACAAACAACAAGGCGAAAACCGCTGCAACAAAAAATTTAAAACAACTACTTACATAGCGTCAATAAATTACTGCGAAAAGTATGCCAATTAAAAATTCATTATATCGACTACTGGGTGCCCGGATGATCTACAAGAACCTGCCGTTCCTGTACTTCCTCTGTGGACTGGGTGTGTTATATATAGGCAATGTGCATTTCGCAGAACGCAATGTGCGCAAAGTGCAATCCTTGCAACAGGAATTACGTGAGCAAAGGTGGCGATACATGACGGTCAAGTCAGATCTCATGTACCAGTCAACCCCGACGATGATCGAACGCAGTGTCGTATCACAGGATCTTCATTTTCTAACGCAAAATCCAGTGGTTATAAGGTAGCAGACCTGGGCCCCCTCCCACGTATGAAAGAGATAAAGAAGGAACTGCTGATCAGAGTATATATCGTGGCGATAGCCATGCTGGGTGTTGCCGGCCTGCTGGCGTATAAGGCGGTTCACATATCTGTCGTGGAAGGTGAGCAGTGGAGAAGCCTGGGAGACAGCCTGTACCTCAAGTACATCCCCGTCGTCGCAGATCGCGGGGACATCCTGGCATCCGACGGAAGTCTTATGACTACATCACTGCCTTTCTTTGACCTGCATGTAGACTTCAAAGCCAACGGCCTGCGTGAAGATATATTCAGAGCGAATGTAGATAGCCTGGCCTGGTACCTTTCGCGCTATGTCAATACCAGTGTATCAAAATCACAGATGCGCGACTGGTTGATCCAAAAAAGAAGAAGAGGCGATCGCTATGCATTACTTGCCAAAGGTGTCAGCATACGCGAACTCGAACAAATAAAAACCTTTCCGATTTTCAGACTGGGTAAGAACACAGGAGGATTAATCATAGACCGTCAGCACGTACGCGTCAAACCGTACAAATTGCTGGCCAGCAGAACACTCGGCATCGAGCGCAGCAATGCGCAAATGGTCGGTCTGGAACGATCCTTCGACGATTATCTGAAAGGAGAAGAAGGCCAGCGTCTTGTACAGCGCGTCACCGGAGGTGCATGGATACCGGTAAGCAATCTCGATGATCTGGAAGGTCGTCGCGGTGCTGATATCCACACCACCATTGATCCGGAGATTCAGGACATCGCCGAGTATGCACTCCTCGAAGGACTCGAGCGTAGTCAGGCAAAGAAAGGAACCGCCATTGTCATGGAGGTAAAAACAGGTGCGATCGTTGCCATCGCCAATCTCGGTAATCAAAACGGAAATGGGTACAGCGAAGATTACAACTATGCGGTTGGGTATTCTTCAGAGCCGGGATCAACCTTTAAACTGGCCAGCGTAATCGCATTGCTCGAAGATCAGGGGGCTGACCTGGGTACAACGGTTGATCTGGGCGGAGGCACCGGGCATTTCTTTGACCGCACGATGAAGGATTCTAAGCAGCATGGTATCTATGAGAGTACACTGCAGGAAGCTTTCGAAATGTCTTCGAATGTCGGTATCGCAAGACTCGTCCAGGAGTATTACGGACGCGATGGACGTGCAGGAAAATTTGTCGACAGGATGTATGCCATGCATCTGCACGAGCCTACAGGCATCGAACTCGATGGTGAAGGCGCACCGATGATTAAGAATCCGGCCAATAAAGATGATCATTGGAGTGGTACAACACTCCCATGGATGTCTACTGGATATGAGTGCAGATTGACACCGCTGCAAATCCTGAGACTGTACAATGCTGTGGCGAACGATGGTAAAATGATGAAACCCTATTTGGTTTCCGCGATTTCTTCTGAAGGAAAAGTCTTTAAGAAGTACCAACCGGTGGCGGTGACAGAGCAAATCGCGTCACTTCAAACGATACGCAAAGTCCAGGATCTGCTCAAAGGAGTCGTGGAGCGTGGCACCGCAAAAAATGCGAAACCGGATTACTATATGTTCAGCGGTAAAACCGGAACTGCACGCACGGATTACTATGATCCTACAAGCGAGCGGAAGCAGTATATGGCTTCATTCGCAGGGTATTTCCCATCAGAAAATCCCAAATACAGTTGCATCGTCATGGTCTATGATCCGGTTGAAGGAGGCTATTATGGTTCGGCTTCCGCACTGCCCGTTTTTAGAAAAATAGCAGATCGCTGCATGGGCATCAACCGCGAGTTGTTGGCGACCATTCCTCTGCCGGATACCTTGCCTTATGGGGAAGAAAAACGGCTTGCCGGATGGTCACAGAAAGATGAACTCTATGGATTAGTTGAAGAACTGAATCTGAACGGACAAGTGCAGGGACAGGGAGACTGGGCGCGCCTGGCAGGAGCGAAACAAATACGACTCGAAGTGCAGGATGTGCTGGCCGATGATATGATTCCTGAGTTAAGCGGAATGGGAATTCGCGATGCGATTTACCTGCTCGAGAATAAAGGGATGCGGGTTAAATATCACGGCGTTGGAAGAGTCACCGGTCAATCCTTGAAATCAGGACAGCCGGTTGAAAGAGGAAAGACAATACACTTGACACTTGGGTGATATGACTATCAAAGAGTTGATTGTCAACATCCGTACAAAAGCGATACGAGGAGAAATGCATACGCCGGTCACGGCCATTCATTTTGATTCGAGAAAAGTAACACCGGGGTCGGTCTTTGTAGCCGTAAAAGGTAGAACGACTGACGGACATAAGTTCATTGACATAGCGGTAGATCGTGGAGCTGTATGTGTGGTGGCACAAGAAGACTTCGAGTCCCTGACTGAGCAAGTATGTTTCATTCAGGTGGAGGATTCTGCCAAAACACTGGCCCTGATGGCCGGAAATTTTTATGGTAACCCATCCAGGGAACTTACCATGGTTGGCGTGACGGGGACGAATGGTAAAACGACCATCGCCACTTTGTTGTACCGACTCTTTAGTGAGCTCGGTCATCGATGTGGATTATTGTCGACCATAGAAAACCGGATTGATGAGGCTATTGAAAAAGCCGATTACACTACACCGGATGCGGTGGCCATTCAGCAAATGCTGGCGCGTATGGTTGATGCGGGATGCACTCATGCCTTTATGGAAGTGAGTAGTCATTCGCTCGACCAGTGCAGAGTGGATGGCATCGAGTGGGATGGAGCCATTTTTACCAATATCACACATGATCACCTGGATTATCACGGTGATTTTAAAACATACATACAAGCGAAGAAAAAATTATTTGATGGATTGAGTGCTCAGGCGTTTGCCTTAATCAATACGGACGACAAGCACGCTGAAGTCATGGTACAGAATACTGTTGCTAAGGTCTCAAATTACAGTCTTACCAAGCTTACTGATTTCAGAGTGCGCGTGATCGAAAACCGGATTGATGGCTTGCAGCTTGAGTTGGATGGAATCCCATTGCACGTGCGGTTAGTCGGAAAGTTCAATGCCTCCAATCTCCTGGCCATTTATGGTGCAGCAATATTGCTGGGAGAGGACAAAGAACAGGTACTGACTGAGTTGAGCAGATTGCAACCGGCCGCGGGTCGTTTTGACCTGGTGGCAGGAAGTAAAAAGGTTTTTGGCGTGGTAGATTATGCCCACACACCAGATGCACTGCACAACGTGCTGAGCACTTTAATCCAGGTTCGACAAGCAGGATCAAAGATCATCTGTATCGTCGGTTGCGGCGGAGACAGAGATCGCACCAAGCGACCGGAAATGGCACGTATCGCCTCCGTGCTCGCGGATCAGGTGATCCTCACATCGGACAACCCAAGAACAGAAAATCCGGAAGCCATCCTTGATGATATGTGGCCGGGCGTACCGGAAGACAGAAAGGAGCGCGTAATGCGGATCACCGATAGAAAAGAAGCCATCCGTGCAGGCGCGATGATGGCAAAAACAAACGACATACTTCTCGTAGCCGGAAAAGGCCATGAGAACTACCAGGAAATAAACGGTCACCGCTATCCTTTTGATGATAAAAAGTTGCTGACAGAAGTGTTGGCATAGATGATATATAAGATAGGTTCTATTATCATTCTCAGGTTGGTTTTAGCAGTTGCAGCGGGTGACATCTTGCATGATAAAGATCATGGGACCACCCGCTCGCATCTGCGTTTTTGCTGAGATGTAGAACAAAATGACAAGTGAAGTAATGCTGTACCACCTCTTTCAATATCTGGATGTAGAACTCGACCTGCCGGGCGCCGGCATGTTCAGGTATATATCCTTTCGCGCGGGGTTGGCGATTATTATTTCACTGGGGATCTCGCTGCTTTTGGGCAGCCGGATCATTCGTTCTTTGAAACGTCTGCAGATAGGAGAGATCGTCAGAGATCTTGGCCTGCAGGGACAAAAGGAGAAAGATGGAACACCTACAATGGGTGGACTCATTATTCTCCTTGCTATTCTGGTGCCTTGCATCTTATTAGCCCGGCTGGATAATGTGTATATCCAGATGCTTTTGTTGACCACGGTGTGGATGGGGATCATTGGTTTTGTCGATGATTACATCAAGGTGTTCAAAAAAAATAAGCAGGGGCTGAAAGCCAAGTTTAAACTCTTTGGTCAGATTGGCCTGGGATTGATTATCGGTGCTATGATGCTCTTTCATGAAGATGTGGTCATCCGCCTGAGTCCGGAAGCTGCCGCTCAGAGCAACTGCGAAGTCGTCAGCACGGTGACGATTGAAGATCCGACTTCGGATAGCGGAACAAAGCAAATGGTGTACTGCAAATCCACCATTACCAATGTTCCGTTTACCAAAGGAAACCAACTCGACTACAAAGTCTTTTTGAGTTTCCTGGGCGACAATGCGCAAGTGTGGGTTTGGATCGTCTTTATCCCGTTGGTGATCATTATTGTCACCGGCGTAAGTAATGGTTCCAACCTGACTGATGGAGTCGATGGACTTGCTACAGGTGTATCCGCCATCATCGCGCTTACACTCGCGATCCTGGCGTATGTCAGTGGTAATACCATCATTGCGGATTATCTCAATATCCTGTACATACCGGACAGCGGTGAGCTGGTGATATTCAGTAGTTGTTTCCTCGGAGCCTGTATTGGTTTTCTTTGGTACAATTCATTTCCCGCAAAAGTATTTATGGGGGACACCGGAAGTCTGACGATTGGAGCGATCATCGCAGTGATGGCCATCGCCTTGCGAAAGGAATTGCTGATACCCATTTTATGCGGAGTATTTCTGGTGGAAATTCTCAGTGTCATGATACAGGTGTATTACTTCAAATACACGAAAAAGAAATACGGAGAAGGGCGCAGGATATTTAAAATGGCACCACTGCATCATCATTTCCAAAAGCTGGGAATGCATGAGGCAAAGATTGTGACGCGGTTTTGGATCATCGGCGTGATGCTGGCGGTCCTGACGCTGATCACCTTAAAAGTACGGTGAGATGAATCGGAAAGTGGGCGTTTTGGGAGGCGGTATTAGCGGAGTCGGTGCTGCTTTGCTGGCAAAAGCAAAAGGCAACACAGTGTGGCTGAGTGATGCAGGCGAAATAAAAAAAGTACATAAAGAAACATTGCAAACATATTCGATCCCTTTTGAAGAATCGGGACATGATTTTGAAAGACTGGTTGATTGTGACATTATCGTGAAGAGTCCGGGTATTCCGGCCACAAGTCAGATCATTCGCGACCTTATTGCCGCCGGCAAGGAAGTTATCGGAGAAATCGAATGGGCCTTTCGCCACACCAAAGGCAGGATCATCGGGATCACCGGAACGAATGGGAAAACAACGACCACATTGTTATGCCATTATTTTCTCAAGCAGGCCGGCTTAAACGTCGCCATGGTAGGGAATGTGGGAGAAAGCTTTTGCCATTTTTTAGCGGAGTCAGAGGCCGATTGGTATGTATGTGAGCTCAGTAGTTTTCAGCTCGAAGATGTCGACACGTTCAGACCGGATGTAGCGATTTTGCTCAATATCACTCCGGACCATCTCGATCGGTATGCGTACAGTATTGATCGGTATGCGCAAGCGAAACTCAATATCGCTGGAAGGATGACAGAAAATGATACACTGATCTACAATGCGATGGATCCGATCACGGTGGCAAAGGTGATGTCGAATGAAACGGAAGCGCGACTGAACTCAATTCGGGAGACGGATCTTTCAGGCAGTGATCATGTGTATGTCACAAATGACCTGAGACTCGACCTGTCGCGTTCGCGATTGATGGGAAAACACAATCAGGTCAATGTCCTCGCAGCGGCACGAGCAGCCCTCGCGGCCGGGTGTCAGCCATCCATGTTGCAGTCCGCATTGGAATCCTTTAACAATGCACCGCATAGAATGGAACGAGCAGGTGTGCACGAAGGCGTGACCTACATCAATGACAGTAAAGCGACCAATACTGACTCCGTGTATTATGCGCTTGAGGCTATGAAAGCTCCGGTCATTTGGATCGCAGGCGGTCAGGATAAGGGAAATGATTATTCAACCCTTCTTGACCTGGTAGACAAAAAAGTAAAGGCATTAATCTGCCTTGGTATTGATAATAGTAAGCTTAATGAAACTTTTTCGACAAGGGTCAAACACATATCAGAAACTACAACGATGCGCGAAGCAGTCCGTCGAGCTGCTTCGCTTGCATCATCTGGAGACATGGTGTTATTGTCTCCCGCCTGTGCCAGCTTTGATCTCTTTGAGAACTATGAGGACAGAGGCAACCAGTTTAAAAAAGAAGTAATTGAATTAAGGCATGTATAAGGCCATTCACATAGCAAAGAATCTAAAAGGTGACAGAGGGATCTGGGTCATCGTGGCACTGCTATGTCTGGCTTCCATACTCGCGGTGTACAGTTCCACCGGTACGATTGCCTTTAAATACAATGGTGGCCACGCAGAAATTCACCTGATCAAGCATGTTGTGATTGCGATGGTCGGGCTGTTCCTTACGTATCTGTGTTATAACACACATTATACAGTGTACTCAAAACTGGCTCCGATCCTGTTGGTGGTTTCTGTTCCATTATTGATCTATACGATGGCCTTTGGTCCGGAGATCAATGATGCGCGACGCTGGATTTCAATTCCGGGTATTGGTTTAAGTTTTCAGACATCGGATATTGCGTCCATCGCTCTGATCATGTATATCGCGCGTTCGATCGCGATGAAGCAGGAAGTCATTAAAGATTTTAAAAGTGCTTTCCTTCCGCTCATGATGCCGATTATTCTCGTTTGTGGTTTGATCGCCCCAAACAATCTGAGTACTGCATTGCTGCTTTTTGTGACGTGTATGACCTTGATGTTTATCGGCCGCGTCCATCTGAAATATATCTTCCTTTTGATTGTGCTGGGACTTGGATTTTTAAGTCTCCTGATGCTCATCGGTATGGCATTTCCGGAAGCGGTGCGCGTCACGACCTGGACGAATCGCTTTGGGGAGTTCTTTACAAATGCAGATGGGGGCTATCAGATTCAGCAGGCGAAAATTGCGATCGCCGATGGCGGATGGTTTGGCGTCGGACCGGGACTGAGTACGCAGCGCAATTACCTGCCGTATTCCTATGCGGATTTTATCTATGCGATTATATGTGAAGAATACGGACTGATTGGCGGTTTGCTGATCATCTTCCTGTTTCTTCTGCTCTTTATAAAATGTACTTCTATCGTCACGCGCAGTCCAAAAACGTTTGGCGCTTTGCTGGCGATGGGCTTATGTCTAAATATCGTCATTCAGGCTTTTGCCAATATTGCTGTTTCTGTCAATCTGGTACCCGTGACCGGACTGACGTTACCGATGGTGAGTAAAGGCGGAACCTCCATGCTGATCACCAGTATGGCTTTTGGGATGATACTGAGTGTCAGCCGGTTTATCGAACAGTCGGCAGGTGATGTAGGAAAAGTAGTAATCAAACCTCTCGATGAAGATCATCATTAGTGGTGGTGGCACGGGAGGCCATGTATATCCGGCAATTGCGATTGCCGATGCGCTTAAAAGGCGCGAACCGATCATTGACATATTGTTTGTAGGTGCGAAGGGAAAACTGGAAATGGAGAAAGTACCGGCAGCAGGCTATCCGATCGAAGGACTCTGGATCAGCGGGTTGCAGCGTAAACTGACTTTGCGCAATCTGACCTTTCCGTTTAAAGTGATCCACAGTCTGGCACGGTGTCGATCTATCGTCAGATCGTTTCGTCCGGATGTGGTAGTTGGCGTAGGAGGATATGCTTCAGGTCCATTAGTGCAGGTAGCGTCCAAAATGGGTGTGCCGGCAGTAATCCAGGAACAAAACAGCTATCCTGGTTTGACGAATAAGCTACTCACCAAGTACGCAGATGCGATTTGTGTAGCCTATCCAGGCATGGAAAAGTTTTTTCCGAAGGAGAAAATCACCCTGACGGGAAATCCAATGCGCAGTCAGTTGTCCACACCCTTCACCAAAGCAGAAGCAGCAGCGGTGTTTGGTTTGGATCCCGGCAAGAAGACAATTTTCGCTGTAGGAGGTAGTCTGGGGGCACGTACAATCAATGAAACAATTAAACAAGCATTCGATCAGATCAGCGATCGAAATGACATACAAGTTCTTTGGCAAATTGGGAAGCTTTACATCACATCGTATTCCGATACGGAGGTGGCAAAACTCGATCGCGTTCATCCGGCGGTCTATATCGACCGAATGGATATGGCGTACGCGATGGCCGATGTGGTCATAGCAAGAGCAGGCGCGATGACGATCAGTGAGCTATGCCTGACCGGTAAGGCGGCAGTCCTGATCCCTTCGCCTTATGTGGCGGAGGATCACCAGACACACAATGCAAGAGCATTGCAGGATCTGGGGGCAGCTGTACTGGTACCGGATCAGGAAGCACCACAAGTGGCCTTCGGCGAAGCGATTCGCTTACTCGATGACTCAACAGCGAGAACAAAGCTGGAGTCAGCGATCAGCCAACTGGCCACACCGGAAGCGGCAGATAAAATCGCTCAGATCATTATCGCACAGCCCAATAAAAGGAAGAAGTAATGGAAGACCTGAAATCGTTCAGACACATCTTTTTCCTCGGTATCGGCGGTATCGGAATGAGTGCTTTGGCAAGATGTTGCATGTTACTGGGCAGCAAGGTGAGTGGCTACGACAGACAGACTTCGACAATTACACAAGGCCTTCAAAACGATGGCGCTGAAATTATTTTTCAGGATGATCCATCAGCCCTTGGTGTAACGCCGGATCTGGTAATTTATACACCTGCCATTCCAGCTGACAGTAAGTTGAAGGTGTTTTTCGAAACGGCAGGTGTGCGTTTAGTCAAACGTTCAGAAGCGTTGGAATGGATGACCCATCAGACAGATACAATCGCTGTCGCAGGTACACATGGTAAAACAACGACTTCTTCGATGATCAGCTACCTGCTTTCATCTGCAGGCATAAAGCATACGGCGATTTTGGGTGGCGTAGCTGCAAACTACCAATCCAATTTTCATTCCGAAAGTATGGATCTCATGGTGGTGGAAGCCGATGAATATGACAGATCTTTCTTAAGGCTGCATCCGAAATGGGTCGTAGTCACAGCGATGGATCCGGATCATCTCGACATCTACGGCCGCTATGAAGACATGGTGGATGCATACCGACAGTTTATGCTGCAGGTTCAGGAGGGAGGTTTTTTACTCCTGCATCACAGTTTGAAACCGCTGGTAGGGCAGGCGATATTGGAAAAACTAAAGGAAAGGAATGTTACGGTAGCGACGTATGGTATTGAGGCAGGAGATTACGCATCTCAGCATCTGCAAGTAGCGCGAGGTGAATGGCGGTGGGACTTGAATGGTCCGGAAACAAACCTGGAGAGTTTGGTACTGAATATGCCGGGCCGACATAATGTGCTCAATGCTTCAGCAGCCTGTGCAATTGCACTTACGCTTGGAGCGGCATCAGAGAAAATTAAAAATGAACTACCGGGATACAAAGGTGTGTCCCGAAGATTTGAAATACGATATCAGGATGAGCGACGCGTGTTGGTCGATGATTATGCACACCATCCGGAAGAGCTGAAAGCAGCGATTACCGCGATGCGTGAAACATTCGGCGGACCCGTGACAGGTGTGTTTCAACCGCATTTGTTTTCCAGGACGCGAGACTTTGCAAAGGAATTTGCCGAAGCGCTCGACTTGCTGGATGTGCCGGTGCTGACCGATATCTATCCTGCACGCGAAAAACCAATACCGGGTGTAAGCTCCCAACTGATACTGGATCACATGACCAACCCAAACAAGAAAATTTGTGAAGGAGATAGCTGGGTGGCATGGATCGCTGAACAAGCTCCACGTGTGTTGATCACACTGGGAGCAGGAGATTTAGATAAACACATACCTGATTTAATCAGGCGATTATATAAACAATGAAAATTAGTAAACACCGTATTAAAACGTTTCTGTGGCTGGTGATCCTGGCCGGGCTGACGGGTGTGACGCTGACAGCGGCGCGCTTCCAGACCGAGGCGGTGATTACTGATTTGGAAGCAGAAGTCCAGTTGCTCGACAAAGGCAACAACCTCATCCTTCCGGAGGAAGTTGAGGAGATGGTGGTAAAAAAGTTTGGCGCCGTCAAAGGAATTCCGGTTGACCTGGTGGATATGCGTGGCATTGAGGCCTACCTGAAAACTAACGTCTATGTCCGCGATGCTGATGTGTATTTAGGGGCTTCCGGAAAACTGATGCTCAACCTGCATCAACGAATGCCGCTGATGCGTGTGGTAGACAACCAGGACAGACATTGGTATATCGATGCGGATACCGTGATCATGCCGGTATCAGGAAGATTTACCGCCAGGGTTCCCCTTGTCAACGGAAATTTTCCGGCGACTAAAAACGTACGGGACTGGCCTGTTGATGATTTGTTTCGCATTGCCAGCGTGTTGGAGGAGAATGAATTTATGGGATCGCTGATCGATCAGATATATATAGAATCACCGGACATGATCTGGCTGGTACCCCGATTGGGTCCATCTAAAATATTGATTGGAGATACACATGAACTGGAGGATAAAGCAGATCGAATCCAACGACTATACACACAAGCACTACCGCTGAAAGGGTGGGATACATATACATACATTGATACACGAATTGCCGGGCAAATCGTCGCCAAGAAAAGATTAAACCAATAAATTTTTCCTCATGAGATTTAAAGAAACTCAAAAGTCAAAAACGGTCGTGGCCCTGGATATCGGGACGACTAAGATTTGCGTCATGGTCGGTCGACGCAATGAATACGGAAGCATCGAGATCCTCGGTGTCGGAAAGGTAGCCTCCGAGGGTGTGCGCAGAGGTGTGGTGGCTAACATTGATAAAACTGTTCGGTCTATTGAAGAAGCTGTGATACAGGCGGAAAAGAGTGCAGGCATGGAGATCATGGAAGTCTACGCCGGTATCGCAGGTCAGCACATCAAAAGTCTGCAGCACCAGGGCATTCTCACCCTGGCAGATGCGGATAAAGAGATCGCCAAATCCGATTTGAAAACACTGCTGGATGATATGTACCGTCTGGCTTTGCCACCGGGGGATAAGATCCTTCATATCCTTCCACAGGAATATACGGTGGACGATGAAGAAGGGATCCTCGATCCTGTTGGGATGTGCGGACATCGCCTGATTGGCAATTTCCATGTCGTCACAGGTCAGTTATCAGCACACAAGAACATTGAGCGCTGTGTGGAAAAAGCGGGCTTAAAAGTTTCTGATTTTATTCTTGAACCGATCGCTTCTGCAGCCGCTGTGCTGAGTGAGGAAGAAAAAGAAGCAGGTGTTGCGTTGGTAGACATCGGAGGCGGCACCACCGATATTACGATTTTCCAGGAAGGTATCATCCGTCATACCGCCGTAGTACCGTTTGGAGGGGATGTGATCACCGCCGATATCAAAGAAGGCTGTACGGTGATGCACGAACAGGCAGAAAAGCTCAAAAAGAAATTTGGTTCTGCTCTGGCGGAATGCATCGTGGACAACAGGATCATCACGATCCCGAGTTTTAACGGAAGAGATTATAAAGAAATTTCTGAAAAGAATCTTTCGCTCATCATTCAGGCCAGGATGGAAGAGATTCTTGAACTGGTGCGCGTCGAGATTAAGAAATCCGGCTATGAGCGGAAACTCATCGGGGGCATTGTGTTGACAGGAGGAGGTGCTTTATTAAGCAAAGTGGACCTGCTCGCGGAATACCGCACGGGTATGAGTGCGCGTGTTGGGTTGCCGATCGAGCACATTGCTTCGCGCCAGCGCGATGATGTGTCCAGCCCGATTTATGCAACGGCCATAGGGCTCATCATCCACGGGCTTGCTAAGCCGGAGGTAGTGGATGAAACCGATCAGTTGGTCAACGCTAAAAACGAAGAAGGTGCTACTGCTGAATCTGCGGAAGCGTCAGAACAGGGTAGTGATGCTGAAGAAAAAACGGGTCCAAAATGGGTAGAGAGTGCCTTTAAGAAAGCCCGGGCATTTTTTGAAGCACAACCGGATCAGGATTTTTAACGTACATGAAAGACCAATTCTATATTATAATTCCAAACTAATAAAACTCACTCATCATGTTATTTGATATACCAAAAGTAGAAAAGAGTATCATTAAGGTCCTTGGCGTAGGAGGCGGAGGAAGCAATGCGGTGACCTACATGTTTAAGCAGGGCATCACAGGCGTTGATTTCGCGATTTGCAATACGGACAGACAAGCCATGGAGACCAGTAGCATCCCTGTCAAAATCAATCTGGGTCCTGAGCTGACCGGCGGAAGAGGTGCCGGTTCGCGCCCGCAAATGGGCAAGCAGGCCTGCATTGAATCAATCGATGAGATACGCGATTTTATCATGGATGGCACGAAAATGCTCTTCGTAACGGCCGGAATGGGCGGAGGTACCGGAACCGGTGCAGCACCGATCATCGCCAAAGCAGCACGTGAAGCAGACATCCTCACTGTAGGTATTGTGACACTGCCGTTCACTTTTGAAGGAAGCCGCAGAAAGCGCCAGGCACTGGAAGGACTGGAAGAGATGAAAGAAAATGTGGATGCACTGATTGTGATCTCCAATGACAAACTGCGTGACCTGCATGGTGACCTGAAACTCTCTGATGCATTTAGTCGGGCAGATGATATTCTGACCACCGCAGCACGAGGTATAGCCGAGATCATTACGATGGAAGGTTATGTCAATGTGGACTTTGAAGATGTCAATACCGTGATGCGCGACAGCGGTGTAGCGATTATGGGGACAGCATGCTATGAAGGCGAAGGCCGTGCGCGTAAAGCTGTGATCGCAGCACTCAATTCACCGCTGCTGGAAGACAATGATATCCGCGGAGCACAACACATCCTGCTGAATATCTCTTCCGGTAATGTTGAAGTGACAATGGATGAAGTATTTGAGATCACCGAATATGTACAGGCAGAGGCCGGGTACGGTACGGATCTGATCTGGGGTAACTGTCATGATGATTCTTTAGGTGATCAGTTGTCCGTCACTATCATCGCAACCGGTTTTGAGCAAAACCTGATGAAAGGGGAGAAGCAGGCTACACAAAAGATCATAGTGGGTATTGATGAAGACATGGGTATATCATCCAAGCCACAGGTTGAAAAAGATGAGTTTGAAATCACCAATGAACGACCGGTAGATCTTGATCCGGTGATCATGGAAGAAGAGGTGAAGGAGGAAAAACCACGTCATACGTACAACGATCCGTATATGAAGACAGACGATGTGGAAAAGCGTGAGGAAATTCGTCGTTCGCTCAAAGAAATAGAAGCTAAGCGCACACGTGAAGAAGCCGATGCTACGGAAGTCAATGTCAACCCAAGCCGAATGCAAAATTCGGAGTGGATCGCGGAGATGACAAAGGTACCTGCGTTTGCACGAAGAAAAATACAATTGGATACTGTCACACCATCATCTGAAATGAAAATGTCCCGTCTGACGGTGACCGACGAAGAAGGTGATGACGTCATCAAAGGAAATACATATTTGTACGACAAACCCTGTTGATCGTACATACAGGAATTACTTATAGATTTCTCTATTCGTGAGGTTGGTTTAAGGGTCTGAGGTGAGAACTCAGACCTTTTTTTTGTGACTATACCCTGCGCTGCAGGGAAGCATAGAGCGAAGGGCAAAGGGCAAAGGGCAAAGTGCATGGAGCGGGGAGGGTGTTCTTATTGTTCACAGATTCCCCGTGTTAAAACGCGGGGCAAAATTCAATTATTGGGATTTTTCTATTGGAAGTCCGGCGCTGAAGCGCGGACTGGAAACTCAACCATTCCTATTTCCTATTTCCCACTTTTTAGTATTCAATACTCCTTCCTCGCAGGGGTTAAAACGCGGGGCAGAATTTTTTTTGGATTTTTCTATTGGAAGTCCGGCGCTGAAGCGCGGACTGGAAATTCATTACAAATTCCTTGCACATTATGAGATCCTTTCAAAGCATTGAAAGGCTACCTTTCATCGACTACAGACCATAATTGCTCTCGCAATCACTCCATCACGTTTCAATCGCCGTAGCTTTAGCGTAGGAGATCATCACTCCCTCACCCAATTATTCTGGCTGAAGCGCGGACATGATACATTGTACTGACCACTGACTATTCACCACTGACTATTCACCACTGACTACTCACCATTTCTCACTCTTCACTTAATCTTTACCTTTGTGCGGATGGCTACAGCAAACCGAAATAAAGAGAATCAGGACGGAGAAAAGTCGAAGCGTATTTCCCTGGAGCAGCTCCGGGAAGTGCGCAGTATGTTGTCTTTCATCCGCCCGTATCGCTGGTATTTTTTTGGAGGGCTGGTTTTACTCTTTCTGGGTAGTCTCACCTTTATGGTTTTTCCTTATCTGGCGGGCGAGCTCGCGGATGTGGCTACCGGCAATAGCAAACTCGGATTGGATCTCAATCAAATCGGGCTGATTCTCATTGTCATCCTCCTACTGCAGGGAATTATGAGTTTTCTGCGCGTGATATGGTTTGCTGTGGTCAGTGAGAAAGGCATGGCCGATGTGCGCTCGAGTATCTATCAGCGACTGATCGGTCTGCCAGTGTATTTTTTTGAAAAAAACAGAGTGGGTGATCTGACAAGTCGAATTTCTGAGGATGTCAACAGGTTGTCATCCGTTTTTTCGAATACACTGGCCGAACTCATCCGACAATTGCTGATCCTGATCACCGGGATCGCTTTTTTGCTGGTTACAACGCCAAGACTGAGCCTGACGATGCTGGCGACCTTTCCTGTGATCGTCGTAGGGGCGATGTTTTTCGGAAGATTCGTAAGACGCCTTTCCAAAAGTCGTCAGAAATCATTGGCCAATACGAATACGGTTGTGGAAGAAACCCTTCAGAATATTAATACAGTCAAAGCGTTTACTAATGAATCCCTGGAATACAACAGATACAAATCCGAGATGGGCAAAGTAGTGGATACTTCGCTAAAACTCGCAAAGTACAGGGCCGCTTTTGCCAGTTTTATTATTGTTGTTCTCTTTGGGGTCATCTTTTTTATTCTCTGGTACGGTGCCACCATGGTCCAGAATGACATGATGACGATTGGGCAGCTCGTTTCCTTTATATCCTATACCGCGATTATCGGAGCGGCGATTGGCAGCCTGGGTAATTTTTACACAGAGATCGTCACGGCACTTGGAGGTACGGAGCGCATTCGGGAAATCCTCCATGAGCAAACAGAATTAAAAGTCCCTCAGGTGGTCAACAGGCCAAAAGTAGAAGGACATATACATTTTTCGGATGTGCACTTTGAGTATCCGTCGAGACCGGACATGTCGGTATTGAAAGGCATTGACCTGGATATTCATCCCGGACAGAAAATCGCGTTGGTAGGACAGAGTGGTTCCGGCAAGAGTACCATCGTCTCCCTCTTGATGCGATTGTATCCATGGCAAAAAGGAAGTATTACGCTTGACGGAAATAACATCAGCACACTGGATCTGGCTTCCTATCGGTCCGTATATGCCGTTGTGCCACAGGAAGTGCTTCTTTTTGGAGGTACGATCCGCGAAAATATTCTCTACGGACACCCGGAAGCCACCGAGGAAGAACTGATGGATGCAGCCAGATCTTCCAACAGCCTTGAGTTTATTCAGAGCTTTCCGGATGGTTTTGATACCATAGTCGGTGAGCGCGGCATTAAACTCAGTGGGGGTCAGCGACAAAGAATCGCCATCGCCCGTGCCGTACTCCGCAACCCGGATATCCTGATTTTAGATGAAGCCACGTCCTCACTCGATGCCGAATCTGAAAAAGTCGTACAGGAAGCCTTAGAACGTTTACTGGAAGGGCGAACAGCCATTATCATCGCACACCGACTGGCGACAATACGCAATGTCGATTGCATCTATGTGCTGGAAGAAGGCCGCATCGTAGAGAAAGGCACACACGACGAACTAATTGACAAAGAAGACGGCATCTACGGTGCTTTGGCTAAATTGCAGTTTGATATTTGATAGACCTGAGACCTGAGACGTTAGACCTGAGACCTGAGAGTTAATATTTAGTACTTGGAAAAATAAAACTGCGCCTCTGCGTCTCTGCGCGCAAATAAAAAAGGAATTGCGAATTATGTTTTGACTAAACCTATAATCGCTTAAACCTATAAACTGAATAAGAAAGACCTGAGACGGTAGACCTGAGACCTGAGAGTTAATCTGAAGAAATTGAAGAAATAAAACTGCGCCTCTGCGTCTCTGCGCGCAAATAAAAAAGGAATTGATTACGTGAGCATGATGCACAGCCTTATTCCTAAACGATAAACATTAAACTTTAAACACAGTCCAAGTTCCTATTCACTTATCGCCCATGACTAATCACTCCATCACTCCATCACCAAATAACCCTCGTGTGGAATTAATTAACCAGGCATCGTTACAACCTTTTACCACCTTTGGAGTATCTTCCACATGTGATCATTTGTATCGCATTGATGAAATAGAGGAGTTGCGTCTGGCAACACAGTACCTTGAGGACCCGCTAATCCTTGGAGGCGGGAGCAATATTCTGCCGATGGGAAATATTACGCGCAACGTACTACGGGTGGAACTTAAAGGTATTGAGCGCGTGGAAGAGACTGATGAGTATGCGCTGGTTAAAATTGCTGCAGGTGAGGTTTGGCACAATGTGGTTCTGTGGGCGATTGATCAGGATCTGGCGGGCATTGAAAACCTATCCCTGATTCCCGGTACAACAGGTGCGGCGCCTATTCAGAATATCGGCGCGTATGGAATTGAATTGTCTTCAGTATTTCATTCACTTGAGGCACTTGAGTTGGGTAGCGGCCAACAAAAAGATTTTTTAACTGAGGATTGTCGTTTTGGGTATCGGGATAGCATTTTTAAAAATGACCTTCGAGGCCGGATGGTGATCACCTCCGTTACGCTAAAACTTTCCAAGCAACACAATGTCCATACATCGTATGGCGCTATACAGCAGACACTTGAAGAATGGAACATTAAAGACCCGGGAATTCGGGATGTGAGTAAAGCTGTGATTCACATTCGGCAAAGTAAACTTCCCGATCCGGCTCAGCTCGGCAATGCCGGAAGCTTTTTCAAAAACCCGGTGATCTCTGCTTCTGCATTCGAGGATCTCAAAAAACAGTACCCTGAAATACCTGGATACCCTGCGGGAAATGAAGTAAAAGTCCCTGCAGGATGGCTGATAGAAACCGTAGGGTGGAAGGGGAAAAGGGTAGGGAATGTGGGTAGTTATGCAAAACAAGCGCTGGTACTGGTCAACTTTGGAGAAGCGAAGGGAGAAGATGTCTGGGCTTTCGCACAGGAGATTATTGGGTCAGTGGAACAAAAATTTGCCATCCGCCTGGTGCCTGAAGTGAATATCTGGTCCTGACCCGGTCAGCATACCATAAATATCCTTTTCGACGTTATAGAAGGTGAAATTGGATCGATCATTGCTTTTCAATTGTTAAATATTGCCCCCGTTTTCCTCAAATGTATAGTTTGAGACAGTCAGAATTTCAGAAAAAAGTGTGTAAAGTCCGCACAAATATTATTTTTGATGCCCTATGAACAGACTTACGAGAAAAGCCGTTCTGTTGTTTGCATTGTATCTGGTGGTGTCGATTGGCCTTACTTTGATCGTGATCAAAGTCCAGTCTAACCATAAAGAAGACATCAATGCTACGCAGGATATACCCGCCCGTGTGACGGATTTGCTATAGTATTCCCACCTGATTATGTGATAGAGTTTCCCCCGCAAAACTCTTAAGGGGGAGAAATATGACTAGCCAAAATTATAACTGACAACGACTACGCTGCCTTGTTGTCAATTCCTTTGGGTGATAATTTATTTCCTTTTGCATCCACCTTTCCCTTTCCGGAGTACGACACCCCTTGAACCTGATGAGTTTTTTTTACCTTGGAATGGATTCGACGTCGTGTCCAACAGACAGGAACTGTTTGTTTTTTGCACAGCCGTACTTGATTTGATTTCGAAACAGTGGAACAACTTAATGTCATCCTCACCGGCTCAACCGGCATGGTTGGTAAAGGCGCTTTACTGGAGTGCCTGGATAGTCCTCATGTCGACTCTATTTTGTTGGTCAACAGAAACTCAGTCGGAATCACACATCCCAAGGTCAAAGAAATCATCCACAAAGATTTTTACGACTGGTCAGCGATTCGGGACCAGCTCAAAGAATATAATGCATGTCTGTTCTGCATGGGGGTTTCTTCTGCCGGCATGAAAGAAACCGAATACACCAGGCTCACCTATGATCTGACTCTTGGTTTTGCAAAGGAAGTGCTGGCAGCCAATCCCGAAATGACGTTTTGTTACGTATCCGGCGCTGGCACAAATTCGGAAATGAACAGCCGCATGATGTGGGCCAATGTCAAAGGGAAAACAGAAAACGACCTGATGTCGCTTGGATTTAAGAATGCCTATATGTTTCGCCCTGCGTTTATCCAACCGCTTAAAGGCATCCGATCAAGGACAGCGCTCTATCAGGCTATTTACAATATCATGCGTCCCTTCTATGGATTGTTAAAGCGATTTCCTGGCTCTGTGACGGATACCACAACTCTCGGACAGGCGATGATAGGTGTGTGTGTCGATGGATACCCAAAGAAGATTCTTGAGAGTAGCGATATCAATAGCTTTGAGTAAAAGACTACGGCTATCCTTCAAATATTTCCGAATTAAATAGCAGATTAATGATTAGATTATTCACTGGGTTTTTCATTTTTATTTTTTCAGCCATCCACGTATCAGGGCAAGGATGCAGTGATGCCGGATTGTGTACCGTGGAAAGTTTTAAGCCATTGCAATCGGAAGCACGTGCTGAACTTGCCAATAAACTCAGTTTCGGTTTATCGTTTGGTGCTGCCAATTATGACATCGCGGTATACGGTGGTGGTCTTGGATATACGCGTGTCTTTGGAGATAGATGGAGTGTTGATACGAAAATCACCTTCCTGTCTCAAGGTGGAAATGACATACATGTTGTCGGAGCCGGAGATGTATTCATCAACCTCAACCATCAGGTGTCCTCGAAAGTGGCCATATCCATGGGCGCCAAAATACCGCTCATGAAAGCAGATCGATCTGAAGATGATCTGCCACTCCCGATGGACTACCAGTCAAGTCTTGGGACCCTGGATTTTCTGGGGAGTATAAGCTATGCAACGAATGACTGGTTTTTTGCTGTCGGCGCCCAACTTCCACTCGAACAAAATAACAATCAGTTTGTCGCAAGCCTCTACCCGCAGGAGTCCCCGCTTTCCGGGTTCCAGTCGACAAACTTATTTCAACGCAGTGCTGATATGATCGTCAGAGTGACGAAGTCTTTTCGCGTAAATGAGTCCTTTTGGATAACCCCCGGACTTTTGTCTATCTATCACCTTGGGGAAGATCAGTACACGGATACCGATGGCATGACAGATGAGATCGTATCCATTGAAGGTTCTGATGGACTGACCCTTAACGCTAATATCTTTTTCAACTACGATCTCAAATCAAATAACGCGCTTGAGTTTAGTCTAGGATTCCCTTTTATCGTTCGAGAAGCTCGCCCGGATGGATTGACCAGGAGCTTCGTGTTTGGCATTACCTATTCGAAAGAATTTTAACTTAATTCAGCCGGAAGGGAAGATCAGAATGTATGACAATCCGCAATATTTTGAATGGTTTGCGGTTATAGAGGATATCATCAAACTACAAACCACGCCCAATGACGACCACAGAAAATCTTGAATTGCAAAGAAAGTATGACATGCTCATTCCCTTTCTTTCCGCCCTGGTTATTGTTTTGTTTCTTTCGTACATCGATGAAGGCTATTATGACTTCAGGTGGATGTCAGATCCTGGGAGTTGGGTGGCATTCGGCATGTATATAGCGGTGTTTTTTGCGTTGTTGTCCCTGGTCTACAACTTTGGATTGACCTTCCTCAAAGGCAGAACTAAGAATCTCGTAATGCTTGGTGTGATTACACCGGGGTTGATTTTTCTGATCCTTTGGATATTTTCCTGAAAACAATCTCAATCCTAAATACCCGAAATTTTCCTCACGATTGAGTGGTCAGATAATAGCTATTTCTGTTCTGAAGAATCAGGCATGAATGCAGGATCATCTTCCGGAACATTGTAGTCTTTTTGTTTCTTACCGAATACGGAAACGTTGACATAGCGCTTTGGATTCAGGCGGAAGTCCTGAAGCAGGAGTTCCATATTTTTCATGGTGGCTGCTGTATTGTCGTAGAATTCCTCGTCCTTGAGAAGTTTCCCTAGTGAGCCTTTTCCGGCTTCCAGATCTTCAGTGATATCGGCCATTCGGGCCATGGCAGCATTCGCTTCCACCATCGTGGCGTCAAGTTCTTTGACCAGTGCCTGAACATCAGTGAGCAGTACGCCTGCATTTGTACCGATCTGTGCTTCATCAAATTGTCGGGTGATGCTTTCCAGATGCTCGATCGAATTTGCAATCTTATCCTGATTATCCGCCAGAGCACCTGTGAGGGTAGAGACATTAGATAAGGTAGCTTGAATATGGCGGTCGTAAGTATTCATGGATTTATCAAGCGTACCTGTGATGGATGCCAGGTTGGAAATTAAATGTGAAAGCTGTGTATAGGTTTTGGCAATCTCATTATCTGCAGAGGGTGAGGTTAGTGAGTCACCAAGTGTTTGCAGGATCTCGCTGATATTTTCTTTGACTTTGGCCAGCGTTCCATCTTCTCCCGGGTCGAGGAACGTGTCGAAAAATCCCTGAACATGTCCCTGTAGATAACTGCCGGGTTTAGCACAATCATCACCTTCGCAAGGGCCATCGATGCGCAACTCAACGGCTCTGCCGCCCATGATCCCTGTACTGATCACCACCGCTTCCGCATTTGCAGGAATACGGATACCTCGTTTAATATTCAGCGTGGCAATGATAGTTTTCATGTCCTTATCCAGTTTCAGCTCGGAGACTGTACCCACGTTCAGGCCACGGATCAATACCGGAGAGGTAGCGGCCAGTTGATCGATATCCGAATACTTGACATAGTAGTTATTGGAGGGCTTCAGAAGATTCTGCCCACGGAGAAATTTATATCCCCAGACGGAGGTCACCACAACAATGATGGCCATGACGCCAATCTTAAACTCGTTTGAAATCTTCACTACAGGTTATTTTCACTTTGGTTAAACAGCATTGGCGTGAAGCCGGTGGCTATGCGCCGGTTGCGCGAAAGCGCAAAGGTAACCCTCGAAGACTATGAATAGGCTATTTTTCCCTTAGGAAATTCAGACTTTGATGCGTTTTCCATCTTTATACGCCACGATAAAGGCGCCTTCAAACCCATTGACTTTCAGGGCACTTAGCCTCGGTCGTGCCGCCTCAGCACTGCTGAAATACCCTACGAGATATTTATACATTTCGCCCTCTTTGACTACCTCCAGGTCTTCAATATGCCGGAATTGTTCTCCGGGAATAGACGAAGATGAGGCAGCAATCTGGATCCGATAGGCCACTTCGAGCGTTCCCTCAGGATATCTTGAAGTCAGGGTTTGGGTAGAATCACTTTTCCCGGCAACGGTCGCGACAGGCTTCCGGGAGGTGGTATCGGCCACCACAGGATCTTCGACTTCGTTTTTATATTTCGTAAAGGCTTTTAAAATCGTCGCGGCCATCTCCAGCTGGTTTTCCCGCTTCATCAGGTAGTTTTCATCGGTATCGGTACTCAGAAATCCTGTTTCGATCAGCACACTCGGCATAGTCGTCTCACGCAATACCAGGAAGCCCGCTTGCTTTACTCCGCGGCTCGGAAGACGAGAAAGTTGCTCAAATGCACGTTCCACATACGTGGCAAACAAAATGCTTTGTTCGAGATGGGCGTTCTGAAATAAAGAAAGAATAATATGCCCTTCAGGCGAATAAGGATCAAAGCCGTCATACGTTTTTTCATAATCCTCTTCCAGCAGGATGGAGGCATTTTCTCGTTTGGCGACATCCAAATTGTCCTCGGCGCGATGCAATCCCAACACATACGTTTCTGATCCTGTCGCCCGATTGCGGATACTGATGTAATTGCAATGAATGGAGATAAACAGGTCGGCTTTATTCCGATTGGCAATTGCGGCCCGTTCATTGAGAGGTACAAAGATGTCCGTCTGGCGAGTATAGATCACCTTGATATCGGGAAAGGCTTCATTGATCTTTTTGCCTAGATCTAACCCGATTGCCAAAGCGATTTCTTTTTCTCTGGAATGTTTGCCACTACAGCCGGGATCTTTGCCACCATGGCCCGGGTCAATGACGATTTTGCGGATTTTATAGGGTTCCTGCCCCTGCATAGGTATGGAAAGACCTAAACATAACGTTAAAATCAACCCGGCGAAGGACACCATCCGGAGGGCTGACGTTTTACTACCGTTCCAAAACTTCATACCTTTGACTATAAGGATAACATTAGCAAAAATAATAATATGTAAGTAAATGGACAAATGCAATTTGTATATTTTTTTAAAGCTGCATACCGGGGATTGCCCCCCTCGCCAGGCACTTTCATTCAAAACGCCCCAATCCGGTAGCTTATTCTATCGGTTTTAAGGATCCAGGATCTGTTGAAGTATCTCATTTACATATGTATAGTCATTAATGGCGCGACAGGGAATCTCTGCGCGCAAGTACCGGATACTCTGCCGGTAGCTGACCCAACGCATATGTTTTCAGATAGCCTTGATATGGATACGCTGGTTGTTCCACAGCCACTGCATGATCCAAAATCAGCCATCACCATGTCCCCGGACAGCCTGGATGATGTGGTGGAATACGGCTCGGTGGATTCCAACTACCTCGACAATCGTGAGCACAAAGTGCATTTGTTTGGGGATGCATATGTTCGATATAAAGACCTTTCCCTCAAAGCCGCCTATATCGTAGTGGATCTTGACAGCAGTATTGCAACTGCACAGGGTTTGCCAGACAGTCTGGGGAATATGGCCGGTTTCCCGGAGTTTAACATGGGAGAGGAATCATTTACAGCAAAGCAGATGCGGTACAACTTTGTCACACGTAAAGGGATTATCTATGAAGTCCTTACCCAGGAAGGCGATCTGCATATTCACGGGGAAAAATCAAAATTTGTAGCCGGCGCAAACCCGGGGGATGATGATGTGGCCTATAACTATCGGACGTTGATCACAACCTGCGATCATCCCAACCCTCATTTTGGTATCCGGGCTGCCAAAGTGAAAACCGTTCCCGATAAACTGGCCGTAATCGGTTCCTCCAATCTTGAGTTGTTTGGGGTGCCGGCCCCTGTTTGGCTTCCGTTTGGATTTTATCCCATTTCAGAATCAAGGACGGCCGGACTCATCCTGCCCAGAGATTATGAGCGTTCGGAACAATGGGGACTCGGACTGCGGGATATCGGATACTACTTTCCAATGGGTGACTGGGCGGATGTTCGCCTCCTCGCCGATATCTATTTCAATGGGACGTGGGGAGCAGGTATTGTGACCAACTACGCTCAGAAGTATAAGTTTAAAGGAAACCTCGCACTGCGATATTCCAAACGGGTTTCTGAAATTCCCGGTGACTATCGCAATCAGGTGGAAAAATCATTTTCCGTTCGCCTGACGCATTCCCAGGATGTCAAAGCCAATCCATATCAAACACTGGGCGGTAGCATTAATATCCAGAGCAATAATTTTGAATCACTAAATTACAACGATGCACAAAGTGCACTGACCAATACCTACACGTCCAACTTTAATTATAGTCGCACTTTTCCAGGCAAACCATACGCCCTGACAGCGGCATTCAATCACAGCCAGAATACGCAGTCACATGTCGTCACGATTAATGTTCCCGAACTCAACTTCCGCCTGAACAGAATCTATCCGTTTAAGAGCACCCGACGTCCGGGACCGGATAAGTGGTATGAGAAGATCGCTTTTCAGTATGCCGGAAACACCACTGCACAGATTATTACTACAGACACTATGTTGTTTGATTCTGACACGTGGAAGAATATGCAATACGGTGCCCAGCACAGAGCAGATGCTTCGATGAATATAAACGTAGCAAAGTATTTTAACCTTACTCCTTCCATCAATTATTCGGAAACCTGGTTTTTTAAAACACAGGATAACGAATTTGTATTCGACCCCGATGACATGGATTTTGTCAGAGATGATACGATCTACTATCCGGATGGTATGGATTATATCATCGTCAAGGATACCTTAAGCAATGGAGAGGTTGTCTCTACATTGAAACCCGGATTTGATGTCTTTAGAAGAGTCTCCGGAAGTGTCAATATGAACACCCAGATTTTCTCAACGCTCCAGTTTAAAAAAGGCTGGCTGAGAGGCATACGCTATGTTATGAAGCCTTCCATCGGGTTTACTTTTTCTCCTGCTTCACCCAGTTCATATTATCAGGATGTTCAGGTAGATGTCCTGTACCCGGATTCTACCATGGCCTTTAGTCGGTTTGACGACCTTATGTACAGCGTCCGTCCTACGACAGTTGGTAATGCCAATATAAGTTATGGCTTCACCAATATTTTCGAAGCAAAATATTACTCCAAAAAAGATAGCACGGAAAAAAAACTAAAACTGTTTGATAATATCAGTGTCGGCGGTACGTATAATATCGAAGCCGAGTACAACAAGTTTTCACCGCTGGCAATAAGCGGAAATACACGATTGTTTAAAGGGATTACAACCTTCTCCATTGGTGCGGCTTACTCATTTTATGGCCTGGATGAAGATGGTCGACTGAGCAGAGATTTCTATGTGAGTACAGACAATAAACTCCTTCGATTTGATAATCTTCGAATTCGGTTTTCTACCCGGATTTCCTTCAAGGATATCAAGAGTATTTTCACTTCAGGTACTGCTACGGTGCCGACGCGAGAGGAGAATACCTACCGTGATCAACGATCGCGATTTGAAGAGTTGCTCACCGGTTTTAACATCAATCATGAATTTGGTGCAGTGCGCGTCGGGATGGATGGTCCTGATGTAACTATGGTGACTACGAATAGTATCAATATGACCGGAGGCATGAAATTGACACCTAACTGGTCGATATTTTTTGGAAACATCGGTTATGATTTTATTTCCAGACGGATTACATATCCTGATATTGGACTGGCCCGTGATCTGCACTGCTGGCAGATGTCGTTCAACTGGCAACCGACGCGGGGAACCTACGCATTTAATATCAATGTGAAGCCGGGAACTTTTGACTTTTTAAAGGTTCCATATAAGCGAGGAAACTATGATGCCTCGGGAGGTTTTTAATATCAGGCGCTCATTTTGCTTACTTTTAAGGACAAATCCCGGTATGCCTAAAATGCTGCTTTTGGTTTTATTTCTGATCCCGATGTGCATCGCCGGACAGGATATGCGATGTCCGGCGGTACATGGTATATCACCCCACCAAAGTCCTTCTGATTATGCTCGTTTCCAGGCGCTTTTGTCGTTTAAATTGAAAGAGAACCACAATATCCGGCCCCGAACCATAAACTATTTTCCTGTGGTCATTCACGTTGTGGCTCGAGAAGGAGATATCCCTGTTACTGAAGCACAGGTGCTGAATCAACTAGATGTGATGAATGCAGATTTCGCGGGTCGTGGGCAGAATATTCCGAAACTCCTTCCGGAGTTTTTATCCATCGCAGGACAGGCAGACATGCAGTTTTGTCTTGCAAAAACAGATCCGGAAGGCAATCCAACTTCCGGCATTACATACACGGAAACTGATATTGACAATATTGCTTTGCAAACCGGTCCGGAGGGAAGGATTGCGATTCACTATGATCAGTTGGGTGGAAAAACAGGATGGGATCCGTCACGCTATATCAATATTTGGATCGGAGCGTATGGAGATATTTTGGGCTCAGCATCTTTTCCGGGTTCAGCTCCTTTTCCGGAGGAGACTGGAATTGTGATCGATCCTAAATATTTTGGCTCGATCGGGGAGGCAGGTAATTCGGGGAATTTTGGTCGCGGGCATACGCTGACGCATGAGATGGGCCATTATTTTGGCTTAAAACATATCTGGGGAGAAGGGCTGGAAATAAATTGTGAAGACAGCGATGATATTCCGGATACTCCGAATGCAGCCGGCCCGTATTATGGATGCCCGGAAGGGGAACAAATTACCTGCGAGACGAGTGACATGTATCAGAACTTCATGGACTTCAGTGATGATCGATGTCTCGCTGCGTTCACCAACGATCAGGTTGCGTTTATGCAGACAGCGCAAGAAGTATATTATCCTGACCTCCCTGTGGATGGCTCGTGTGCTCCGACCACTGATACTTTTGAATCCTGGTTTCACAATCTCTCATGGTCACATGATGCAGCATCCGATACCTACATCATATACAGTGATGAAGTTTTTAATGCAACCCGGGATATCAGTGTTTTCAGTGCTGATGGTAGGCTAGCCTATCAAGGTGAGTGGTCTTTTGGCCAATCCTACCTTGTAAATCTGAAGAACCTGGCAGCCGGTGTTTATTTCCTTCGTATCGATCAGGATGAGCAATACTTTGTTCGATCTATAGTTATTTATTAAAATGCGTTTTACGATTTGCCATTGAACTTCTGGCTTCAAAATCAAGTCAACCTATGAAGGTTTTACTCCCTCTAATATTTTGTTTTGCACTTTTTGGTTCTGCTTGCAAAACTTCTAAACCTGTAACGAGCAATACGCAGAATCTTTTCACACAGGATTCTGTATGGGTAATCAAATATGAACGCAGCCCTTGCTTCGGCGAGTGTCCCGTCTATACGTTTTACCTGACAGAGGATAACAACGGTTTGCTGCAGGCGAAGTATAATTATCTCACACCCGGATGGTATGCGGCAGATCTCGATGAAGAATCGGTGCATGCCCTTTTGAGCGATCTTGAACCCGAAGCATGGTGGTATGAAGATGTAAGACATTTGCCGGAAGTGCCTGATCTCCCGGGAAGAAGTTTGGTTTTTAAGCACAAAAATGGATTGCGGTGGTATGCAGCAGGTGGGCGAGTTTCTGAACGGGCTGAATATGTTTTTGGAAAACTGGATGACTTGGTGACAAACAGCCATTGGAGTGCGACTACAGTACGACCTATTGGGTTAGATGTGCCGGAACCTTCAGATGTTATCGTGCAATTGAAAAATGGTGTGGACATCGAACGTTGGATGGAGCGCTTCGATCTTTTCGAAATTCGCCTGGTGCGCAAAGTAGCACCTTCACTTCAGTATTATGTTGTGACCTGGAACAAAGACAAAGGGACGGCCAATCATTTTTTGCAGACGATTAAGAAGGATCTCGATGTCGTGGATGCACAGTGGGATCAGGCCCTGAATGGGCGTTCCAAGAAAAGCGACACAATTCGGGAGTAGTGGTGATTCACCAAAAGCGTATGAAGGCCATTCCAAGCATGGTCGCAAGCAGACCAAGCACAA
>JAUHXV010000041.1 GCA_030426765.1 Bacteroidia bacterium | reverse complement strand
TTGTCGGCATATCCACCCGCATACGCTACTCCGGTATGTGCATACTGATACCCTTGGAAGTTTTCCGGAACTCCAGCAGGACCTGGATTACATTCATTAAAATAATTACAGGAATAGGTGCTGATCCAAGGTGCGCATGACATAGGCCCATCATCATCTACAGGAAAAGGACAGTAATCGTAATCTTCAAAGCTTGGATTAGGAACCAGGTTTTGTCCCCTGGAAGCATAGGAACTTAGCAGTAGGAGAAACAATCCAGTTACCCATACCGACCGGGTGTGATTTCGATATTGAATGCTTTGGCTCATATCCACCAAACAATTGGTACAGCCATTTACTATGCAGTGAATATAGGAAAATCAGGGCAAAAGTCAGACAATGAAGTCTTTAGTGCGAACTATCTTCTTATAAATAATCGGCTACCCACGCAGCCAACACATCCTGATCGATTTTATGTTCACCACTATACGCTTCCAACTGGCAGGATATCCCGCGATCACCCAGTGCACTTAAAATAACCTGTACGCGTTCTTCAGGCAAGTAGATATCGGCATTACCGACGAAATAGAATGCGTTGATTTTTTCAAAATAAGCCCGACGTCGATCAAACAAAATTTCATCCGGAATACCCCCGGCCCAAAGCAATAGAAAGTCTGCACGCGGTGCGGCATCTACCAGCCAACGCAACAATGTGGTCACGCCTTGGGAAAATCCGAGATAAATCACGCGGATATTTTCGTGCTTATCCCAGGCCAGCTTTTTTCTAAGCGACTCCAGAAACAAAATAAAGTCTGCTATTTCATCCAGCCGGTCTTCTCGGGTCATCCAGGTCGCCACCGGCCTTTCATTTAGGCCTTCGAAATAAAAGCGATTCAAACCTTCGGGCGCGATCACCATGTGCTGATCCGGATCAAGAAATTCAAATCGGGTGATAAAGTGTTTGGCTAACTGCCCATACCCATGCAGACAAACCCAGACATAACGGGTTTTCTCGGTTAATCGTCCATACTGAAAGTAATGACCGGTCTTTTCTGTACGAATTTTCAGGTGAGATGCCATGGGGCTTTATTTGTTCTTCGGTCTGCCCAGGATATCCTTTTCTTCCGCTCTTTTTTCTCTTTCCCGGGTCATAGGAGGTTCCTTTTGCTTTACATCATACACCTCTGCTTCATACACCCAGTCCCCTTTCTTCAGTACCCAGGCATCCAAACTCCCATCAGGAACCGGCAATGTCTCTCCCCCGGGACCAATACCGGGCACCGGAGCCACGTGGTCCATCACCACGCCTTTGAGGGACTCGTCATAATGCACACGCGCCGGGGCGATGTCGGCATAACTCACCAGCAATCTCGTTTGGGTGTCTTCTGCACCAGTAAAAACAGGAAGGCCTAGCTTCGGCTCAGGGCCGGAAAGATCAAGCACATCCACCACCTTTGTATTGAGCAAACTATTTTCTGCATTATATCCCAGCAGCAGGTAATACGTCTGCCGATCTTTTTCAAAAGGCAACATGTCATAGTACACCGCACCATACCAGGCTGATGGAGTAAACGTCGTATACGCAGAACCATTTATAAAAGGCCTGCTGTCTTTAAAATACATATACCGATCAGGCCATTGCAAGAAGGCAGTGTATGCATACGATTCAGGTGAAATATGGAGTTGCCAGGACACCAATCGGAAACCATCTCCGTGCATTACGTACAACCATGGAATACTATCGAGTGGGTATTGGAAGGAACCGTCCATTTCTAAAAACCGGTCAAAATGCTCCTTGAGCAGAACTTGTGCCCGCTGCCGGTGTTCGCTTTTCTCCGCATTAATGACTACGTCCGCATAGAAATTGATTTCACTCACCAGACTATCCAAAGAAACGACAGCCTGTCCTTGCAAGAAAAAACTGCTCAAAGCGAGAGGTATGAGCACTGAGAAGGTTCTGATCATAGGCATTAAACGCAGGTGGATATCAGGCATTGCCTCTAAATATATAATAAATGTATAATCACCCCCTTAAAGCACTTGTAAAGGCCTAAAACTGTACATATTACAAGCAAATTGAATACTTTTGCAATCCATGAACATATACAGGGGACTTTCTGCATTGCCGGAGTTCAAAAACTCTGTCATCACTATAGGCAGCTTTGATGGTGTCCACCAGGGGCACTATAAAATCCTTAAGCGCCTGCAGCAACTGGCTGAAGCATCCGACGGCGTGGATGTGGTCATCACGTTTCATCCACACCCCAGAGAAATCGTCTATCCAAAAGACAACGATCTGCGCATCCTGACAACCCTCGATGAAAAGCTCGAATACTTCAGAAAAGCCGGCGTTTCGAATGTCGTCATCGTCCCTTTTACCATCGAGTTTTCCCAGCAGCCTGCTGTCCAGTACATAGAACAATTTCTAGTCGCTCGATTCAACCCCGGTTACGTCGTCATCGGGTATGATCACCAGTTTGGCTTCAATCGTGCAGGCAATGTCCACCTTCTGGAAATGTACAGCCGGAAGCACAACTACCAGGTCGTACGCATAGAGGAAGAAGAAATCAAAAACATTACGATCAGTTCGACCAAGATCAGAAGAGCACTTCAGGCAAATGATATCGAATATGCCAACAAACTCCTAGGCCATCCTTACCTGATACGCGGACGTGTGGTCACAGGCAACCGGCTTGGACATCATATTGGTTTTCCCACTGCTAATGTCGAAATTGCCGACACCAAAAAACTCCTTCCGGCCGATGGTATTTTTGCTGCCACGGCGACAATTGGGGGAATCGAATATAAAGGGATGCTCTACATTGGATTGCGCCCTTCGATCGATGCGGAAGAAGAGCATCGCGTGCAGATGCACTTGTTTGATTTCAACCGACAGATCTACGATCAGGATGTTTCCATTGAGTTGTTTAAGTTTATCCGGCCGGATCGAAAGTTTCCGAACATGGAAGAGCTCAAGGTCGCTATGGAAGCGGATGAACTTGCGGTACGGGAGTACTTTCTAACCAAAGATCAGAATACAGCCGAAGTCGCCACTGTCATTTTAAATTACAACGGCAAATCTTTCCTCGAGCGATTCTTCCCCTTCTTTGATTCCAATCGTTTTTCTAAACAGACGACCTATCTGATCGACAATGCTTCATCCGATGGTTCAGTCAAATGGGTAAAAGCTAATTTCCCTGATGTACAATGCATCACGCTAACGGAAAACCACGGTTATGCCGGGGGCTATAATGAAGGACTGGCAGACATCAAGGAAAAGTATCTCGCATTGGTCAACAGCGATATTGAGATCACACCGGAATGGCTGACTCCGATCATCGACATGATGGAGGCTGATGAACGTATAGCTGCGGTACAACCTAAAATCCTTTCCGAAACGCGACGCACCTATTTTGAATATGCCGGAGCTGCCGGTGGATATATGGATCTGCTTGGCTACCCGTTTTGCCGTGGGCGGATACTCCACAATGTGGAAAGAGATACACATCAGTACCAGAGCAACGAACCTATTTTCTGGGCGTCAGGTGCTGCTATGGTGATTCGGAACGATGTCTTTCAGCAAATGGGTGGTTTTGATGCCGACTATTTTGCGCATCAGGAGGAGATTGACCTCGCCTGGCGAGTGCTCCTGAGTAACTATAAAATCATGGTATGCCCTGACTCTGTTGTCTACCACGTCGGTGGCGGAACGATGAGTTATTCCAGCCCGCAGAAAATCTATCTCAATTTCAGAAACAACCTGATCACGCTGATTAAATATCTGCCGGGTGCAGACCTTTTGCCTGTGCTGCTCACCAGGTGGTTTCTGGACACACTTGCGGGCATTCGATTTATTTTAAAATTTGAACTGGCCAATACCTTAGCAATCGTGAGGGCTCATTTTTACATCTATGGCCATTTAGGGGCTATCATCCGAAAGCGCAAAAAAGTGTCCGCTTCCTACACCAGGCGATCACTCAGGCAACTTCCCGGTGTGTATTCGGGCAGCATCATTTTTGCCTATTACCTACAGTGGAAGCACAAATTCAGTGATTTGTTCCGCCATGAAAAACAAAGCTGAAATACTTTTCCAAAACAAAACCCTTCTGGCGCTGAATAAACCATCCGGCATACTCAGTGTACCCGATCGATATAATGCTGACCGTCCTTCGATAGCCAGTTTGATCACCGAAACTTTCCCGGAAGCCAGACCTTTGCACCGACTGGATTTGGAAACGAGTGGTGTGTTGCTCTTCTGCCTGAGTACAGATGCATTTGGATGGTACAGCGATCAGTTTGAAGCGCGATCTGTGCACAAGAAATATCTCGCCCTTGGCGATGGCCGGTGCGTAACAGAAAGTGGTGAAATCGATGCCCCGCTATACACGACGGGAACCGGCAAAGTCACTATTCACAAACGAGGAAAATCAAGTCAGACGCAGTGGCGAGTCCTGGAACATTTCAAACATCATACTCTGTTTGAATTAACACCCCTGACCGGAAGGACGCATCAGATCAGGGTGCACCTTGCCTCGATCGGACATCCCGTCCTCGGAGATACAACGTATGGGTCGGCCGGACCATTGTACCTATCTGACCTGAAAGGAAAAGGCAAATACAAATTGGGCAGAGATAAAGAACAGGAATATCCGATTATCCAACGCATCGCGTTGCACGCTGCATCCATTACCATCACGGATTATTCAAGTTCGGAACCCATTGAGGTTCAGGCTCCTTTACCAAAAGACATGCGCGTTGGGCTCAATAAGCTTAGACAGTTTGCCGCTGTGGCTAAATAGTGGAATTATTTATATATGTTTACGCCTGTTTTACATAGCAGTGGAACAAAGGCACCCTTTTAATTTGAACATAGTATGATGCCAACGGCTACATCTGAAAAAGCAGAAGAGACGAATACCGAGCAGAGCAAGCGACCCAGAATTGAACCTCCTGATTGGGCAAAATCAGCTAATCTCTACGAGGTCAACATACGCCAATACACGCCGGAAGGCACGTTTCGCGCTTTTATGAAGCACCTGCCCAGATTGCAAAAAATGGGCGTTGACATTCTCTGGCTGATGCCTATCCATCCTATCAGTGTCATCAAGCGCAAAGGTTCCCTCGGCAGCTATTACGCAGTATCTGATTTCCGGGCGATCAACCCGCTGTTTGGTACGCATCAGGATTTCCAGGATCTGGTCACCCGGGTACACGAAATGGGGATGCATCTGATCATCGATTGGGTACCTCATCACACAGGTTGGGATCATCCATGGATTAAAGCACATCCTGAGTATTACAACAAAGACGAAAACGGGGAAATACGCGATCCGATCAATGAATCAACCGGTGAGCCGTGGGATTGGACAGACGTCGCCGAGTTGGATCTGGACAATCCTATGATGCGTCGTCAAACGATAGACGATATGATCTATTGGCTTGAGGACTTCCAAATCGATGGCTTCAGAGTGGACCACGCACATGGGGTTCACGCAGATTATTGGGATGAAGTCGCGAACACACTTGGAGGACTAAACAGGCCCATCTTTATGCTGGCCGAAGGGGAAGAAACCTATCTGCGAAATGAATCTGACTTTGTTGCTACGTATGCCTGGCGTTTTCATCACATGATGAATGATATCGCAAAAGGCAAAGAAAGCGTTCACAAACTGGACATGCTGCTGGCGGATGAACGTGCTCATTATACGCAGGGCTATCATATCTATTTTACGAGTAATCACGATGAGAACAGCTGGGCCGGAACAGTGTTCGAACGCTTGGGAGAAGGACATCTGGCCTTTGCCGCATTGTGTGCCACCCTGGATGGCATGCCACTCGTCTACGGAGGTCAGGAAGAACCTATTCGCAAGCGACTTGAATTTTTTGAAAAGGACACCATCGACTTTTCTTCATATACCTATGCCCCTTTTTATACTGAACTGAATCAACTCAAGAAAAGAAATCAGGCCCTCTGGAATGGTGAGCATGGAGGTCTGTCACGACGCATCAACGACTCAGACAAAGTGTATGCGTTTATCCGAGAAAAAAACGGCGATCGGTTTATCGGAATTTTTAATCTTTCCGATCAACCTCAGACAACAGTACTGACTGAATCTGTTTCAGAAATGATCAATGTGTTTACAAAGGAAAAAACGAGTAAGGAAAAAGGTCAGATCATTGACCTTGCCCCCTGGTCCTACCTCTTGTTTTCGAATCAATAGCGACTATGAAAGTACATCTCTGGGGAATGGGTGCCGGATCCGACGATTGGGTTAAAAAAGGCGAACAATTGTACACCCGACGGATCAATCGCTACCTTCCTTTTGAGTACAAGTGTTTTCAAATCACCAAACATAAGGAAGCCGGAAAAGTCCTGGCGGAAGAAGGAAAATGGATCCATCAGCAGCTCACATCTACTCCCGCCAAACTGATACTTTTGGATGAAGCAGGGACGCAATACTCATCCATCGAACTCGCTCAAAAGCTGGAAGCCTGGCGGCAGGGAAGTCATCGCAGACTTATTTTTCTGATCGGATCTGCATATGGGTTTGATTCTTCGGTGTATGATGCGGCAGATGAAAAAATGGCACTCTCCAAAATGACTATGCCGCATCAACTGTGTCGGTTACTGATGCTTGAACAACTTTATCGCGCGTGTACTATCTTACGGGGTGAATCCTATCACCATGCCTGAGTGCGCTTACACTGAAAACACCTAAACCTTGGAATTTTCAATCACACTGCTGATTATCATCTTTACTGTCCTTGTCTCTATACAGGGCTTTTCCAAATACGACCTGATTGATCGACTGAAGCATTCTCCGTACCGTGAAAACACAGGTAAGGAGTATTACCGATTATTGACTTCCGGATTTGTTCACGCAGACTGGACGCACCTGATCATCAATATGTTCGTGCTCTACAGTTTTGGAATGTTTATTGAAAGCTATATCATCAGAGAGTTTGGCCTGCATCAAGGACGCCTTATTTTTCTAGGCTTTTATTTACTGAATATTATTCTGGCAAATTTACCTACAGCTTTCCGCCATAAAAACAATCCGGCGTTTTCCAGTATTGGTGCGTCCGGTGCGGTGAGCGGAATCATCTTTGTGTTTATTCTGCTAAAGCCCTGGGCGATGCTGCTGCTGTTTTTCATACTTCCCGTCCCCGCGATTATTGCCGGTGTCGGGTATTTGATCTATTCCTCATGGGCAGCCAAACAAGGACACGGAAGACTTGATCACTCCGCGCATTTTGCAGGTGCAGTCGCCGGTATGATTATGATCATCCTGTTAAAAAAGGAAATTCTCTCAGATTTTTTCTTCCGATTAGTCCATGAGTTTCCCTGGTAAAACTTCAAACCGAAGTTTTAAGAACGAGAAATCAGAGCAAAGCCTATTGCTGAATATTATCCCATAAACGGATAGCGATAATCCTTCGGTGGATTGAAGTTCTCCTTGATCGTTCGGGCCGATACCCAACGATAGAGATTCATGATGCTACCGGCTTTATCATTTGTTCCGGAAGCCCTGCCTCCACCAAAAGGTTGTTGCCCCACCACCGCGCCAGTCGGCTTGTCATTGATGTAAAAATTACCGGCAGAATGTTTTAGCTTTTCGCTGGTCATATTGATCGCTTCACGGTCAATGGCAAACACCGCACCGGTAAGTGCATAGGGAGATGTTTTATCCAGAAGTGTGAGCACTTTTTTATAGTCTGCATCCTTGTAGACATAGAGTGTCAGTACCGGACCAAACAACTCTTCGCACATAGTGACATAGTTGGGATCATTGACCTGAATGACGGTGGGTTCGATGAAATAGCCTTGTGATTTATCAAATTTACCACCGGCCAGTATTTTAACGCCCTTGTCTTTTTTCGCCTGGCTTATATACGATGTGATTTTATCAAATGCTTTTTCATCGATGACAGCATTAATGAAATTTTCGAACTTTTCCGGAGATCCCATTTTCATAGTTGCCAGATCAGCAGTTAATCTCTTTTTGATCGCAGGCCATAATGATTCGGGAATATAGGCGCGACTCGCTGCAGAGCACTTCTGCCCCTGATATTCAAACGCACCGCGTGCCAATGCAACGGCCACAGCTTCTGCATCGGCTGAAGGGTGTGCGATGACAAAATCTTTACCACCCGTTTCCCCGACGATGCGAGGATATGATTTATATATGGAAAGATTATCACCGATCGTTTGCCATAACTTTCTGAACACACCTGTACTTCCGGTAAAGTGCAATCCAGCAAAATCAGGATGTGAGAAAATCACATCACCAGCGGTTTTTCCTTCCACAAAGATCAGGTTGATAACACCGTCAGGCAATCCGGCTTCCATCAGCACCTGCATGATGATCTGAGCGGAGTAAATCTGAGTTTCAGCTGGTTTCCATACCACCGTATTTCCCATCAGGGCCGGTGCGCAGGATAGGTTTCCGGCGATAGAAGTGAAATTAAAAGGAGATAATGCAAATACAAATCCTTCCAGCGCACGATATTCCATACGATTCCAGATCCCGGGATCACTGATGGGTTGATCCATATACAAGTCCTGCATAAACTGTGCATTGAAACGCAGGAAGTCACACCATTCTGCTACTGCATCAATCTCTGCCTGGAATACGTTTTTACTTTGTCCAAGCATGGTAGCTGCATTCATCGTCGCGCGATACGGACCTGATAGCAGATCAGCAGCCCGGAGGAAGATTGCTGCGCGATCCTGCCAGGGCATCGATTCCCAGGAAGACTTGGCCCTCAGTGCCGCCTGAATAGCCTGCCGCACATGCTTGCTTTCTCCTTTATTGTAGGTTCCCAGTTTGTGCTTTAATTCATGTGGAGGTCGTATATCGACTTTTTCCGACGTGAAAACTTCTTTCCCTCCGATATACATGGGGATATCCACTTTTTTCGCTTTCAGTGCTTTTAGTGCGGCGACCAGTTGCTCTCGCTCCGGAGAACCTTTCGCGTATGATAATACCGGTTCGTTGTACGTAGTGGGAAGATTAAATAAAGCGTTTGACATAAACAGGAAACTTAAATTTGTTTAAAGAGAAAAATTCAATTCAGGCCATCAATACGTAACGCCTTTTGGCAGGAATGGTTTAGCATTTCCACCACCCTTAATGATCTCGCGAACAATCGTAGAACTGATGTGCGAGAACTCGGGTTTACTGATAAAAAATAAGGTTTCTACATTTTCACCTACGATTTGATTCAGTTGGCTAATGGTCTTCTCGTAATCAAAATCTGAGGCGTTGCGAAGGCCGCGCAGCAAATAGTGCGCCCGGACTTTCTGACAGAAATGAACCGTCAGGCCTTCAAAGACATCAACACTCACACGTCGTTCATCAGCAAAGACTTCAGCAATCCATGCTTTCCGCTGTTCGAGAGGAAACAATGTTTGCTTTTGTGAATTGACCCCAATGGCCACGATCACTTCGTCGAACAATGGAAGCGCACGACGGACCAAGTCGACATGACCTGTCGTAATCGGGTCAAAAGAGCCGGGAAACACAACAATCTTCTTGGCACTCATGGCAGTTAGTTTCGATTTCCTTCTGCAAATATCACACCTTCCGGGCGAAATCCCGCACCGATAGCCGGGCTGAGTTACATTATTTTCTCTGATTCACCCTTTTGTCCAAGGGTAAAGGGTATCATCAGCAGGAGAAACAGGAATATCATCAAAATTTCACCAAAAAGAATGTACCATGGCCATGGACCAAGCAGATCCAGAATGGATGCGCCCTCGGGTTTCTGCATCGTATAACTGTAGTTGCTATGCAGCACCTGATTCATAAGATGGACACCTACAATATAGACCTGTGCGTAGATAATGGCATTGACAAAATCGGACCATTTAATGCGAATTTGATCCATCGAAATGACATAGAGGATGGTCATAATAATTCCGGCATGTCCAATGAAGTACCGAAAAAAGTGAAACGATGGAAAGCCGTCATTTAAATCAGGCGTCAGGATGGCCTGAAGCGTCCCTGCCATCGCCCAGAAATACAGTATCCCAATCCATTTACGATTGTTAAATACAATCACAAAGGGCAGCAGGATGGCCACCAGGTCACAAAGAAAAAAGGGCAGATCTACGAGGTAGTCATAGGTGCCGAACATGATTTTCTGAACGGAATCCAAAATGACCGTCGCACAGGTAATGCCTGCAAGGTATACGGCTACTGATGATCGCTTGGGTTCCTCCAGTCTTCGACCCCATCGCAAAAGAGCAAAAGTGAGGATGGCGATAGCCAGGAGAACTGAGAAATGTTGCTGAGAAAATGTTTCAAATCCTGAACTCATTCGGTCATGTGGAGTTACTATTCTGTCAAATGTAGCGATTGATCGGAAATCCGGGGTTTCAGCCTTCAAATTCTTTATCTTTCCGCCTATACATGATTAATATTTTACTATGAATACTTTTTTTAGATCAACCTTTAAGTCCCTTTTCATTGCTTTGCTATTATCCCTGCCTGTGTCTACTCTTCTGGCCGGAGAGGGCATGTGGATTCCGCTTTTGCTCAGCGCATTAAATGAGTCCGAGATGAAAGCGATGGGTATGAAAATGTCCGCTGATGATATATACAATGTCAATAAAGGCAGTTTGAAAGATGCAATTGTGCATTTCAGTGGGTTTTGTACAGGCGAAGTCATTTCAAACCAGGGTTTATTACTCACTAATCACCATTGCGGTTATGGCACCATACAATCGCATTCCACACTGGAAAATAACTATCTGAAGGATGGATTTTGGGCAAAATCAAAAGCAGAAGAAATACCCAGTCCCGGGCTCTACGCGAAGTTTATCGTGCGCATAGAAGATGTCACGGATAAAGTCTTTGATGGCGTGAGAGATAAAATGACAACCACTGAAATCGATTCGATTCAGAAAGTCAATATTCGTTCCTTGCAATCTGAGATTGAAACCACTGCCTACCAGGACACTGAAATTCGTTCATTTTTTGAAGGCAATCAATACTTCCTTTTTGTCACCGAAACCTACACCGATATCAGATATGTTGGTTCACCACCTGAATCAATCGGAAAATTTGGTAGTGACACAGATAATTGGGTTTGGCCACGTCATACGGGTGACTTTGCACTATTTCGAATCTATGCCGGTCCGGATAACAAACCCGCTCCGTATGCGGAAGAAAATATCCCATACACACCAAAGCACTTTCTTCCTGTATCGCTGGATGGCATTGAAGAAGGCGATTTTACACTTGTTTTTGGATTCCCGGGCACTACACAACAGTACCTGCCCTCTTTTGCCGTACAGCAGATCGTTGACATTATTGATCCGGCTCGCATCGCTGTACGGGATATATCCCTCGATATCATGAAGCGGTATATGGTCGCTGACGAAGCGATCAAACTCGCGTATTCCTCCAAATATGCTACGATATCGAATTACTGGAAAAAATGGATCGGCGAGATCCAGGGCCTGAAAAAAGCAAATGCGGTACGTATGAAAGAAAAACAGGAAGAGGAGTTTACCGCACTCATTTCAAAGAATAAGAAACTGAAAGCAAAATATGAAAACCTCCTTCCTGAACTCAAAGTCCTTTACAGGGATCTTGATATTGTTGCGAAAAACAGAACGATCCTGGGGGAAGTATTGGGCGGCAGAAACACCGAAGTATTTCGCCTGGCATCCTACGCGGACAGACTATATCGAGCTTATTCCCAACATGGCGCAGAAGGCCAACCGTATCTCGAAACAAAAGATGCCACAAAAGAAAGATTAGAAGGCTTTTTTAAAGACTATTCAGCTGAGGTTGATGCTGAACTCTTTTCTGCGATGATGGTGCATCTGGTCAATCATCTGGACTCGGAATACCTGCCGGATGGCATTCCAAAAGCCAGAGATGAGCACACCCTTCATCAATGGGCCTCTGCTTTGTTCGAACAGTCTTCTTTGTCCGATAAGGATTCCTTTTTGCAGGCTATCGAAAAAGGAGGTGATGCATATGCTGAATGGATACAAAGCGATTCATTGTATCAGTTGTATCTGAGTTTACGCGGTGTCTATAATGACAAACTGGCTGTGTATAACCGCGCTCTGTATGAAAAAATTGATCCATTGCAGACAGCGTATGTCACAGCGTTGATGGAGGCATATCCCGACAGGCGGTTTTGGCCGGATGCGAACGGCACACTCCGGGTGTCGTATGGATTAGTTGAGCCTTTTTCACCCAAGGATGGTCTCATGTATAAAACACAGACTTACCTCGATGGCGTAATGGAAAAATACATTCCGGGCGATTACGAGTTTGATGTTCATCCCAAGTTGATTGAACTGTATGAAAATGGCGACTTTGGGCCGTATGGTGAGGATGGAAAGATGCCTGTTTGTTTTATTGCGAGCAACCATTCCACAGGAGGCAATAGTGGAAGTCCTGCTATCGATGCATCAGGCAATCTTATTGGATTAAATTTTGACCGCGTTTGGGAAGGCACGATGAGTGATTTGTATTATGACCGATCTATTTGCCGAAATATTATGGTGGATGCCCGGTATATCCTGTTTGTGATCGACAAATTTGGAGGTGCCGGCAACCTCATTGAGGAAATGAAGTTGGTTCACCCCAAATCATGATTTCCTGTCCGGGGCAATTATTTCATTTCCTGATTTAGATATTAGGAGTGAAAAACTGTACATTTGTGTCCCTTTAGAAGGGTGATTAGCTCAGTTGGTTCAGAGCGCTGCCTTGACAGGGCAGAGGTCAGCAGTTCGAGCCTGCTATCACCCACCAGGCACCGGCCTCACGGTACACAGCGGTCATTTCTTCATCAACCGCTGGCAATCAGGCCATTTTCTGGCCTGCATACCGGATCGGGACGTAGCTCAGCTCGGTAGAGTACACGTCTGGGGGGCGTGTGGTCGCTGGTTCGAATCCAGTCGTCCCGACTCTTTTTTCTTCCCTATCATCACATCCTGACAGGTACCCTTCGTCAATTCGACGGCAGAGGCGGAATGATTTTTGCCACTTCCGCTAATTATCTGTATTTTGAGTTTCAAAGTCTTATCTATCAATACTATACCAATGCACCGAATTTACATATTTACACTCCTGCTCTTCGTTTCCGCTATCGGTTTTGCTCAGACAAACCTGGAAATGAACATGATCTTCGGCGGCAACGCAACCGATGAAGCTAAAGACATCAAGGCAAATCCAGATCAAACATCGATTTTCCTGGGTGCCAGTACTTTTTCCACGGATGGAGATATTCCGGAAAATGCCGGTGGCCGAGATTACTGGATTATGAAAATGGATCTGGAGGGAAACTCCATCTGGAACAGCACTTTTGGTGGTGGCTCAGATGATCAACTGGAAGCACTACTCCCCCATCCCGATGGCGGCACCTATGCCTTTGGTACGACGCGTTCGAGTCAGGGGATCTTCGGTACATTACTGGGACAGACCGGTGCCTGGATCATGCGCACCAGTCCCGGTGGCAGTATTGTCGATGGACAGATTTTCGGCGGAACGCTCGGCGAATCAGGTGTTGATGCGTACAGGCACACCGATGGCGATATCACCCTTGCGATTTCTGCCAGTTCAGAAGTGCTGTTTGGTGAAGAAAACAATGGTATCCTCGATGTCTGGATCGTGCATGTCAACGAATCACTTTCCAATCAATGGGCATTTCTCGCAGGCGGAGCCGGCGCAGATGTACCGAATGCTATTACCGGTGACAATAATGGCAACATCTATGTGGCCGCCACCAGCGATTCCAACCTGCCCGGATTACCAGAAAATGTCGGAGGAACCGATCTGTGGGTTATGAAAATCAATGGCGAAGGCGTAGTGGAATGGCAACAAACTTTCGGCGGTTCCGAAGATGAAGTGGCTAATGACATCATTGTTCATGCCAACGGAGATGTCTATGTTGTCGTACAATCGGATTCAGACGATGGTGACTTTCCCGGCAACCACGGCATCAATGATATCTGGATGCTTAAACTGAATAGCGAAGATGGCACAGTGACAGACATGTATCAGTACGGTGGTGGCGGGAATGAGTTTAATGCCAAACTCAATTTTACAAATGACGGAAACATTGTAGTCACCGCCACATCCACCAGCAGCGATGTGGACCTGACAGGCAATAAGGGGTTTAGCGATGTGTGGACCTTTACAACAGATCTAAATGGGATTATTCTGTCCCAGATGAATTACGGTGGTTCGCTTAATGATCAGGTGGGAGGAATAGTCAGTATCGATAGCGTGTTTCATGTTTTTTCCTCTTCCATCTCCAAGGATAAAAATGTACCTATCAACACCTTGTCCCAATTGAATACCTGGTATTATACCCTCAATCCATACCCGGATTCCTGTTCCACCAATTTTATTTGCCTGCAGGATTCTACCACCACCAATCACCTGTATCCTCCGGCTGATAATTCCCTTATCTGTGTGGAAGGTTGTACCGGCGGATACGGTCCCGGACCTCTTTTAAATGATGATGATTGTCCTGATTTCATTCATGCGACATCCTATTTTTATATCACGACGGATACCACAGCTGATCTGTTAACGCTTAGTGTCAACTCAGATGAATTTAACCGGCCTCAACTCGGTCTTTTCCGTTCGGTCAACTGCACTACTTTCCAACCTGTCGTTTGTGCAACGGGGGAATTCGGATCAGTCGTTATGAATTATATCGAAGTGGATCCACTCACGACGTATGTCATTGCCATTTCCGATATGGAAGGGAATGTTGGAAAATATGAGTTATGTGCCACCTCGATCGATGTCGACTTTTGTAATAAGAGCGACCGCATTTTTGTCACATCTACTTCTATGGGAAGTAATTTTGTAGGGCCGTACAAACCGGGTGAGGAAGTTCAGATTTGTTACGAACTGGATGACTGGGACAAATTGGAGTGTAATGGCTTTCAGGGCATACTTCCAACCTTTGGTCCTGGATGGGATGAATCTTCTTTCAATAGTGATGGACGACCCATTCAGGTGGACTCTATGCTCATGCCGGCCACGGAAGGTTTTTGGGCCTGGCATGGATTAGGGGAAGTGCACTACAATACTTTCAATCCCGTCAACGGGTATGAAGGAGGTCAGGGACTTCCGGGTGGTTGGTATTTTACCAATACTACAGATCCTCCGCCTGCTGACGAACCGGATCAAACTACCGGCGATATAGACAACTGCATCAATAATTCAGATAGCTGGAAAGTCTGCTTCACCTTAAAGGTCGTTGAAGAATGTGATGCCAATCTGGACTGCAGCATCACGGTTAAAACATTTGCAGATGGAGAAATCGGAGTCAATACGAACCTGGGCTGCGGGTATGACCAGAAAGAAGTGTTTGAAGCCAGTATGGTGTGCTGCATCAACCCTTCTGTGCAGCCTATTCAGAATCTCACTATCTGTAGTGGCGACACCTTAACCTTCGTGCCGGAAACGAATCTTTTCCCGCCGGTTACCTACAGCTGGACGGCTGATCCGGATCCATTTGTCATGGGGGCAGCTTCCGGAAATAACCTGCCACAGTTTTTCCAAATCCTGGAAAATGAAACGGCAATACCGCTTGTCGTGCGCTACAGTATCATGGCGGAAACAGATAATTGTGAAACCGATTTTGAAGACTTTGACGTAACAGTTAATCCTCAACCCATCAGCCGTCTGACATTGTCAGGTCCGAATATTATCTGCAGTGGAGAAACCGTGACGCTGAATTTTGAAAGCACCGGCTCTCCCCCGTTTGTCATCGGATTGTACAAAGACAACGAACCATTTATTGATATTCTCAGTGAGACCACGCTGATATCATTGGAAATAGACCCTGTATTCAGCGGCGTTTTCCGAATAGGTTCAGTACAAGATGCCAACTGCGAAGGATTCGGCACTGGCACTGTTAGTGTTACCGTCAAACCTGTCGCCAGCATCCTCATTGACACCACGATTTGCGAGGGCGAAAGCCTTCTCGTGGGTGATGAAGAGTTTACAATGCCCGGTTCCTATACTGTAATCATAGAAGGCGGCGCAGAAAACAATTGTGATAGTATCATCAACGTCACCATGGGAGTAGTTCCACCTGTGACGGAAACGATTGATGAGGTGATCTGTAATGGAGACACATTGTTTGTTTTGGGGAATCCGTATACAGAAACCATTGACACTGTATTAGAATACCTCGGCCCTCAGAACTGCCCTAACTACATTATATTGAATTTACTGGTCATGGATACTTTCTCCATGGATATCGAACAAACGATTTGCTTTGGCGACACGCTTGATTTTGGGGGTATGCAGGTGTACGAACCCGGCGTCTACTCCTCAGTAGAGGAAGTGCAGCCCGGGTGTTTTGAGGAGACTGTACTAACCCTCAGTGTCTTACCTGAGATCTTTATCAATGATCTTTCTATCATGGGGGATAATGGTTCCGGTTCCGGAGCTATCCTTGTGGAAATTAAAGGGGGCACACCACCGCTGAGTTACCTGTGGAATACCGGCCACACTACTGAGAGTTTGTTTGGGCTTGACCACGGTGACTATACATTGACTGTCACGGACAATTTGGGATGCGACCAGGTCTTTGTGTTTACCGTTCCGATGATTTCATCCACGGGTGATCCGGGCGCACTCAATTCAGAAATTCAAATCTTTCCGACCATTCTTTCTTTGCAGGACAAACTACAGGTTGTCAATTCCGGAAGTACTCAGTTCAGACTTACTGGTGTCGAATGGATGTCCATGACCGGGCAACCTGTATCATCCGCACTCCATATGGTGCTCGATGCCGGAGGCACGATCCAATTGGATGTTCCCGATCAGTTGACCTCAGGCACTTATTTTGTGCGTGTCATTGCTGACCGACAAGCCATGGCATGGACGAAGGTGATGATCATACAGTAACAGAAGACTGGAGTACATAAAAAACAGAGGGATTCATATTATCTAACGACATATGAATCCCTCATTCTTTGTGCCTTATCATCTCATGTTGTGGTTGGTTTGTTTTCTGCTGAAAACGGAACTGTGTGATGTCAAAGCACTACACCGGTTTTTATGTGACAAACCTTGTCTGCCGGTGAAGGGAAAAGGCCACTAGGCCTCCCCATTGTCTGCTTATATTGCCTCGAAAAAGGAAATGACAGCAAACAATTTTAAGTAAAAGTCTTTTCTTAAACCTTAGGAGCTAAATATAGCAAGTTCAATATTAAAAAACAAAAAATGACCCCTGAAAAACGATTTTATCAGTTACCCGCCGTTATTATAGCCAGAAAATTATCTGCATCCAGTGACGCTCCTCCGACGAGCCCACCATCCACATCAGGCTGATTAAAAAGCACTTCTGCATTGTCCGCTTTCACGCTGCCTCCATATAGGATCCGCACAGCATTCCCTACCTCCTGACCATACTTGTCGGTCAAAAGTGCCCGTATAAAGGCATGCATTTCCTGAGCTTGTTCCGGTGAAGCCGTAACGCCGGTGCCGATGGCCCAGATAGGCTCATAGGCAATCACGATATCACGCATCACGGTGCCATCAAAATGAAACAGACTTTCTTCTAATTGCTTCTGCACAAAAGAATTTTGCTCGTTTTTCTCTCTGATTTCAAGCGATTCTCCACAACAGAAGATTGGTGTCATGCCTGCCTTTAGGATCGCTTCGGTTTTCTCTTTTATAAACCCATTGGATTCATGAAACACCATCCTTCGTTCTGAATGACCTGTGATACAGAACTTTACACCGGCCTTCTTAAGCATGTCTGCTGATATCTCACCGGTATAGGCCCCGGAGGGTGCCGGATAACAGTTTTGAGCTGCCGGCATCACAGGAGTGCCTTTAAGATGTTGCACGAGTTCGGCGGTAAACAGAAATGGCGCGGCGATGACTACTTCACAATTCACATCCGCAGGCAGCCCCGAAAGTATACCCTGCACAAGATGATTACCTTCTTCCTGTGTCAGGTTCATTTTCCAATTGGCTGCGACAATTTTCTTACGGGACATATGTATGCTATTCTTTGAAGACACTTGATATCTGGTCAAATATACGTGTTGATCTGAGCAATTTTTCTTCATGCCCCTCATCAGGGGCAAATCAAAGAAGATAGGAAAGGCCCCAATCATCTGAAAAGATTGGCCTGATCATTGAAACCAGTACTCTGGTCCCGGTGTTAATAGATTTTACAATTGAAGCGAAAGTATTTTCTTTTATTTGGGGAACCGCTGTCTTAAAGGAGTTGAAGTCATGGCAAAAGAAAGTTTTTATAAAGAAGGCAGGTATATCCATCGCGATATCAGTTGGCTGAGCTTCAACTACCGCGTACTCCAGGAAGCGAAAGATAAAAACGTTCCTTTACTCGAAAGGGTTAAATTTCTGGCGATTTACAGCAGTAACCTGGACGAGTTTTTCCGCGTACGGGTGGCAAACCACCGGAACCTCCTGAAGGTGGGCAAGAAAACAAAAAAGCAACTCGACTACGACCCCAAGCAGGTTCTCCTAAGAATTCAGAAGATCGTGAGCCAGCAGGCGATGGAGTTTGAAGATATTTTTCAAAACCAGATCATCCCGGATCTCAACAAACACGATATTCATCTCCTCCGCCGTGAATCCCTTACTGAGGAACAGCAGGAGTTTGTCAACACCTATAGTGAGGAGTATCTCATGCCTTATGTCCAGCCTGTTTTGCTTGTGGGAAAGAAAGTCAGGCCCTTTCTGAATAACAGAGCCCTGTATCTGGCGATTTTGATGAAAGACAAGGAATCGGCTTCAGAAGAACATCACTACGCTATTATCAAAATTCCTTCCCATAACCTTCCCAGGTTTATAGAATTACCTTCCAAAGGCAATAGGCATGAGATCATCATGCTGGATGATATTGTCAGACAATGTGTTCGCTCCTTATTACCCGGATATGAGATTCTCAGTAGCTACTCTATCAAACTAACCCGGGACGCCGAGCTCTATATCGATGATGAATACCAGGGTGACCTCATCCACAAAATCAGAAAAAGCCTGTTGAAAAGAGATGTGGGACCTGCTTCTCGCCTGGTGTATGATAAAACAATGCCGGAGACCTTTCTGCACTACCTTATGGATGTGCTGGAAGTGGGCAAACTCGACCTTATTCCGGAAGGTCGATACCATAACAACTCCGACTTTTTTAAATTTCCGGACTTCGGCATGGATCATCTGAAGGATATTCCGTTGCCTCCTCTGGATTATCCCCCGCTCCACAATACGCACTCGATCTTTGATCCCATCAAGGAGAAGGATCATTTGATCTACTTGCCTTACCACAAGTATGAACCTGTTGTAGAGTTTTTCGAACACGCTGCGAACGACCCGACCGTGACGCATATCAAGATCATTCAGTATCGCGTCGCCCCAAATAGTCGCATCATGCAGGCGCTGATGAATGCCGTCAGGTCCGGCAAACAGGTGTACGCCTTTATCGAAGTCAAAGCGAGGTTTGATGAAGAGGCGAATTTGCGTTGGGGCGAGCAGCTTGAACGCGCCGGGATCGTCGTGCGATACAGCTTTCCCGGACTCAAGGTACATAGCAAGCTGGCACTCGTGCGTCGTGTGGAAGAGTCAGGTCCGCAACTCTATGCGTATCTCAGTACAGGGAATTTTCACGAGGTCACTGCGAGGACTTACAGCGATCATGGTCTGTTTACGTTTGATAAGCGAATTACTACTGAAGTCGCACGTATTTTCTCTTTCCTGGAAACAGTAAAATTGCCCAATGAAGAATTCAAGCATCTGCTGGTCGGTCAGTTTAATCTGCGAAAAAAACTGATCGAAATGATCGACTTTGAAATTGCGCAGGCGCAAGCGGGAAATACTGCACGAATTCACCTGAAGGTCAATAGCCTTCAGGATGAAGACATGATTGATAAGTTATACGAGGCCGGACAGGCTGGTGTCGAAATCATTCTGAATGTGCGCGGTATTTGTTCGCTCGTAGCCGGCAAAAAAGGTTTTAGCGAAAACATCAAAGCGTTTAGTATTGTCGATCGGTTTCTCGAGCATAGCCGGATATTTATTTTTCATCATAAAGGCAAGGAAAAAGTCTATCTGTCTTCCGCAGACTGGATGGAACGCAACCTTTCCTTCCGCATCGAAACGGCATTTCCTGTTTACGACAAAAACTTAATTGCAGAGATCAAAGAAGAGTTGTCCATCCAGTTGAGCGATAATGTCAAATCCAGATCACTTAAGTACAATCAGGTCAACAAATACAATGAGAATACTTCGAATCTGGTGATTCGTTCTCAGCATGAAATTTATTCTTTCCTGCGGCGGAAGCAAACTGAATTGCTGTTGCAGCAAGCGGATACCGAAGAAAATGTCGCAGAATAAGCATTTTCGTGGCGCTTTACATAAAATTTTCAGGGTTTACCCTGTAGCGAACTCCTTTATAATCCTGCATTTTTACGGCAGAATTATAATCCATGCAACCTACCACAGTTTCTGAGGGATCTTCCCTACGCCTTAATCCACATTCCAGAACCCTTTGGGTGACCTTCCCAAGAGTATCGTCTCGCAAAAATGTTATGGTGACTTTATTTGATCCTCATCGCGACCATCGAAAATTCAACCTGCCGGTTGTTTCTTCCAATGCCACGGGGATTGAAATTCGATTGCCTCAGCTTGTCAGCGGCTTCTATGGTTTGCAGATCAAGGACGGAAAGAATGTGTTTTCAAGGCAAATCGCCCTACAGTAAGGGAAAACCCTGAATTGAAAATTGGGTGTTTTCGCTCATGTTTGAAATAAAATATCGCCGCACCTTTACATCGTAATTGAAAACAAACACAAAAACACAGAATAAAGAATAAACGCAGGAAGGCACAAAATTACCAGACTGCATAAAGATTATAAAGGGGTGAGACTTGCCGGGGTCGTCAAAGGGTGACACCGGCATTTTTTTTTGTCCCTATGGCTCAATCCTGACAAAAACCCAGCAAATTCAGGGCAAGTGTGTGTTTAGCCCAGCTTTTCCGCCAACGATTCCCACTCTTCCATCAGCTTCTCCAGTTCCTTTTTCTTCGCCTCATAGGCATCCACTTCTTTCTGAAAGCCCTCTGATTGATAGAAATCTGGATCCGCTAACAGTTTTTCTCTTTCCTGGATATCGGCTTCACACAATCCAATATCTTTTTCTACGATATTGAACCGACGCTGCATCATCTTAATATCCTGTGGAGAAGCTCCATCATTGGTCTGCGATATCTTTTTTGCACCGGCATTAGGCTTCTTGTCTTCTGACTTATTTTCTTTGCCGGCAGCACCTAAGGCCAGCGCATCCAAAGTCTCTATGCCTTTTCTGCTGAGCATCTCATCGATATCGCCGAGATATTCCTTGATCCGACCATCCTGAAACTCAATCGTCCGTGTCGTCAGGCCCGTCAGAAAATCCCGGTCGTGAGAGATTATGATCAAAGCGCCCGGATATTCCATGAGCGAATCTTTCAACCGCTGCTTGGCCTGGATATCGAGATGGTGCGTAGGCTCATCCATGATCAGCAGGTTGGTATGCGAAAGGATCATACAGGCCAGGGCCAAGCGAGCGCGCTCACCTCCGGATAAAACGGAAACTTTCTTGCCCGAGTCTTCTCCACTGAATAAGAATGCACCCAGAATACCGCGTACCCTAGGTCGGATCTCAGGAGAAGCCAGTTCTTCAATCGTCTGCAGAACGGTCTTTTTTGTATCAAACTGCTCTGTTTGATCCTGGGCATAATACCCGATCATGACTTTTTCATTGACCTCCAAAGATCCACCGGAAGGTTTTATAGCGCCGGCAATTAACTTGGCAAGGGTTGACTTGCCCTGGCCATTCTGCCCAACAAAAGCGATCTTTTCATTGCGTTCGATTTCAAAATCAACTTCGCGCAGGACTTCCTTTACCTCATACGACTTACAAAGCCCCTCAGCTTGCACCATGGTACGCGGAGAGCGATCCAGCACCGGAAAACGAACTTTCATCACCGAATCATCATCTTCTTCCACTTCGATGATCTCCACTTTTTCCAATTGCTTTGCCAGCGACTTAGCCATACTGGCCTTCGATGCTTTTGCCCGGAAGCGGTCGATCAGCTTTTCTGTGCGCTCGATATTTTTTTGTTGATTCTGAGCCGAAGCCAATTGTATTTCCTTTAGCTTTTGTCGCTCTTCCTTAAACTTTGAATACGGCAGTGGCATATCATACAACCTCCCCAGCGAAATCTCAATCGTACGATTGGTGAGTTCATCGAGAAACCGCTTGTCATGTGATACCAATAGGATTCCTGCTTCGGAAGCTTTGAGGTATTTTTCCAGCCAGATGATAGACGGCATGTCCAGGTGATTCGTCGGCTCGTCGAGTAACAGGTAGTCGGGTCGACCCAAAAGGAGTCTAGCTAGTTCGACACGCATCTGCCACCCGCCGGACAACTCACCGACAGGTTTTTCAAAGGTTTCTTCGTCAAACCCAAGCCCTTTCAGCACTTTCTGAATATCCCCTTCGATCGAAGAAGCACCCAGATGATCTAATTCGGTGTACAATTCGCTTAGCTTCTGACTCAGTTCCATGATCTGGTCCTCATCCGTAGTATGCTCTAGTTTGCTTGTGATCTGATCGATCTCCTGCTGGATGAGTTGCACGCGATCAAAAGCCGTGTATGCTGCCTCTACGACGGTGAGTGTCGGGTCTATGGTGATCTCCTGTTTCAGGTAGGCCATATTCTGAGGCCGATCTATGCTCCCGGCATCTGCTTCCGCCAACCCGGCGATGATCTTTAGGATCGTTGATTTGCCGGTTCCATTACGGCCGATGAGGGCAACCTTCTCTCCCATACGGAGGGCAAATGAAACCCGATCGAGCAAAGTCCGGTCACCAAACTTCAGGGAAATATCCTTGACTAAAAGCATAACGGGCGCAAATGTAGGCAATGAATTGAAAAACCAGCTGTCCTGCCAAACATGAGGTAACCTTCCACTTTGGAAGTACCTGATAAGGAGTCAACTATGTGAAAATGCTAATTGAGGCTTTGGTGTTCGGGCAACTGTGACAGGACACTAAACACATTGCCTTTGTGATGCAACACCTGCTTCCAGAGTTTGGAAGGCCTGGATTTGAAAATGTAATTCGGATGCATATGGGAGATAATCCAGGTTGTCGCTTCCATTTCTTCGTCCAGCTGACCGGCAGACCAGCCGGAATACCCGATATAAAAACGAATATTTTCCTCTTTGATCAATTTCTGTTTAATCAGAAATTTCAGTTTCTCAAAATCCCCACCCCAGAATACACCATTCGACACTTCGGTACTTCCTTCCAGGAGGTGACCGACATTATGGATATAATGGATCGTATTGGTGGACACCGGTCCTCCGTAATACGCTACGCCCTCAAAATCAGGAAAGTCTTCTACCAGTTCTGAAATATTAATCTTCAGAGGTTTATTGAGTATAAACCCGACCGTGCCTTCCTCCCGTGTGTGATCGGTGATCAGAATAACGGCTCTGCGGAATGTCGATTCCTGCATAAAAGGCTCTGCAATGAGTAAGCTCCCTGTATGTACGGTGTGTTCTATCATTTATTCGTACGTCGTGACTGTGGCTTCCCGATCAATCTTCCGAACGAAACCACTTAATACCTTACTGCCAAACTCCAGATAGGTATCGATTCCATTTTCCTTCATGTTTTCAATTGTACTCGTCCATCGCACGGACGATGTCAGCTGGTGTAAGAGTTTATGTTTGATGGTATCGGGTGTGGTACTCGGATCTGCATCCACATTCTGATACACCTCACATACAGGTGTATGAAAAGTCGTTTTATCAATGGCTTCAGCAAACATATCTTTTGCCGGCGCCATCACCGGAGAATGAAATGCTCCACCGACCGGTAACATAATAGCCCGTTTTGCTCCCTGTGCTTTGCAGGCTTCCATCGCCAATTCTACCGCCACGATCTCACCGGATATAACTACCTGGCCGGGGCAATTATAATTGGCGGCTACTACGATCCCGGGCGTATTCTGGCAAATGCGATGGACTACATCATCCTCAAGGCCCAGAATTGCGGCCATGGTACTGGCGGTCATTTCACAAGCGGCTTGCATCGCATTGGCTCGTGCGGAAACCAGTTTAAGACCGGATTCGAAATCGAGCGCTTTCGATACGACCAGGGCGGTAAGTTCCCCGAGTGAATGTCCGGCAACTGCATCCGGAAGACCTTCGTTTTTCGACATATACGTAGCGTAACTGTAAACAAAAACAGCCGGCTGTGTAATCTCCGTTCGTTTAAGATCTCGTTCCTCTCCGTGAAACATCAGGTCTTTTAATCCAAAACCCAGGATTTCATCGGCCTGATCAAACAGATAACGAATGTCCGGGGTGTCTGCGTATAAGGCGGCACCCATGCCACTCAACTGTGATCCCTGTCCGGGAAATAAAAAAGCTCGCTTGCTACTCATTAACTAAGGTCTGATGATATTAATTGTAAAAATTCGTTTCGTGTCTCGACTTTATTAAACTGCCCGGTAAAGGCGGATGTCGTGGTTTTGGAGTTTTGCTTCTGTACACCGCGCATCATCATACACATGTGCGCCGCCTCTATGACGATGGCACATCCCATAGGCTTTAAGGTTTCGTCAATGCAGTTGAGAATCTCATGTGTCAGTCGTTCCTGTACCTGCAGTCGGCGGGCAAAAATATCCACTACACGAGGGATTTTACTCAGGCCGACAATGTGTCCATTGGGGATATAGGCGACATGCGCTTTTCCAAAAAAAGGTAAAAGATGGTGCTCGCACAAGGAGTAGACTTCAATGTCCTTTACAATGACCATCTCGCTGTATGGCTCCTCAAACATCGCCGACTTCAATACTTTGGCGGGATCCATGTCATACCCATGGGTCAGAAACTGTATCGCCTTTGCGGCCCTTTCCGGTGTCTTGACCAGACCATCCCGGGCCGGATCCTCTCCAATACGCTTCAACATGGTCGTATACAAAGATTTGATCTCACTGATCGGTTCTTCTTCAAACTGCTCAACTTTGCGGTACTTACTCATACAGATTATTGAATAAAGGGTAAGATAGAATATTCGTCTTCAATTTTGAAGCAAAAAGAGCAGATAAATAAGGCCGCATTACCGATTGTCTATCAAATATTAGGTAACAAATCCTTGGTTTAAAAGTTGAATCCGGACCCCCTGCGCCCTATTCAAAGGACTGGTCTCTTGAAGAACCATTTTCCAGGATTGCTTCTTAAAGCTTTGGTCTGAGCACCTCAGAAATCTTCGTTGGGCATCCATACGCCTGCATTCATCTATGTCCTGTGGCTCTGATCTATTAATTTTCCTGCTTGCCAGCCTTGTGATTAACTTTGTCCTGTGGCCGGACTTATCAATCGCAACCATCTATTTCGATTTATTCAGTTTATCCAGAAGCCCTGGGTCGTCCATAGCGTCTTTTGGATCCTGGTATACGTTATCCTGCTGACGTCAGACAAGGATGACCATCTGACGGTGCTGGAAGTCGTCCGCAATCTGATCAGTGTTTCATTTTATATGCTGGTGGTCTACATCAATCTGGGCTATCTGATTCCCCGCTATTTAAACCAGAAAAACTTCATGACCTATGTCATGTTGCTGCTGGCCATGGTAGCGATCTTTACCCCGATCAAAGTATTGCTGTTGTACATCACCTATGAAGAAGCGGAACCCAGGGAAATGCTGGTGATGAATCAACATGCGATATTTCTTTTATTGTTTCTCATCGCAGGGGGCTCTACCGTCATTAAGATCATCTCTGACTGGCAGCGGCACCAACGGGACCGCAAAGATCTCGAGACCCGACGAATGCAGTCTGAAATCAAATTTCTCAAATCGCAGATCAATCCCCATTTTCTCTTCAATACACTTAACAGTCTGTATGCGCTTACCCTGATGAAATCCGACAAAGCACCGGAGATCGTCATAAAGCTTTCGGAAATGATGCGGTACATGCTCTACGAAAGTAACGAGCGCCGTGTACCGCTACAAAAAGAAGTGAATTATATCGAAAACTACCTCGAACTGGAAACGCTCCGACAATCCGGACGGCCGGATATTCAGTTTAAAGTAGAAGGGGCCGTCAATGAACAAACGATCGCACCCCTCCTTTTTATCCCGTTTCTGGAAAACAGTTTTAAACACGGACTCAACCACCAGATCAATGAAGGCTATGTACATGTGACCATGAAGGTGTTTGAAAACAAACTTCTCCTTCGCATTGTCAATAGCAAACCGACGGCTCCTCCCCCTGAGGCACCGACTGATAAGAAAAGCGGAGGGATTGGGCTCGTCAATGTCCAGCGAAGACTCAACCTGCTCTATCCCAATCAATTTAAACTGGATATATCGGATAGTGAAACCGAACACATTGTAGAACTTTCTTTAGCTTTAACTACTTAAACCCGAATTGATATTATGATGATCAATACACTCATAATCGATGATGAACCCCTGGCGCTAGAAGTACTGGAAACATACATCAGCCAAATGCCGCAGCTGAACCTCGTAGCCAAGTGTGCCAATGCACTGGAGGCTAATGAACTGCTGCGCGAGCACTCAATAGACCTCATTTTCCTGGACATTCAAATGCCTCAGGTATCCGGGGTTGAATTTATCAAGACGCTATCGAAGCCACCGCTTTTCATCTTCACCACCGCTTACAGCAATTATGCGCTGGAAGGTTTTGAATTAAATGCAATTGACTATCTGCTGAAACCTATTTCCATCGATCGGTTTATGAAAGCCGCCAATAAAGCCCTTGAGCAGTTTGAGCTGCGCAATCGCGAAGATGACGCTGATGCGGACGGACATGAAGGAGATGGTAAGGACTTCTTTTTTGTCAAAGCAGACAAGAAACTTGTCAAAATCAAATACAACGAAATCCTGTACATCGAAGGTCTGAAGGACTATGTCATCATCCGGATGGAACAAGGTCGTGTCGTTACTTTACAGACCATGAAGAGTCTGGAGGAGAAGTTGCCAGAAGATAAATTCAAACGTATCCACAGGTCATACATCGTGTCTATCGACAAGATCAAAGCCGTGGATGGAACGTCGGTCGATGTCATTGAAAAAGGCCAGGTCAAGCAATTACCTATTGGAAAGAATTACCGCGACGACATCCTGGCGATCATCCATCAGAATAAGTTGTAGGCATTCCATCTTTGTCGCGGGGTGAACAAGGTCTTAGCTATTCACGATATTGGAAATTGTGGAGGAGTTTTACTAATATTCTGATACTTGTGTTTCACCCCTTGCCAATTTTAGAATTTAGTCCCCAATATCTTAGATTCGTAAAACCTTAATTCGAATTAGCAAAATATGTCAGTGAATCCCGCTGTACAGCGGGAGTTTGACCGCTCAAATGCCTTCGTTTCCCGCATCAGATCAATTGGGGAATAGATTCGCCTCGCTCACCTGTTTGAATCACAGATTAAGCGGATTGCACCGATTACACAGATGTATTTTCCCGATGTGAAAATATTTCGTGGGATTGAAAAGTCAGTTTCTACCAGGAAAGTCCTGTCGCTGTAAATTGTTTGAGCACCCTGATCAGCTTGTATTTCTGCGCGCCTAGAAGCCTAAGTGCTACTGGGTTCGCAAGCAGAAATACAAGGGAGTGTGAAAACGGATGCAAATGGAAGCAATAAGCCCTAAAAAATGTTGTGAGGTGAAGGCGAGTTTTTACAGCGACGAGGTTTTTGGTTCTTTTTTCCGGTGTAGTTTCAACAAATAAGTGCAACAAGGTATAAAAAACTAAAGCGAGAAAAATCCCGCTTTAGTGAGCTAAATAGCTAAACTTTGTCTTGCATGAAAAAATATAACCAACTCAGCCTGGCGCAAAGATATCAAATCCAAGCCCTCTTATCAGAAAACAAAAGCTTTACTGATATTGCTAAATTCCTAGGTGTGCATAAATCCACCATTAGTAGAGAGATGAAGCGGAATATTTCTAAAGGAGGTAAGTCTGCCTTTGTCTACAATCCTGAGCTGGCTTGGGAAAAGACTCAAAATAGACATCGCCAGAAGGCCAAGAAAACCGTCTTCACCCTTCAAATGAAAGAGACAATAGTTAATTGGATGACTAAGAGGCGTTGGTCACCTGAGATTATCGCTGTGGAGGCTAAGAAAATGAATATGGATATGGTAAGTTATGAATCCATCTATCAATGGATTTGGGAAATGAAAAAGTCCAACCGCAGAGAGAACAAGCCCTTTAAAAACACGTATAAGCTACTAAAGCATGCTTGTAGACGTAAGAAAAGGGGAAGAACAAGGGATTCCCGAGGAGTCCTCCCGGACAGAGTGACAATCGATAAACGTCCAGCAATAGTGAAGAAAAGAATTAGACCAGGAGATTATGAGGTAGACCTGATGCTAGGGAAAAACCAAAAATCTGTTATGCTAGTAATTACAGATCGAGCTACAATCAAAACCAAGATTAGAAAGGTTAAAAGCAAAAACAGTATGCACATAGCAGAGAAGGTCATCGATGCTCTAAGAGAAGAAAAAATGCCAGTTAGAACAATTACATTTGACAATGATAAAGCCTTTGCCAAACATAAGCTAATAGGGGAAAGATTAAAAGCAGAAACCTATTTTACACGTCCATATTCGTCTCAGGAGAAAGGAACAGTGGAAAACAGAATTGGGGTAATAAGAATGTTCTTTCCGCGAAAAACCGATTTTACTTTAGTGACTCATCACCAAGTAAGAGTCGTTGAAAGAGAAATAAATAACAGACCAGTACGAAAATTTAACTATAGAACACCGAACCAAGAATATGAGCTTAAATCTAAAAGTTGCACTTAATGGTTGAACACAGC
>JAUHXV010000040.1 GCA_030426765.1 Bacteroidia bacterium | reverse complement strand
CACCGGCGTCAGGGCTTTGATGTGAAGGTCAGGTCGATGGGCTTTTATGTTTCGAAACAATTCACAATAGAAATCGAGATCATACTGGGGTAAAACGCCTCCCACAATATGGACTTCCGTCACCGGCTCATCATCATACTTTTTTACGATATCCATCATATCGTCCATAGTATATTCCCAGCCTTCACCGCGCTGCTTGATCAGTCGGGAGTATGAACAAAACTTACACGTGTAGATACACACATTCGTAGGTTCGATATGAAAATTCCGGTTGAAAAAAGTCTTGTTGCCATTTTTCCGGAAGCGAACGAGATCGGCCAGTGCACTCAGGAGGCTCAGCGGGGCCTGCTCAAACAGCAAAATGGCATCTTCATCACTGATACGCTGACCATCGAGTATTTTGCGTTGAACAGGCAGGAGAACTTCAGGTATATCTCCCTCGTTAAGCATCGCAGTCCAGTCTATAGTATTTGATGTTTGTTCCATCTAATTACAAATATCGCACGATTTCTTTTGCCATCTCCATGTCATCCGGGTGCGCTTGTAGCACCTCTGTCCTTTCCTGTATATCCGCAGTGGTGAAGGCTCGATGAATATATCGCAGGACTAAAGCAGACAATTCGCCCGGAGCATAATACTGTATGCTTCTGTCCAGGGGTGTGTTTGTCTTGCAGTTCTCCGATGCCAGAATATACCGACCGTGATAGAGTGCAGTAAAAAGCTTGAGCTTCATACCCGCCAGGTGGAGGCTGTGAATGATCGTCATCTGCGCATTTCTGACCCATTCCATCATCTCGTTATCGGAAACATCTGCTTTTCGCTGAATGTTGTCTTTTTCTGCCAAAATCGCCTCAAATGCTTTGTTCCCCGAACGTCCGGCAACGACGATCGGTACATTAATTTCTTTCGGAAGACGGGCCAAAAGGTCAAGTAACGCAGCCTGATTGATTTCAATCGAAAGATCTCCCTGGTATAAAATATAGTCTCCCTGTCCGGGTTTAATATCAATGTGGTGATGACCGTGATATGGGGGCATGAGTATGCTGGTAGCACCTTTTCGCTGAAACCACTGATGATCGTGTGGTGATATGGCGAATACAGCATCAAACGATTTGGCGAGTGCAATTTCATATTCCTGCAGGCACAGTGCTTCCCGTTTGTACACAAGCGATTTTACACCGCTGCCTTCTTCCGCAAGTTGCCCGTAATACTCATGTTCGATATTATGTGCGCGGAGCAGCCGTACTCTGCCCGGAAGCTGAGCGTGAAACCCCGTGGCCTGGATGCCGTCAAACAGAACCGGATCGTTGTCTGCCTGCAGTCTTTTGAGAAGTGGCTTGCATTTTCTTGAGGTGACGATATAGGGTTGGCCTTTTGCAAAAAGAGCCGGCCAAACGACGCGCGGGTAATAATGTACTTCACGCACATATTCACGGATCACAGGATGTGATCTGAAATCCCGGTATAAAAAGCAATGCAACTTGATCTGCACACCCAGTTTGCTAAGGGCTACGATGCGATTCCATGCATCGATCGCCCCTCCGTAGTTGGCCGGATACGGCACGGCAAAGGTGACGATATGGAGACTTTTGTCCGGAGTTTCCTTCATATAACAGAGTGTAAGCTACTGAATTACAAATTCTTAGAGAAACGGTGGCAATCCCGACAGAATTTCAAAGCTGGACGTAGGTTAGCACTGATTTTTAATAATTATATTATTACCTTTCAGAAATGTAATAACCGAATTTCTCGTGGAATGACAGGTATTTTACGCTGATAATCCGCGATAAATGCTATTATTAAGGTCACAATGAGAAGATGCTCCTTTACGCTTGTTTTCCTGGTCATGTTGTGCTCCCCCCTCTTTCTGTCCGGTCAGCACACACTAAGAGGCGAGGTATTTGACAACCTCACCGGCGAACCCATCATCGGAGCCAATGTCATCATCGATGGCACCACGACCGGAACCGCAACGGATTACGACGGGCAGTTTACGATCAAAACTGACCATACCATTCCCCTGACGCTGAATATTTCTTATACAGGCTATGAAACCATCCAGGTGCTCGTAAATGATGCAAATGAATTTATACGATCAAAGCTTAGCGAAACGAGCATTCTGATCGAAGCGATTCAGGTCACCGGAAGCAGGATTCTTGAAAAACAAAAAGAATCTCCACTCACAGTTGAATCCATGGATCTGTTAAGCATTCGCTCTACCCCCAGTGCCAATTTTTATGACGGCCTGGGTGCCATGAAAGATGTGGATATGACCACGGCCAGTCTGGGTTTTAAAGTGATCAATACGAGAGGATTTAACTCCACCAGCCCGGTTCGCTCATTGCAGATCATCGATGGTGTGGACAATCAGGCGCCGGGGTTAAATTTTTCGCTTGGAAATTTTCTTGGCTCTTCAGAACTCGACGTGCTCAAGGTAGATATCATCGTTGGCGCCAGTAGTGCGTTTTATGGCCCGAATGCCTTTAACGGCGTAATTAGTATGGAAACGAAAAATCCGTTTATCCATAAAGGCTTGTCCGGGTTAGTGCGTGCAGGAGAACGGAATCTGTTAGAAGGATCATTTCGATATGCGGATGCTTTGAAAAATAAAATCGGCGATGAGTATTTTGGATTTAAACTGAATTTCTATGCCCTGCGAGCAGATGACTGGGAGGCGGAAAACTACAATCCGATTTCTGCCAGCCGTGTGCCGGCAGATAATCCGGGCCGATATGATGCGGTCAATATTTACGGAGATGAATACTACTCACTCACCGATGTGACGAATACCGACGCACATCTGATCTCGAATCCGGGGCTGGGTAATTTTTACAGAACCGGTTACCGCGAAATCGACCTCGTCGATTATGATACGGAAAACATCAAAGCGAGTGCGGCCATTCATCTGAGAACAAATCCTTCACAGGGCATCGAATCACCTGAGCTGATTCTCTCTTCTTCTTTTGGTTCGGGCACTACTGTTTATCAGGGCGACAATCGTTTCAGCTTAAAGGATATTACATTTTATCAAAACCGCCTTGAGTTCAGAAAGCGCGATCGTTATTTTATACGGGCATATGCCACACATGAAAATGCGGGTCAGTCCTATGATCCGTATTTCACTGCCTTAAGGCTGCAGGATCTGAGTAAAGATCCGGAGACGTGGGCTGGTGATTACCGTCGCTACTGGAAAGGTCCAGGCAACTTCCCAAATAAAATGCGAGCATTGGGATATCCAAGGCCGATCTTTGATCCTGAAACGAATACAGTCAGTTTCGATGTCGCGGCTGCTGAAGCCTGGTTGGTAGAATACAATGATTCGCTCACGGTTTGGCATTCACTTGCAGAAGCGTATGCGAACACCAAAAACATCCATATTGAGGATGATATTCATGACTTCCTCTATCCAGGCACAGTTGAATTTGAAGAAGCTTTTGATGATATCACCAGCCGTTACAACAACGAAGAAAACGGCACCCGTTTTTACGACAAATCCGCTTTGTATCATGTGCACGGAGAATACACCTTCAATCCGTCTTTTATTTCCGAGATTAAAGTGGGTGGTAACTACAGATTATATGCCCCAAAATCGAACGGGACGATTTTCAATGACAGCGTGACGGCAATCCGAAATTCCGAATTTGGTTTTTATGCGGGTGTGCAGGAAAAATTTATTGATAACAAACTTACAGCAACGGCCACGCTGCGTGTGGATAAAAATCAAAATATGAGGTGGATTCAGACGCCTGCTGCCAGTCTGGTGTACCGAGCCAAAGAAAACACGTATTTCCGTGTTTCATTTTCAAGCGCATTGCGCAACCCTACCCTGTCTGATCAATACCTGAATCTGAATGTTGGACCGGCTATTCTTGCCGGGCACATTGGGCCCGTAGACAGCCTGATCAGACTCGAGTCATTTATCGATGGTCTGACCTGCCTGTGCTGGGATACCCTGGAATACTTTACCATTGATCGCATACGACCTGAAAAAGTGACCACGATTGAAATTGGTGCGCGATCAAGTTTATTTAACTCGCTTTACGTGGATCTCACCTATTACCGAAATGAGTATCAGCATTTCCTGGGGTACGAGCTCGGGATCACAACTGATCTGGACCTCAACGCTCCTCCTCCGATTTTTCCGGAAAACACTACCGTGTATCGGTATTCATCGAATTCAAAATCAAAAGTTCGGACGCAAGGATTCAGTATCGGCTTGAATTACTACGTGTCGAACCAACTTACGCTCACTGGAAATTACAGCTTCAACGAACTCACGAAAGTAGATGAGGATGACCCGATCATTCCTGCGTATAATACACCGGTCAATAAATTTAATTTGGGAGTTATTGGCCGAAATTATAGCCTTTTTGGGGTTGGTGCATTGAAGAATATCGGATTTAGTGTAAATTACAAATGGGTTGAAGGCTTTCAGTTTGAAGGTTCACCCCAGTTTACCGGCTATGTGCCCTCATACGGTTTGCTGGATGCCCAGGTCAGCATCGGGCTGGATCGATTGAATACCACGGTTAAGATCGGTGCGTCGAATGTGCTTGACAACAAACATTTTGAAACCTATGGCGGCCCATATATCGGTCGGCTGGCGTATCTTAGTCTGTTGTACGACTTCGTAAAAAATTAAACTAGCAAATTCATTCATCTTAAATCATTGAAACTTATGAAGAGATTTTACCTAGCTTCAATATTCTTTAGTCTCACCGTACTGGCATCTGCACAGCACCCGTTTCTCGAGGATGTCTTCGATGAAGTGAGCGTGACCCCAAATCAGATATATGGAGTCAATGCTACTATTCTGGCCCTTCAGCAGGCAGGTGAGGCCATACCACAGCCATTGATCATGGACGTTTACGAACCTGTAGGCGACACAGCTGAATTGCGTCCTTTAGTCCTTTTCTGGCATACAGGCAACTTCCTTCCTTACCCTCAGAATATGAGTATCGGAGGCACCTTGCGTGACAGTTGCGTGGTTGAAATGTGCCGCAGACTGGCACGAGCAGGCTATGTCGCCGCTGCCGCCGATTACCGTCTGGGATGGAATCCAATTGCGCCCACCCAGGATGAACGCGTATTTGGGATTATCAACGCGGCTTATCGCGGTGTACAGGATGCCAATACCTGCGTACGCTACTGGAAGAAAACCGTCGCCGAATTCGGCAATCCATTCCGTATTGACACTAACCGCATCGTTCATATGGGCGAAGGTACCGGAGGATATGTCGGGATGAATACCGCTGCACTCGACGATTACATCAAAATCCCAACAGCTTCCAACGGAAAGTTTTTAGTGTCTGATGGAATGGGCGGATTTATCCCTATGATCATCGAACAGGTCAACGGAAACGTCGAAGGAACGACTGTAGGTATCAGCCCGGGTCTCCCGCTGCCATACCCTGCCGGAGATACACTCTGCTATCCTAATCACGTAGGATATACTTCAACTTTTGCTGCCTCTGTCAATTTGGGCGGTGCGATCGCGGATACCGCATGGGTAGATCCGGGACAACCTCCGATCATTTCCGTACAGTGCCCTTATGATCCTTTTGCTCCCTATGTGGAAGGTATCGTACTGGTACCGGGTGTCGGTCTGGAAGTCGTCGAAGTGCAGGGTTCATATCTCGTGCAAAAGTTGGCCAATGATTATGGCAATAATGCTGTCATCAATCCGAAAAATGTAACCACTTTCCAGGAAGATGTAACCGCAAGTGTCAATGCTCGCAACGATGGGTTTGAAGGGTTGTTTCCGATCTACGGAACCGGTGGAGCATTTGACAGCGCACCATGGCAATATTGGGATACGTTGACCAACGCAAATAGTGCAACAGGCTTTTTAACAAATCCGGATATGACCACAGAAAAAGCACATCGTTATATCGATAGTATCTTTGCCTACGTGCTTCCTCGCCTCTATTCAGCCCTTGATCTGGCTGACCTGACGAGTACAAAAGACCTGATCGAAATCGAACAGATCGACATGGTCATGTATCCGAATCCAGCTACTTCAGAAGTATTTATCGGTGTTCGCGATGACTATCCGATCCGGAACATCAGTGTCTACGACCTGAAAGGTGCACTGATCGAAGTCCATTCCGGTATCGACTTTAATTATTACAACCTTAATGTCAGCCACTTCCCTTCCGGACAATATATCCTTCGATTCGAGTTTGATGAAGGCATTGCTGCCCGGCAGATCGTAGTGCGATAAGCATTCCCGGTCAATGACCGGCAACCAGAAGTCTAAAAAAGCCTGCGGGGAATTGTCCCTGCAGGCTTTTCCTTTTTTAATTGAACGGGGGAAAACTATCTTTGGCGCACGATGCAGTTTCTATATCCGAGCTTTCTGTGGGCGTTGACCGCACTCGCCATCCCCGTCATACTTCATCTGTTCTATTTTCGACGGTATAAAAAGGTGTATTTCAGCAACTTACGGTTTCTTCGTGAAGTAAAAGAAGAGACGTCCGCCAGAAATCGCCTGCGCAATCTCCTGATCCTGCTTTCCCGCCTGCTGGCCATGGCCTGTATTATTCTGGCTTTTGCCCAACCGGTCATCCCGGTGAGTGATGAGATTCGCAGCGGGATACGCAAAGTGAGCGTATTTGTAGATAATTCCTTTTCCATGCAATCCTTTGGCAAGGATCTTTCGCTTTTTGATCGTGCGAGATTGAAAGCACAGGAGGTGATCATGGGCTATGGGCAGGAAGATCACTTCCAGGTGCTGGGGCACGAGCTTTCGCCCTCGCAGAGCCAATGGATCAGCCGGGAAGAAGCACTCATCCGCCTGGAAGAAATGGACTTTACGCCACTGGTCAAACCACTCTCCATCGTGGCCGGTCGACAAAAACAGTCATTTGCCCGCGAAGAAGGCATCCCGGTGTCCTGGATGATTTCAGACTTCCAGCAATCCATCTTTGACCTCGATGGAAAGGATACCCTGCAGGAAATCAACCTGCTCCCGATGCGCGGCGTCAGAGAGAAAAACGTAGCCATCGATAGCGCATGGTTTGAATCGCCGGTACAGTCTCTTAACCAAACGTCCTCACTGCTCTTTTCCATTCAAAATTATGCCGCAGAAGATGCAGACAATATTCGCGTCATCATCAGTCTGGACGGACAGGAACGTCCGGAAGGTACCTTTGATATTGCGTCCGGCGAAATCGTCATCGACACAGCCAATATCACCTTATTGAGTACCGGTTGGCACAATGTAGTCATACGCATCAGTGACTACCCCGTCACATTTGACGACACTTACTTTTTAAGTTTTTATGTGGCCGAACACCTACGGGTGCTGAGCATCAACGAGCAATCCGAGAACAGAAAAATCTCCGCCGTTTTTGCTGACAGCGATTATTTCATTGTCGAACAGGCGCTTGCCAGCAATATCCCGTATGCACGGCTGGATGAGTTTGATCTCGTGGTCATCAATGAACTCAATGCCATTCCATCCGGACTGATTGCCGCCTTGCAAAAGTATGCTGCCGGTGGAGGAAATGTATTTTTTGTTCCCGCTGCGGAAGGCCCTCTCGAACAATACAATGCGCTTTTGAGTGAAATGAAGGCGAAGCCATTTTTGCCATGGTCGGTAGGTGAAAGACAAGTGGGCAAGCTCAATGACAATGCATTTATTTACAGCGGTGTGTTTAGTCGAATGCGACCCAATATGCGCCTTCCAAAAGTCACGGCTTCCTTTCCGTATGCAGCTTCCGGCACAAAAGGCGAATCGCTGCTTACCTTCCGCGATGGAGGTGATTTACTCACGTTTTATACCGTAGACAAAGGTGCATTTTGCGTATTGTCAACTTCGTTGGATGAAAGCTTCAACAACCTGATTACGCAGCCGGAATTGTTTGTACCGCTGATGTACAACATGACCTTGTATACGAGTGATGCGCGCAAGCTGGCACACACGATTGGACTGGATAATCTGATCCCGATGGACAAAGCACTTTTGGATCAGAATGAGCCGGTGTCTTTATCCGGTCCATCATCCTTTATTCCCGGAATTTCACCATTGGGATCGAAAGTGCTGATTGATGTCACCGGTCAGGTATTGTCAGCGGGCATGTATGCGTTGACGCAAAATGATAAACTGATTGCTTCACTGGCGTTTAATTACGACCGTCGCGAATCAGACCTGACGCTCGCGAGTCGTGAAGCACTGACACAAGGAGAAGGATTGATTCTTTGGGATGAGGCAGAAGAAACTAACTTTACACAGTTGATTGAGTCCAACCGGGAAGGCAGGTTATTGTGGAAATGGTGTATCATCCTGGCTCTCCTCTTTATCGGGGTAGAGATTGCACTGATCCGGCTTTGGAAGCAGGGGTAGGCGGAGATCGACGTTTGAAAAATGCATATGCAACAGATATGAAACTTTTAATCAGAAAAGCCACCATACTTCAACCGGGATCTGCGCCTTCCGCCAAAAAGGATATTCTGATTGAAAATGGGATTATCAAAAAAATCGCCCGTTCGATCACTGATGCCAAAGCAAAAGTCATCACCTCTGACAATCTCCACGTCTCTCCAGGATGGCTCGATATCGGCGCGCAATGTGGCCAACCCGGATTTGAATATCGTGAAACATATGCCTCGATGGGAAAAGCTGCCCGCGCCGGCGGATACACAGCCCTGGCAACTTTTCCCCGGACCAACCCTCCAATTCAAAGCCGACTCGAAATAGAATACATTCAACAGATACGCCCTACGGTAGCGGTCAATCTATACCCTATTGGGGCCGTATCACAAGAGTTGGAAGGAAAGGACCTCACCGAAATCATCGACATGATCCATGCGGGTGTAACGGGCTTTAGCGACGGCAGAAAAAACCCGCTTGAAACAGGCCTGCTGACACGCGCTTTGGAGTATGTGATTCCGTATCGCTCTGTGATCATTGATTTTCCCCTGGATAGAACGATCACGGCTAACGGACAAATGCATGAGGGAACGGTCAGCACCTCTATGGGCCTGACGGGCATACCATCCGTAGGAGAAGAAATCACTGTGCAACGAGATATACAGCTGGCTGCTTATACGCAATCAAGGTTGCATTTTCACGCTTTGTCTGCGGCATCCTCAATTCCATTAGTGCAGCGTGCCAAAACAGACAAAATAGCAGTTACGGCTGATGTACCTGCACTCCATCTTTTGCTCGAAGACAAAGATGTGGGTGACTTTGATAGTCACCTGAAAGTCCTGCCCCCGTTGCGCACATCCAGGGATCGCAAAGCGCTGATCAAAGGACTTAAAGACGGCACCATTGATCATATTTCCTCGATTCACCAACCCATGGAAGTGGAAACCAAAGAATGTGAATTTACTTTTGCATCGTTTGGTTCTATCGGACTGGAAACGGCATTTGGTGCAGCGCATACAGCCTTAAAAGAAGTAATGTCCGTGTCTGATATCGTGAGCAAATTCTGTGAAGGTCCGAGGGCGATTCTGGGCATTGATGTTCCTCAGATCAGCAAGGATCAAAAAGCTGACCTTACCCTGTTTGATCCCGATATCGAATGGCAGTATGAAGGTACACGGCATTCCTTGTCACAGAATGATGCGTTGAAGGGGCGCACGTTTACCGGAAAAGTTGTGGGAACGATTCTTCACGATCATCTGATGGTAAATTAATATATTTGATCATTGGCAAATCAAACAAAACAAAACGAACTATGTCTACAACAATGAAATGGGGATTGATCACCGGTGCGGTGTATGTTATTTTTTCGCTCATTAGCAATATTCTTGGCCTCCAGGATGGAGCAAGCGCGGGTATGGCCGGTCTGAGCTTCGTGCTGAATTTTGTCCTCATGATCGTCACGTTTTTTACTATCTACCTAGGTGTAAAAGAGATTAGAGACCAGGACCAGGGAGGTTATATTTCTTTTGGTGAAGCTTTTAAAAAAGGGCTGACTATCGCGGTGATAGCAGGTGTAGTATCTGGAATCTTCACTTTGCTATACATGACCGTTATTGACCCAACAATGAGTGAGATGATTATCCAAAGGGCAGAAGAGCAGCTGGAGCAATCTAATGCTCCGGAAGAACAGCGCGAAATGACAATGAAATTTACAAAGTATATTAGCAGTCCACTTTTCTTGTCTCCATTTATTCTGCTGTATATCGCACTATGGGGTTTGTTTAAATCCCTGATCGCTGCCGCAATTTTAAAAATTGATCCACCTTTATCAGTTCCTTCAACTGAGACTGAGACTGAGGAATAATATTATCCATTTTGGAAGGAACCCTTGAGTTATCATTAATCATTCCAACATTCAACGAAGAAGAATCGCTTCCGGAGTTGATGGCATGGATTGACCACGTCGTCAAAGCCAACCATATCTCGCGATTTGAAGCCATTGTGATCGACGATGGAAGTAGTGATGCTTCGTGGCAGGTAACCGGACAACTGAGCAGTCAGTATCCATGGCTCAAAGGCATCCGCTTTCGGAGAAACTATGGCAAGTCAGCTGCCCTCCAAAAAGGGTTTGAAGCTGCCTTAGGAGAAATTGTCATCACCATGGATGCTGACCTTCAGGATTCTCCGGAAGAGATTCCGGGCCTGATGAAAATGATTCGGGAGGAGAATTACGATCTGGTCAGCGGATGGAAAAAAGACCGCAAAGATCCGATCGGAAAAACGCTGCCCTCCAAGCTTTTCAATCGCGTGACCCGAGCGGCCAGCGGTATCAAACTTCACGATTTCAACTGCGGCCTGAAAGCCTACAAGCATGATGTTGTGAAAAACATAGAAGTATACGGAGAGATGCACCGTTATATACCGGTCATGGCCAAATGGGCCGGTTTCAGTCGTATCGGTGAAAAGGTCGTGCAGCACCAACCCCGCAAATTTGGGTACAGCAAGTTCGGCTGGGAGCGTATGATCAACGGATTCCTGGATATCCTGTCCATCACTTTTGTCGGTAAGTTCGGCAAGCGCCCAATGCACTTCTTTGGCACACTGGGTGTTTTGTTTTTTGTGGTTGGATTTGGCATATTGGCCTATCTCAGTTTTCTCAAGATTTCCATGGACATCGTCCGCATTTCCGACCGACCGGTTTTCTACTTCGGCATCCTCACACTGATCATTGGATCGCAACTCTTCCTCACCGGCTTCCTCGCTGAGATGATCTCCCGCAACTCTCCAAATCGAAACAGGTATAAAATTTCGGACAGGATTGGCATCGAGGAGAATGATGGAGTGATGGAGTGATTTAGCGATGGAGTGAGGTTATGAATATTGTGCTCCGTGCTTTAGCCGGAGCTACCCGAACTGGACAAATTTGTTTCTATCCAATTAAAAAATTGCCCCGTGCTTTAGCTCGGGGTTGTGTAAGATCGCACAACCAAACTCAAGTGTTAATAAATACCCCCATGCCATTCGCTTTAGCTCGGGGATTGTGCATACAATCGAAATCTCTTTCAAGAATAATCATGCGCTCCCTGACAACGGGGCGGGATATACATCGTTTTGGGTTTAGAAGAAGTTGAAATTGTTTTACATTTTATTCTCTAATGGAATAGTAAGCTTAGCTTTCTTTGCGTTCCTCCTTTGCACCTTTGTTCCACTGCATCAGACAATGAAGGAATGTAGATAAGCTAAATCAACAGAATCCCCGAGCTAAAGCACGGGGCAGTTTTTAAAAATTGATCATTCAAGATGGTCCAGCGCTAAAGCACGTACCAGATTTTACACCTTATCACTCCATCACAAAATCACCCCATCACCAAATTTCTCCATGCTCCATGCTCCATGCCTCATGCTTTAATACTTGATTCCCATTTTCCGGAAAATGAAACTCAACAGCCACGCAGGACCAACCAGCAGGAACTGAACATCTTTCAGAAAAGAGGGTTTCTTGCCTTCGATCTTGTGACCGATAAACTGCCCTACCCATGCGATAGCGAAGATGAGGAAGGCAACAATAGCGAGTTTGCCGGCATCAGCACCAAGGGAGAGATATACAGAAGCTGCCCCCCAAAGAAAGATACTTCCAATCAGCATAAAGCCGATCAACATCGCCATCGAGAGACGCGCATAATACATCCAGGCACCGAGCAGAAAAATAAATGCCCAATTGGCCATCAGGGATCGGTCGGTGAAAAACGGAATGGCAAATAACAAGGCTATCAGGCTGAACATGATCGCGGGAACGCAAAACCAATGGATCAGCTTATTGGTGGCGTTCTGGTGGCTGGAGCCATATTCTTCAAGGAGTTGATCAACAAGACGCATACCGATTTGTTTTATTTCCCAATATACTCATTTCAATCCGGAAAGGGTCCGGTATATCATGAATTCCCACCCTGACCCGCTTAAGTGAAATACCTTAAATTTACCTCCCGATGATCAAAATCGTTGAATGTCCCCGAGATGCCATGCAAGGCCTGCATCAATTCATCCCCACGGAATTGAAGGCGCGGTACATCAACAGCCTGCTTAAGGTCGGATTTCACACGATTGACTTCGGTTCGTTTGTTTCCCCCAAAGCCATCCCGCAGATGCGCGATACAGCAGAAGTGTTGTCAAAGCTTGATCTGTCTACTACGCAATCCAAACTCCTCGCCATCGTCGCCAACAAACGCGGTGCCATTGATGCCGTACAGTTTGAAGAAATTGCTTTCCTCGGATATCCTTTTTCCGTATCAGAGACCTTCCAGCTGCGTAATACCAATGCGACGATAGAAGAGTCCCTTGGTCGCGTCGCCGAAATCCAGGACCTGTGTTTGGCCAACAACCGCAAACTCGTTGTGTACTTGTCGATGGGCTTTGGCAACCCATATGGTGATCCATGGAATGTGGAGATCGTTCAGCGATGGGTCGACCATTTAGCGGATATGGAAATCAAGATCATGGCGCTGTCTGATACCATCGGCGTTTCCAATCCCGAAAACATCGACTACTTGTTTTCCAATCTGATTCCACCGTATCCCGATGTGGAGTTTGGCGCTCATTTGCATACGCAAGCGCACAACTGGCAGGAGAAAATCGCTGCTGCCTACGCCAGCGGATGCCGAAGATTTGATTCTGCTATGAAAGGGTATGGTGGATGCCCGATGGCCAAAGATGAACTCACCGGAAACATGCCGACTGAAAATATGGTCAGCTATTTCAAACAGGAAAATATCCCGACGGGACTTGAAGAAAAAGCTTTTCTCGAAGCTATGTCAATCGTCCCGGAAGTTTTTACTGATCAGGTGTAGTGCCCGATTCCTGATCGTCCTGCCCAGGGTTGAGGGCCATATAACTCATGATCAATCCGCCACCGATCATAGCCAAACGAATCAGCAGCCCACGCGGACTTCCCGGTTTGTCGATCCAGGCCAGATAACTAAAGTTAGCCCCGATCAGCACAAGGACAAGTGACAACATTCCGAGTATGAAAAGGATAAATCCGGCGATCAGGATGAAGGTTCGAATACGCATGACAGGGCAATGTTAAGGAAATTATCGCGGTGTCCCGCTGAGCGGATTACGAAAGGGTTTTCACGGTCTTTTGATAATGTACACCACGCGCTTCGAGATAGCGTATGATATAGTCAAAACACGCCTCGTGCTTGCCAACTCTCTCGGGCGGAAAAACACCTTTCTCTTCAAATTTTCCATCCAAAAATAAATTAGCTGCCGCCGTAGCCGTATACCCTGTAGTACGCGCCATGGAGGATGTTTTTGTCTGCTGATCAAACGCATCATACAAATGATAGGCAACCTCAACCTTTTCTTCATTTGCATCCATCCCCTTCATCGTGACGCGCATCAGGGTGAGTTCTTCCTCTTCCTCGCCGAGTTTCCATTCATTAAATAAAATAGAACTCGTAAAATCGAGGGGCGTGATGGACTGTCCGTCCACTTCCACTTTTTTATTCGAGAAAAACCCGCTCTCCCTGAGCATCAATATTGCCTCAGCGTGACCAGGATAGCGAAGCGTCTTTTCTATCATAAATGGAATATGCGACATGGTGGACAGCAGTGTACGCAAGCCATCTGAGTTAAACGACTCTAGCGTGCCGACGCGGTCAAAATACTCCAACGTGCGATCTGTCAGGGCTTCTTTGACCACAATTTCTCCATTCTCAACAAAACGAGCCGGGCGTGTGTATTCTTCGATCACATCCACTGGAGAGAAAGGCGCTTTATAAAAGAAGGGCCACTTACGCACTTTTGGCAGACCGCCAACAAGGCACTCGAAAGAATTAATTTTCAAGACCTCATTGTATCGCCCCAAAATCAAATTGTCCATACCGGGCGCTACACCACAGTCCACAATGGCCGTGACATTTTTTTCTTTTGCCAATGTGTCAAGGGACAAAGGATCTTCAGGAAAAAATGAAATATCAACAACATCCTTCCCGGCTTCAATGATCGACCTGAGAGTTTTGAATCCCAGGAATCCGGGTACTGCACACACCACAAGATCAAAGGGTGAAATTGCTTTTTTCAATTCATCAGCATGTGTCACATCCAGCACGCTTGTTTCCAAGGCGGAATGCTGACGACTCAGGACTTCCAGTCTTTGTTTGCGAAGATCCGTAATCGTCACCTGATGTTGCTTTGACAGATCCACGGCGATGGCACTACCCACCATCCCTCCGCCAAGTACTATTATGTTAGCCATACTGATTTCAGTTTACGTTTCAACTCCATTTCATTTCGGGCGCAAACTACAAACAACGTTTGGATGCCCCTACTCTTTTGCCTTAAATCGATCGCGAATGACATCACCAATGGTCACGCCCTCAATCCGACTGTCGATCCAGGCGACAATATCCAGGTGATGAAACGTTCTGCCTTCATATGGATTGAGTTCGAGGCGAATCACTTCCTTTTTCAGCGTCTCCAGACTACGGATCATGTCTTTGGGTTTGACATCGAGGTTGTTTCTGAAAAACTGAAACAGCACTTTCTGAACTTCATTCAGATCGCGCATTTTACTAAAGAATCTACCTACGCTTTCCACTAAATGTTCCAGCAGATTATAATGCCCCAGTTCAAAATGAGCCATGAGATGCATCAGGCGTGCATAACATTGAATGTCCGTACGCAAGTGTCCGGCTGCCTGGAGGTTGATGATCTTATTGAGATACTCTATACAAAGTCCTGGTTGCCCTGAACCCAGTGCAAGCCATGCCGTTTTATAGTTGAAAACCATAATGCGGTGGATGTCAATAAACCGGCCGAATTTTTTAATCAGCCGATTGATTTCCGGAATCAGATTCAGTCCTTCCGTAAAGGAACCTTCGATAAAATGCCGGTTGATCTTGGCGGTATACAGGTAGAGGAAGCTGATGATCTGCCCGGTCATGTCGAAATACTTCTCGTGTGAAACGGTAAACTGCTCAAATTTTTCCAGTATCGCAACATAGCGAGTATAGTCACGCAAACTATATAAAGAAGTGAGTTGGTACGAGATTCCACGCATGTACAACACCGGATCTTCACGCATATGCGCCGGATGATCATCAAATGCTTTTACCCAGGCTTCGGCATGCTTATGGCAGTTTTCAAAATCGAGCATGATATAATAAAACCACATATAGCTCTGCTGCAGGTAGACCTCTTCCACTAAGGATAGATCTGTCGTGCGGACCTTTCGTAGTTCGGAGTCGAAATAGGTCTGCAACTGAAAGTGATCTTTCTGATCCCGGACGTGACCGGTTTCAATATACCAACCGTGAATTTTGATCTTGAGATTACTGAGTAGCACGATATTCGAAACGCGCGCCTCCTGATTTTCCGCCTCCGTCAGCAACGATTGTACTTTTCCTGATTTTTTACGACTTCGCGTAATGTGGCGTTCTTCAATAAATTTCTGAAACTCGATGATCTCCAGGCGCAGCAGGTCATGGCCACTTTCGGGCAACATCTCCTTCACGCGATCCAGGAGTTTGTTGGACTGCAGATAGAGCCCTTTGTTGTACAGGATATGTGAAAAATCGATTTGCTCGCGCACTTTGATCGATTCGATATTTTCGAAGATCAGGCGCAGGCTTTTAAGGATCTGGGTGTAGAGGTGGCGCTTTAGGTTGACAAACTGAGACTTGGAGACCTTGCCGAGTTTGCGCAGCACTTCTTTTTCGTCATATTCCTCTGCTTTGTCGAGGATATCAAAAAGGCGGACGTAGAGCACGTCTTCATTGCTCTGCAGGCGCTGAACGTACAATCTGAAGTTGCGCTTCTCTGCCTTGGTCAGCGACTTTATGATGGTAAATAATTGCTCGGATTGGGCTATGGGCATAACAATAAACTATGGCGCAAACAACTAATTTTCAAGCAAATATATTCTAATTAATGGCTTTAGCCATAGCGTTATCCAAATTATTTAAATACCATACCCTCAGAAGTGCGCTTAGCTTTGTGCTACATATAGTAGAAACTACTTATTTGTAATTTTTAAAAAATCAAATCCAAACATGGCTAAGTTTAAATTTGAGTACATCTGGTTAGACGGCAACAAGCCGGAAGCCACGCTGAGAAGCAAAACTAAAGTAATCGAAATGAATAGTTTCGATGGCGATACTTCGGTCCTTCCTGAATGGTCATTTGATGGCAGTAGTACAATGCAGGCCAACGGTCATTTTTCAGACTGTCTGTTGCGTCCCGTCACCGCCTATCCTGACCCACAGCGTAAAAATGGCTGGTTGGTCGTATGTGAAGTATTCAATCCGGATGGCACACCTCATGAAAGCAATATGCGCCACCTGATCCCTGATGATACCGAGGATTATTGGTTTGGATATGAGCAGGAATATGTTCTGGAATCAAACGGTGCTCCTCTTGGATTTCCAAAAGAAGGCTACCCTGGCCCACAAGGACCATATTATTGCGCGGTAGGCTACAAGAATGTAGCAGGCCGTGATATCGTGGAAGAACATCTGGATGCATGCCTTGATGCCGGTCTCGGTGTGACAGGTATAAACGCAGAGGTACTACTCGGACAGTGGGAATATCAGGTATTCGCCAAAGGAGGCAAAAAAGCTGCCGACGAAATGGTCTTAAGCCGTTACCTATTGTATCGCATTTCTGAAAAATATGGTGTTCTGATCAATATCCATCCTAAGCCTATCCAGGGCGATTGGAATGGTTCAGGAATGCACGTCAACTTTTCCAATAAAGAAATGCGTGAAGTGGGCGGCAAGGAGATGTTTGAGTCCATCTGTGAAAACTTCAGAGCTGTACACAAAGAGCACATCGAAGTATATGGTTCCAGCAACCAGCTACGCCTGACCGGCAAACACGAAACACAATCTATCCATACGTTCAGCTATGGCGTCAGCGATCGCGGAGCATCCATCCGTATTCCTGTTCACACCGCTACCAACGGATGGAAAGGCTACCTGGAAGACAGAAGACCTGCTTCCAACGCTGATCCGTATATGGTCGCCGAAAGGATCATTCGTACTGTGCGGTCACAAGCCATGGTGACTGCCTAACCACTGCGTATACTGTTTCTTATAATACATGTAAGAGGCTGAATCCGTCAAACGATTCAGCCTCTTTTTTTTTATCTGTCCTCTTCCGCATGCCGATTGCTAACATGCCGGAAAACCTTATTTTCGCTTTCGGTGATTACACGCTTTCATATCCGCCCCATACTGCTATGGTTTTTGTGCCTGTTTTTCCTGGTACAAGCGTCAGCACAAACCACCGAAGACTACCTCGCACAGTTTCTCGAGATTATCACCGAAAATGACGATGGAGGCGAAGAGTTTGACTTCAACGAGCTGGGGAGTCAACTCGAGATCTGGAGCAGAAACCCAATCGACATCAATTCCCCACAGGTCGCTGACCTGATGCAATGGAAACTTATCTCCCCCATCGCGTACCGCAACCTGCAACAGCACCTGATCACGCACGGACCACTACTGGACATGCTGGAACTGCAATCCATACCCGGCTTCGAACCGGATGCGATCCGATTGCTTTCGGAAGTGGCTACTGTGCGAGGGCGGGAAACCGACACCCGAGCGCTTACGCTGGGGCATATGATAACGCACGGCCAGAACGAACTTTTTATTCGTGCCGGAAGAACTATCCAGGAGTCAGAAGGATACCTCGGCGAACAACCCGCTTTTGAAGGTGACCCGACCAAACTATACGTCCGCTACCGCCATCGCAACGGCAATGCCCTCAGCTATGGTTTTACCATGGAAAAAGATGCCGGCGAAGCCTTTTTCAGGGGTTCCAATAAATATGGTTTTGATTTCTATTCCTTTCACATCGCGCTTGAAGATTATAATGATTGGCTCAAAGGCCTGGTCATTGGTGATTTCAATGCCAACTTCGGGCAAGGGCTGATCATGCATTCGGGCTTTGGGGTGCGCAAGAGTAGCTTTGTCGTCGATGTCAAGCGCACCGGAAACGCCCTTCGCTCCTATCGTTCGGTCGAAGAAAATAATTTTTTGCGGGGTGCAGCTATTACCGTTTCCCCGATGGATCATCTCAAAATCACTGTCTTAGCGAGTTCCCATAAACGCGATGGCAATATCATCACAGACTCCGTTTTTATTGATGAGGAATTTGATGATGTGGTCAGTGATATCTCCAGTTTGCAGACCTCCAATCTGCATCGGACGCAGTCCGAAATAGCCGATGAAGACGCCATCGACCTGAATCAGGCGGGAGTAAGTATTGCGTACACGAAGCGAAGAGGGCACATTGCGTTTAATGCCTTGTATAGCCATCTGAGCAAACCTTTAAATCGCAGGCCTGATCTCTACAACAAGTTTTACTTTAATGGAAACCGGTTGACGAATCTAAGTGTGGATTACGGTGCATGGTTTGGTGGATTCCACTTTTTTGGAGAGACCGCCATGAGTGACAATGGCGCGATCTCAACCTTGAATGGATTACTCGCCGGGATCGATCGACACATATCTGCTACAGTGTTGTTTCGTTCATACGCAAAAGATTACCTCGCGTTGACACCAAATGCATTTGGTGAAGGGTCGCTGGCCAATAATGAGATCGGGATTTATACCGGGCTTGAGATCACACCATCACCCAAGTGGAAGATTACATTTTACCAGGATATCTGGTCTCATCCGTGGCTTCGCTTTAATATCGACCAACCGACAGAAGGGAAAGAATACTTTGCTCGAGTGACCTATATCGCCAAGCGCCGGCTGGAGATCTATGCGCAGTATCGCTCCAAGACTAACGGTATCAACTCGCGTGCTTCCGGTGGCGCAATTGCAGAAGTAGAAAATCAGCAGCGATCAAACTTTCGATTACACATCAAAAACATTCTGACAAAAGAATTTGAACTCCGCACCCGATTGGAATGGAGTAATTTTTCTGTGCTCAACATCCGGGAAAGAGGATTTCTGATTTATCAGGATATTATCTACAAACCTCGTTCATCCCCATGGTCTTTCAATGCGCGCATCAGTTTATTCGATACGGATGACTATAGCTCCCGCATCTATGCGTATGAAAACGACCTGACGTATTTTTATACGATTCCGGCATTCAGTGATCAGGGTTCCAGGTTTTATGTAAATGTCCGATACAAAGGCATCCGCAAACTCACGATGGAATTAAAATATGCCCAGACGCAGCTCCTGGACCAGACGGAATTTGGCAGTGGCCTCGATGCCATCCCCGGAAATGTCAGAAGTGAGATTAGGGCGCAGTTGATTTATCGGTTTAATAATTAAATACTTTAGTGTCCAAAATAAATTTTGCCACCTAAAGGTCTACATCAAGATATAGTTCTTATTCTTTTTTTTCCAGCTCTGAATTATTGGAAAATTCAGAGTAGGCAAAGGAAACAATCGGCCTGTGCGGATTTCGTCACTCTCAATTCTTGTTTTCAACTTTGGTGTAATTGATGATGAGAGGCTTAGATGAATTCTAAAAAACAAAGATCTGTTACTTTTTTCACATGTCCTCTAACCGAAAGTGTTTCAGGATCTCCATCCTGCAATATTTTAATTGCAGGACACGAAAAAGTAACCAAAAAGTCTAGTCACGCTAAAAACTCCCTTTTAGCTCTTTTCATTTTCTGTTTTTTAGGAGAGGCTTTAAGGTTCTTTCTTCGCTCTTTCTTCTTTTTGCTCTGGCGAACCCTAAAGCATTGTCAGCTATTGAGCGCGCACAAAAAGAAGGCATTCGGTTGGTCAGACAGTTTAGCGTGACGAAATTTTCCAAGTCGAGATGAGTTGCAAACTTTCGTTTTAATTAACTGGATTTTTATCTCGATTGGAACAATCTATATGCATCGTCTGAAAATGCACCATCCAATAGAGAAATCTTGTCGCTCTAAACTGTCTGAGCACTCGGATCAGCTTGTATTTCTGACCGCAAGCAGAAATACAAGGGAGTGTGAAAACGAATGTAAAAGGAAGCAAAATGCCAAAAAATGGACGAGAGGCAAAAGCGAGTTTTTAGAGCGACGAGGTTTTTGGTTACTTTTTTCCGGAAAAAAAGTAACACATAAGTTGTCTCGATAAAAATTCATATGTAAACAAAATCTATTTTGGACACATAGGAATTGAGAAAATAAACGGGGTTTACAACACCCGATTGTGCCATAAACCCCGTGGTTCTGTAACTACAATTACAACAACTGAAACTTAATTTTTCACGTCGAAACGATCTGCGTTCATCACTTTCACCCAGGCGTTGACAAAGTCATTGACAAACTTTCCTTTGTTGTCATCCTGTGCGTAAAACTCAGCATACGCTCTCAGAATTGAATTTGATCCCAAAACCAGATCGACACGCGTGGCGGTCCACCTGGTTTCTCCTGTCTTTCTGTTGACGATGTTATAGGAGTTCTTGCCTGTTGGTTTCCAGCTATACGCCATGTCGGTCAGATTCACAAAGAAGTCATTGGTCAGCTGGCCCGCACGATCTGTGAATACGCCATGTTTTGTGCCACCGTGATTGGTATCCAGCACACGCATACCGCCTATCAGCACGGTCATCTCCGGTGCAGTCAGTCCCATGAGCTGCGTTCTGTCGAGCAACATCTCTTCCGGATTGACAGCATAGTCTTTCTTCAGCCAGTTTCTGTAGCCATCATGCAATGGTTCCAGTACTTCAAAAGAATCTATATCTGTCATTTCTGCTGTGGCATCTCCACGTCCAGGAGTAAAAGGTACACGTACATCAAAGCCAGCGTCCCTAGCTGCTTTTTCTACTGCTGCGCTTCCACCCAGTACGATGAGGTCGGCAATACTGACTTTCTTATCCAGACCGGATTGAATCTCGGTGAGTTTGCTGAGCACTTTTTCCAGGCGTTTTGGTTCGTTGCCTTCCCAGTCTTTCTGTGGGGCTAAACGAATCCTTGCTCCATTGGCTCCTCCGCGGAAGTCAGAACCCCGGAAGGTACGCGCGCTGTCCCATGCCGTATTGATTAACTCGGCAGAAGACAATCCACTATTCAGGAGGGTCTCTTTCAGTGCGTCAACTTCCTTTTCGGTTAAGGTATAGTCTACACTCGGCACCGGATCCTGCCACACCAAATCTTCCTTCGGCACATCGGCACCCAGGTAACGGCTCTTTGGTCCTAAATCTCTGTGCGTCAATTTAAACCATGCACGGGCAAATACTTTTTCAAAATATTCCGGATCCTCATAAAATCGCTGTGAGATCTTGCGGTATTCCGGATCCATCTTCATCGCCATATCCGCGTCGGTCATGATCGGGTTACGTCGAACATTCGGATTGTGGGCGTCTACCGGTTTGTCTTCTTCTTTGATACTGACCGGCTCCCACTGATGTGCACCTGCAGGGCTCTTTTTCAACTCCCAATCGTGGTTCAGCAACAAGTGGAAATAGGTACGGTTCCAGCGATCAGGTGTTGATGTCCATGCGCCTTCCAAACCACTGGTCACCGCATCAGCTCCAACGCCGGTATTTTTTGGATTGGTCCAGCCAAAGCCTTGTTCGTGAATCTCAGCAGCTTCAGGCGTTGGCCCGAGTATAGAAGCATCGCCATTGCCGTGAGCTTTACCCACTGTATGTCCGCCGGCTGTCAGGGCAACGGTTTCTTCATCGTTCATCGCCATTCTGCCAAAGGTGATACGGACATCATGAGCGGTTTTCAACGGATCGGGTTTTCCGTCCACGCCTTCAGGGTTGACATAGATGAGTCCCATCATCACAGCCGCGAGTGGGTTTTCAAGATCGCGCTCACCTGAATAGCGGCTTCCTTCACTACCTGTTGGAGCCAGCCATTCCTTTTCTGAACCCCAGTAAATATCTTTTTCCGGGTGCCAGATATCCTCACGGCCTCCAGCAAATCCAAAGGTCTTGAAGCCCATAGACTCATAAGCCATATTTCCGGCCAGGATCATGAGGTCTGCCCAGGAGAGTTTGTTACCATATTTTTTCTTGATCGGCCACAACAGACGGCGGGCTTTGTCCAGACTGGCATTGTCCGGCCAGCTATTAAGCGGCGCAAAACGTTGGTTACCTGTATTACTTCCACCACGTCCGTCTGCGATACGATAGGTACCGGCCACGTGCCACGCCATGCGGATCATAAGGCCTCCATAATGGCCCCAGTCTGCCGGCCACCATTCCTGGCTGTCGGTCATCAGGGCTTTCAGGTCGCTTTTGACGGCTTCCAGATCCAGCTTTAAAAATTCTTCTCTGTAGTTGTAATCTTCGCCATTGGGGTTGGTCTTCGTATCATGCTGATGCAGGATATCAAGGTTGAGCGCCTTGGGCCACCATGCCATGACGGAATCATTTGACTCTGTGTTTGCCCCATGATGAAAAGGGCACTTTCCATTACTCGAACTGTCCATTTAATTAGTATTTATTTGTTTTTAAATTCTCCGGTGATTTGTAGTGAGATGTCTTTGATCTTGAAACCTTTGATCTTCTTTTTGGTGAAATAGTCGCTGATGATGTGATCCAACTCGGGATCATCAAAATCAGCGATTTTGTCTGTCTCTTCGCAATACAGGTGGTGGTGTTTTTTCATGACGGCATCGTAGCGCATGACATCCTTTTCGTTTTTCACCTTATTGAGCAGGTGGTGTTCGACCAGGGTGTCGAGGATCTTGTATACGGTGCCGACGGAAATATTGGGATGGATCTTACTGATGTATTCGATGATATTTTCGGCCGTGGGGTGATTTTTGAGTTCGACCACCGCTTCGTAGATCGCGACGCGCTGGGGCGTGACTTTCAGGCCTTTTTCTTTGAGTTGCTCACGAAAATATTCCGACATCATATCCTATTTTTGTGAATTATTCCGCAAAGATAATAATTCTCCTTTAGAAACGAATATGATTTGTAAAGGTTGTGTTAAATGGGGGGTATAAAGTTATGGTTTGTAGTGCGTCGTGTCTGGCAGGCATCTTTACTACCATATACCCTGTAGCGGTCAGTCTATTTTTTAAATATTCTGCCACTATACCAAAATAGGTATATCGCTCCTGCCAGAAACAATACACTAAGCATTGTGCCGCTTATACCAAGTTGCTCGGAAACGTGGCTTTCCGGAATAGGCTTTACAAACTGATTTATAAAGCTAAACAACAGCCTAACAGCTGACCAAAGCAGTAATAGAGATCCCCATATCCGTATAATTTTCCTGAAAAAATTCATTGAATTCAGAAACCCAAATGCCAGAAGAATTACAATGGTCGATATGCAAACCAAAGGAACATAGCTGCCAATCAAAAAATACCTAAAGCCCTTGGCCAGGAAGAAACACAAGGTCAGGCATAAAATGGATGTAAATACCATATGCTTCCTTAGCATGCTTAGTATATCGAGTTGTGAGCTATTCATTCTGTGATCAATTTTTGCATTATGCCTTCAATTAAAAGGGTGCAAGACAATACATACTCAAAATTTACAGTAGCATAGGTATCGTCCGGACTGTCTTTATAAGGCGAAGAATCCCCATGGTAGTAGCACTCTCCCGCCCCTATTACTGAAAATCCAAAAGGAACAAAAGCATCAAAGTCTGTTGAATTATTGTCATACCCAACAGGATCAATCAGAATGTCTTTAATCGGAATACCATTTCGTGCAGCAACAGATTTGTACGCATCAATTAAAAACTCAGACCCGGAAAATATCTCCATTGCCCGGTCATGATCACCGTCCCAACCGACCATGTCAAAACAATGAATTGAATGAATACGCCATTGTTCTTGCACGAGAAGCTTGGCAAAAGCTTTACTTCCTATCAATTCCTCTTCCTCCTGATCAAAAAAGACCAGTAGTATGTTTTTATTTCTATTCTCGAGTTTTGATAATTCCCTCACCACGGCGCAGATCAATGCTATCCCAGTAGCATTATCAATGGCTCCCGGCGCATTCCGTTTACCACTGTCGTAATGCCCTCCAAGGACAATATATTCATCGCTGCCATTAGTGGATGGAAGAATTCCATAGACATTGCTTCCTTTGAATGGACTGAGGATCAGATCAATCGCAGGATTAAGATTGGGTAGTGTGTATTTGTGCTCCTTTGCTTTCAGGCCCAAAGTGCCAATCAGCTCCTTAAGGTATCTTTTTGTGATTTCCCGCTCTTCACCTGACCATCTGCTTTTGATAAGGGTATTACCCCCTAGCGTATCGTTTCCTGAAAGCTGACCTACAATCGTTCTTTGGTAATCAGCTAAGTTGTTGGGCAGATTTTCAACGATCAAAACATCATCACGCGCCTCTTTTTGACAAGCACTTAATAAGGCGAGTAATATGAGGATAAAAAATCTGATTTTATTCATGTGGACTAGGTCACTTAAGAAGTACTCAATGCTCTCTCACTAACTCCAATAGGCCATAATCCCGGATACGAATTTGGAGTTCTTCGTCAGCCTGTACTTTACGTCCTGCAAAATATCCTGGATATCAGATTCAATTTCCGGATCATATTTTATTTCTAATATAATCGCCTCATCACCATACATGTACGAATCCACTTTAAAGTTGCTCACTCCCCTGTACTGGAGTTTTCTGTCGATGGTGATCCTAACCCGTCGGTCAAAGGATTCTAAATAGGTACGTAAATATCGAACCATGACCATGGGTTCCAAACCCTGATCCTTCAGCAGATCAAGATCTAGTGTCTGCCTCAGATCTCCAGGACTTAGCGTAGTGGACGTTAATTGCAGGTGGTTTTTATACCCTAGCAAATTCGATTTTACTTTCTGCTCCAATACCGGAGAATCCAATCTTTCATAATCCTCTCCATACCATCTGACCCTGTATTTACATCGATTGGATATCCCGGCCAGATTTTGATGTAGTGCATCATAGAAAATCGTATCCAGATAGATGCTGTTGACCCACCTGTCCGGATACGGAGAATAAAAGGCACCCCTGATGCTCATCATTTCGTGCAGCACCTGAAGGTAATGTCGGCCTTCGATTCGATATTTTCGCTCGTAGCGCATCATTTTGCTTTTTGGTCAAAGCCATTAATCTTCAGGAGTGCACCCGGTTCGACCCTATAGCGTATCTCTTTTGGTGCTTGTGCATCGGATATGATGAGCGTCGTCTTCGGCTTTTCACTCCCCGTGACTTCCAGGTCCGTTTGTACTGCTTTGCCTTTGTAATCAACGATCAGTACCTGACTATTGTCCTTTACTTTCACTGCATGCGTTGCACCCTCCGTTGTAAATTTGTTCAATTCAGATTTTGCCAACAGATCGAAACGCGCTGCCCACCCTAATACATTAGTGGCCATAAACTCCTTAATTTTTGATCGACCGCCCTGCTGAATAAATCCATCTCCTCCGTACTGGTCTAAAACCATTTTATCCACTACGCCCTGAGAAAAGTTCGCGCGAATGGCATCCCCTGCATTATTGCTAAACCTGGTATTGGTCAGATGGTACGTTGAATTACTGATCTCCAGATCTGCCCGGGCATTATTACGATTCCACTGGCAGTGTATAAATTGAACATTCGCTTCGTCCAAATTCACCACGGCTGGCAATTTGACCACCCCGGCGCCATAGCTTCCTAAGGACGTAAACGAGCAATGCATAAATCGACTCTCCTGATCACTACCCGCGATGAGGATCCCCTGACCTTTTACCTTACTCCCGAAAAATATAATTGGTTCATTGGCTGTACCGATCGCCAATACCTGCCCGAAAATAGTTAGCGAACCGGGTTCCCTGAATTCGACCCGTGTCCCACTTGATATAGACAGACTTTCATGCGCCTTCACTACATAGGGTTTGTCGATAATCCATGTTTTCGTTTTGACTGTGTAAGATGTCCCCGCAGTTTGAATATTTTGATTGGCAGAAATCGGAACATACGCAGACCGTTGTGTGGGTAGGTTGACATCCGGCACAATATCATTATTGATCTCGTGGTAGAATATTGAGTCCAATCCTAAAGTTTGATACAGGATGGTCCCCGGATTCCCCTCCGCCGTTAATACATGCGAGACAACCGGCGAATCCGGGGAGTAGGCATCAATAAGGATTGGTTTCTCCAGGTACACGGTCTTCATCTCTGAGGCAAACCCGATCACTTTTAATGGAAAATAATGAAACCCCTGAAGGACTACGCCAGTTTCATCCGTAGTTCTGTATGATTTCAGCGAAACATTAGGCATCGGATAGATTTTAGCGCGCGTAAATTTTGCTTTTCGAAATTGCTGTTTCAGATTATAGGCATAGTCTTCGTACTCCGGATCCGATTTGACAAAGTCATTTCTTGCTTCCAGCCGAGTTTTCAGCTCCTGAAGTTTCCGTTCGATATAGTCATCTGAAGAATATCGCTCCAGGTACTTCATATATTTTTGATAAAAATCATAGTCGCCAAACAGCCTCCGCATATACGTATTGCCATCTCGGGATCGCTCGATGATATTTTGCCCATTCTCCCATTGACCGATCGCCTGCCAATGTTCTTTTACATCCGGCAGGTGATCGCCGTAAAAATCAAATCCGATCGGCTCCAGCAATGTGGTAACAGGATCAATATAAAAGCGGATATTGGTGATCAATTGCGCATGCAGTCCGTGCCCGATCTCCATAAGCGCATAGTACCTCGCCATTTTATCGAGGTCAAAGACTTCAGCCGCAGGCTTCTTTCCATTGAGATAATCATTTAACTGGCTATGACCATAATGGTAAAGTTTGAGAAACTGTTCTTTACCATCATCTTCTTTGTTAAACAATGCAATCTGGGAAGACTCTGCCCACTCATAATCCTGCAGAATGCCGGACACATTGTCCCAGTAACCATCATCAATATGTCTGATGACCGGCCCCGTCACCCTATGATTGTATGCCAAAAAGTGATTGTCAAAGTGCTGTTCATAGCAGTACACACCAATTGGCTTTCGATTCAGGACAAAACGCATAAAGTCATACTTCGGCGAAATGATACCTTCCGATCTCATGATTTGATGCATCGCCCATTCGGCAAGGTGTGACCTCGCCTGACTGTTATGGACGGAAAATGTGTTCATGCCTCGCCAGGTGGTGTTTCCATCGAGGATGATCCGAAACGACCATCTGTCACCATTTAGATGATCGAGCAAATCTCCTTTAAGTCGGGTTTGACATTTGTACTCTATTCCTTCGACCTGAACGTTGGCATCCACCAGGTCCTCTTTAGATGAAAATAAGAGGCCGATCTCCTGTGCTTCATTTCGTTTTTGGACGATCTTCCTGAAGTTGAGCTCATTAATTTGCAATTCAAGTTCCGGAAACATCTCTTTTGAAATTGGGTCAGCTTGTGCCCGGATATGCTCTACGCGAATGTCATCAAAATAGGCAGGACCCTCTCCCGCCACCATTGCCGGGTAAACTTTCCATACGGCACCTGCCGCGTCGTAGGGAATGATGTACTGCAAACTGTATTCACTCCATGCGGTATCACCTCCTTCTGAAATCACCTCCTGAAAGTAATGATCCTGATCACTGGCCAGTACAAAAATGGAGGTTGAACTTTTGGTGGATTTAACCTGGAGACTTACGGCAATGGTGTCTCCGGGATTAAGGTCATAAAGATTTAACCCGGGTCCATAAATCCTATCGCCCTCGCACCGGCAGGATGCTTTTCCATGTACATATTCTTTTTTGTCCTGAAAACAATTACTCAAAAAAACTATGCCCTGCGATACAAATTCACCATCCTGAAATTGTTCGGCATCGCAAAAGTAGACGACATCAGAGATCTCCGGCTCAGAAAAGAAGGAATCGGCCGCCCATACCGAAGCAGCCACTACGATCAGCCCCAGTATGGGCAAAATCATATTCCGGTAACTAACGTTATCTGTTTGCTTTGATATCCTCATTGCCTGAAAAAAAATAGAAACGATGCTGTACCTACTATAATGAAAAAGACAATCCACATTCTGTACGTATACGCCCCCGACAGCCAACTTGCGTTTATCTTTTGTTTCATTTTATTGTACTTCGGTGTTTGATCCTGGTATAAAGAAGGAAACCGCTCTAAAAGAACATTTTTTAATTGTTCATTGAAACCCTCCATCCTCATTTTCTCATCGACACTACTATGGGTATATCGGATTTCATTTAACTCCAGTTCTAATTCTGTGAATTTTTGAAACGGAAATGTCAAATTCTTCACTTCATCTAATGTGATTGTTGCCAATGAAGCCAGACTATCGGCTATGTAAATTCTGGCTCTGATTTGGCTCAATTTTACTTCAGGGTGCATACGAGCAGCACTCGAGTTAAACTTTGCCAATTGGTAGTTGAGGTCGCGTCGATCTCTTTTCTTAATGTATTTCATCAGGTGATGCCTGGCGTATACATCATTTTTATCTCTCGAATTCTTAATGTCAAATTTTGTTTCTGTTCTGGCTACCCCGTCTTCCAGTAAGGGGGTTTTTAACTGCACTAATTGCTTCGTCAGTTCACCATCGACGTAGCGTGATCTGAATCGGAGACCTGCCTGATGATGATATAGATTAAGATCGTCGTCATCAAAATACACATCAGTAAATCTCTCTACAGCCACTTCCGCTTCCACGCCAAATTCGGTCCTTAGGCGATTTAAGAATGCCTCACTTTGCAGGTAGGTCCATAAAGCTGACGCTTCCTGTTTGGGCACGCCTAGTTTGTATTCACTTTCTATTCTTTCTGCGGATTGTGCATACACGTCAAGTGAAGCCAGCAATAAAAGAAACACGAAAGCCCTTGTCATCCTGCTACATTACTGCTGTCTACAAACGATATATCCATATCCGGCGACAATTCCATCAATTTATTCTTTACGGTGGCCAGGTGATCGTAACTCTCTATAACCAGCGAATAGGATAAATACATTTTTTCGCT
>JAUHXV010000122.1 GCA_030426765.1 Bacteroidia bacterium | reverse complement strand
TTGATGTCTGTCGCGAATTCCATCCAGGCGCCTTTAAACGGAATGACGCGGGCGGAATAGATCTTCGTTCCGTTCGGGTGAAAGGATTGGCTGAAAAACACACCTGGTGAACGGTGGAGCTGTGATACAATCACGCGTTCAGCTCCGTTGATGACGAAGGTCCCTTTCGGGGTCATATATGGGATATTCCCCAAAAACACATCCTGAACGATGGTTTCGAAATCGATATGCTCTTCGTCATTACAGGACAACCTCAGCTTGGCTTTCAGTGGTACGCTGTAGGTCAGGCCCCGATGCATACATTCCTCAATCTTATAGCGCGGAGGATCGATAAAATAGTCCAGAAATTCGAGTACAAATATGCTTCTGGCATCGGAGATCGGGAAGTTCTCCTGAAATACTTTATACAATCCTTCACTATTCCTGTTTTCCGGTGTGGTTTCCAACTGGAAGAACTCCTGAAAGGACTTCAGCTGGATTTCCAGGAAATCCGGGTACTGGGAATTGAGATCAATCTTGGCAAAATTTACTCTTTGTTTAGTGTGTGCTTTTACAGCAGTGGTACCGGCCATGGATGGTTAGGATTTAGGATGAAGACTCGACGAAGTCAAATTCACGCTGATATAAATAGCCGAGCCGGAAGGGTGAAAACACCTTCCGGCTAAGCCGTGTATGAATACATTGGTATATCTCAAAGAAGCACCTTTATTTATGGTGATATCTGTTTAAGATGATGTAAAAAAAATCCTGTGTGGGCTTACTTCAGCTCCACTTCAGCTCCGGCTGCTTCGAGTGCTGTTTTCACTGATTCAGCCTCATCTTTTGGAGCGCCTTGCTTCAGAGTAGCCGGTGCACCGTCTACCAGGTCTTTAGCGTCTTTCAGGCCAAGTCCCAGTAAGGTTTTCACCTCTTTTACTACCTGCAGTTTGTTGCCACCGGCGCTCTTCAGAACGATATCAAATTCGGTCTTTTCAGCACCACCGGCTGCTTCGCCTCCAGCGGCTGGACCAGCGGCAACTGCAACAGCAGCAGCAGCAGGCTCAATACCGTACTCTGACTTAAGCACGTCGGCCAGTTCAGATACTTCTTTTACAGTAAGGTTTACTAATTGTTCGGCTATTTCTTTAACGTCTGCCATGATTTTGTTTTTTAATAGGTAATGGTCAAAATTGAATTAATACTATATGTAAAAATGGAAGCCTTAAGAAGCGCGCTCTTCAAGTGCTTTAACGAGTCCGGCAATGGTATTTCCGCCTGAGTTAAGCGCAGAAATAACATTCTTGGCCGGAGATTGAAGAAGCGCAAGTACATCACCGATGAGTTCTTCTTTTGATTTCAGTGCAACCAGAACTTCGATTGCATCATCACCAGAGAAAATATCGGCATCGATATACGCCATTTTCAGTACCGGCTTTTCAAGATCATCCTTGCGGAATTCCTTGATCAGTTTGGCCGGCACATTGGCAGTATCGGATAACATAATGGCAGTAGGCCCAACGAGCGCATCATAGACGCGAGCGAATCCACGCTCCTCATCGATACCCTCCATGGCTTTGCGTGCCAATGTATTTTTAACGACGGACATTTCCACGCCACGCTGATGACACATGCGGCGTAATTTATTGACCTGTGCTACGGTCATGGCGGAAGCATCCGTAAAGTATATAAAGGAGTTGTTGTCGAATTTCTCGCGCAACTCCTGGATGATTTGATTTTTTTCTTTCTTGTTCATCGTATTGAATATTTAGATGATCTGCTGGATATGGATTAATGGGGTCAGATGACTTTGGTATCGATATTGATCCCCGGGCTCATGGTCGAGGCGACAGACACAGATTTCATGTATACGCCTTCGCACTGCTGGGTTTCATTTTCAGAATCGTAGACAGCAGTTCGTGAGCATTTTCACGCAATTTGTCTGCAGAAAAAGACACGCGACCTACAGGCGAGTGAATGATACCGAACTTGTCTACCCGGAAAGCGATTTTACCGCCTTTCACATCTCCTACAGCTCCTTTGATATCCATGGTTACAGTTCCGGATTTTGGATTGGGCATGAGGCCTCTTGGTCCGAGGATACGACCGATCTTACCCACCTGGGCCATCACAGAAGGCATCGCAATGATGACATCAATATCAGTCCAGCCATCGCCAACTTTCTTGATGTATTCATCCAAACCGGCGTAGTCGGCTCCGGCTTCCAGTGCTTCATCCACTTTGTCCGGAGTACACAATACAAGTACTCTTTTGGATTTTCCGGTTCCGTGAGGGAGTGTGACTGTACCGCGAATCGCCTGATCGGCTTTTCTTGGGTCCACACCTAACCGGATGTGCAGGTCAATGGAAGAATCGAACTTGGTGACGTTCACTTCCTTGACCAGTTTCATGGCCTCTTCGAGGTCATACAGCTTGTTGCTATCCACCTTCTGGTGTGCGATAGCCATTTTTTTGGTAAGCTTAGCCATTCAATAAATAGTTTAAAGGTTATGGCGTAATCAAATGTCTGAGCACGATTACTCCCTTTTATAAATAATAATTCTATCGTAGTTCGCACTCAACTTCCTGAGGGCGAAATAATCTTCAGTACGAGTGTCTTAGTCTTTGACTTTGACTCCTTCCGGTGGTGTGCCCTTGATGGTGATCCCCATACTTCTGGCTGTCCCGGCGATCATCATAGAGGCAGCTTCAACCGTAAATGCGTTGAGGTCAGCCATCTTGTCTTTGGCAATAGCGGCAACCTGATCCCAGGTCACGGAGCCCACCTTCTGGCGGTTTGGTTCTGCAGAACCAGATTTGAGTTTTGATGCTTCAAGTAACTGAACGGCGGCCGGAACGGTTTTTAATTCGAAATCGAATGATTTGTCTTTGTAGACCGTGATGATGACCGGTACGAGTTTTCCCGGAGTATCCTGCGTACGCGCGTTGAAACGCTTGCAGAATTCCATGATGTTGACACCTTTCGAACCCAGTGCAGGACCAACGGGAGGAGCCGGATTAGCTGCTCCGCCTCTCACCTGCATTTTAATGAATGTTTCTATTTCCTTTGCCATAACAGACTTCAGATATAATTACCTAATTTGTTAATTATCAAGAGGTTTTTTCAACCTGCATGAAGTTAAGCTCGACTTCCGTTCCCCGGCCGAAGATCTTAACGATTACTTTCAGTTTTTTCTTTTCTTCATTGATTTCCCGGACATCGCCAACAAACTCGTTGAACGGGCCATCAATAATCTTTACCAGTTCGCCTTCGATAAAGGGCTCTACCATGGATTCTACCAATCCCTGGGAGTCATCTACTTTACCGAGCATCCGGTTGGCCTCACTTTCCTGCATCGGGATCGGGTTTTGTCGTCCCAGAAAGTGAATCACATTCGGCATATTGGCGATCCCCTGTACAATTTCGGCAGTGAATCGGTTAGGATCAGCTTCCAGGAGAATATATCCCGGAAGAATATTCCTATCGATGATCACCTTCTTCCCACTGCGTATTTTATATACCTTTTCTGAAGGCACCAGCACCTGGGTGACGATGTCATCCCAACCGGAACGCTTTATCTCCAGCTCGATGCGCTCCTTGATCTTGCGCTCCTTTCCGGAGATGACACGTAATGAATACCACTTATTGCCTTCAGACATCTTCTGCTGAATTATAAATTATAAAGTATTCCCGTCAATTGCTTGCTTATCACGTCCATCAGGAGGACAAGCAGGGCGATAATTGCGGAACCTGCCAGAACGACTCGTGTGCTGGCCAGCAAGCTGGACCATGTAGGCCAGGTCACTTTATTTACCAGCTCATTATAGCTCTCGATGACATATAACTTTATTTGTTCCATCGTCTTTTATTGCTTCTTCTGAATCCGTTCAATTGTTTTAATCGGTCTTACTCACCATGGCAGGGAGGACAGGAATCGAACCCGCAGCCTACGGTTTTGGAGACCGTCGCTCTACCAATTGAGCTACCTCCCTATTTTGCATTTCAAATCTTCTATTCGCTCAGGATTCCTGAGTTGAAGCCTGATTTTATATGCAAATAAATTTCGGCAGGCAAATATCCCTTTGGCTATCTGCCTGCCGAAATATCAATCAGTATTCGGTAATCAGTGATATTACTCGATGACCTCAGTTACCTGGCCGGCACCTACTGTTCTACCTCCTTCACGGATCGCAAAACGGAGACCTTTTTCCATGGCAATGGTAGAGATCAGAGTCACTTCCAGCGTTACGTTGTCGCCTGGCATTACCATCTCAACGCCATCCGGAAGTTTACAATCACCTGTTACATCTGTGGTACGGAAGTAAAACTGTGGTCGGTACCCATTGAAGAATGGGGTGTGGCGACCTCCCTCATCTTTAGAGAGAACGTATACTTCGCACTTGAATTTTTTGTGTGGCGTTACGGAATCCGGCTTGCAGATCACCATACCGCGGTGGATATCATCCTTCTCGATACCTCTGAGCAGCAGACCGGCGTTGTCACCAGCTTCTCCTCTGTCGAGGATCTTACGGAACATCTCAACTCCTGTTACCGTTGATGTCAGAGGCTTTTCACCTTCTTTCATCATACCGATGATCTGTACGGCGTCACCGGTGTTGATCACACCGCGCTCGATACGACCTGTGGCTACTGTACCACGACCTGTGATAGAGAATACGTCCTCTACCGGCATCAGGAATGGCTTGTCAACTTCACGTGTTGGGTTAGGAATCTGAGCATCTACGGCATCCATCAGTTCTTTGATGGCATTTACACCGTTAGCATCACCTTCCAAAGCTTTCAGGGCTGAACCTTTTACGATAGAGGTATTGTCACCGTCAAAACCGTAAGTCTCGAGGAGTTCGCGCACTTCCATCTCAACGAGTTCCAGCATTTCTGCATCATCTACGAGGTCTACCTTGTTCATGAAAACCACAATCTTAGGTACACCTACCTGACGCGCCAGCAGGATGTGCTCACGTGTCTGAGGCATAGGGCCGTCTGTCGCGGCGACCACCAGGATCGCTCCGTCCATCTGGGCAGCACCCGTAACCATGTTTTTTACATAGTCAGCGTGACCCGGGCAGTCCACGTGTGCATAGTGACGAGCAGACGTCT
>JAUHXV010000039.1 GCA_030426765.1 Bacteroidia bacterium | reverse complement strand
GACGGTATTTCCATCATCGACTCAGTGCTGCCTTCAAACTTTGGCCAATAGGCCGTCTGCGTATCCTCAATGACATAGATGCCACCAGGGGCCATGCGCGGAAATAAAGTTTCGAAGCTGGTGATGATATGCGATTGTACATGACTACCATCGTCAATGATGATATTGAAAGGCCCTTCTGTGTCGCTGATGGTTTCCAGCAGCGTGGTATTCGTCTGATCGCCCTGATAAAATTTCAGTCTCCGCTCCTGAAGTGCTGACTTGTCATAGATATCCAATCCGATGATGCGCCCTTTATAGAAATACCGCTTCCACATCCGTAATGAATCACCTCCATGCCTGGGTTTGTCATACCCGCCGACCCCAATCTCCAGCAGGCGGATAGGCTGGTGACGAAGTGCCTGAAACCAGGAAGCATATATCGGTGTGTAGTAATGATACCCCCACTTGTCCGTTTTATAGATCTTGGCGAGTGCTGTCAGGTCACCCCCGATGCCCATGGCGAACCATTCCTCTCGCCAGCGTTTGAGGCGCCAATACAGAGGCCAGGGCAATACCGATCTGATTTTATCTTTCCAGGTGGCCTGGTGACTCATCGACGCCCTTGTTTTTCTCTCATCAGGGAAGAAAACCGATAATCATCCCGGTCATACTTGGCATAAAAGAGATGCCGTTTTTTCATCAGATCCTTATCCATGAGCAGCGCTACCGGCTTGAGATAGTCAATCGAATCAGCCACTAGTTTTAATATAGCCATCAAAGGGATTGCCAATACGATTCCGCCTAAACCCATCAGCGATCCCATAATCACAATACCGATCAACGCAAAAAACGGATTGATGCGAACGCTGGAACCCACAATCTTTGGCGTTATGAAATTGCCTTCCACCTGCTGGATCACCACATACATACACACTACCGCGACGGGTTGCCAGGCATACTCATACGTAGCCAGTGAATACAGAAATGGCAGCAAGCCGCCAAGCGTCGTCCCGATATAGGGAATGATCACCAGAAAAGCCGCCAGTACACCCCAGAACACAGCATGTTCCACGCCGATCAACAGCAATCCGGTCGTATTGAGAAAAGCCAGGATAATCACCACCGTGACCATCCCCATCAGATAATGCTGGATCATCTCAACCGACTGGGAGATGATGGAAGCAATCTCTTCGCGCTTGTCTTTGGAAAACTGGATCATAATAAAATCCTTAAACGCATCTTTATAGATCAGCAGAAAAATGGTGTATATCAGGGTGATCGTCGCATTGACGATAAATCCGGCACTGCTGCTGATGCCCGATCCGACAAACTGGACCGGTGCCTGAAGAATATTGCCAATCATTTCATTCATGGCCTCCTGATCCGTAGGCATCTCCACATAGGGAACATTGGTGTCAATAAACACGACAATCGATTCAATCCCTTTCTGTAACTGACCCTGAATGGAGTTCATATCACTCACAATATTGATGAGCTGATACCCAAATACAAATCCCAATCCGCCAATGGCTCCAAGTACGACCAACAAACTGCCCACGATGGATACTAGCTTGTGTTTGATTTTCTTAAATAGCCACTTTTCCAACGGGATCAGCAGGAAGCTGAAGAAAATTGCAAAAAGAAAGGGGAACAGAAGGCTTCTGCCTTCCAGTAAGAGAAAGCCGCTGCCAATAATGACAATCAGCATATAGGATGTGTTACGGAGCCACTGCATAATTTTACCTTTACCTGAACATATGAATGTGAAATTTACGCATTATCTGATCACCCGTTTTAATGTTCCGGTAAATAACTGGGAGACAGACAAAAATGGAAGACCTGTTTTAGATCTCCCCTGGATGGAAAACAGGCTGGAATTGTTTGCTCAGTATTGCGTACCCACCATTGCTCATCAAACCGAACAGGCGTTTAAATGGATATTGTATTGCGATCGACAAACCAGTCTTCATTTTTTGGAAAAAATTAAAAGTCTCACTGCCGGCATCCCTCAGGCACAGATCGAACTTGTCGACCATTTCGATGAACTTCTCATCGATCTGAAGAAAAGAATGATAGCAGCGAGTACACCGTTTGTCATTTCATCTCGCCTTGACAATGACGATGGCCTCGGACCAAATTATATCGCAGAGGTGCAAAGACATTTTACTGAAAAGGATAAACACATCATCAATTTTACACAAGGTGTACTTTACGACCGGAGCCATTGTGTCCTCACAGAGATCAGGAACAGTTTGAGAAATCACTACGGAAGTTTGATCGAATCGGTGCAGGATGGAAAGCCGCTCACCACAGTGATGGGATACCCACACGGGATTCCTCCTGAAGGAAGCACGATGGTGGATGTGCGAGAAAAGTTTTCATGGCTCAAAGTGATCCATGATCGGAATATGGCCAGCAAGGCAAACGGCATTCCAACATTGCGAAAAGATATTCATGCTATTTTCAACCTGGAAACCAATGCCTTGAAGATTTCATGGATTCATACACTTTGGTTTGCTCTCAGAAAATCGCTTTCAAAAATTAAAAGAATATTCACTTGACGTCAAATCGATGAGTTCCGCCAGCCATATCCATGTATGCATTTGTACGTTCAACCGACGGGACTACCTGAAGCGTTGCCTGGACAGACTGACACCGCAGGTGAATAGTGATGATATGCAGATCACCGTGGTGGACAACAATTCGACAGACGGGACAAAGGCATTTGTTGATTCCCTTTATTCCGAAGTGCAATACCTGTTTGAACCTTGCCAGGGACTCAGTATCGCCCGGAATACCGGATGGCAGACGTCTTCCAGTGAATGGATATTCTACCTGGATGATGATTGTCTTCCTTCGGAAAACTTGCTGACCAATGCTCTTGAATTGATCAGGCAATTTCCTAAGATCGATGCGTTTGGTGGTCCGATTGATGCTATGTTTGAAACATCACTACCCGGATGGTTGCCGGAAGGATTTGGAAATTTTTCAATGCCGTATTCAGAATGCGCGGAGATTGACACCGGATTTATTAGAGGAGGGTGTTTCCTGATCAGGAGAAAGGTACTTGCTGATTTGGGTGGATTCGATGAACGGCTCGGTGTTACCGGAAGTGCATTACAGTATGGTGAGGAACTGGAACTTCAGCTTCGAATGAGAAAAAAAAAATTCCGCATTGCGTATGCTCCATCACTTCGCGTGGGTCATTACGTACGCGCTGAAAAATTAAATTTGCGCTGGGTGTTGCAATCCGAATACGCCCGTAGAAGAGATAAAATGTTATTCCAACCCATTCCGTTGGCTAAGGCTACGCTCAACTTGTTAAGGACACTTCTTGGGCGAATCTTTTGGACCCCTGTTTATTTTGGAAAGGCTTTCTTTGGTCGTTCATCCGGTCTTAAAAAAGCACTGTTTCAGACGGCACAGCCGTTGGCGTATCGTCTTGGTGAATGGGTAGGGGTGATGAAAGGGAAATTCGGGAAAGGAATTTCTATGATAGCGTAACAAGCTTTATTCCCAGCGGTACTCCACAAGTATGCCTGTATTAGCCTTTGGTAAATTGCCCGTTTTATAAAACATCCCCGGTTCCACATTTAATTCAAGGACATTGATAATCTCATCTGCCAGCTTATTGCTCGCGTAAATATTTAGATTCACAAAATAGATCCCTGCATTCAGGGGCAATCTTGAGATCGTGCATTGCATTTTGTGTTCGCCACGAATGTTCGGAAGAGAATGATTGCTCACTGTGTTATTGGCAACAAAACACATCTGGCCATACATATTGTAAACCTCCATTTGCACGCGCACATCGTATTCCTCTTTCGTCGCGTTTAGGCGAAGCGTAAAGACTACCTCTTGACCGGAAGCCACAACCGGAAGGGAATGGCCGTCAGTGTCGGTCACCTCAATGTGCGTGAGACGCACGACACCCGAGCCTCTTCGATCTTCGCGTTCCTGAAGTGAAATGTTTTTTTGCTGACCGAAGTGCTGGATATAGTGCTGAATCGTTTCATTGATTTGCCCCTGATGTTGTATCTGCCCCTGATGGAGATAGATCCCTTTTTGACACAGTTCCCGGAGGTAAGACATCTGGTGGCTGACGATTAAGATCGTCCGACCCTGGCCAGAAACATTCATCAGCCTGGCCATGCATTTTTTTCGAAAATCCTGATCTCCTACAGCCAACACTTCATCAATCAACAGGATGTCCGGTTCGAGATGGGATGCCACCGAAAAAGCAAGTCGCACGTACATTCCGGAAGAGTAGTGTTTGACCGGCGTGTCCAGAAATGCCTCCAGTCCGGAGAAATCAACAATGCTGTCGAGCTTTCTGGCGATTTCCTCGCGTTGCATGCCGATAATCGATCCGTTCAGAAATATATTTTCTCTGCCGGTGAGTTCTGGGTGAAAACCAGTTCCTACTTCTAGCATGGAGGAAAGTGTACCGTGAATCGTAATCCGTCCCTTGGTCGGAAATGTGATTCGAGATAAGAGTTTAAGTAATGTTGACTTGCCTGCACCGTTAGGTCCGACAATGCCCACCACATCACCTTCCTGCACATCAAGGTCAATGTCGCGCAAGGCATAAAACGCTTCTTTCTTTTTGCCCAATCCGGTCCACCAGGAAGACAAGCTGCTGCGGATATCCCCACGACGTATTTTGCCGCGATGGTACTCTTTTGAAAGGCCTTCTATGTGGATAGCAGAGGACATCAAACAGTCAGGTTAAATAATATCAGCGATATACTGATCCATGCGAAGAAAATACCAAACGCCACCGGTCAGAACAATGAAGGTGACGCCGGCGGACATCCAAACGGAGGTTATATCCAAAGGTGTATTAAACAACGCCCAGCGAAAACCCTCGATGATTCCGGTCAGGGGATTCAAACTGAACGCCCACTTATAAGGACCTGGAACCAACGTCGCACCGTATGCGATGGGGCTTAAAAACATCCCGATACGCAGGATTAACGGCAGAATATGCGTGAAATCTCGGTACCGAATAGATAAAGCAGCTACCCAAACACCGAAGGCGATTCCCGCTAAAACGGTCAAACAAGTAAACGGAATAATCATCAGCGCCTGCCAGGTGATCGGAATCTGGTAGATGATCATCATCACAGCCAGAATGATCAGCACGATGCAGAGATCAATAAAAGCAGCAATCGATTTCGACAGCGGAATGATCAGTCTGGGAAAGTAGATTTTTTTCACGAGTGATTGTGCGCCGATGACAGAACCACCTGCTTCTCCGACGACACGTGAGAAATAATTCCAGGAACAAATCCCGGCCATGGTGAATATTAAAGGGGGCACACCTTGTGTATCGACTTTTACCACCACACCAAAGACAAAATAAAGCAGCAGCACAGAGAGCAGGGGATTAATGATCGCCCAGGCCATGCCCAAAAAGGTCTGTGCATACCGTACGCGGATATCGCGATAGCTGAGCATGGATAGCAAGTTTCTGTATTGCCAGGTCTCTTTGATTTTTCGCCAGTACTGAATCGGCGAACCCGCCTCGATGATGGTTGTGATGGACATATCAGGTAGTCCGAAGGTACATTTTATTTAAACGTTTCAGGAAACGTCATGTCGTACCATACTTTGTCGAATGTTGAGAAAGATGATTGTGTTTATTTCGCTTACTTATCGCACGATCACAAGCTTACCCCACTCCTGATCAGCATAATTTCCCGATCCATAAGGCTGGTACACCGGGTAATCCCGGTTGTCTTCATCCTGAGCCACCAGACGATAAAAATATATTCCGGCCGGAAGTGGGTTTCCATTCTGATCGGTGCCATCCCAATGATAATCCATCGCATGGGTGCCCCCGGCAAGAGGTCCTAACTGATCCTGACCAATTTCCCGCACCAGCAATCCGCCAACTGAAACAATTTCAATTTGGTAAAAGGAAGGACTGCCCGGTCCTGTCAGCGTATAGATAAAGCGCGTCGCGGAACTAAATGGATTTGGGAAATTATAGATATACGAAATGGATTTTGCATTGATCACTTCAAACGAAACGCGATAAAAAATGTCACCGGCCTGGTTGCCGGATACATCCCGTGCATTGACCACGAGTGTGTAAATACCATCTTCGAGTAATTGCGGAGTCAGATTGGCGTATGCCACGTTCTTACCACTTGCTGGCGATGGAACAAAGCTGACCCAATTCATTGAAAAATACACGGGTACCGGTTCGAAGTCAGTGGGAGTTTCCAGAAAAATCTCAAAAGCAGAAGTATCATCGATGCGCAGGTTTTCATTTTCATCGTGCAGCGCGATCGAAATAAACGGTGTGGAAGACACGAGATCACCATCCTGAATATGAAAGCCATCAAAGGTTACATCAAGAATGGGGTTAGCATCATCTGCCAGAATATGCATCGGAAGAATGCCGATATTATTATTGTAATTGATCTCTGTCAGTGTGCGACCCGGGTTCACTTCCATGATCACCTGGTAGTCTCCGCCCTGCAGGTCAATTGTATTTCTTTCAAATGAAACCGGCACCACATCCCTTCCCTTGATCTCGGGAATGGTAGTTGATAATTCCTGTGTGCTATTCACTCCGTTGATACGTAGTGAAACAGGAATTGAATCCAGGTCATACGGACTCACATTCGCCACGTGTGCCCACAAGCTCATCGTTTCTCCCTGTTCCATCGTGTCAGCGATAAACGCAAACCCCGCATCCGTTTCGAGCACCAGCTCAGGATATCCTTCATAGAGCACCCGCCACATATTGAGCGGGGATGGGGTAAAGGTGACACTATCCTCAACGGCATACGTCAATTTGATGTAGGGGTATTGTTGTGCATCAATATCAGCAATGGTGGTATCCGCAGCCATTAGATTCGTAGAGATGATCAGCGTATCGCTGAAGTCTGACGAAAAGGCCATCGCTGACAGAATATTTTGTCCCAGGGTATCCGGATCAATTTCAGGTATGTTATGTTGAATGGAATACCATCTGGACGCTGGCCCAACGAGTCTGGAAATGTGTTTTCCCTGTTCAAGTGAGCCTTTGATGTCCGTACTCATGGAAATTACATCCGCTGAGTCAATCCCGATGAGCTCCTGTATGACACCGCGATCTTTATGGAAATGAATGATGTAAGGCGGATTGCTGGCAGTTGAGGCCAGGGTACGAATCTGCGAATCCGGATACTGCCCCTCGATCATCGTGAAGATGCTTTGCCCAAAGGTGATTTCATCTTCTGCCCACAGTTCGGGATAATAACTCGGATACAGCGGATGCTGGTAGGTATAGAAGAAGACGTAATACCCTGCGGGAATCACATTCTCCACAAAGTCAATTAAGGCTTGTCTGCTTTCCGGAAGATCCATTCGGTATGGAAAGCAGCGCGCATCAAAAGAAAGGTGATTGGCAGATCCATACAATCCCGGATTTGGATTGAGCATAAAGTCTCCGGTGAGTGAATCAATAGCCACTACAAAGGCTTGCACATTGCGATTGCGAAACCCGGTAAAAAACTCTGCAAGAATATCGCCGTCCAACACGACTTTGGGGATCAGTCCCTGATCTACATCGAGATAACGGTTGAGGATATTGAAATGACTGGATTTTCTATCAAAAATGAAATCTCGGTTCGTACTGTCTGGAAGTATTTGCTGAAAATCATTGTCGGTAAACTGATGGAAATGCGATTGATTCCATCCGGAAAAACTTCCGGGTTTGTACAAAAATGATTTTCTGCTCCACACGTATTCATCTCCGGGTGTTATGCTGTCTGTACTCACGCGCCAGTAATATACCTGGTCAGGGATCAGGGTAACAGAGGGTTTCCATCGCAGGGTCGCACTGTGATTTTCAAACTTCTCCTCTGTGAAAAGGGGGCTGTTAAAAAAGACAGTGGTATCAATTTGCGCAACCATATTAATCGAGTGACTGAATCCATTGCTCGCGGTAGCAATCAACTCCGGCACTTCATCTGTCACAATACTGAAGTCAGGCGGATACACAGCTGTGATCAGATCACTGGCCACAAAAAATTCAATTCCTTCTACTCCCAGATCATCGATGAGTTGATTGTTAAGTTCTGCTTCCGGATTTGGAAGTTCTTCAATTGTGTCATCCGGATCCACGGTGATCAGCAATCTGAATGAGCCGGCATTTCCTCCTGAAAGTAAAGGAACCCGTACTGTATTCAGATTTTTAAACGTCAAGGCTTCAAGCGTATCTTTTTTCACAACGATTTCCTCTCCTCCCGGGAGTCGGAGACGAACAGAATAGGCTACTTCTTCGCGGAGGTTTCTGCCAATATTTGAGATGGCGAAGGTTACATCAAAGCTGTCAAGCTTTGTGTCCAGTGTTTTTGGTGAAAAGGAAACAGTCTTTCGATCAATGACATAATCAGGTCCGGGAAACGGATACATCTGCAGTGCAGGATCACCCTGAAGGGTATGTTGCTCGAGTAAGTAGCGATAGGAATTTGAACCATTCAGATCTACGTCTACCAGATCATCGACTGCCTGGAGTCCGTAAAGGTTCGATTCGCCGAGTGTCGACCCGTAACTCAGGTTTCCAAAATACTCGTACCAGGGTCGAGCCCATTTGATCAAAGCAGAAGCAAACTGCGATCCCGAGCCTGAAATAAACGCGATGGCGCCTTCGTCTTTGATCTGCACATAATTGTCACTCAGACTCAGTCGTGTGCCGTGGATCTGACCTGCACTGCAGCCCATCGCACTGAAGACGGGGTAGCGTCCTTTATTGTTCCACTCAGATGCTTCATGAATATTAAACTCAAATGTGCTGCTGGCGGAATGTCCCAGGTAGTTGATGATACCGCAGCCTTCATTGAGTATTTCCAGGATTTGTGCTGACTCAGTTTCCCCGATGACATCAGTGGATTGTTTTTGGAAAAAACTGACCTCGGCACCATAATCCGAGACGGAAAGTTGATCACCCAGAGACTTGAGGATCGTTTCAAAATCTTCCTGCTCCTCTGCGGATTTCCCTCCACTCAAATGCATGACCTGTTTGATCCATCCGATCTCTTCAATGGATTGTCCGGTGGTTTGTGCCAGGTCATACTCCTTCACTTTGTTAAGGTAGGTAGTAATGTCCTCACCTTTCGTGATGGCCAACCTTCCTACCGGATAGCGAGGCATTAAATCCCACAACGTCGCAGCTAATAAATTGTCACCTCCGGGACGTCCGAAAGTAGGTACGAAAAACTGATCTTCCCAGTTTCCGTTTTCAATTCTGGAGTTGGTATATTCTATGCCGCGGCCAATGATAAATATCATTTTGGCGGATGGCCAGTGGCGATCAAAATAGTCCACAAAATTGCGGATCGCCTGCGGGTGTTTTTGAATACCGTATCCAAACTGTTCATACAAGTCCAGAATTGAGTATGCTTTGGCATTATAACTACCTCCTGCTTCTGATCGGCGATACTGCACATAGTCACTTTCTGTTCCGACAGACATCAGGTCGGGATGAGTGATGACAATAAACTCTGTATCATCTCCTGACAAATCCACAAATGACATTTCGTCGAGCGTATTGATGACGTGCACATCAGATGTAGGATTGAAGATGTGCAGAGAAGTTTTACTCATCACCTCAGGCCATAAAAAACGAAAACTGTTCGCGTCGATGGCCTCCGCTTCCATTCTTCTCACACCATCGTTTGTGTACAGAATGGGGTTCTCTCCTGAAGTTGTGAAATCCGTAAACTCAAAATACTGGGCACCAATTTTTGGTTCAAGTGCGATGACTGATGATGTCTGTCCGTCGAGTGAGTTTAATCGGGGATAGGAAAGCGCTATGTTGACAAGGCTGTGTCGACTGATCGAATTATTATTGGAAATATGGAGTTCATTACTTGCCTGTAGGGAAGTAAGGGGAAGCGAATAAGTTATATCCACTATTTCAATACCCTTCAAAAACAGGGTATCCAGTACTTCGCCATTCCATGAGACGATAAATTCATGATCACCGTAGTTGGTGGACATCATCCGAAGATGAAGGTCTGCAGTCATGCCCACTGCTACATGGGAAGTGTTGATGGTAGTGAAACTATTAGTCTGATGTCCCTTGCAAAACCCTTCTCCATGCATGTAACTGGAATAAGAAAGCGCAGTGCCATTATTCAGGAAATAAGGATCGTATTCCGAATCGCTAAAAGCAATTGTTTCTGTATGTAGGTAATGAGGCTCACCGACCGGTGGATTGCCGGTGTCATTGATAAGTGTCTCCACACGTCGGGGTAGGATATTCGGATCCGTCGTCAGATAATACGGCCTTTTGTCTGTGTACATGCTGTAGGATGGATTAAGCATGTCTCTGTCCGGATCTTTAAAAAGAAATCGATCCAGTTCGCCCCTGTTTTTGAAACCATAAAACTCAATGAAGTCATTTGCTCCAAACACATCATCCGTACTCGTGTAAATCGCCACTTGTTCGCCGAGACAGAAGAGCTTAAAATCCAGGCCGCGCACTCCGGCAGGAATACCTGCTGAAATGAGCGCGTCATACGGGATTCGGTACACGCCGTCGGCCTCTACAGTAAATTTGAAATACGTCTCGTCGTAGTTGATCCACTCCTGTCCGGTCAGCGTATCCTGGCCGTGGATCATCTGAGAAATGCCATGGTTTGACATGGCATGAAAGAATAGGAGAAAAAGGAATAGCCTGCCCTGCATGGATTGAAATGTGTTCTGTTCGGTATAATCAGCCGCAAAGGTACGCATTCCGAGTGGTATGGCGCAACCGGCCAAGTGCCTGAAAAATGACGAAACCGAAAGAAAATCAGCTACTTAGAAACCCCTCTGCGATCCTGACAAAGGCTTCCGGCGCGTCCGCATGGACCCAATGCCCTGCTCCGGATATGGTCTTGATTTCAGCAGCGGGAAACAGCAATTTGATTTCCGGTATATCTTCATCCCGGATATACTTTGAGTTTTCACCCCGAACAAAGAGGCATGCTTTGTCGTAAACAGATGCTGAAACAACTTCATCAATCAGTAGATCATACGATTTGATAATCACAGGCATATTGGCTTTCCAACTAAAGCCACCACTCTGGAGACGGGTGAGGTTTTTCATCAGAAAAAGTATCGTGGACTGATCATCACCGAGATATTGCGCCAGGATTTGTTCCGCTTCCGCACGATCTTCCATCTGTTTCGGATCTACAGCTTCAATAGCTTTAATCACGGTTTGATGTTGAGGCTGATATTTTTTTGTAGCAATGTCCACCACGATCAGATTGTCAACAAGCTCAGGATACATGAGTGCAAAAGTCATGGCCACCTTTCCGCCCATCGAATGGCCAATTAATGAAACCTGCGTATAACCAAGGTCTGTCATCAGTTCCCGGATATCCTCACTCATCAACCGGAAGTTCATCTCCTCATCATGAGGTGATCGGCCGTGATTACGCATATCCACTACGATGCAACGGTAATCAGAAGCAAGGTGCGTGGCGATGGTTCGCCAGTTGTCCCCACTCCCGAAAAGCCCGTGCATAATGATGACAGGCTTCCCTTCTCCATACGTTTTGTAGTGTAGTAGCATACTGACGTTTTACTGTGGAACCTTTTTTCGGATGTATTACATCAAAAGGACTTTTATAGTAATAAGGTTTTGTGCTGATTGTTCACCGGAAATAGATTTAGAAGGACAACCCTTCTTTTTCCAGCCACTTCCAGATCAACTCTTCTTCTATGCCTCTGTTGCTACCAAAGGCCAGGAGTTTCTTCATCTGCTCAACAGGTTCTTGCGGTTTGAGTGTTTTTCTTTTCTTGGAAAGCACAGCCTCCATGCTTGCTTTGTATTCCTCTTCATCAATTGTATAGAGCGCTTTTTGTATTAATGCTTCGCTGAATCCCTTTCGGAAAAGTCCATTTCTGATTTTCAACCGCCCCCAATGTTCGAGTCGCCATTTGTCGGAAGTGTAAAATCGGGTGTAGCGCTCATCATGGAGAAAGTTTTCCTGATAAAGCGTGTCAATAATGGGTTCCATGTCTTCCTCCGGGGTGCCATAAGCGGTAAGCTTTTTTTCCACGTCCTGCCGACATCGCTCTGCCCTTGCGCAATACGTCATGATTTTGCTGAGATAATCTGTTTTCTTCTCTTTTTCCATTCGTCACAAGGATATACAACCTATGTTTTTTCGATATCGATTTGCACGAGCTGATCCGGCAGACTTCCTGAAAACTCTGGTGTTGTAATCACGATAAAATAGCCTCCACCACCGGCACCACATAATTTTACAAACACACCTTTTTCCTTTCGAAGGATATCCCATTGGTCCTTCACGGAATTAGGAATAAAATCCGAAAAATACTGTCGCTGAAAATTACTGATCTGTGCCAAACAATCTTCAAGAAGAGAAGTACTGCCCAACAAGTAACTGTGAATGGCATGTTCGACCATCGGTATCAGTTGCCGTCGTATCGTCAGGTCAAATTTTTCGTCCTGCATTCGCTGACGGTATTTTTCAACGAGAGGTTGTGTCGACCTCGGTAAGCCGGAATCGAGAAAGGACAAATGAAACCCCTCCGGCCATCCCGGATCCGGAACTGAGCGGAATTCACCTTTTTCATTTTTATACAACGCGCTCCGGGTATAAGATACCATCGGATCCATTCCCGAACTTGAGCCATGAAAATAACTTTCCATGTCTGCAAGCTTCTTCTGAACATCGGGTCTGGATAAGTCATTTTTGGAAAGATACCGGTCATACAAAGCTGCGACATACGCTCCGGAGCTTCCCAGACCATAGCCTATGGGAATAGTGGACATAAACGCTATTCCTTTTTGATGGTCTTCAGTCATTTGATCCCTTGACTCTGAATCAATGATCCCTTTACTCAACATCCAGTCGCCATACGCAACAAATGCACTTTCCACTTGCGACCTGGGATTGTTTTCTGCCCATTGCCCATGCCACTTCGAAACCGGAACAGCCAATGCCTGTGAACCGTTAAGTACCGTGTACTCACCAAATAATAAAAGCTTTGCAGGATAGAGACGATCGGACACGAAAAACAATTAATTGGGTAAGTGATGGTCAGCAAACATTCTCCAGTCAACATCAGCTACAGGTGTCAGTCCCAGCGTTTGTTCGCAAAACTGCGTAAGCGGAGACCACAACTCGTCCAGATCACGACTGAACAAGTCGGAGGTGATGATATGCGTGCCGGCGTTTTGAAGTGCCACTTCCTGTTTCAGGTTTTCCGGTGTTTGTATTTGAGAAAACATTTCTTGCATTCGCTTTACGGAGACGATATTATCCTGGTGTTGCGCATCGCGGTAATAATACGAAAGGAAAAGTGGCGTACTGATTTTTGAAAATGTCTTTTGCGTCATGGTCGCATTGATTATGGCTTTTAAAACGATCAGGCCTTCAATGCGATATCGGGTGTACCAATATTGTTGCGCGGCACCCGGTGCCTTCCATCCATAATAATCTGAACCAAGAATGCTTCTGGCGATTTGGAGACCCCATGGTAATCCCATCAGAAACGAACGCGGATCATAATAATCTATATTGGGTGAAAACAAGATGTGCGCTTCCGCCAGTTCAGGAAATTTCGCATCGAGATATAGGGCAAAGATGCTGCCTGTGGAGCAGGAGACCAGGATGACTTTTTCGCCAATGGCGTTGCCAATTGCCAGCGCGTCAAGGGCTGATTGCATCCATTTCTCTGGATCAATGTCAAGGAGAGGTTCTTCAGTTTTAACCCCATGATCCTCGAGACGGGCCAGAAACATATTGCATCCATACCGATGTGCCAATGCTTCGTGCAAAGGATCACCTTCTTCCTGACTGGCACCATTGCCGTGCAAATACACAATACTGTAGGGTGTCTTTTCATAAGGGCGCGCCCAGACAATTCTGGCTTCGTTGTCCGGCTTAAGGGGAAGTCTGGCTTCCACTTTCGTGAGACTATCCTCCAGGGCAGCGAGATCGGTCGTTAGATGCGGGAGAGAAACGGATGAAAAATCAGGGCGTTTCGGTTTCGGGCCTATCAGGTAAAGTAATATAGCGCCAAATACAAACAACAAAATGATGCCCGGCCATTTACGATTGCGTTTTACCATCTGATCGGAGATAAGGCAAGTGCATCAATAAAAATAGGTGCGTATGTACTCATAGATACTGTACCTGTTTCGGAAAATGAAGATCAGTGCCAGCACAATAATAAATATGGTGATCACCCGAATATTGCGGCCGTGGCGCTTCAAGCGCTCCCGCCTGTTCTGGTATCTGACTCTTGACGTATAGGACATACAGGTAAACGTGTGTGGTTCAGGATATCTCCTGCAAAATTACGGCTTTATTTCAGAGATCGTTTGAAACGGCGCACGATCACATGTGTTTATGGCGCTCCCAGTAGTTCTGATCTTCAATCTCATCCAGGATCTGAAGGTAATGTTCGTAGCGCAGAAAGGAAATTTCTCCCTCTTCAATAGCTGCTTTTACAGCACATCCGGGTTCATTGCGATGCAGGCAATTATCAAAGCGACATTCCGATGAGCGCTCGAAAAACTCTCTGAAATTATGTGCCACATCCATAGGTTCAAGATTGTTGAAAGACAACATTTTGATTCCGGGTGTGTCAATAATAAAGCCTCCGAAATCGAGGGCAAACATCTCCGCAAACGTGGTGGTATGTTGCCCTTTTCCTGAGCTATCTGAAATATCATCCGTACGTAGATCGAGCCCCGGCTGAATGGTATTGATCAGGGTGGACTTGCCGACACCTGATTGTCCGGCTACCAATGTGGTTTTATCTTTTAAAATCTCCTTTAATACGTCATGCTTTCCTTCAGTCACGGCAGAGCAACTCACCACGCGATGGCCTATATCTTCATACATATATTTTAGGCCACCAAACATTTCCCATTCCTCTTCGCCAAAAAGGTCTTCCTTGTTGACGACGATGACCACAGGAATATTATGCGGTTCGGTCATGAGTAAAAACCGATCGATAAAACCCAGTTTGATTTTCGGTTGGATAATCGTAGTCACCAAAACGGCCTGATCGACATTGGCTGCAAGTAAATGCAAGTCGTGCTTTTTTCTGGGCGACTGGCGAACTACATAGTTGCGCCGCGGAAGGACTTCCGTGATGATGCCTGCTGTGTGTTCGTCATCTTCATACTGGACTTCGACTTCATCCCCAACACCAACAGGATTGGTGGTTTTAATATCCTCCATGCGCAGCTTTCCGATCGTTCGGGAAGGGATGATGCTGCCATCTTCCAGGCGTATGTCATGCCAGCTACCGGTGACTCTTGCGACGATTCCTTTCATTTAAAACAGTTGTGCCGGAATAAACAACTCAAATTGGTTTGGGTTGCCTTCATATCCGGTGAGCAATCGGGCATATCGGATGCCCAAAGAAAAGAGGCCCTGATAAAAATCAATCAGCACTTCTCCTCCCGCACTACTCATGGTGGAAGATACAGCCTCAAATGAGTTTGAGTAGGCAATATCAAAAAAAGGTTGAAATCGGATCCTTGGAACATAAAGCACATTTCCGAGCCCAACATCCGGATACATCAGCGGAAAGCCATATGTAAACCCAACTTTGTAATTCCTCGAACCATCCTGAATATGGAATCCTCTCGCTCCGGAATACGCACTCCCTAACCGCACGGAGTTAAGGCCCACATCCTGTATCAGGAGGTTCGCAGAGACCAGCGAATAGTTGGAGGCGCGTATACCGGGCAACGCGAAATCAGTCCGGAGATACCATTGTTCTATATTGGTGCCGGAGATATCATGCGCATAGCTACAGACGAGTTGCTGTGCCCAGGAAGGATAAGGCTGGCGGTATGCGCGCTTTCGACTATTGTTAAACAAGATGCTTTGTTTGCCATAGTAAATGGCAGAAACATTTTCCACAGAACCATCTTCAATCCGGATTTTGCGATTTCCGGTATTCAGTTGGGTGGTAAACTGAATGGTTTGAGAGTAGACACCGGGTGTAAAACTCATGGGCACGGTCACCGCACCGTAAAATTCATCGAGAATCGATCGAAAACTCAGACTGTCGATGTTCAAAGGGCGTCGCGTTGTGTTTTGATAGCCAAAACTTATGACCGGATACCACATGCCGAGGCTTACATCCGCATACGGACCCTGCGCCCGGTTGTTCCGATTGTACGCATAGCCTGCCGCAACACGTACCGTATTCAGGATGTTTCGCGAACGCAACTCAAGCTGATACACCGGTTCGCTGGCAACGACTCCGACGCCGATATAGTTAATGGCATTTTTCCATGGTGAATACGATGTATGTTCATATTGTCTCTCGCCTAAATCCTCAGTAAGAAGATTTCGCCCTGTGTTTTCGTTTTCCTGCTGTGTGACAGCTTCCTCTGGCAGACGTTCCCATTGCTCCGGTGAGCCGGGGAGACGAACGAGCTTATGGCCTGCGTTGGCATATTGCGCGCACACCAGGTTTTTTGACAAGGGATCCCAGGCAGGGTCATAATGTGCCTGGTTTCCTTTGCTGATTTGATATGTGATACCTTCTTTCCGATTCAGCGCATAGACCTGGTCGAGTTGGTCATAATTGGCCGAGAAAAATATCCATGGTCCTTCCTGCTGGTGGCGACCGATGACATGATAGCTATAAGGTGTCAGGGAGCGGATGGTGCCTGATTGTATATCTTGTTCGATCAGACACATTTTTCCCTCTGCATTCCGTGCGCTGGCAGTGACGAACTGTCGTGTAGAATCAAAAGCTGGGTAAGCAATGTATAGATTTTCCGGGTTTGGTAATGCCTGAATGCGTTCGCCGGTTTCGGCATCCAGAATATGCAATGCAAAGCGGCCATTCGGATCCGTGTGTAATGCCACGATCAGGCTACCTGAGGCATCAAGAGAAGGCATGTAATACCCTTTGTCTGCTTTGATGTCCTTTTTCTTTCCTGTAGTGCTATCATAAACGACGATCACATTCGAATTTTTACGCAACCATCGCGGGTCTCTGCGCAATTCTGTCCAGACCAGCTTTTGTGGCGATACATCGAAACAGGCATCGGTTTGCTGCCCCTGTCGGACGATGGAAGTCCGGCGGCCTGCCGAATCGATACTATAGATGGCTGCAATAGAATCAAAGGTGGTAATGGATGTGTAGATCATACCGCTTTGGTCAACCGAAGGGTATCGCATATCAAAGAAAGCATTCTCCTTTGCTTGGGATGAGAGGGGAACGAAATCGTAGGAGGTAGTTTCATCTTGTTGTGACCGCCACAGTTCACCATAGAAGTCCAGGGCATCTTCATACAAAAAGCGATTGCTGTGGCCGTAAAATTTTTTCACAACGCCTGAGAAAGGATCATAGACCGGACTCATTCTGGGCGTCAGTCTGAAGATGGTATCCCAGGTGGCTTCACCAAACGCCTGGCTGCCGTACCGGGTCATAAGATATCCCAATGGATAATGATCCGGTACATTTTGCTTGTACGTGCCGTTGCGCAACACATAATATTTCCATTTTTCATGCTGCCGGCTTTTTTCATAAAAAGGCAGTGTAAAGCGACTGAGCCTTCCTCTTCCCTGTGGCGTCCATTTTGTCTCGGCGGCAACCGCATCGCCTTCTCTCAGCCAGTTGGAAACAGCGAGCCCGTACATCCCGGCAAACGCGATTTCACCCAGGAGTACTTTGACCACATGGGATATGCCGGTGTTCACCGCATTGACCTGCTGGACATGTCGATACTCGTGGATAGCCAGTAAGTCTGCCCAGGGCAATGAGCCCAGATAAAATGGGTTTTCGTAGGGCTGTAAAAAAAATTCAGAGGAATAGGGTGCCAGCCGGACATAGCCATTGGACTGATTGGTGTAGGGTTGCAGGATGACCTGAATCGGTTTGTATCGCCCTTTTGTTGTGATAGGGTCGGCTGATGCCATCGTCAGCATCAGTGAGGCCACTCTTGTGGCGGTTGAATCGAAACCTTCCGGATAAATAACACTGAGGCTGTCGTGTTTCAGTTCCTGCCACTTCGTAGGATAGGGCAAAAGGCCGAGTGTTTGCGCCTGCAGAAGGGAGCTAAAAAATATGAGAAATAAGCATGCAGATATTCTCAACAGCTTAGACATGCAAAGCCACATTGTGCGCATGAATGGTTGCAGCAACATCAATCATCAAAGATGGATCGTATTCAAAGGCATTGCCCATAACGATGACATCGGCACCTGCTTTCAGATTTTCATTGACTTTTTCTGCGGATGTAATACCACCCCCGACGATCAGTGGAATATCAATAGCGCCACTGACCGCTTCGATCATTTCGGTAGAGACCGGTGTGGAAGCGCCACTGCCGGCATCCATGAAAATCATTTTCAGGCCTAGCATTTCCGCTGCCATGGCCGTACAAACCGCGATATCGGATTTGTTGGACGGAATCGGAGACGTATTACTCATGTACTGCACGGAAGTCCCGACGCCGCCATCGATGAGCATATACCCGGTGGGCAGAATTTCGAGTTCGCTTAACTTCAGGTATGGTGCTGCGATCACGTGTTGTCCGATGAGCAGGTCAGGATTCCGGCCGGATACCAGGGAGAGAAACAGGATGGCATCTGCTTTGTGGCTCAACTGGTAGGAACTGCCGGGAAACAGGATCAGCGGAATATCGCAGCGTTTGCGAATCATGTCGAGGCATTGATCCAGCTGACTATTGACAAGGAGGCTTCCACCGATAAAGAAAAAATCGGTTTTGCATCGCACTGCCAGGTCGATAATCTGATCGAGTTTGCCAAGTCGCATTTTATCAGGATCAATCAGGACAGCCAGTTTCTTGCGGCCTTTGCGACGTGCTGTTGTCAGATCTGAATAAATATTGTGTTGGCTGGTGTTCATTTTTCAAAGATAAACGTTAATTCGCTGCATAGGTGACCAAAATAAATTTTGCTCACATAAGAATCAATATTCGGACACCTTTCTTGTTACTTTTTTATAGGCCCTGAATTATTGGCAAATTCAGGGTTGTCCCTGAATTATTCACAAATTCAGGGTAATTATAAGGCACAGATCTGTTACTTTTTTCATTGCCAAAAAAGTAACCAAAAAGTCTAGTCACGCAAAAAACTCACTTTGTGTTCCGATCTTTGTTTGAGGTACTAGGTTTCTTTATATTCGATTTCACATTTCCTTCCATTTCCGCTTGCGTACGGAAATAGAAGATAGTCAGGGTGCTCATACAGTTTTGCGTGACAGGACTTTGCTTGTAGAAATTGACTTTTCAATACCACAAAATAAATTTTCCCATCGGGAAAATAAATCGGTCCCGCTGTACAGCGGGATCAGTGCAATCCGCCTATCCCGCTATGCGGGAGTGATTCGAACAGTTTTGCGTGACAAAGATTTCCAATCCGAAATGACATTAAAAATACTCTATGAATTATTGCAAAAAAGATTGGTAGGAATTCAGTCAAAATTGACTCCAACAGAATAATCCTGTCGCTCAAAAGTGTATGAGCACCCTGCTCAGCTTTTATTTCTGTACGCAAGCAGAAATAAAAGAAAGTGTGAAAATGAATGCATCTGGAAGCAAAAGGCCGGAAGAATGAAGTGAAGCAAAAGCGAGTTTTTTGAGCGACGAGGTTTTTGGTTCTTTTTTCCGGAAAAAAAGAACGAATCAGATAGATCTTCTTCAAAAATCATGGGCTTCAGAACCCCTTACAGGGAAGAACCCATAGGATGGGTTCATCAGTTTGATATTCGGTTTGATTTCACGCTAATTCCTATTTCGCTATCCCTCTTTTCGCTGACAGATTTAACTAATTCGATTTAATGTTTTATGAATCGAAAATAAAGTAGACTATACGCTAAATTGGCTGAAGGTGAAGCACAAAAATCTGAATATCCGTTGATTTCCTAATTAAATTCAGATATCCAGGAGAGCTATGAATTCCTTGATAGAATATGAAATTTCTGTTGAAACCAAAAAATAAAATGGCACATAGCCGGTGATCAGGTAAAATGCTTCAGCATTCTTACCTCTTCCCGGGTGAGTGGCCGATAGCGGCCACGCGGGAGATTCTTTTTGGTCAGGCCGGCATAGTAGGTTCGATCCAGTTTGACGACCTGGTAGCCAAAGTGTTCAAAGATTCGGCGTACGAGTCGGTTGCGCCCGGAATGCACTTCGATAGTCAATTCTTTTTTGTTGCCCGGTGAAGAATAATGCAGGCTGTCCGGCTGGATATCACCGTCTTCGAGTGTGATGCCCTTACGGATTTCTTCAAGGTGATTGACAGACAGATTTTTGTCCAGGGTGACCAGATATACTTTTGGAACATTATAGCTGGGATGAGAAAGCTTCTTTGTCAGATCGCCATCATTGGTGAGTAGAATTAAACCTGAGGTGTTGCGATCGAGTCGCCCAACCGGATAAATGCGCTCATCGATTTTTTCGGCCATGATATCAATGACTGTTTTTCGGCCCCGGTCATCGCTCGAGGTGCTAAGCACATTTTTGGGTTTGTTGAGCAGGAAGTAGACCAACCTGGTGACGCGTTCGATCTTTTGCCCTTTATACATGACCACATCGCCTTCCTTCACTTTAAAACCCATTTCAAGCACGACTTCTCCGTTGACGGTGACAAAACCCTGCTGGATGAGTGCATCAGCGGCACGGCGACTGGCGACCCCGCTGTGCGCGAGGTATTTGTTCAGCCTCATTTCTTCCATGACAGTTCAGATTAGTCTGTAAAGGTTAGAACGGAATATCTTCATCATCATTGATTCTCGATGGGCGTGTGATGATCGCATTGTAGTTATCACCACCTGCTCCGCCTTCCGGCATATCTGCAAAGAAATCATCCGGATCGGTAAACTTAGCATACTGGCTGATGAACTTAAGGTTGACAGTACCCAGGGCTCCATTACGATGCTTGGAAATGAGAATCTCTGCCTGATCTTTGGAAATCGTTGGATCGGATTCCATTTCGTAATAATCCGGTCGGTAGATAAATGTCACGATATCGGCATCCTGCTCGATCGCACCGGAATCCCTGAGGTCGGACAACTGCGGACGCTTATTTCCTCCTCGTGTCTCTACCGCGCGGCTCAACTGAGAAAGAGCGATCACGGGAACATCCAATTCCTTAGCCATGGTTTTTAAGGCCCTCGAAATCGTACTGATTTCCTGTTCGCGCGTACCTCCGCGTTTGGTTTCCGGTCCCGCTGACATCAGCTGCAGGTAATCGATGACGACGAGCTGAATGTCATGGTGCATCTTCAATCGTCGGCATTTGGCACGCAATTCGAAGATATTAATGGCCGGCGTATCATCGATAAAAATGGGGACCTCACTAAATCGCTCCACCGAACTATTGAGTTGTTGCCACTCGTAGTCTTCCATTTGGGCATTCCGCAGTTTAGAACCGGGGATCTCGGCGACCATCGACATGAGACGATGTGTGAGCTGCAATGCGGACATCTCAAGCGAGAAAAAAGCTACCGGACGTTTGTAATCAAAAGCCGCATTTTTGGCCAGGGCGAGGCAGAAAGCTGTCTTACCCATACCGGGACGTGCGGCAACAATGACAAGGTCGGATTTTTGCCATCCGTTGGTGATCTTATCCAGTTCCGCAAAACCGGTTGGGACACCGGTCATACCGATTTCTTTTTTGGAGAGTGACTCGAGATCCTTTTGTGCTTTGACGGCGAGATCACCGAGTTTGGAATACGATCGGTTGAGGTTTTTCTGCGTGATATCGAAGAGATTGGATTCAGCTTCGTCGAGCATCTGGAACACGTCTTTCGTATCCTCAAATGCATCAGATATCGTGCCTGTGCTGACGCGGATCAATTCGCGTTGGATATGCTTTTGGGCGATGATCCGGGCGTGAAACTCAAGGTTGGCCGCACTGGCTACCTTATTGGTAAGTTCCACTAGGTAGCCTACACCGCCAATGAGTTCGAGACTACCTGATTTTTTCAATGCTTCATGCACGGTCAGAATGTCCACCGGTTGGGAGCGTTCAAACAGGTGCATCATGGATTCGTAAATGACGCCGTGTTGTTTTTTGTAAAAACTACTCGGGGCCAGGATATCGAGGACTACGCCCATCGCATCTTTATCCAGCATTAGGGCACCCAGAACGACCTCTTCGATCTGTACGGCCTGGGGCTGGATTTTGCCATAGACGAGATTGGTCAGGTCGTTGTCTGAACGTATGGGCTTGAGTTTGCTGCCGGTGCCGGATGAACTGAATTGATTGGGCTCTGCCATGTATTAAGTGAAAAATGAAAAATGAAAAGTAAAAATGCCAGTATTCTTTTTGTTGAAAGGGGTTCAAAGCTAAAACAGGGGAGTCTTAATTCCTAACGACTTCTTTATGAGTTCTCGCGTACCTGTTGGCAATTGCCCTGATAATTGTGGATAATTTTGTTAGAAAATAATTTGCCTTCGAATTTCTCCTGAAAGTACACATTATAACATCTTATTATGTAAAAAAGTGCCAGGCCGGAGGTATTTGTTTTTGGAAAAAGGGTCCTGTTGAAAAGGCATTTTCTGGCCAACAGGGTTTAGAGGGTTTAGACACAAAGTCTTAGACTTTATTGGTTTAGAGGGTTTAGTGAGTGTGATGGCGGGATGATCCGATCTGTTGATTAGTGGGTGAAATATTCACCCACTAATCAGATATATATTTTATTAATATGTAAAACGAATATGTAAAACAGGCTATTGGTTTCTGCGGGTGGATTGAATTGAAGGAGATATGTGAGAAAATAGCATATAATTTTTTTTGATGTGACGGGTTAGGCGGCGGTGGTTTCTTGATGGCTTAAACCGGAGATTCGGTTAACGAACTCTAAGTTCCAACAATCCATTCCCTGTTTGTTTTTCATCAATCGCTGGAAAAACTCTGCCTAAACAGGAAGTGGCAGTAAATGTCTGCGTAGGAGGGTAATTTCTTTTTTCGATTATGATAGTGTGACGCTTTGCATATGCCGTAATTAAGTCAAATATCTCTCTCACATCCTGAATGGGTAACTCCGCCCAGACGATGCGGACCATTTATCAATCATGTGATTGACAGCCCTTTATAAATGACTTTTCTTTCAGAAGATTGAGTCAAAGCAACTTTTAGTTTCTCCAAAATGATTCAGAAGGGAGGCTTACACATCCTTTCCAGGATAAACCCCAATGACGGGACCGGAATGATAATGTGTAAAACAATATGCTTACTCAGCACAAATCGTTTATACCGGGATATTGCCCAAATATCTCCACCCCAATACTTTTGCTTTGCTTCGTGTCTGCATTTCATCGCCACCATAGACGAGATAACTATGATCGGGAGATGCTCCCGATACGCCTTGAAAATAAGTGAGCCCATCAAAGAAACTAGAATTGATCGTACGACCGGATTTGATTTCCATGGGTATCAATTGGCCACGATGATCAAGGAGCAAATCAATTTCATGTCTACCGGCAGCTTGCCAAAAGTATGCATTGGGTTGTATCCCTCGGTGGAAATGATTTTTAAGTATTTCGTTGATAATGAAATTTTCAAACAACGCACCCTTTGCGAAATGGAGGTTCAGGTCACCAACATCCCGAAGGTTGAGTAAGGCACAGGCGAGTCCTGTATCGTAAAAATATAGCTTGGGAGTCTTGACGATCCGTTTGTTATAATTCTTATGATAAGGTCTGAGGAGATAAATGATATAGCTGGTTTCTAAGACATTCAGCCAGCGGTGAACCGTATGATAGGACACCCCTATCTGGCCGCCTATTTCTGAAAAATTGACTTGTTGCCCGATTCTTCCTGCACAGATCTGGAGAAACTGCCTGAACGTTCCGAGGTCAGATATATTGATGACTTGCCGCAGATCCCGCTCGACATAGGTCTGAATATAATCTCCAAGCCAGGATGTTGGATCCAGATTCTGGTCATAGATGCGTGGATAAAATCCGGTGAAGATATAATCTTCATATTGTGTCTTTGCGAATGGCGTATGATCGATTTCTTCCAGCGAGAAAGGCAATAAGTTGAACACCGCTACTCGCCCCGCCAGACTCTGTGAAACGCCTTCCATCAGCAGGAGATGCTGAGAGCCTGAGAGTACATATTGGCCTGCTTTTTTGTTTTCGTCAATGATTACCTGAATGTAGGATAACAATTCCGGGACATGCTGGACCTCATCGATGATCGCCTGATCGCCAAGGTTCTGGAGAAAATGCTTTGGATCTTCTCTTGCATACTGCCTTTGCTGAATGTCTTCCAGGTTGGCATAAGTATATTGAGGAAACGTGTGTCTTATAAGCGTTGATTTGCCGCTCTGCCGTGGACCGGTGACTACGATCACAGGCATCTTTTTCGCTGCGTCTTCAATTTTTTGGCCCAGTAATCGAGTGATCATTTGTGCAAATTAGACATTCAATATCTAATTTGCAAATATTGTTCCGATTTTCTACTAATGAATGTGGAAGAATACATAAATGCAAAAGCCTGGTATGCATATGAAAAGCGGAAACTAGTCCTAAACACCCCATTTTCAGTACTTTTTACGATCGTAATCGCTAAAAGTTATAACTATTCGCGATTATAACCAGAAAAAGTCATGTCTTAGGAATGGCAGTGACCCTTATTTTTTCCCAAAGCGCTCCAGAATAGCGTAGTTCTGACTAGCCGCTTTTTCCTGTGAAAATGCTTTGGTACGCATGTGTCCCAGGCGAATCAATTCGTCTCGTGTGATGGGTTGTATAAGAAGCAGCTACAGATGTTCTATGTCATCGAAGTCCTTATTTCTTCCGGCTATCTTCTTTGCCTCAATTAAAATATGGATGTTAACTACCGGAATTAGGATTCCGTCATCTTCAAAAAAAGTGACCCGCTCATAACATTTGTCAAAATCTAAATCCGCCATTTTGACCATGATATCTATGGCAACAGGATTTTTCCCAAATCTAAATACTTCAAATTGGTCAGCTTCAAGGAAATTTCCGAGGGTCATATCAAAGATTGGCATTTTAAACGCTTTGAAAGCTTGTGCCAGTTTTAAATAATTTTCTTTAGTTCGGTCCATCCAAATGTCCAAATCACCAGTTGTTCTGGCATACCCATGGAAAATAACCGCATAGCCTCACACCAACAAATACCGCACTTTTTGGTTATTCAGCACTAATAAAAATTCACGGAATTCAGGATAAAAGATATTACCCATCAGCAAGCATTCTCGCCTGAAAAGCAGTTCGATCCATCACCGGTGCTTCCTGACCAGCATATCCATAGGCAATACTATTCAAATACATAGCCAAACTTAATCGCTGTTTCCAGTCCAATCGTGAATGATCATTCCATTTTTCATCTGCTTCTTTAAGTGTGAGCATTTGAAAATGACTTCGATCGAGACGATAATCCTCCATACTAATAGGTTTACTTTGTGAAGATAAGAAGGAAAGTGATGAAACTTTAAAAAGTCTAATCATCAGAGGTACATACTTCATCTGTAAAGTGTTCTAATTATTTGGCGGGCTGCAGAAAAACTAAACTCCCCTTTTCCCAAAGCGCTCCAGAATAGTATAAATCTGACTAGCCGCAGTATCCCATGAAAAAGCCTTTGTACGGATATGTCCAAGACGAATCAATTCATCGCGTACGTGGGCATCACTACTGATTTGTTGCATCTGAATCGCCAATGCACCGGAGTCATTTGGGTCAAAAAGCAAAGCAGCATTATCCGCCACTTCCGGCAAGGAAGTCACATTGCTGCACAGCACCGGCACGCCACACGCCATCGCTTCCACCAGCGGGAGACCAAAGCCTTCATACAATGAAGGATAGACCATCGCTTCTGCACTGCCGATCAGCGGTACTGTATCCTCAGTGGAAACATACCCGGGCATACGGATATCATTTCGGAACGGGCTTTCCGCGATCGCTTTTTGGATATCTTCCGATTGCCAGGAAGCTCTGCCCGCCAGCACCAGTTTCAGGTCAGAGGCTTTTTTGGATTTAAAAAGAGTAAATGCTTCGATCAGCATTTGCACATTTTTGCGCGGATGGATGGCGCCCAGATAAAGCAGATAGGGCTTCCCATCTGCGTACTTCTTTCGAGTCGTTTGTTTAACCGATTCATCCACCGGTTGGAACCGATCCGAAATCCCATTGTAGACGACGGTGATTTTATCTTCGGGAACATTGTACCCGTCCATGATCTCAGATTTTGAAAAATGGGACACGGTGATGATGTGATCTGTATAGGCGAGGTAGCGTGGGATCCATTTTTTATAAAACGCATTGATGCGTGCCGGAAGATGCTCCGGATAGCGCAGGTAGGCCACATCATGGATCATAGATACTTTCGGCACACTCATACCGAGGGGAATAAAACCGTCAGGGCTGAAGAACACATCCGGCTTTCGTTTCTGGACATGTTTACGCACCGGATAGTCGAGCCAGAATCGTATCAGGATCGGCAGGCGTGTGACAGGTGCAAGAGCGAATCCTTTAACGTTGGCGCTGTGAATAAATCGCTGGTCAAATTTGCGGTCAAAATAATAATCGAGTTGGTCGTCTGGATGCTTTTTGGCAATTCGGCGCAGCACCTCATCGGTGACAATGCCCACGCCCTCAAGACGATCCACTAATAAATGCCTGGTATTTACCGCTATCCGCATGCCCTGTTTTTTAACAGGTGCAAATTAAATGAAATCCTTTGGTATGGATGTTTTAGCTTTTTTATCAGTGTCAGACGTGAGCATGTTGTCCTTATTTCCTTTATGGATTCTGCATTCGTTTAACGAGATATAAGACCTACCTTTATTTTCCTTGAATACCTAATCATGGGAGAAGTCAGAAAGTCAGATGTACTGATCATTGGTTCGGGAGTCGCCGGAATGACCTGCGCCATCAAAATAGCTGAAGCGCGACCGGATATAAAGGTCACCGTGATCTCCAAAACGAATAAAGAGGAGAGCAATACCTTCTATGCGCAGGGTGGCGTCGCGGCCGTGTGGAACGAAGAGACGGACACCCAGGAAAAACATATCGCCGATACACTCGATGCCGGCGATGGGCTCTGCGATGAAGCCATCGTCCGCATGGTCGTACAGGAGGGACCCGAAAGAGTCAAAGAATTAATCTCCTGGGGAGCGCGATTTGATAAAGAACGCGATGGAGATTACAACCTCGGAAAAGAAGGCGGACACAGTGAGAACCGTATTCTCCATTACAAGGATATCACGGGCCGGGAAATACAACGCACCCTGATTGAAAAAGCAGCCTCGTTACCGAATATCAAGGTATTGGAAAATCTTTTTGCCATCGACCTGTTGACACAACATCACCTTGGATATAATATCACACGATTGACACCGGGCATCGCATGCTATGGCGTGTATGCTCTCGATAAAAATAATCTCGATGTTGAAAAGCACCTGGCGCGTGTCACTGTACTTGCAACAGGTGGAGCGGGACAAATCTATCGCGCCACTACTAATCCGACCGTGGCCACCGGAGACGGGATCGCTATGATGTATCGTGCCAAGGGAAGACTCAATAACATGGAGTTCGTTCAATTCCACCCGACTTCTCTCTACAATCCGGCCGTGGAAAAACAAGCGTTTCTGGTCTCAGAAGCTGTCCGCGGATTTGGGGCTGTGCTGCGAGCGAAAAACGGAGAGGCGTTTATGGATAAATACGATTCGCGGAAAAGCCTCGCGCCAAGAGATATTGTCGCCCGCGCCATCGACAATGAGATGAAAATCCGCGGGGATGAATTTGTCTACCTGGACTGTCGTCACCTCGACATGACTGAATTCAAAAAACACTTTCCCAATATCTATGAAAAATGTCTGGAGGAAGGATATGATGCAGCTAAAGACATGATTCCTGTGGTGCCGGCGTGCCATTTCTTTTGTGGTGGCATCCTGGTGGATAAAAACGGAAAAACTTCTGTCAGTCAACTATACGCAGCAGGAGAATGTACGGCTTCCGGTTTGCACGGTGCAAATCGCCTGGCGTCCAATTCACTGCTGGAAGGACTGGTCTTTGGGCATAATATTGCTGAGGATATCGCGTCTTCCATTGACTCGTTGACGTTTCGCATTGAGATCCCGGATTGGGATGCCCGAGGAACAACCAATCCCAAAGAAATGGTACTCATCACACAGAGCTGGAAAGAACTGAAAGACATTATGAGCAGCTATGTCGGGATCGTACGTTCCAATGTCCGTATCCGTCGCGCACTTGATAGGCTACGCCTTCTTTATCAAGAAACAGAAGTGTTGTACAATACAACAGCGCTTTCCCCTCAGTTGTGCGAGCTGCGCAACCTTATTACTATCGCTTATCTTGTGACACGTTCAGCTTCGATGCGTCACGAAAGCCGCGGGCTTCATTACACCACGGACTTCCCTGATCTGCTGGATCATTTGGAAGAGACGTATCTCTGATCAAAAGTCTTTTTAGCTTTTATCAGTGACATCAACCTTTATACGCTCCTTTCGATTGGCAACTTCCCATGCGGTATGAAATGCCAGTTGAGCAATCGTAGCTGCTCTTGGATACATGATTTTATCGGGTGTATCTGTATGGCGGTGATAATCGGGATGCGTTCCCGCGAAATAGAAAATCGCCGGGACACCGTTTTTAGCAAAATTGTAATGGTCTGATCGGTAGTAGTATCGATTCGGATCATCCTCCTGATTGTACGTATAGTCGAGCTCCATTTTGATATACTGGCGGTTGACCGTTTCATTGATTTCATGGAGTTCTGTACTCATGCGATCAGACCCAATCACATACACGTAGTTAGAATCCGTGTGCTCCTTGTCCATTCTTCCGATCATATCGATGTTGACATCCGCCACTGTATTTTCAAGAGGAAATACAGGATTTTCCACATAATATTCTGAACCCAGCAGGCCTTTTTCTTCTCCCGTAACCAGCATACACAGTACGCTGCGTTTTGGTCCGTAGCCCTTTTGTTTGGCGATGCTGAAGGCCTGTGCGATTTCCAAAACGCCACTCGTGCCGGAAGCATTATCGTCTGCCCCATTGTAGATGTCATTTCCTCTTTTTCCCAGGTGATCAAAGTGTGCGGATATAATCACCAGCTCGCTGGCAAGTGCGGGATCAGTGCCTTCGATATAGCCGAGCACATTGACACTGGGTGTGGACTTAATATTGTGTTCAGCTGAAAGTTTCAGGTCAACCGACAATTTGGTATGTTGCGGCTTTCCGGTTTGCGTGATCTTATCGCGCAGGCGGATGATCTTATTCACTTTTTTTCCGGCGATTTGTTGACCGATGGTAGAGGAGAGCACTGCATGCGGAAGGTATTCGTTGATCTGATCGGGTGAACCCATTTGGACAGCTCCGTTGAGCATATACCTTCGCGCATAAGAAGCCATCGCGCGGAATCGTTCTTCAATGACCCATATCGAAGCAGCTCCTGCTTTCTTTGCAGCTTCTGATTTCAGCGAAGCATTATACGACCACTCAGATGGTTTTTCCGTACCGGAAATGAGATACGTCTCTTCATTAATTCTTGGTTCGCCTCCATACACCAGCAGGTGTTTTCCGCGCACATCCACACCTTCAAAATCTGAGTACTTCGGATCATCGATACCGTATCCGAGAAAAAGCATTTCGGAAATTTCAAGTGGCTCCGTTTGAGCCGGAAAGCGCTGCGGGATGGAAAAGAAATCTTCCAGGTGTTTGACGGTATCACCGGACACGATCAGACTGATATCTTCCCACTTGAAGACCGTGAAGTCCACATCCTGAAAGTAATCGCCGGTCTGTGCTAATGGAGGGATGCCGTAGGAGGCAAATTGATCCGCGATGTATTCAGCGGCCAACATATTTCCTTCGGTGCCGGTCTCCCGACCCTCGAGTTCATCTGAAGCCAGGTAATAGACATGTTCTTTGATAGTCGCCCCTTCAATGGTGTTGGCCAGAGAGGCAGGGATGGAGGTATCCTGTGCTGACAGAGCGGTAGCGCCAAAGAGGCACCAGATGAGATGTTTTTTCATGCATCAATACTACAGTAAAAAAACAATCCGGGAGCAATTCAAAGATAAACGGCAATTGATTTTAGATCAATGACACCGAATTTTGTCTA
>JAUHXV010000121.1 GCA_030426765.1 Bacteroidia bacterium | reverse complement strand
CTTTCCGTAATCTTATTATCCGCGTAAGTCCACTTATCAATCGTTTGGTTGTAACGCTCATTCTCGGTGATCAGACCCATGTTGTAGTTGGCAAACACCTCGTCCACATCCTGTTGAGCAGTCTGAAGCGTTTCTTCCTTAATAGAAGGCGTGATCAAATCACCCAGTTTGAATGAAAGCCCTGCTCTGAAGGCCCAGCCGAATCCTAAGTTTTTAATATCATCCAGGAAAGCAGCCGTCGTTGGAAAATCAGTTCGCGTAAGAATGTCTGCAATAACTTTCCGCAGGTTCTTCTTAGTCAGCAGAATATTGATAAACGGAACAGATTCCGGCGCATACTGATTGAACAGGACTCGTCCGGTCGTCGTTTCGATGACCTTATGGACCATATTGCCCTCTTCGTCCTCCACGCGTGCGCGGATTTTGATTACCGCATGCAGATCCAGGCGGTTTTCATTGTGTGCGATGACGACCTCTTCTGCACTATAGAAGGTTTTTCCCTCACCCAGCACTTTATCATCACCTTCTGACTTGCGTTCTTTTGTGAGGTAGTAGAGTCCCAGTACCATGTCCTGTGACGGAAGCGTCACCGGCGAACCATCCTGTGGGTTAAGCATATTATGCGAAGCCAACATCAAAAGCTGTGCTTCCAGAATGGCTGCTTGTCCGAGAGGTACGTGTACCGCCATCTGGTCACCGTCAAAGTCGGCGTTAAACGCAGTACATACCAACGGGTGCAACTGGATTGCTTTTCCTTCCACCAACTGAGGCTGGAACGCCTGAATAGACAAGCGGTGCAGCGTAGGAGCCCGGTTAAGCAATACAGGATGTCCTTTCAATATGTTCTCAAGAATATCCCAGATAACCGGCTCTTTGCGATCAACGAGTTTCTTGGCAGATTTTACCGTCTTAACGATACCTCTTTCTATCAGCTTCCGGATGATAAATGGCTTGAACAACTCTGCCGCCATTCCTTTTGGAATACCACATTCGTGCAGGCGGAGGGTTGGTCCCACTACAATCACTGAACGACCACTGTAATCCACACGCTTACCGAGCAGGTTCTGACGGAAACGTCCTTGCTTCCCTTTCAAGATATCACTCAATGACTTCAGCGCGCGTCCACCTTCAGCTTTAACCGCGTTAGATTTTCTTGAGTTGTCAAACAGTGAATCCACCGCTTCCTGAAGCATTCGCTTTTCGTTACGAAGGATCACTTCCGGAGCTTTGATCTCGAGCAATCGCTTCAGACGATTGTTTCGAATGATCACACGGCGATACAAATCGTTGAGGTCAGAACTGGCAAAACGTCCCCCATCCAGAGGCACCAATGGTCTCAGTTCCGGTGGAATCACCGGCAGGTACTGAATGATCATCCATTCAGGACGATTTTCTGTATGTGTATTCCCATCGCGAATCGCTTCTACTACGCGAAGGCGCTTCAGCGCTTCTGACTTACGCTGCTGAGATGTTTCTGTCGCGGACTGATGACGCAGGTTATCGGACAATTTCTTGAGATCGATATTGGCCAGCAGATCGTAAACGGCTTCTGCCCCCATTTTGGCGACAAACTTATTTGGATCTTCATCATCCAACATCTGGTTGCCTTCCGGCAAAGTATCCAGTACGTCAAAATATTCTTCCTCGGTCAGGAGATCCATCTGGCTGATGCCATCTTCTTCCTTAATGCCGGGACGAATGACTACATAACGCTCGTAGTAGATAATGGACTCCAGGTTTTTCGAAGAAAGACCCAGGATGTATCCGATTTTATTGGGCAGTGATTTGAAAAACCAAATGTGCACTACAGGCACCACAAGCTTGATGTGGCCCATGCGTTCACGACGCACTTTCTTTTCGGTTACCTCTACTCCACAGCGGTCGCAGACAATCCCTTTATAGCGAATCCGCTTGTACTTACCACAATAGCATTCGAAATCCTTGACAGGGCCGAAAATTCGCTCGCAAAACAATCCATCACGTTCCGGTTTGTAGGAGCGGTAGTTGATGGTTTCAGGTTTTAATACCTCACCATAAGAGCGCTCCAGGATATCATCCGGAGACGTCAGGCTCAGGGATATACTGCGAAAAAACTGCTTCTGTTTGACGTGCTTCTTTTTAAGAGACATAGTCTATAGCTGTTTTAGAATAGAGTTAAATCAATCAAATTTTACATCCAATGCCAGGCCACGTAATTCATGCACCAGTACATTGAAACTCTCAGGAATATGCGGCTCCGGCATATTGTCCCCTTTCACGATGGCTTCATACGCCTTGGCGCGTCCGATGATATCATCAGATTTTACCGTCAGCAACTCCTGCAAAATGTGAGAGGCACCATATGCTTCCAGTGCCCACACTTCCATCTCTCCGAAACGCTGACCCCCAAACTGGGCTTTACCACCAAGCGGCTGCTGCGTGATCAGTGAGTATGGGCCGATCGAACGGGCATGCATCTTATCGTCTACCATGTGTGACAACTTCAGCATGTAAATAATTCCGACCGTAGCCTGCTGGTGGAAACGGTCACCCGTGTTACCATCATACAAGTACGTCTGTCCGAGTTCAGGCAATCCTGCTTCGACAATTTGTCCCTGGATCTCATCCATAGACGCTCCATCGAAAATCGGTGTCGCATATTTCACACCCAGTTTTTCTCCGGCCCATCCAAGTACCGTTTCGAAAATCTGTCCAAGGTTCATACGAGAAGGTACACCCAGCGGATTCAATACAATGTCCACTGCGGTTCCATCTTCGAGGAACGGCATATCTTCCTGACGAACGATCTTGGATACGATACCTTTATTTCCGTGGCGACCGGCGATCTTATCCCCTACTTTCAGCTTGCGCTTTCTGGCGAGATATACTTTGGCCAGTTTCAATACACCCGGAGGAAGTTCATCCCCAATACTGATATTGAAGCTCTCACGCTTGTATCGTCCGATCTCTTCGTTGACTTTGATACTGAAGTTGTGCAGCAATCTTGAAATCAATCCATCCGTATGACTGTCGCCAGTCCATCCGGTATAATCGATCTGATTAAAGTCGATCGACTTAAGGACTTTCGGTGTAAACTTATTCCCTTTGTTGATCATCACCTCCCCGTAAATGGATTTAACCCCATTTGAGGTCTGTCCTTTCACAAGAACGGACAGCTTATCGATCAACAGCGTCTTCAACTCGTTGATGGCTACTGCATGTTTGTCATCGAGTTGGTCGATGAGCTTTTTCTCCTGAGCCTTCTGGAACTTGTCCTTCTTCGCTCTCGCAAAAAGTTGCTTGTCGATCACTACGCCATCTGTCGATGGAGGTGCGGTAAACGAAGCATCTTTTACATCGCCAGCTTTATCACCAAAGATGGCTCTCAGAAGTTTCTCTTCAGGTGTCGGATCCGTTTCTCCTTTTGGCGTGATTTTACCGATCAGGATATCACCTTCTTGGACACCGGCACCTACGCGAATGATACCATTTTCATCGAGGTCTTTGGTAGCGTCCTCGCTGACGTTAGGAATATCATTGGTCAGTTCCTCTTCACCGAGTTTTGTATCACGTACTTCGAGTTCGAAGCTTTCGATGTGGACGGAAGTAAAAATATCGTCTTTCACGATGCGCTCAGAAACCACAACGGCGTCCTCGAAGTTGTATCCCTTCCATGGCATGAAGGCTACCTTGAGGTTTTGTCCGAGAGCGAGTTCGCCCTTCTCAGTGGCATACCCATCACAAAGGATGGTACCTTCTGCTACGCGATCGCCTTTCTTCACGATAGGCTTCAGGTTGATGCAAGTACCCTGATTGGTGCGCTGGAATTTTGTCAGTTCATAAGTTTTGAGATCATCTTCAAAACTCACCAGCTGATCTTCTTCCGAACGGTCGTATTTAATCGTGATGCGCGTTGCATCAACGTATTGTACCACACCCGGTCCTTCAGCATTGATCAGCATCCGACTGTCAAGGGCCACTTTTGCTTCCAGACCTGTTCCTACAATCGGAGAAGCAGGTTTGATCAGTGGAACAGCCTGGCGTTGCATGTTCGATCCCATCAGGGCACGGTTGGCGTCATCGTTTTCCAGGAACGGAATCAATGAAGCGGACACACCCACAATCTGGTTAGGTGCAACGTCCATATACTCAACTTCCTCTGCTGTCAGCATCGGGAAGTCTCCGTGCTCTCTCGACTTAATACGATCGGTCATAAACACACCGGATTTGTCGATCGGCGTATTGGCCTGAGCAATCTTTAGGTAATCCTCTCCTTCTGCCGTCAGGTATTCCGCACTGCCACGGAGGACTACTTTTCCTTTATCTACTCGTCGATAAGGCGTCTCAAGGAAGCCCATCTTATTGATCTTGGCGTGCACACACAGCGTGGAGATCAAACCAATGTTAGGTCCTTCCGGTGTTTCAATCGTACACAACCTTCCGTAGTGAGAGTAGTGCACGTCCCGCACCTCAAAGCCTGCGCGCTCACGTGACAAACCACCCGGTCCAAGTGCAGAAATTTTGCGTTTGTGGGTAATTTCAGACAGTGGATTCGTCTGATCGAGGAACTGAGACAACTGGCTCGTTCCAAAAAACGAATTGATCACGGATGAAAGCGTTCGTGCATTGATCAGGTCGATGGGTGTAAACACCTCATTGTCGCGCACATTCATCCGCTCGCGGATAGTTCTGGCCATTCTTGCGAGACCCACACCAAACTGAGCATAGAGCTGCTCACCTACTGTTCGAACCCTTCTGTTTGACAGGTGGTCGATATCGTCGAGCTCAGCTTTCTGATTTGTCAGACTCACGAGGTACTTCACGATGGAGATGATATCTTCTTTCGTCAGTACCAGGGTCTCCTTGTCAATTGACAATTCGAGTTTGCGGTTGATCTTGTAGCGACCAACATCACCGAGATTGTATCGCTTGTCTGAGAAAAACAATTTGTCGATGATCCCGCGGGCGGTTTCCTCATCGGGGGGATCTGAACCTCTCAACTGGCGGTAGATATACTGTACCGCTTCCATTTCTGAGCTGGTCGGATCCTTTTGTAGCGTGTTGTAAATGATGGAGTAATCTTCTCCAATATCTTCACGCTGCAGAATGATACTCGATTCATTGGCTTCGAGGATCATATCGATGTGATCTTCATCGATCACGACATCGCGCTCGAGGATGATTTCATTTCTTTCAATCGTTACTACCTCCGCGGTATCCTCATCTACGAAGTCTTCTGTCCATTTGCGGAGGATACGAGCCGCCAGTTTTCTGCCAATGGCTTTTTTCAAACCTGACTTACTGACTTTAACTTCTTCCGCGAGTTCAAACAAGCTTAGGATCTGGTGATCGGAGTCATAGCCGATCGCTCTGAGCAGGGTTGTAACCGGGAATTTCTTTTTTCTGTCGATATAGG
>JAUHXV010000038.1 GCA_030426765.1 Bacteroidia bacterium | reverse complement strand
GTACCAGATGCCGATGCTCATAAAAGCGATTGTTGTACACCGTAAGATGATGCACATACAATCCTCCTCTATCCTGTTCACTTACCGCGATCGGAACTCGATCCGTATCTGAAAAACCGGATGTGCGTATAGAAAGAGGCAACACTCTTCTTTCCACTAACTCAATCACCGGTGGAGGTGTATCAAGTCCGGTCGAGGTAACAAATACTACCTCTTCATCCGGTTGGTAAGCTCTTTCTTCATGTGACACATGCAATACCTTATGGCCCGGCAACTTTTTATGCTTGTCATAAACTATGCTATACTGCGTGATCTCCAGTGTTTTTCCCGTTTCGTTTTTCCAGGACCAATCGATTCGATAATGGCCGGGTGATGAAACAAAAGAAGACATATCCACTGCAGCTTTCGATGCTACCGACACCGGAAAAGTTCCGTTAACTGATGCTACTGGCCAGGATGAAATATCTTCCAGTGTTGCTGGATTATAGTGCGGGAAACTTTGTCTGAAAGATGCAGTGTCTATCGAGATGATATCCGGCACTTCCCATAGTCGCTCGCGTTTATTTTGAGCAGGCGACTCAATTTTGGATATTTTCACTTCGCCGCTAACCTCTACTCCGGCTCCATCCGCATTAAATGCTTCCACAAGTATCTTATCTAAGTCCTCTATATCGATTTCACTTTCCAAACTAATCATCACTTCATACCCCTGATGATTGAGTGAAATGGCTTTTGAAACTTCATGCCGTTCTCCTGTGATATCGGTAACAGCAAGTGTCACTTCAAAACGATACATCATATTCTGATTTCCTCCGGGCTTTGGCAGCGACGGGAAGGAAATATCAATACTTCCGTCATCTCCGGACATCGTCTTGCCGGTAACAAGGACCTGCCGTTCCTGATGACCGGGCCAGAACCTACCGGAATATCGATACCACCAGGGCATGTATTCAACGCGTTCAACCCGATACCCAACCATCGCTCCTGTCACGGGATTTCCGGAATAATTCATCGCTCGCCCTGTAAGTGAGACGGTATCGCCAAGACTCACTACATCTTTCAGCGTATCAAATGTGACTTCAAATCTGGGTCGCTTATATTCTTCCACCTGAAAGTACAATCGATTGGATCCGTGACTTGAGGATATGGACATCCTGCCTGTCAATCCACCGGTAGGCAGGTCAAACTGGCCGGAGAATGTACCATAGCTATTGGAGGTAAAGGAAGCTTTCGTCACCTCCTGTCCATTGGCATCATAGAGTGTGACTTCCGTAGTTCGATTGGCCGCAATGGAAGGCATTCGATCCGGATCAAAATGAAGTGTATACCCTTTGAAAAAGATTTTCTGACCGGGTCTGTAAATGGCTCTGTCTGCAAAAAACAAAGTTGTGGCGTGCGTAGTCGTCGTCACCTGTCTGCGACTGGAGTAATACGCATCTTCGGTATAGAGTTCGTCATCATCTTTAGACAACCGAAACGAAACACTTCTGTTCGTATAGACCGGAACATCTGCCCATCCCTGCACGTCCGTTTTCACTTCGCCCTGTTTAATCTCTTCCTGTTGTCGAATAGCGGAATTGTATTCATAGGAAAATATTTCAACGCGCACATCGGAAACTGGCTGGCCCGATTGTCGATTCATGACCACGATCTTTTTTTCAGTGGCGCGATCATCCAGATACCAGTAGGCCAGATTGGAAACGGTAAACATCACCAGGCCTGTGGTGGATTTGTGATAACTGAACTGATCATTATCCGACACGACCAAAACATAATACCCGTTGGACAACGCAGGCACGGAGACTTCGGTACTATGCGGCTGATGATCATTACCTGAATCAAACGATACCTTCCAACTTTTCTCAGCAGGCATTTTGTTGAGCTTTTCTAAAAGCTTCTCACTTTCTCTGAATGCCTGATTCCATCGTCTGTGTGCTTCAGGAAGTTTGACCAGTTTCAGATGTACTTCGGATATATTGCGATAATCGAGCTTGAGCAACTGCGCTTCACCAGGTAGTACTATTGATTCCATTGTGGCGGAAACAGACTGACTTTCTATTTGCAAGATCAGGGATGCACACAGGTTGCTGCCATATGTATCCGGATACCGTTCGATGACGGACTTGCAAATTTCCATTGCCTTGTTATACGCGAATCGATCCTCCTCTTTTCCACTCTGAGGCCATTGCCCTGCATGTGTTGCATATAACTGCGCCTGATAATAGGAAATAATAGACGACTCAGGATTGTTGTTGAATTTATTTTTAAGATCATCCAATGCATCGCGGTACAAAGCGTCTTTGTCATCCACTGTAATATGGTCATATACAAACCGCAGGCGTTTTAGGTCTGCATCCAGCAAAGCCGCAGCATTCTCCGGATCATTCAGTCGCATCGATACCAGATCCTGATACCATTGAAGTGACTGCCACACAAACGATGTTGAATCTGTTGCTTCGAAACGATGCGACACAAATGCCTCAGCAGGACCGAAGGCCATTGGATCTGTCAGTATAAAATCGAAAGGTGATTTTGTGAGATAGGATTCAGAACCTGAAAAATAACTCAGTGCGCGATGCATCAGGATATCGTACAAGGTTGGTCGCAGATGATCCGTTTCATGTCCTTCCGTTAGGAGCACCTGATACTCTCCGACTGGTGCGGAGACTAAACCCTTCCATGCTACCGACTGAGCATAATGCGACTCGATCTTATCCAGGAAATGGCGGATGCCCCATGTACGCATATCCGATCCGGGTTCGCCCTGAAACTCTGTGCGATTCCGCAATTCCCACATATGGGATTGGAGGTAGCCCGCATACCACTGAGCCATAAGAGAGTGCATGACTGACTTAGCTGGTTCGGGATAAGTGGCGACTTCCGCTTCTGCCCTGGTGAGTGCTTTGATATCAGCGTCCTCTTCCAACTGCAGAAGGTATCGGTTTTCGTGCAGCACGGCCTTGATAAGATGACCTGAGCTTTTATCCTTCAACGCGGCTCTTTTGATCTCTCTGACTTTTTCCAGGGCGGAAGCAGTCAGTCCTTTGGATTCGAGGGAATCTATCGTTTGCCACATGGTATTCATCATAGTTGAATCAATCGGACTTGTGGAGATGGGTGTGGTTGATTTGGTTTTGCAGGCGCCGATCATGATCCATGCCGCAGCCAGGAGTATTGGGAAGTATTTCATATGCGTTTTTCAGAAAATTCAATCCTATGATGATATAATGGTAAAAAATACAGAAATCTGGTCTCTACTTAACGAATTATTAACCTATAAGTGTCCAAAATAAATTTTGCTCACCCAACAACCAATATCGAGACACCATTATTGTTGCTTTTTTCACGTGTTCCGTAACCGATAGTGCTTTCAGGATCGCTATCCTAAAATATATTAACTACAGGGCACGAAAAAGTATCCGACTTCGGCGAAATAGTCACCCAATAAACTTGCTTTGCTTTGATCCAATCAGTAAAATCATGTTCAGTTAGTTTGAAAAGACACAGATTTGTTACTTTTTTCATCGCCAAAAAAGTAACCAAAAAGTCTAGTCACGCTAAAAACTCCCTTATTGTTTTTTTCTTTTACTGTTTATCTGGGGAGGCTTTAAGGTTTTTTCTTCGCTCTTTCTTCTTTTTGCTCTGGCGAACCCTAAAGCATTGTCAGCTATCGGGCGCGCACAAAAAGAAGGCACCGGGTTGGTCAAACAGTTTAGCGTGACAAGGTTCTCCCATCCGAAATGACCTTAAAAATACTCTATGAATCATTGCAATAAAATTACTAGAAATTCAGTCAAAATTGACTCCAACAAAAAAATCCTGTCGCTCAAAATTGTATGAGCACCCTACTCAGCTTTTATTTCTGTACGCAAGCAGAAATAAAAGAAAGTGTGAAAATGAATGTATCTGGAAGTAAAATGCCGGAAGAATGAAGTGAAGCAAAAGTGAGTTTTTTGAGCGACGAGGTTTTTGGTTCTTTTTTCCGGAAAAAAAGAACGAATCAGATAGATTTTCCTCTGAGATAATGGGCTTAATACCCCCTTTCAGGGAAAACTGTTATTAACCAAAGCATTACAAGTTTTCAGGCTTTCCGAAGTCCGGTCTGTGAATCCAGCGACCGGGATCTACCTCTTCCGAAAGTGTTTTTCCCTGTTCAATCATGGAAAGGAGTTCATCCGCCCAGAAAGGAGCCAGGCTGGTGCCTTTTGTCCCCATCCCATTAAATATAAAGCCTTGTTCTTTTCCGGGATATCGCCCGATCAATGGTCTGCGGTCATTGACTGTAGGTCGAATGCCGGCAATGTGATCCAACACTTCCAGGGGTCCGTTGTAAACCTTTCTGATTGAGGACAGCATTCTTTCTTTACTTGCATCTGTTGGCCCAGGATGATCCGGCCAGGGTGCATAATCACTCCCGATCCAATACGTAGAATCCTGAGTCAGTGGAACGATATACACCTCTTCCTTGACCACTTGTCGGATACGCCATTCTGGCATTGACACGATCAGTGCTTCCCCTTTGTTGGGGATTATTTTTGGCATCAATGCAGAGTCAATAGCTCCTGTTGCCGATATCCATCGCTGGTCGTTTGTCGCTGGTATCGTGAACGGGGATTCGGTTCGTTCAACAAGTTTTTTTTCTTCTAAAAAACGCCTCACCGCATTCACCCATCCGGGTGTATCCAGTCGATAGCCTCCGGTCAAAATGCCATATGGTTTTTCAAAAGCATCGAGCTCGGGATAGTGTTTTATGGAAATGTACTGATGGTATTCAGGATCATCAAGACGTCTGTACCAGGCTTTTTTCGATTCGGGATGTGTCAGAAAACGAACAATCTCGATTGGAAAAAAGTATGTGCTGCCAAGCAGGGATTCTGACCATCGGTAAAAGTCCAGGGCCTTGGGCACAAATTCATCGACACGCCATGCTTTGACATACCGTCGTCCGGTAATCGGCGCAATCAAACCCGAAGAGGCCATCGAAGCTTCCCCGGTTTGCGCATGGCCGATCAATCGGAAAGGTATTTTTCTTCGATAACATGTCATGGCGAGCACACATCCTGCCAGTCCATGTCCCGCAATGATAATTTCTCTATCCATCCAATTGCGCCAGTGCGTCTTTCATCTTTTTGGGCAGACCATCCACGACCAATTGGTAGGAATGATCAATCAGGTCCATCAGCAAAGCTTCCGGAAGACCTGCTTCGAAATACACGGTGTTCCAGTGCTTCTTATTCATATGCCATCCGGGAAGTATCTGCTCCGGATATTCATCGCGGAGCTGAAGCGCCCTTTCCGGATTGCATTTGAGATTGACCCGAAACTCATCTGCTTCCAAGCCGGTGAGGGCAAATGCTTTGCCCAGCACTTTATAGACGAGTGTATCCGGACCAAACGGAAGCGTTTCTTCCACACCCGGGCGATTGAGACAGTTTTGTCGAAAGGCTTCTATATTCATACTTACATCAATCCAAAGAGTTTCGCATATTTCAGCATTTCTCCCTGATTGGATATTTTGAGTTTTCCGGTCAACACGGCCATCATCGGATTCAGATCTCCTTTGATCAGTTGCATAAAATTTTCCTCGGAAGTTTTGACGACGCAACTGGCCTCACCATTCAACCCATCGCTGACGGCGACTTTCGCATCTGCAACGGAAATGGTGTACTGGCCACCCTGATCACCTTCCAGATCAAAATGAAAAGTTGTCGTCAATCCTTCAATCGCGGCAGCTGGTACTTTGCCGGGCAAGCCATAGATAAATTCCTTTGAGGTCATAGATGTGTGTTTTCGAATTTAAAAAGCGGAAATGTCTGTTTACAATACAGATGTGATGGGAAATTTGTTCCCCACGCTCAAAGCTAAAATCTATTTCCTTCAATAAAGAAAAATCAGGTGATTACTTTTGGGGCGTGATTGAGCGTAACTTTCGTATTGTTTTTATGGGCACGCCGGATTTTGCTGTGCCTTCCCTCCAATTCCTGATCGAAGCCGGATATCCCGTGGTGGGCGTTATCACTGCTCCGGATCGAAAAGGCGGACGCGGGATGAAACAGGTGATTTCCTCTCCGGTAAAGGCATTTGCTGTTGATCAAGGAATACCGGTGTTGCAACCCACTAATCTCAAGTCTGCTGCTTTTCAGGAAGAACTGCGAAATCTTCGTGCAGACCTTCAGGTGGTGGTGGCCTTCCGCATGCTGCCTGAATCCGTGTGGAATATGCCGCGATTAGGGACCATGAATCTGCATGGGTCATTGCTGCCGGCTTTCAGAGGTGCTGCGCCTATCCACTGGGCAGTCATTCGGGGTGAGAAGATGACCGGTGTCACTACTTTCATGCTGCAACATCAGATTGATACGGGTGACCTGTTACTGCAACGCGAAATACCCATTTTGGACGATGATACTACGGGCACGTTGCACGACAGAATGATGATCACCGGTGCAGCACTCGTTGTGGCATCTGTAGATTTGATGGCCTCCGGAAAAGCAACGTTGTCAGGACAGGATGAGTCGAAGGTTAGTCATGCACCAAAGATTCATCATGAGGATGCCCATATCAATTGGAACAGGTCTGTTGAAACCGTGTATAATCTGATCCGAGGGATGGCGCCCTATCCCGGTGCCTGGAGCCTGCTTGACGATAAAGAGTGTAAAGTTTTAAGTGCCCGCGTGTATTCACACAACACACATCGTGAACCTGGTTCGATTTCGATAAAGGACAAAACGCTCGTTGTGCAGGCTACCGATGGGGAAATAGAAATACTGGAGGTTAAGTTGGCCGGAAAGCGAAAAATGGATGTGGCTGACTTTCTGAATGGCTATTCTATAAAAACGCCGACTTTGTCATAAACTCAAAAGCCTTGCGCACGAGGCGCTTGACAAATTCAACATCCGGCAAGGTTTCAGGATGCTGAGGCTCGATCTCTTCTACATAGGAACTTGGAGGAACTGCCTGATCCGAGGAAATATCAATGGAATTGATGTATGCAAAACAGGCCAGACTGAGGCAAAACAGCGCGATAAAGGCTGACATTTTCAGAATATTGCCGTTGCGTTTTTCCATTGTGTTAATAAAACGTTTATACGGATAAAAAAGTTACCACCGAGAGGCTAACTTTTTTCCACCTCTACAAATATACCCTAAAAGTTCAATGATAAATAATATTAATATTATTTTAACTTATTCGTTACCAGTCATTTACGATTTAACAACGGATAATTAGGGTATTTTCAAGTCAAAGACAGCCTGAAAAGTCAATACGTTGCATGTGTTTCGAAGATTCGTTTGGTGACGTGGTGGGTCGGCCGGTGGAGGATGTCATCGGCATTTCCCTTTTCTATCACCTTGCCTTCTGCTAAAACGACGATATCATCGGCCATCTGGCGTATCACCTCCTGATCATGGGTGATCAGGACAAGAGCGAGCTGTTTTTTCCGCATCAAATCGGACAACATCTCAAGGATGCTCCGGGTCGTGTGCCGATCCAGTGCGGAGGTAGATTCATCACAAATGAGCATTTCAGGTTCGAGGAGAAGCGCTCTGGCGATACTGACACGAAGGCATTCTCCGCCGGACAAAGCACCTGGCGTCCGATCGAGCATATCTTCCCGCAATCCAACTTCTGTAAGAATGGCTACTAAATCCGGTTGGAAAGCTGGATCCGTTTTCTTCCTGAGCGCAGCAATTTCGGAGAGTATCTGTCGAACCGTAAAATGAGGATGAAGCGAACCCCGGCCGTCCTGCATGACCAGTTGCACATGTTTTCTGAGAATCCGGATATCTTCTGCGCGTTGAAAATTAATTTCCTTTTCACGGAGCAATACCTGACCTTCTGCCGGTGCACAAAGCCCCACCAGCATCTGGGCTAAGGTGGATTTTCCGCTTCCGGATTCTCCTACAATGCCGGTACAGCGACCCGGAAAAATGTGAAGGTGAATCGGACCTACGGTTGCACCTTTTTTAGCCATCATACCACCAAATGCATGCGCGTATGTCACGCCTCTGGCTTCGAGCAGGATGGTTTGATCTTCTGTCTCACTGCGCTCACGCACTTTTTCTGATTCAGATCGAGCAGGAGATCCTTTGACAGTTTCCAGATTGATTTCACGGCTTGCAATCTGACGGACAACAGCTTCTTCATGCGTAATGCAGAGAATCGAAATATTGTATTTCGAGCGGATCATAGTAAAAACATGAAGCAGCTGTTTCTGATTGATCTTATCCACGGCGGACGTGGGCTCATCTACAATCAGCAATGCAGGGCGCAACACCATCACCATCGCGAGCTGACATCGCTGAAGCTGTCCACCCGACAATTGATGCGGATAGGAATCGAGTAATCGAGGGATGTCATGGAGGCCCACTTCTTCCATTTTAATATGGAGTTCGGTGGTGATATCGATGTCACTTCGATTGGAACGCGCACGAATTACTTCTTTCATTTGCATCCCCATTTTCATTACGGGATCAAAGGCACCAAACACGTCTTGTTGGGTAAAGCCAATCTGTGTTCCCCGAAGCGATCGCCAAAGTGTGTGATTATCGGGGAGAGTCAGGGGCGTTTCTCCCTGCCACTGTATTGCACCGGAAGCGTGCTGAATACCGGGAGGCAAAAGTCCCATTACCGCGAGGGCGATACTTGTTTTACCTGAACCTGATCTGCCGGTGAGGGCAACGATCTCACCGGGGTCGATTTCGAAGGAAAGGTTAGTAACAATTTCCCCAGTGGCTGTCGACAGGGTCAGATTTTCGATGCTGAGAATGGGGGTTGCCATCATGTAAAAATAGATTTGCCGGCGCGTACCGGCAAATCCATTTCATGGCATTATAAAATATAATGCTTGCAAAACCAGAATCCGATTCTTGCTCAAATCGGGTATTTACTCTTTGACATCCTCGAGGATGCCCCCTTTGTCTGCTACAATCATCGCGTCTTTGTATCCCTTAGCGACAACTTCTTTTTGCACGCGCTTTGCTTCATTGAGTGTTTTAAACCCACCAATAAGCATGATCGTCCAATCGCCTTTGCGGTATGACTCAAGTGGACCGTATTGATCAATGTCTTTGGTGTTAAAGCCGCCCGGTTTGAGATAAGAGGCCAGTCGAACTTTGTATTCGACGATATCATCTGTCATCGGTTCCGGCTCTGAGACTGTGACTGGGTTCTTTTGTTCAACTACGGATTCCGCTACCGGTGCAGGTGGTATATTTTCTTTACCGGAAACGATAAACTTCTCATCGATGACCATCGTCTCTTCATACTTCACATAGCCTTTTGGTTCATACCCTTCAAGTCCTTCCTGGATGACGATGAAAGCATCTTTCTTACCACGCTCTTTGGCCTGGAGGAGTACATGTTTAGCTTCGTCCTGAGTTTCAAACGGGCCGATTCTGACTTTATACAATCCGTTTTCGGTGTACACATACAAAGGGCCGAGTTCTTCCCAGCTACTGAGTGACTTCAGATCGGACACAGGTTTGGAAGATGCCGAAAGCTGAACTGCAAAAACCAAATCGAGATCCTGTCCGTCCGGACGAGGTTCTTTCACATAGGTTTTAGGATCTTGCCTGACATACACTTTTACCTTTTCCTCCTCGACTTCTTCCTCGACCATCAATTCTTCTATTGCGATCTCCTCTGTCGAAGGGGCTGTTGTAGTCGCAGAGAGCATCACATCATACTTGGCGGATTTTTTGGAAGCGTACTTCAGATTGATTTCCGCGGGAGAATACCCCGTCACTTTAATCGTGTAGGATTCTTTTGTGGATGTGGGAGCATTGAAAGTGACCCGACCTTTTTTGTCGCTTATGCCGATAACTTTGTTTTCGGCATCATAGACTACGGCGTCCGCGATAGGTTGTTTCGTCGCCTGATCGAGCATCGTAAATCCGGCTTCTTTCAATACCCGGTTTTTGGGTTCTTCTGATTGGTTATGCCCCAGGGTATAAAATCCGGATACCACAAACAGGGTCAGCAGGAGGATCGTCTTTTTCATCATGTGTTATATTATGATATATTATCATGTAAATATATATACTTTACAGATATTTATACATTATAAATAAAAATAATATGTAAAAAATGGTCTTTTTTACCCTCTCAGGGCCTCGAAACCCCAAAATCACTGCTTTCCGGAAAAAAGAAGCTTTTGAGAAGAAATGGACAATCCCAAAGAAATCTTCGTCAGTATATACGATAGTTTCTATTTTTACTCTTTATCGATCAACCTATTTCCTTCACTACAGAACCACATTTATGCGCATCCTTCTTCCCTTTCTTTTTTGCTTCCTGTTCCTCGTGCCTGCCCTGCAAAGCCAGAAACTCGAACATCGCCTGGGCTATCTTCTGATTCAACTCGAACAGGCAGCAAAAATTGATCAGGTCCTGGCCGAAAACAGCCGGAAAGCGAATGGTCAGCTTGAGCTTGACCGTATCATTTCAAAGCGACTGGGTATTTACCTCGTTCGATTTGATCACGCCCGGATGCATCAGGGAGAATTGCTTGAGCAACTCCAGCACTCAACAGGGATCCGTACCGCACAGTATGACCACATCCCTACCCTGCGTATCGAACCCAATGACCCTGATTTTATGAATCAGTGGCAGTGGTATAATACCGGACAAACCGGTGGTCTGGCAGGTGCTGATATCGATGCTATCCGCGCATGGGACACGGCGACAGGCGGGGTGACTGCTGCAGGCGATACGATCGTAGTCGCCGTAATTGATGACGGAATGGATTATAACCATGAAGACATCGCCGCTAATGCCTGGCGCAACTACCATGAAATCGATAGCAATGGCATTGATGATGACGGCAATGGCTACATCGATGACATTTATGGTTGGAATGCCTACGATAACGACCCCGACGTCTGGGGCCAGAGCCACGGCCTTCAGGTTGCAGGGATGATAGGAGCAGTAGGGAATAACGGAATTGGGGTAACCGGAATGAACTGGAATGTAAAAATCATGATCATCCGTGGTGGTTCGCCAGAATCCACCGCTCTCGCCTCTTATGCTTACGCACTTGAGCAGCGCATCCAATATGCTGAAACGAATGGCGAAAAAGGAGCTTTTGTCGTGGCGACCAACAGTTCATGGGGCATTAACTTTGGTCAACCCGCTGATGCTCCGCTTTGGTGTGCCTTTTACGACACACTGGGCGTGCATGGCATTCTCAGTGCCGGAGCGACCGCTAACCTTAATATTGACATAGATGCAGTGGGTGATCTGCCTACCGGTTGTCCGAGCGAATACCTGTTGAGCGTAACCGCACTGAACCACAACAACCAGCGCACCTTTTCCGCATACGGCCTGACGCAGGTGGACTTTGGTGCTCCGGGCGAAGATGTCCGCACCACGCGCAGAAACAATGGGTATGGTACGAACAGCGGGACTTCTTTTGCCTCTCCTGTCGCAGCCGGATTGGTCGCTTTACTCTATTCAGCTCCTTGTCCGGGATTTGCAGACCTCATTCACACCGACCCTTCCGCTGCCGCGCTTTATGTGCGTGATCTCATTTTCCAGGGAGTCGAGCCCATTTCCGAATTAGACGGGGAGTTAGCTTATCCGGGCACACTCAATGCGGGTAATAGTATGGATCTGATGATGGCGCTATGCTCGGATTGTCCGATTCCATTCAATCTGGCGGTGGAAGTCCAATCCGACATGGAAGCTACCCTCACATGGAGCACGCTTGAAGAACCCGACTCCATTAATGCCCGATATAAGCGTGTCTCCGATATTGAATGGGATACAATATATAATGTCACGCAACCTCTCCTCCTCACGGACCTTGTAGGATGCAGTGAATATGAGATTGAGTTTGAATCCATGTGCGCAGATACGTCTACCGGATTTGTAACCAGTCTTTCATTTTTAACACTCGGATGCTGTGATGTGCCTTTCGGTCTCAACGCTTTCGCAGATGATGAGTCCATTAGCGTTTTCTGGGAAGACGTATTAGCTGCTGAAACGTATATCGTGGAATGGCGCCCGGAAAATACAGGCGACTGGCAGGAACTCATGACCCCAACAGCCAGTATCCTGATAGAGGATTTACTGGCTTGCACGTATTATGAAATCAGGTTGCAATCCGATTGTGATACGTCCGCATCAGGATTTTCAGAACCTATACTTGTCAGAACCAAAGGTTGTGGCAATTGTATTGATCTGACCTATTGCGACACCGGATCAGAGGACTCCTCAGATGAATACATCGACTCTTTGATCATCGGTCCTTTAGCCAACCATACCGGAAACGATGGTGGGTATGCACTGTTTGAAGATTTGAAGCCTTTGTATCGAAGTGGCCAGACTTACGACCTGTGGATTCGCCCAGGGTTTGGATTTGGCGGGCCATTTACCGAGCGTTTTAAAGTATGGATCGATTTCAATCAGGATGGTGCTTTTGAAGAAGAAGAGCTCATCCTGGACTCTTTGCTGCAGTCCGGAAATACCGATGTGAGTACTCAGTTTGAAATTCCCGTCACCGCAATGGAAGGTTCGACGCGTATGCGTGTCAATATGGCTTTTTCAAGTTTCTTTAATCCTGCTGATCAGGATCCCTGCGGGGATATAGAATTTGGTGAGGTTGAAGATTATTGTATCTCCATCGCTCACCCACCGGCAGGATGTCCTGAGGTGGATACCGTTTTCTTCGATGCCATCACCTTCAATAGCGCGTTTATGTACTGGCCCAAGGCTGAAGGTGCGATCGCCTATACCTATCGCTATCGAGAAGTGGGGACGCAGGATTATATGGAAATGGCCACCGTCGATACGACTGCTTCCCTTGGCGAACTCACAAAATGCACCGCCTATGAAGTACAAGTGCGTACCGTTTGTACCAGCGATACCACCAGCTACTCCACGGATTACATCCTCGAAACCGATTGTGATGTAGCGGTCAGAGATCTGGATCCGCTATTGGCCGTATTTGATGTCTTTCCTAATCCCATCACCGATCATGTAGCTATCCGTTTTCAACCGCTGACTGCAGGCGATCATCACGTATCACTTTATTCGTTACAGGGTCAGCCGATACAACAAAAGAGAATTTCCGCAAACGTCAGTCAGCATGTACAAGTGGATTTTGATCAGCTGGATGGATTACCTTCGGGATTGTACTTTGTTGTGGTGAGAAAAGATGGTAAGTCTGCCACTAAGAAAATCATCAAGCTGTAGGGTCAGGGTCTGGCTGTACAACAGGTATTGAAAAATAAATTTGGCTGTTACAAATCTATTCACCAGATTTGCGGCTCATAAAAATGTTCTTTTTAATTTTTTAATCTTATCAAGAAAAGCTGAGGGAATGGCCCGATGACGCTTTAGCAACCTCCATGAAAATGGAAAGGTGCTAACTCCATCTCTACCTGGTAGAGGAAGATAAGCTGGAACACGCCAATCAATACGGACGTATATTTCTCAATATATTAACTTATTCAAAGGCTCTTCTGCTTGTCAGGAGAGCCTTTTTTTATGGCTCTTCCTGATGCTGCTCGCGATATACCTAAACTTTATTTATCAATGAGCAGTGCAACAGAAATTATTCATGCCGTCCCTGTAGACGAACTTACAGGATCCATTTCGGTACCTGTGTACCAGACATCCACCTTTGTGCAGGAAGCCCCCGGCGTCCATAAAGGCTATGATTACGCGCGGACCGCGAATCCAACCCGACATGCTCTTGAACAATTGATTGCCAAACTTGAAGGCGGCGATGCGGGATTTGCTTTTTCTACCGGACTCGCAGCTATCGATGCAGTGGCCAAGCTACTCTCAACAGGTGATGAGATCATTGCGGTGGATGATCTGTACGGTGGAGCTTATCGACTTTTTACACATGTCTATCAGAAACTTGGCATTAAAATACACTATGTCGATACCACTGACGCGGACCAGATTTTAGCCCTTACAAACCGAAATACGAAGTTGATCTGGATTGAATCGCCAAGTAATCCAACCTTAAAGGTGAGCGACATTCAGCAGATTGGAAAAATTGCGAAGTCCATAAATGCCTTGCTGGTCGTGGACAATACATTTGCCAGCCCCATCAGCCAAAAGCCGATAAAGCTGGGAGCAGATATTGTCATTCACAGTGCTACGAAATATATTGGAGGACACTCCGATTTAGTAGCCGGACTTGTCGTAACAAAAAGCAAAGCATTGTCTGAGCGTATTAAGTTTATTCAAAATGCCTCCGGCGGAATTCTTGGCCCCTGGGATTGCTTTCTGACGATCAGAGGTATTGAAACCATCGACCTGCGGGTTCGTAAACAATGCGCAAATGCATTGCAGGTCGCGCAATATCTACAGACTAAACCAGAGGTTGATATTGTGCACTATCCCGGATTGGCATCTCACAAAAATCATCATATCGCTGTGCAGCAGCAAAATGGTTTGTTTGGCGGAATCGTGTCCTTCAGCCTCAAAGAAGACACCGCTGAAAATGCGGTTAGGTTTGTGACCCACACTACATATTTCAAACTGGCTGAGAGCCTTGGCGGAGTGAAAAGTCTGATCTGTCAGCCGTCAGCTATGACGCACGCATCCGTTCCACGAGAGAAAAGACTAGAATGTGGGATACAGGATTCACTGATAAGGCTGTCTTGTGGGATAGAAGATGCACAAGACCTGATAGACGACCTGGAAAAGGCGTTCACATGTATTCACTCTCAAAACGAAGTATTCGCATGAAAAAGGTAACGATAGGACTTTTTGGTTTTGGTGTTGTCGGCGAAGGCATCTACCAGGTGTTGTCTGAAAAACAGGCGCTTAATGCCTCTATTAAAAAAGTAGTCATTAAGCATCCGGAAAAATCGCGCAATGCCCCTGCAGAACTTTTTACGACAGATGCCGACGAGGTTTTACACGATGACGCAATCGACCTCATTGTGGAGTTAATTGATGATGCTGAGGCCGCCTATACCATAGTGACGAACGCCATGCGAAATGGGAAATCCGTCATTAGTGCGAATAAAAAAATGATCGCCGAGCACCACCTGGAACTTATTCAGATCAGTCGTGATCATCAGGTCTCTTTTTTATATGAAGCGGCTGTCTGCGGTAGCGTCCCAATTATTCGAAACCTGGAAGAATACTTTGATAATGACCTGCTTATTTCCGTAGAGGGAATTGTCAATGGCTCTACAAATTTTATTTTGTGTAAAATGTTGCAGGAAGGAGAAGATTACGCTAACGCACTACACCATGCACAGGTCAGTGGATTTGCTGAAAGCAATCCGCATCTCGATGTGGAGGGGATTGATGCCGCATACAAACTGAGCATTATTGGATTGCATGCATTCGGAAAACAAATTGACGTGGGTGAAATACTTCGCAAGGGCATAACATCGCTGCACCCTTTTGACTTTCAGTATGCGAAAGAAAAAGACTATGTGATCAAGTTGATAGCGAAAGCCACAGTGAATGAACATGGCGAATTAGATACGCTTTCTGTGCTGCCTACCTTTGTATCTCGAAGTGGCATTTTTGGACAAACTAATAATGAATACAATGGTGTGGTTGTGGGCAGTGTGCTGGCAGATGAGCAGTTTTTTTACGGTAAGGGTGCAGGGCGTTTTCCAACGTCTTCTGCGGTGTTGAGTGATATTTCGGCTTATACGTATCAATATAAATATGGGTACAAGAAAGGGCTGACGCCATTTCGACCAAACTATGATCGTACCGGCCGATATTATATTGCCTGCGATAAAGCCCTTGCGGTAGACAGAGCATTATTTGACGAGATCGATGAGGAGTTTATCAATCATGACCGATCTTACATCATTGGCAAAATCCGTCAAAAAAATTTATTGCTTAACGGCATTTTAAACAATCCGCAGATCTCGATTATATCACTGAATTAGTATTGAGCGCATAAAAAACAGGCTACTTCATCATTTTCGAAGTAGCCTGTATTATTCTATATGCCCGGACTTGGTTCTCGCAAAGTCGCGAAGAAAAACGAAAAAAAGTTGTGCCAGGCTTGCCCTGTACATGAACCTCTGTGAGTTGTGCTGGGCTTGCCTTGTACACAAACGTCAGGGAGTTGTACAGGGCATTCTTCACTTTGATCCATGGCTTGGTTCTCGCAAAGTCGCAAAGGAAAACGCAAAAATGTTGTACAGGGCTTGCCCTGTACACGGACGTTAGGGAGTTGTACAGGGCTTGCCCTGTACACGGACGTTAGGGAGTTGTACAGGGCTATCACTTAAAAGAGTTGCTGACCACGAGTTCTTTCACGCCTGGGGTATGCACATAGAATCCTTCACCGGATTTGACACCAAGTTTGCCGGCCTGCACCATGTTGACAAGTAGCGGGCATGGGGCGTACTTAGCTTCGCCATACCCATCCTGAAGGACCCGGGTAATCGCCAATACCACATCCAGACCAATAAAATCAGCGAGTTGCAGTGGACCCATCGGGTGTGCCATTCCTAGTTTCATGACCTGGTCTATCTCCTCCACCCCGGCGACACCTTCCCACAAAGCAATGATCGCTTCATTGATCATAGGGATCAGCACGCGGTTGGCCACAAATCCGGGATAGTCATTGACTGTCACCGGAATTTTATTCAGGCTCTTCGACATCTCCGTTACGACTGCGGTCACCTGATCAGAAGTGCTGTATCCGCGAATGATCTCAACGAGTTTCATCACCGGAACAGGATTCATAAAATGCATACCGATGACGCGTTCCGGATGATCTACGGCAGACGCGATTTTGGTAATGGAAATCGAACTCGTATTTGTGGCCAGAATGGCGGTGGGACTACATGATGCATTGAGCGCTTTGAAAATCTTGAGTTTCAGATCAACATTCTCCGTTGCTGCTTCTACTACGATCGTGGCATTTTTAACGGCGGACTCCATATCTGAGGAGGTCTGGATACGCTCAAGTGTAGCCTCTTTATCCGATGCAGAAATACGTTCTTTAGCGACCATGCGGTCGAGATTTTTGGTTATCGTGGCCATCCCTTTTGAAAGGGCATCGGCTGAAATATCCATCAGCGTCACGGCATACCCGTTTTGGGCAAACACATGCGCAATCCCATTGCCCATCGTTCCTGCGCCAATGACGGTGACCAGATGGTCTTTAATTGAATCTGACATAAATTGAAATAGCTTTACTCAGCAAACGTGCGTCACCTTCACTGATGTGGATTGAAAATTAAATTGAAAAGCAATAATACGGGAAATTTATCACCAGCTGCCTCCGCCGCCTCCGCCACTTCCGCCGCCACTGAAGCCACCGCCTCCGCCGCCAATCCCTCCGGACCCACTGCTACTTGGAGTACTGTTGAATACCGATCCGATACTGCTCACTTCAGATGGAAAGGAAGTAGAGAAGTTATCCCATGACTGCGTCATATGCGCACCATGCATGCCGGGTGCTCCATACCAGGAAGGAGGCTCCGTGAGTAATCCTTTGAATTGTTTGTTCCATTGCTTCAGATACCCAAAGGCCAGCGCGAAAGGCATCGTCTTGTCGTAATACAGCGGATCTTCTTTCATGAGCCGTTCGATCACGGGACGCTCTGCTTTTTTCACAAATCGCCTGAAGCCTTCCAGATGCCTGTAGGTGGCGTTACCTTTTGGCGATCGCTTATTGAATTGCGTGGCGAGGAAGAACAAAATAAATCCGGTGACAATGAGCGCTATGCCATCCATATTTTGCTGAACAAAAATGGCAATGCCTCCCCATGCCAGAGCCACCAAACCGGCAATTCCGGTGCCGCAGCCCAACTTTTTCTGACCGGCATCATACCAGCCCTGCTGATCGATCCACGCTTTCACCGAACCTTTAACGCTCGTCAGATGGGAATGGAATTTATCCTTCAGGTCCTTGAGCCGCACTTCATCACCGGTGGCAAACAGAGAATTAAAAAAGGAAGTCTCAAACACAAACAATTCAGGTCCGGCTTCTTTTAGTTTATAAAACGTAATGTCATCTTTTCTGAGAAAACCACCTTCCTTGACTTCGAGCCTGAGGTAGCCCATATTCGCCAGATGAGGAATCAGGCATAGTACATCATTATTATCGACGCTGTGGTCAACAAACCCACCGGCTATCGCAGGTGAAATACCTTCCGGCGGAAAGTACTCTGTCATGATGGTTTGCTTTTTGTTGCGCGCACTAATCTTCGCCCATATCCCACCAAATAAAAGGATCAATGGAGCAAATAAAAGTGAGTGCTTCTTTAAAAACATTGACCAGGAGCTAATCTCCTGAAATGTGCCTTCCGGAAAAAAAACAGCCACCGTCAAACCTTCGTTCGGATTCAGTTGTCTGTTGACCTTCCCGGCCACGGAACGAGGTTGAACCTGAAGTAAGACGTCGTTTGACGTCGAACCGGCAGTACCGGTATAGCTTCTGACGTGTTCCTGCAGCAGTTCCACATTTTCCGGAAAGCTCAATTGAAATGAAAACTGCTCAATCGACACCGGCCAGGAAATCCCCAACAGGTCCCAGTAAAACTCACTGTGATCATCGTCAAAGAAATTGAGTGCATTGACAACGTGATATTTCAATCGATAGGTTTGCACACCGTCGACATATTTGCTGCCATCGCCGATTTTAAAAACAAAATTGTCGTTCTCCCGGTAGGTCTTAAATTTAAAGCCTTCTACTTTTTCATCCTCGATCATGCGATCAACACGCTTATTGTTGATTTTGTCGCGCATAGGAATAAAGCGAAAGATACCGTGTCGGGGTTGGGAAAACTTTACCTCAATGACTTCTTCGAAATCAGCCGAACCATCCTCATGGAACCGGACATGAACATCGTATTGCGTAATGGTAAAGTACTCCGCTCTGACCAGTGTAAGACTACCCAGTAGCAGCAGGAAAGAAAGCAGGATTTGCTTCATCATGCCCTTAGAACTGCACTTTTACGTTCTTCGTTTCGGCTTCGTCCACTTCGAAATAATCCATGCGGTGGAAACCAAACGGACCGGCGATCAGATTGCTGGGAAACATCTCGACTGCGTCATTCATATCGCGTGCGGACGCATTGTAATAGCGGCGTGCACGCTGAATGCTTTCTTCGAGTGAGGAAAGGGTTTGTTGCAGTTGCATAAATTCCTGATTTGCTTTCAGGTCAGGATAGTTTTCCGACAGGGCGAATACGCTTTTCAGCGCGCTGGACAATTCCAGTTCGGCTGCTCCGCCGTCTGTTCCTCCGGAAGCCATCGCTTTGCTTCGCAGCTCAACGATTTTTTCAAGCGTACTGCTTTCGTACTGCGTGTACCCTTTGATCGTGTTGATCAGGTTGGGGATTAGATCATACCGTTGTTTCAGGAAAACATTGATGGACTTAAAGGCTTCTTCAGCTCCATTGCGGAGCCGAACAAGTTTGTTGTACGTGCTCATGAGATACAAACCGAGCAATACAACCACCACAAGAATGATAAATAGTCTGGACATAGTGTTTTGGAATTCAGATTTAATCAAATGTAATAAGGACTCTTGAAACGACCCAGCAAATCAAAAAATCACACGACCAAAGAAGTAAAATATTAGATGATCATGTTTGCTGACCTTGCTTTGTCATTTGTACTCTCCATAACACATTTTCCTTCCATAACATTCCATTCGGTGCATTATTACCTAAATTCACCCCGTTTATGGACGCTTCACTCCTTGTCGGCGATGTCGGTTCTACCAAATCAACCTGGTGGTGTACAGGCAGTCCTGATCACCCTTTGCATTTGGAAGGCTATAACCCTGTGATGCACGAAAAAGGAGTGGGACAAAAGCTTTTCCGGGCACTTAGAGAGGTTATTACGGCCGAAAAAGGCATGTATATATATTATTATGGAGCCGGAGTCGTTGATCCTTCTGCCGGTAATAAGATTTCTACGGCCCTTGAGGGCTCTTTTCCCGACAGTAAAATCCGGGTACAATCTGATCTGGTAGCCGCGGCCGTGGCCACCTGCGGCAATACATCAGGGATAGTTTCCATTCTGGGCACTGGCAGTAACGCGGCTGTGTGGAACGGCAAGGAAATTACAGAACAAGCAACGGCACTCGGCTATATCCTCGGGGATGAAGGCGGAGGGTGCGATATTGGCAAGTCTCTCCTCCAGGCTTATTTCTATCGGGAAATGCCGGAGGTGCTGGCTGAAAAAATGCGTGCGTTGTTGCCCAACGGCCGAACCGATCTCTTTACGCAACTCAATCAATCTTCTGCTCCTAATCAATATTTGGCCGGCTATGCACGCATTGCGGCTGATCATATTGATCACCCCTGGGTGCGGAATTGCATTGCCGATCGATTTCAGGTTTTTCTGGACCGACATATCAAGCCCCTGACACCTTCAGGCCCGATCCATGTGGTTGGTTCGATTGGCTATATCTTTGCCCCTATATTTCGTGATGTGCTTCAAAGCAATGGTTTGTCCGCCGGACAGATCATTCAGGATCCTTCGCGCCAACTTTTTGAATATCATCTTACGCATGGATAAACACAATAAAGCGATCCGCCGACTTGGCGTCTTTACTTCCGGTGGCGATGCCCCGGGCATGAATGCTGCCATCCGTGCGGTGGTGAGAACGGCGGTCTATCACGGCCTCGAGGTGTTTGGTATCTACCGCGGATACGAAGGCATGATCGAAGGCGACATCGTCCCGCTGGACAAACGCGATGTGGCGAATATCATACATCGCGGTGGCACCATCCTGAAGACAGCACGCAGCAAACGATTCCGTACTTCGGAAGGTCGAAACGAAGCGTATGAAGCTCTGCGCGCAAAGGAAATCGACGGACTGATCGTCATCGGCGGTGATGGTTCGTTTACCGGCGGGAGGATCTTCCATGAGGAGTACGGCGTACCGGTGATGGGCGTGCCGGGTACGATCGACAACGATCTGTATGGAACAGATTACACAATCGGTTTTGATACAGCGGTCAACACCGCTATCGAAGCGCTTGATCGCATCAGAGATACGGCGTCTTCGCACAATCGACTCTTTTTTGTCGAAGTCATGGGGCGTGATACGGGCTATATCGCGCTCAATACCGGTATCGGAAGTGGTGCGGGAGCCATCCTCATTCCGGAATCATCCGTTGACCTGGATATCCTGATGAACCACCTCGAGAAAACCGAAAAACACAAAAAGCTATTTTCACTTATCGTTGTAGCCGAAGGCAATGAAAATGGTAATGCGCAGCAACTCGCGGATGAAATCAAAGTGCGGTTTCCGCATTACGATACGAAAGTGACGATCATAGGGCACTTACAACGTGGGGGTGCACCATCTGCTTTAGACCGCCTGCTGGCTAGCCGCATGGGCTATACCGCGGTGGAATCCATCCTCCAGGGGCATACGAATATGATGGTCGGGGTGCAGGACAATCACATGCAACTTGTAACTTTTGAAGATGCCATCACCAAACACAAAGCGATTGATGCCGACCTCATGCGGATGGCAGATATTCTTTCACAATAATTGGTCATGAAAATCCTACTCTTCTATACGCCTGTCGCCAATGCGGAAGAAGCCGCATCGCTTGGGGAAAAAGCAGTTCGCGCGAAACTAGCCGCATGCGCCAATAGTTTTCCCATTCAATCTGTTTTCTTCTGGCAAGGTAATATTGAACAAGATGGAGAAGTGGTCGTGCTCCTGAAAACCACCACAGAACACAAAGAATCTTTAAGACAATTCCTGGAAAAACATCACAGCTATAACGTACCTGCCATCCTCAGTTGGGAAGTTGAAGTCAACGAGGCTTATGGCAGATGGGTTGAAGTAGAAACTGCAACGGGGTAATAAAAAACCCGCTGTTTAGTTCAGGTCACCCTGTTTACTCCACATCAGGTAGGCTTTGATAAAACCATCGAGGTCACCATCCAATACAAGATCCGGATTGTGTACGGTGTACTGACTGCGGTGATCTTTTACTCTCCGGTCGTCGAGCACATAACTTCGAATCTGACTCCCCCACTCGTTTTTCGTTTTTCCCGCCTCTACTTTATCGCGTTCGGCATTCTGCTTTTCGATCTCCAGTTCGTACAACCGCGACTTGAGCATTTTTAATGCTTTATCCCGGTTTTTATGCTGGGATCGTTCCTGCTGACATTCGACCACAATACCTGAAGGCAGGTGCCGCACGCGTACAGCGGATTCTGTTTTATTGACATGCTGACCACCGGCTCCACTCGAACGAAAGGTATCCCATTCGAGATCATCCGTCTTGATTTCGATCTCAATGCTATCGTCGATCATCGGGTGGACAAAGACTGAAGAAAATGAAGTCATCCGTTTGCCTTGTGCATTATATGGGCTGACGCGCACCAGTCGATGTACGCCGTTTTCTCCTTTCAGCATACCATAGGCATAGTCGCCGGTGATTTCAATTTCGGCACTTTTGATACCGGCCACATCCCCTGCCTGATGGTTGAGCTCGGAGACCTTATATCCGTTTTTCTCAGCCCACATGACATACATTCGAAGCAGCATCTCAGACCAGTCACAGCTTTCCGTTCCGCCGGCGCCGGCGTTGATCTCAAGGATGCAGGACATAACATCTTCAGGGTGATTGAGCGTGCTTCTGAACTCGACGTCATCGAGCACTTCGACAGCCTTTTCATAGGCTTCGTCAAGTTCCTCTTCGGAAACTTCACCGGCTTCGTAAAACTCAAGCAGAACCCCCAGGTCGTCGACGACGGCCTGGATGGCTTCGAAGTTTGAAATCCAGTGTTTGTGGGCTTTGATCTCTTTGAGGATTACCCCGGAATGCGAGGCATCATTCCAGAAATCGGGATCCAGGGTGAGCTGTTCTTTTTCTTCTAGTTGTAATCGGCGACGATCGACGTCAAAGATACCTCCCTAAAACCCCCATTCGGGTCCTCAGTTCGGCAAACTGGTCTGAAGTCATAAAATACAGGTTGCAACAGAAAGGGGCCGAAGCCCCTTCTGTGTGTTTACTTTTCTAATTCAACATAAAAAATCAGGTCGGAGTTCTCCGGAATCATCGGAGGTGAACCCGCAGCACCATATCCAAGGGCGGCCGGAATCAGTAGTGTAGCTTTTGTGCCTTTCGGAAAAAGGAGCAATCCTTCATCCCATCCCTGAATCACCTGTCCTACGCCCAGTGGAAACTGGTAAGGCTGACCCATTTTAAAAGAGGAGTCAAACATCTTTGCATCGGCATCGAGCATACCATAGTAGTGGACAGAAACCTGCTCTCCGCGAGCCGGAATCGGACCATCACCCTGTTCATGGATGATATATCCAAGACCGGAAGAAGTACGCTGGATCTGATCATCAAATCCACCGTCCTTAAGTGTTTTCCAATTGTCGTTGGCCAACGTCTCCACTTCAGGGAATCTTGCGCGAACGACTTCTCTTTCTTTTTCGAGTTCAGCCTGCATTTCCTGAGAGTAGACTTTAAATTGCTCTTCATCCATCACGTCTGTGATACCCACGTGGTATACCATCGGCTCTGTGAACTGATCGAATCCCGGAGGCATCTGGTCAAAGGAGTCGACCGGAAAATAAAACTTGAGGCTGTCTCCTTTGGATAATGTCGCCATGAGGTCCACAAGCGCTTCCAGTTGTCCGTAGCTCTTATTGTCTTCCATCAGCTTGAGCACAGAAGCGCGACCGGTAGTGGTCGTCGTCTGAATGACGGAGTCTTTTTGCGAAAGCGACATGTGGAAAAATATGTAGCTCTCCAATGGGATCGCGACACCATCTCCTTTGCGTACAATTTCGTATTCGTATCCTGAGTCGGTCATTTGGCGACCGGAGTCAGAACCGCATGCCACGAGCATGCTCATGCCTATAAGCATGAAAAAGATTTTATTGATCATGTTGTAATTGATATGAATTCATTGTTAACGGAATAATTTCCCTGACCTTGGCAAGGGTGTCCTGGACAGATGCTTTCATCTGCCCCCCGGATGCGTTCCGGTGTCCTCCGCCATTAAAATATTTGCTACAAATCTCCTGTACGTTGATATTGCCTTTGGAACGAAACGAAAGCTTCGTGACGTTTTGTTGTTCCGAAATAAACACTGCCATTTTCATGTTTCGGACCATGAGGATGTAGTTGACAATGCCTTCCGTGTCTCCACGACCGATTGCCCATTCTTTATAATCATTGCGATCTAGCCAGATAATCCCGGTCTGGTATTCCGAGATCAGATCCATGCGGTTGGCCAGGCAGTGGCCGAGCAACTTCAGTTGCTTTTCGGTCATGCTGTTGAAAAGACGGATCTGGAGGAGGTAGTCATCCATCCCAAGGCGCTTCAGGGCGGCAGCTACTTCAAAAACACGCTCGTTGGTGCCGTATCGAAACGAACCGGTGTCCATCAGAATACCGGTATAAATGGCTTCCGCGATCTGGACATCGATATAGGTATCGAGTTTCATGTCCACTAGGAAGTCATAAATGAGTTCGGCTGTCGAACTGGCGGTGGTTTTGGAAATGATATGATCCGCAAATGGTTCCGGATCGAGATGGTGGTCGATCAGGACTTTGGTGGCTTTGGAGGCCATGACATCGAGGCCAAAACGATCTATCCTGTCCAGGGAGTTGAAATCCAGGCAGAAAATGATCTCTGCATTTTCGAAGGCCTCAACGGCTTCCGTCGGATTCATCTCGCCAATGATGGCATTATCGATACCGGGAAGAAAGTTAAACAGTGGAGGAAAATCATTGGGCAGAACCACTTTGACGGTATGTCTCAGCTTAGTCAGTACGGCCGCCAGGGCAAGGGACGATCCGAGAGCATCCCCGTCGGGATTTTTGTGGGTCACAATGACCACATTGGCGGGTTGACGTAAAAGCTGGTGTAAAGAGTCCACTGACGATCCTTGAAATTTCAGGGCGCAAAGGTCTTATTTTCTGGTGATACTAACAAAAATAGGCCTGAAAATATCAGAAAAGGCCGGATGGGATGTCCGGCCTCTTCGTCAATTGGTTAGTCACGAAAGCGTATCTCCTACATTTTCGTCATTGGGGCTGTATGCATTTTGCCATTATCCAGCCTGATATTGAGGTAATACAGACCCGGGGTCAGATCACTCAAATTGACCTGGTCAGCCAATGGCCCCTGATAATGCATCCGACCGAGGGGATCAAATACGCTGATCCTGCCGGACTGATCCTGGTCGAGTCCTTTGAATTGAATTTCATCAGTCACAGGATTAGGGAAAAACTCAATGACCTGGCCATCTTCAAGGCCAATGACCGAACTGATGATCAGATTTTCCCAGTCGAGTGCAAACTCCAGGCCTGACTCATCTTCCCGCGAACGAAGGATATTGTCCTGATTTGTGCTCAGCACCAGCTCCTGGCTTAGGAAAGTATTGATCGTAGGTGAAAACGCGAGCTTAAAAAGCGCAGATCCGGATGGTAATGCGATACCATAGTTGAGGTATTCCTCAGGTGCAATATAGTTGATCGTGATCGCGCCGGGCTCAATCACGACATGCGTGTCCATACTAAATCCGGGTAATCCTTCAGCCGTAATCCCTGAGATGTTAAGTGTATTCAGTGGGTTTTCCAATCGCAAAGTGAATCCCTGCACACGGGTGTCTTCGCTCAATTTGAAAGAGACCTCATATTGTTCTTTTTTATTTAAAATCTCATCATCGCATTGCAGACCGATCGGATCGAAACCGCCAAATCCATTTAACGGGGCACTATTGTCCAGGTCGCCCATTTTTACCCCTATAAAATGGTATGGGAGAAATGGATTGGAAATATCCATACTCTGTTGGTGTGTCAGCTGATCAAAGAACATCCAGTTGTGGTCGAATGACGGAACAAATGTGCCGTCCAAGATTTTATCCAGCATCACCACATCCAGTGTAGAAATCACTTGGTTTTGACTTAAATCAGCCGCTCGATTCTGATAGTACGAAAGCGTACGAATGGCGAGTATGCCTTCCATCAACATAATCTTGTCGAGCAGATTGACTCCTTCCTGTAATGGTGCATCTTTGAGAGGGGTGATCACCATACCTGAAGGATCATCAAATGAGTAGCATCCCGAATCATCGGTCACAATACCCGGAGCCAATGTAACACCCGGAATGGGTTCGCCATCCTCACGGGTGACGCACACGACACTGGATCCGCTTACATTTTCGACTTTGATTTCCTGGTCGTATTCCCACGTATTGCCTGTGCTCCAGTCTGTCACCACCCAGGTTCGCACGACATTGACTGTGGTATCATTAATCGTAAAATACTCGTCTGCGTAGGTAGTCAGCATAAACTGACAGGAGTCAATGAGCTGTGGTCTGACATTCTCATCCATTACCTCTGGATTCAGATCAAGGTCATCCGGCGAGATAAACACAGTCGATACGGTGATATCAGCCGGCCATTCCACATCATCATCAAACGTATGTCCGGAGGCGCAATCACCGGCGGGTGTATTCCACGGCAATGTATCACAGATCATCACCCCATCCGTTGTAATGGTAATCAACTGCGTATAGGAATACGTCTCCATGGTGTGCCAATCGATGATGGTCCATGTGCGCTGAACCAACGTTTCGTTTTCACCTGGAAATACGGTATCTGCATAGTTCATGCCCAGAATAAAACAATCATCATTGATGATCTGAGGATACACATCTTCCAGTTCAGCAAGTCCATTGTTGAGCAAATATGCGGGTGTGGGATCTATTGAATTCACATCACAATCAACGTCAATGGCGATGTCGCACGGCCATTCCACATTGTCATCTTCTGTATGCCCTGATGCACAATCTCCAACTGGTGTACTTCTGCACATGTCGTCACAGACAACAAAGGGATCATTGCAATCGGGATATCCGAACACAATAATATTTCCCCAACATGTGGAACTTGTCGATAGATCAGTTACTTCATAACTCAGTATCTTGTTGGTATCATCCAGGGTAATAATAGGTTCCGGGCGGGGAACAAAATTTTCACTGATCACGACATCATAATATGCCGGGCAAGCATAAGGTCCTCCTTCCAGAAGAATATCAGCTGTCACTTCATAGTCTTCTCCATTCAGTAGCGATACATGTACCTCATCATTGCATGCCAGATTTGGTGTTGGGTCGGGATAGTCAGACCAGGATACCTCTGTAGTACAGAAAGCCGAATTGCCTCCATTATCGATCACGGTCACAGTGACGGCTATTGGATTAGGGTCGCCGCACTGAACGGAGATCGGGTCGATTGAGTACTGGGCAATATCACAGGCGTCAATCGCATCCAGCACGACATCCTGGTAGCTAAAAAAATACTCACCTGATGCATCCAGCACCACTTCATTGTTGGTGAGACAAATCACGCTCGGGTTGATTTGATCTTCGACAATCACAGTGGAAATGCAGGAAAAAATAAGATCCGATCCATCATATATTTCCAGAATAACTTCATTGCTCCCGATATCATCACAGGTAAAAAGCATCTGGGACAAGGTCGCATCAAGACCGGACAAATCGCCATCGGCGAGCAGGTCACTTGGAAAAAGTGTGAACTCACCAACAGGATTCAGTGTGACCGTCAAGCCATTGTAACAAACAAATTGCGCAGATGCTATGGCCGACATCAATGTCATCATGAAAATGATGCCGTATAAGCGAATGGTAGTAAATAGTTTCATGGTTTGTAGATTTTGGTTAAGTGTGTTAAGGTTTTGGGTTCATCAACGTACATCTGCGCGCACCGATTTCTGCTGATGGAAAAATGAATAAATGAATTAAAGTTTATATCGCAGACCAAGGCCCATGGATAAAATATTGTGTTTGTAATCCAGGGTGGATTGATCAATGAATTGTTCATAGTTAAGTCTGTCGTATTGCAACATCAACTGCAGCCCAATGCGTCTGCCAAGCTGATATGAACCTGTCACCGACATGCCGATATTAAAAGGTGAGGTCAGGGTGTAGGGTTGATCTTCTGAAGTATACCTGACCGGTTGATCCCGTATGTCGAAAGTGCTTCCCTCTGATCTGTAGAGTAGATTATAGGTCCCATGCAAACCGGCAAGGAGATCAAATCGATAGTGCCGGAACACCTGATACGCGATCTGCGCTTCCAGGTTTACGGTAGAGTGTGTGGAATACCTGCTGGCCTCCCATTGAGATGCCCGTGTGATGCCGATGACACCCGATTGGAGGTACTGTGTCCCGTCCGGATCAATCACAATGCCTGTGATGCCATCACCCATGAGACGTTCTTCCTCAGTCCACACAAAATCAGTTCGCGTGGTGAGTTGGTTCCATTGTAAACCGGCTCCTACCACCCATCTTTTCGACAGGTGCAGCTGTGCTCCGATTCGCGTGCTGAGGTTTTCAAGGCTACTGACACGATCCTCGACGAAATTCTTTTCGGCAAGCAATTCATCACTGTCCGTTCCTACGCTTAGCGAACTGGCTCCAATAGCTTGGGAAGCGTACAAGGCAAATGTTTTCCTGTACTTTCCTCTCACCACAGTTGTATTCGAACCAGTTAAGAAAGCGGGATCAGAAGGATTGATAGTGAGTGGGAGGATTGGCAACAACGCCAGGTCTGCTACACTTACTTCTTCCTGAAATGCTCGTTCATTAGATGCAGGTGCAAGGTCAATTAGAAATTGTTCTTGGTCAGATATCTCAACTTCAGATATTCTTCCATCAGAAGTTTCGCTTTGTGCATACATTTCTGCTTGCGGAGCAACTGCCGCAGGTAAGGTTTTTTCCTTTACGGACTGATTTTCCGAAGGCTTACGTTGGGTTTCTTTTTTGGTAGTAAATGTGTTATCAGCTGTAACTAAATCATCGGCTGAAGGTGTTACATTACCAGTGTGCTGAGCCTGCATTTCATCAGAATCATTTTCAATTAAACCATCTTGTTGCACCGTGGAGGCGGTTAGTCCTTGCTGCTGATCCTGCAATGCAGGAGGCACAACATTCATGCTTTCAGCGGTGGCAGTATCCTGAGTAGAACTCAGGCTCGGGAGCAGGAAGAATATTCCGCTGCCCAGAAGTACAGCACCGAAGAGGAGAATGTAAATCAAGCCATAGCGTCTCTTCCTTTTTGGAATGGCATGGGCGGTATTGGCCCAGAGTTTTTCTTTGTCCAGGTCTGACTCAAATGCCTGTAACTGATTTTTTATTTGATCGTAAGACTTCATACGACAGATTTTCTTGGGTGAACAACTAAATAGTTCTGCAACATCTTTCTTGCTCTTGTCAATTTCGTTCGGGAGGCGGATTCCTGAATATCCAGCATCTCACTGATTTCCTTGTGGCTGTATCCTTCTACCAGATGCAGGTTAAACACAATCCGGTATGCGGGAGGTAATTTGTCCAAAATAGCCAGCAACTCCTCCGTTTTCATTTTGCGATCGATCTCCGGCATCACAGGCAGATTTTCGAGATGTAAAGTTTCTTCTGTGAATACCATGCGTTTACTTTTCTTTATTTCTTTCAGACAGATGTTTATGGCAATCCGAGACATCCATCCCAAGAGGTTACCTGCTTCATCTATCTGGTGTACCGATTTAAACACCTGAATAAATGTTTCCTGTACTGCATCCTCTGCTTTTTGTCGATCCCGCAGGTAACGCACACAGAGCCCCATCAACCTCGTAGCATACTGCTCGATCAATTCCTTGTAAGCGCTTTCCCGCCCGGCTTTACAGCCTTGTATGATTTCGTTTTGCGTCAAGAGAGGGAGCTTGATTTTTAAAATTCGCGGTATACCTGAAACTCTCCGGAGACATCGCGGTATCCGGCCGTTAGCGGGTGATATGTCTTAATCCAGAATCTTCCCTGGAAATAGCCTCGAATCCACTGCCCCGATGCTTCGGGAAAATGGGTGATCGTAAATTTTGTAAAGCCACATCCGGAAGTTGCCGTCGGACAATAGAGCGAAAAACCCCGTGAACCCAACTGTGGATCGTTAAACAGGATATTCAGCATGGTGTCCTCATATTCCCCTTCCATTTCACCGGATATGAATAACTGAAATTCAGCCTCCGGATTCCCGTTTTCAATCAGCACTCTGTCCTGCATCGTGAAGGCACTGTGCATATCCCAATACATTTTCCGGTCTCCATCGACGGTCAGAAAAAGATATTCTTCATTGGCTGCATCACAGGCAAAAACGGTTTGCAGTTGAATGGTATCCTTTGAGTCCCATGAAACCGCCGGTCCGGTTTCCATGCTTTGCTGACTTACGCCCTGCACACCGACCTGATCGCCATCACAAGTTGGATAGTAGATGGAAAAATCGGAATCTGAAGGAAAGAAAAACTGTGGTGCTGTGCCCTCCACGATCAACATCGGGTCTGCAATAGTTTCTCCCGAACATCCTTTCACATTCCCTTGCAACAATGCGTTGGTAATTCCTGCATTATAAATGACCAACGAAATCGGGTCGGATGAATCACGCACATCAAACTGGATATTCTGTTCAGTACCACAAGGCAGCAGAACGGAAGCTACGCAGGATGCTTCTGCCGGCAAGAGCAGCGCCCATTTCCCTCCATTGGTGGTAAAGATCTGGCGCTTTTGTCCTTCGTAGGATACGGTAATGGGGTAATGGGGTGTCAGTTGGTTGTTAATCAATAGTGTGCCTCCTACCCGCACCTCATGAGCCGTCTCGCCCAGCATGTAGTACCCACTTTTTGAAACTTCGATTTTACGAGCTTCTCCATTGTTTATCCAGGCGGCTTTATCCGCATCAAAAGACCAGGATGAAGCGCGAAACGAGCTTTGTTCAATGAAAGTGCCCGGTTTTAAAAGCAGTTCGGTTCCATCATTTGCTTGTATCCCAATAAACAAGCTGATTTCCGGGAGCAACTGCTTTACAGCACCATTCGATTGCAGCGCTGTGTAGGAAGGAAGGAATTTCGAAGTGGCTGTTCCGGGCTCAAAAACAGACCAGTCAACGGTATAAGATCCAGCATATTCACTTCCATCCAACCTCGTCAGCGTATTTGGACCGATATTCAGGATACCGGCTTCATCTAAATCAACCTGTACATTTCCGGAGGAATGACCATTTGTAGTATTCAAGGTTGGAATCGCCCATTCTGCATAATTCACATCGTTTTCGATCAGCGCTATGACTTTAGAGAACTCGTGCTTCGAGGTTTGTAATCGGATGAGTTCGCGGTCTCTGCTGACCATTTTTCCATCTGTAATGGCGAAAGAGGTTTGTGCAAAGGCATTGTCTTTGCCGTCGAAAAACTGAAGGCTGTTGCCCGCATCCGGCGAAATGGTGTCGACAATCGTTGCTAATCGCGTGTCAATCAGGACTTCCGGTGCATCCGGTGTATCGATGATCGTCACCAGCGTATCCTCGTCTTTGTGGCAGGAGACCAATATTATGAGAATAGCGAGAAAGTGGTAATGTCG
>JAUHXV010000037.1 GCA_030426765.1 Bacteroidia bacterium | reverse complement strand
ATCAACAGTGCCGTCACACTGAGTATCGAACTCGGCGCACGAAACTTGCTATAGAGTGGCAGGTAGTCAAACAGAAATTTATTCAGTATCGAAAAGTGCTTACCCATCGACATCAGAATCGTCAGCACGACAATACCCAGCAGCCAGTAGCGTATCGAACGACGGATGAAAAACAGGCTGAAGACAAAGAGGAATAATACCGACGAACCGATATAGGAAGGGCCTGATGTAAACGGGAGGGCGCCATAATACAAAGGCACCGGGATCTCGCGCATCAGTCCTTTAGACTTCAGATCCTTGATCACTTTGGAGCTCGAACCTAATTGTTCGCTGGCGCTGCCTCCTGCGGCGCGTGGTATCGCCATCGCGAAGACATCTTTGATGCCGTTGCTCCACTGCATCGCGTATTCCCATTCGAGGCCGGCTTCTTTTCCGGCGGAAGGATCGGCATTGTTGAGCGGCTCTTCGAGTACGCGTTTGCCGCGCATTGTCTCCTGGCTGTATTCGAGTGTCGTCCATAATTTGGATGCGGACGCGCCGATGGCCAGCAAGAGGCCTATTAATAATACCCCTGATCCTCTGACAAACGCCGGGATCTCTTTTTTCTTAATCGCGAAACCGAATGCGATCACCACGTACAGCATCAGGAAGAGCCCAAGGTAGTAGGTCATTTGCACGTGGTTGTTGTACAGACTGAGTGCCATCCCCATCGCAAAGAGCACCCCTCCGGCCACGTATTTCTTCTGGTAGGCCAGGATCGTCCCGCCGAAGAGGTAGGCGCTGTAGACGATCGTCATAAACTTACTCATGTGTCCCGCTTCGAACAGACTGATCTGGTTGGTCGTAAACCCGAAGGCCACCGCCCCCAGCATAGCGACCCAATGGCCCGATCCGAGGCAGAGCAGCACGATATAGATGCCCAGCATGGCAGCGAAGAAGTAGCCGATGGGGCGTGCGATAAAGGCCTGGTGCACCTTGTCGAGGACCTTGACCATGTTGTTTTTCTGTGGTGAGCTCATCTGGTAGGTGGGCATCCCGACGTACATCGAGTTGGTCCACAGCATCACGCGGCCGGTCTTCTCCTGCCACTCCACTGCTTCCTGGTTCATCGCCCTAACCGACATAATATCACCTTGTTGTATCACTTTTCCCTGCAATTGCGGGAGGAAATACATGACGCTCAGCAATAGGAATACACCTACGGCCATGAGCGGTTGGATCATCTTGCCACCATATATCTTTTTCATCGCATCGTTTTAGATAGGGCTAAGATAGTGATAGTCAATTACGATTGAGGAATTTCAAGGCTGGGATAGGCTTCGGGGCGGAAAAGAGGAAAAGGCAGAAAAGGCAGAAAAGCGAAGGCCCTATGGGATTATGAAGAATCTCACCTAGGGGTAAAGGATACATGAGGATTACAGATTTGGGACTTGAGGGCAGAAGAGAGGAAGAGGCAGAAAAGGCAGAAAAGCGAAGGCCCTATGGGATTATGAAGAATCTCACCTAGGGGTAAAGGATACATGAGGATTACAGATATGGGACTTGAGGGCGGAAAAGAGGAAAAGGCAGAAAAGGCAGAAAAGCGAGAAGCGAAATCGGATAAATACCAAAAAGGCCTGATGCCAGGGCGATTTTTTTTTGATCACCAGACCTCCATAGGTGAGTCCCTTTTTTGGCTATGAAAAAATAGCTGACGTTTATAGTCGTATCTCTGAACGCTGCTCTTCTGCCTTTCCGCCCCTTCAGAGCATCCTCCTTTGTCGGATGGCAGGGTCTCCGCCTTGCTACGAGTTTCTGCCTTTTCTGCCCCTTTCATTGAATCAGCTCTTTTAATGCACAAATTTCCTAACTTACACAGCCAAAAATCGCTCACAACCATGCTCCTGAGGCCACCCTTGCATTCCTATACCCTTGCTGTATTATTGTCCATCCTGTGTGTGGGGATCGCTCCTGCGCAAAATAGCTTCCAGTTGGTCGGCCATAAGGGCTGTCGGGGGTTGATGCCGGAGAATACCTTTCCGGGGTTTATCCGCGCGGTGGAGCTGGGCGTCGATCCGATCCATATGGAGGTGGTGATGTCTAAGGATGGGCGTTTTGTCCTCTCCGGCACGCCGTGGATCTCGTCGGAGATCAGTAGTCATCCAGATGGCAGGCCAGTGGACAAAAAGGAGGAGAAAGATTTGAATATCTATGCCATGGACTATGCCGATATCCAGCACTTCGACTGCGGGCAGCGCTTCTATGCGGACTTCCCGGAGCAGCGGAAGATCGCGGCCAATATGCCTACCCTGAAGATGGTGGGCCGCATGGTGATGGGTTTTGCGGAGGACAATCAATATGCGCAGCCGGACTTTATCATCGAGATCATCTCCGACCCGAAGTGGTACGGCACCTTCCAACCCGAACCCAAGTCCTATGTCGAAGAACTCACCACTGTCGTGCAGCGACTCGGCATCGCAGACATCACGACCCTGATATCATCAGACATCAATATCCTCGAAGCCCTCAATAATATCCCAGAACATGAATATGCCATTGGGTATGTCGTCACGAAAGGAAAGAACCTCACCAAAAACCTGGCGAAGCTCACTTTTGCTCCGGATGTCTATCTCCCCGACTACTCCCTCGTCTCCCAGGAATCTGTCAAACAATGTCATGAAGCCGGCATCCGCATAATCCCATTCACGATCAACAACGCTGCTGATATGGAACGCATAAAGTCATATGGAGTGGATGGGGCGATGACGGATTTTGTGGATGTGGTGAGGTAGGTGATTGGAGTTTCGCATAACACGCCGAATTGGGTGGATATGCTTAATGGAATAGCGGGTATAAACAAGTTGGGCAACATGCAAATCTTCAGATAAAAATCGGAATAGCTTAAATCATGGAAATATTCTTTTACAAAGGCAATGAAAACATACTTGAATCCAAAAAGGATCAAACAGGAGAAAAGTCAAATGAAACTGATTTGAAGAAGATTCAGGATTCATTTTTAAAAGCCCTTGACAATAAGAATCTTTCCTTTCTGTTGGGTAGTGGTTGCTCTTCTTTCAAATTAGAAGAGACGGAAGGTGAATTTAAGGAAATTGGCATACCTGTCATGGCTCCTATGGCTAAGGAGTTTTATCATTCTGTGGATTTTAAAGACGAAAAGGAATGGTTAAAGTCAACTTTGAATATTGATGTTGACAATAAAACTTTCTCATCCAATCTGGAAGAATTTTTATCCACTTTGCACAGCTTGTCTTTTTACCATTCAAAGAAAACCATTCCGGTAAATGAAGGAGAAACAGCGGAAGATAATGAAGTGTCTTCTGAAGCTGAAACAGCAAAGTCATTTGATGATATGGATGAAGCTGAAAAGATTGAATCCATTATCCTTAAAGCAAGAAATTTCTTACTTCAAAAATGCCTGAACGAAGACAATGCAAAATCTGAAAAAGACAAGTCACCTGCTGACCAGCCCTTAATTGAGCTATACAAACAATTTTACAGAAAACTTCTTGCCAGAAACCCTACTCTACCAAGACTCAATATTTTTACGACCAACTATGACCTGTATTCAGAAAGGGCCATGGATTTATTGGGAATCCATTACGTAAACGGCTTTACCGGAGGCATAAGCAAATTCTATAATCCTGCCATTTTCAATTACGCCCTTGCCGAAAAAATGGACTTATCACAATCCAAATGGAGCGTGATTGACAACTTCTTTTACTTGTACAAAATCCACGGTTCTGTCAATTGGATTCAAGCTGAGGGAGAGAATAAGCTATTCAACGTAAAAGAGATTCAGGAACCAACTTTTGAGGATTTGGAGGATGAATCCACTATAATGATTCACCCTACGCCATTGAAATACAATGCCAGTCTTGGAAGTCCGTATTCCGACTTATTCCGTGAGTTTCAAAAGAAGCTGATGCAGAACAATAATATCTTGGTTACTATCGGATATAGTTTTAGTGATGGACACATTAACAACCTGATATTCCAGGCATTTACCATTCCATCATTCCGTTTGATTGTCATCGGTGAACCAACTGAAAAAAATGCTCTTGGCAAGTTGATGGATTTACATGATTCCAGGATATGGATTATTGGAGAAAAATGGCCTGACGGGAAAACGGACTACGTTCCGTTACATTTCTTTAAAAGGTTTGTGGAAGAAGTTTTACCGGATTTGACAGCTGAAGATCTGGACAAGAAAATGGAAAAGACGATCCAGAAACTTAAAGATTTATTGAATGACTAAAGAAGATAAACAAAGGAGTATTGGAAAGGTCGTAGCTATTAACTCCGACCGGTTTTCTGTGGAACTATTAAGCGGTTTGGAAAATTTCAACGTAAGTGGATTTGACGATATACATTATTTTGCACAACTCAACAGTTACGTTATTGTCCCTTACCAAAATTATTACATTGTTGCAGAAGTGTCAGGGGTTCGGGAAAAAGACCTTAATGTACCATTCTCTAATCCAACCGATCAAATATTGAGCAAGGTACAGGCAGGGAAGTTTTTGGAGGTCCTGCCGATTGGAACAATTAAAACAACAAAAGAGGGTGCTATAAATTTTGAATTCGGTGTAAGCGTCTATCCAACTCTTTATTCCGATGTGCTCTACATCAAAGAAGAAGAACTGGACACTATCTTCAAAACGAATGCAGTAAAGGTCAAAATTTGCTTAGAAGATAATCCTGAATGCTCTAAATCCGGTTGTGATTGCAAGTACCGATACACATCATTACCGATTGGGAAATCAACCATATTTCCGGACTATGAGGTTAAAATTGATATAGACAAATTTTTCGGGAGCCATTCTGCTATTCTCGGAAATACAGGAAGCGGTAAATCCTGCACAATTGCCTCTATGCTGCAAACCCTTTACAGACTTGAAGAAAACAGTGCAACAGGTAGTACGTTCATTTTCTTTGATGTGAATGGTGAGTATTATGAAGCATTTAACAACTTAAATTCAATAAACCCAAAGAATGAAATTGAGGTTAAGTACTTTTCTCTCGATCCTTTACCCACAGAACAAATTGAAGGGATTGAACATAAAAAATTTGAGTTACCCCACTGGTTTCTAAATATCGATGAATGGGCATTACTTTTAAAGGCAAGTGAACGTTCGCAGTTGCCAGTTCTTCGCAATGGCTTAGGCTTTACGGCAATAAACGAAGACTCCAACTTTAACCACATTGTATCTAAAGCAGTAGTACAAACGCTATCCGTTAACGAAAACTCTGCTGCTAAAGGTCAAAGGCTATATACTATTATTGACAAATTTGGCAAAGGTGATTTGAACACTGGAATACTGGACAAACACCATTTCAGCGCTCAGTATGGAAACTTTCAAGAATCTGTCAGAAATGCCAATGATGCGAATCAGAATCAAGAAAACTTTATCAATGAAATCAAATCATTTGAAGTAACGGATTTTTCCATACCTGATTTCAGCAATGAAAAATTTGATTTTGAAGATGTAGAAGATTTAATCGAATTGGCTATTCTATATGAAGAAGCTTACGGAAACAAGCAAATCAGAGACTATTGTTCCTCTATGATAACTCGCCTGAAAACAATAAAAAGAGAAGATTTTGGCTTTCTGACCAAGATAAAAACAAACTTAAATGAGCAAACCTATTTAAAACAGTTTTTAGGTATCGAATCGGTTTCAAAAAAATCACAGGTGATAATAATTGATCTCAATTCTGCCAATGATGAAATGGTAGAAGTCATTTCCTGTGTACTTTCAAGATTAATATTTGAAAAACTACGTGAAGCAAAAGATAGAAATAAGTTCCCGGTGAACCTTGTTCTGGAAGAAGCTCACAGGTACATATCAAAAGAATCAGGAAAAGTATTTGGTGATGCGAACAGAATTTTTGAACGCATTGCTAAAGAGGGTCGTAAATATGGTATGTTCTTACTCGTATCCTCTCAAAGGCCAAGCGAGCTTTCAAAAACTGTTTTATCCCAATGCAGCAACTTCATAGTTCATCGAATTCAAAACCCAGAAGATTTATCACATATAAGACAAATTACACCACACATTTCCGAAACTATTTTAAGAAGAATGCCATCTATACCGACTCAGCATGCATTGATATTTGGTCATGCAGTTAATCTACCAACTACATTTAGAGTAAATGAAGCGGAACCGAAACCGAAAAGTGACAATAATGAGATAAGTAGAAATTGGTTTAAGGAAAAAGGCTTTGCTATTGAATTTAAATGAACCAGAAAAAGAAAAACACGATCGCCCAACAATCACTATAAAACATGCCCTCGGGACACGTTTCACAGAGTAGCCATTATCTCTAGTTAAAACTTAAAGCAATACAATGACCTACAAAAACCAAGCTATTGGAGAATCACTTATGTGGTGGTTTAGAGATGAATTTTGGTTGCATAAAAGCTTCCAAAAAATTGAGAATTGCTTTCATAATGGAACAGACAAAATATTTAGTGAAAAGGTGATTTCAGTATTCTTAAATAGATATTCGGTCAGACGAACAATAGAAGGAGGAAGAAGAAGTGAAGAACTTTTTACAAACGAGTTAGTAAGCACAAACTTCGTACAATCCGTCAAAAACTCTGAAATCGATAAACTCGAGCACTATGCATCAAAGTTTCAAAGTAGTGCAAAATCGTCAGTTAAATCTGCCCTTAGTAAATTTGCTACATTATACAATCCTGATCACTACATAATGTACGACTCTAGATCAAGAAGAGGAATGTACAGACTTAGAAGTCTTATCTCCAAAGGTGCAAATGAAAAAATCACATACAGCAAAATTGACAACTACTCAAGATATGTACAATATGCAAAAGAATTAAGTAAGAAATATGATGATGAAACCTTGAAAAGGATTCTATTTCAACTTGAAGAATCAAACATTAAGTCATTTTTACTAAATAACATAAATGCCTTTAAACTTAGAATTGTAGACAAATGGCTTTGGCTTGAGGGATATAGCGATGAAAAACCTTTTAAAACAAACGAAATTCAATATATTGAAATACTAAACAGCGAGAGGTAACAAGTGATATAGGATCAGACTTCTTTCGGCCGTCAGCTCCATATCACAGATCCGCCAGTTTTAATTAAAAATATTTTATTTAACAGGCCTGTACAAAACTAATATCATGAAAGAAATAGCAATTACAGATAAACAAAAGTATTTCGACGATCACTTTCCATTTGAGGAAAAGCCAGAACTGTTTGACAAGAAGCGATGCCTACATTGTGACAACGTTTTTTATGTTGGTGATTTCAAGGTTTTCAAGAATAAATCTGGCGATGAATTTATCTGCTGCCCCAATGCACCTGAATGTGATGGGACTGTTATAGATTGGTTTCCAGCTGATTAATCTATTTATTCGTAAAGAGCAATTAAATGGGCAAGAAAATCTGGTATAGCACACCTTTAAAATTCTATTGGGATGAACTTTATAGAGGACAAAAAAAACTTACACCCAATATACCTGATCAAGAAATTTTTCACATGCTGAGGCATAATATAATTAATGCCCCATTACGAGAAAATGAATCACAGGAAGCCAGAATGTTAATGGTATCAGGGCTTGAATTGTGGAATGAGGATAATGCAGGTAATTTTCTCCATCTCTTCTTTATTGACAAAGAATTGCGTGACTTCTTACAAAGGACTCCTTTGTCCGATTTGGAAGGAATAAGGGAATATTTGTATATACACGGAGGCAACAAGAAGATCATCTATAGTGAAACAAAAACTCAGGTCAATTGTGTTGCATATAATTTCGGATTACATATTCCTTATGAGAGAGACGGTCATGCTTTCAGTTTAATCCTTTTTGAAGACAAATCAATTGAGTTATACTATAATCGCGGACCCTATAGCGGACGCATTTTAGCTATACACTTTAAGGAATTAGCCAAGAAAACTGACCAACAATCAATTCATATATCAAATGCTTTTAGACTGGCAATAAATACTATTGCATACATGAAGTGTTTCCCTGAATGCGTATCTGAGGGAGTGCCTAAAATAACAAAGGATAGGGATGAGTCAAGGTCAAACACAAATTTTACTTTGCAAACTTCCGAAAACATTATTGAAGCAAATTCGAACCAACGATCTAAGACACCCCATTTCAGGAAAGGATTTTTCAGACTGCTGAAATCAGATTTTTACAAAAATAAAAAAGGGGAATTAGTTTACGTTTCAGAAACAATGGTGAAAGGCAAAGCAAAGACTATTGAAACATCTGACAATAAAGATGAACTCCCGAAAATATCAAAGAAAACTTTATGATTAAATTCCTCCCAATAGCTTTGTTTGTCTTACTTGTTGCTTCAATTGTTTCATGCGACACATACCAGAAATCTCAGTCATCTGCCAATTATGCAATAAGGTCGATTATCCTCGATGGAAATGATACAATTTCAGAAAGAGATTTTGGAAAGTTCATATCCTGGCAGTGTCGGGATTATTATGATGGTGGAAAAACTTTAGTTGAAGTTGGAATTTTTGAAGATCCTTTATATGAAGAATACGGATTTGTACTTTATGATGGAGGAAATAAGGGTAAGACTACTGGTTATATTCGCGCCGGACTAAATCATCGCTGGAACTGGAGCTCAGATTTCGGAAACTATTCAATCGTCATCGAACCAGACGGAACAGGTCGTTATTATGATTTTACTAATGTTCCTGAGGGAGAGTCTACCACGTCAAAAGCAATATATAAATGCACAAAGAGATAGTGTTTAAAATTTAATACAGTTATAGATTTCTAAGATTATGCCGGAATGTACCAAATGTGGAAGTTTTACAAAGTTTGAAAATGGGTTATGTTTCTCATGCTACAAAGAGAAGAACGGTTCAGATTCTTCAGCTGAAGAATCAAAGACTAACAAGCCTTCTAATTCCTGGGTTTATAATCTGATTAAAGGAAGGATAGCAGAGACTATCATTGAAGAGCTATTTCTAAGTCTTGGCTTTCAGGTGTTTAAATATGGGATGGAGAATACAATACCCGGAATCATGGAACTTCTCAAAGGAGTCAAAGATGAGGTAGCCATGGAGATCAAAAGAATGCCGGACCTTGTCATTTACAAAGATGGAAGAGCCCACTTCATTGAAGTCAAATTTCGCGCTAGTGAACAGTTTAGCCTGAAAGATTTGGATAAAAAAGGAGATTACCCTTATCAAAATGCCTTAATTGTTCTAGTATCAAAAAAGCACATTAAGTGCATTTCTTTCGAAGAATTATCACAAGGCAAAGAAATCACACCTACATGCAGAAACTACCTAGGAAAGAGAAAAGAGTTTGAAACTGACAAGGACAAGGTTATTGAGTACTGTGAGTATGCCATCAAATTCTTTGAGAATGTGTGATGTGAGTTAACAGAAATTCCATAGTATAATGCGGTGGTTACTGCATTAAATAAATTGCCACAGCACACTGCCCTAAGCTGAGACAGCTGTGTCGAAATGAAGCATCAAACACCTATGCTTGGGGTTGTTGCTTCTCACGAGCTTACGTGCTCTTTTTTGGACACGAAGAACATATCTATACTGCCCTTTCCTTTGGCATCAATCTTTCCCCGGTTTTCAAAAATAAAATCAGGGTCATCCTTTAACAGCGCATACGTCTGCTGGCTGATATTGACTCTACCTGCTTCCCCGGAGCTTTCGATTCGACTAGCGGTATTTACCGTATCCCCCCAAATATCGTATTGAAATTTTTTCACGCCTACGATGCCCGCCACCACTTGTCCGGTGTGGATCCCCACGCGCATTTCAAATCCCGATTCCCCTTTTGCTTCTTTATCCGCTTTTCGACGCAGAATAAACTCCTGCATGTCTAATGCTGCCAGAACGGTGTGCCGGACGGAATCCTCCACCGGAATGGGCAGCCCTCCTGCAGCCATGTAGGCATCACCAATCGTTTTTATTTTCTCAATCCCGTATTTTTCTATGATCCCATCAAAAGCTTCAAAGCAATGGTTGATCTCATTGACCAAATCGGCTGCACTTAGTCTGGCACTATGCTCGGTAAAACTTTTAAAGTCAGTAAACAGGATGGATACCTGCTCATAATCACGCGCCTCAGCTCTCCCATTCTCCTTTAGCTCACGCGCTATTTCTTCGGGGAGAATATTGAGCAGTAAGTTGTCCGATCGGTCGCGTTCCGCCTCAATAATCGCTTTCGATTTACGCACATATTTCCAGCGGGTGAACAGTCCTCCTGCCACTAACAATAAGAGGATAGAGGATCCAATAAACACATTTCGTGTCTGTTTTTCCTCACGAACATCCGCTTCATAGGCCTCTTGTGCCAGACGCTCCTTTTCAGCCGTGGCGATACTATCCTGAAGCACCTTTTTGGCAAACTCCATTTGCTGGAGTTGCTTCGATGTTTCTTTGGCCATAAGGCTATCATCCAGGACAAGCATCTGCTCGTGGTAGGCAAGGGCCAAATTGCCATTCCCTGTGGACTTATATGCGTTGTACAAGCATTCGCATGCAGCTTTCTGTTCTTCCAGGATTTCGATTGTTTGGGCGAGGTCCAGTCCCTTTTTGCAATAATTAAGGGCATTACGATAGTCGCCCTGTATTTGATACACCCCTCCTATGCTGTTAAGGGAACTTGCGACTCCTTTTTTGTAGTCCACTGCTTCATTAATCGTAAGACTCCTTTGATAATGTTCAAGCGCTTCCGGATACTTCTCTTGTTGTTTGTAGATAAAACCAATGCTGCTCAAAGAATTTGCGATTCCCAGTTTGTTGTCCAGTTCAGTCCTTATGGCGAGGCTTCTGTTGTGATATTCGAAGGCTTTTTCGTAATCGCCCTGAAATTGATAATTCCTTCCAATGTTGCCCAATGAAACAGAGATGCCCTCTTTGTCCCCCAATTCTTCATGAATGGCGAGGCTTCTTAGATGATATTCCAGTGCGGCGGGATAATTCTCTTGTTTATCATAGATAAGACCAAGATTGCTCAGCGCTGCGGCTATTTGCCTTATATCGTTAATTTCTTCGTTTATCGCAAGGCTCTTTTCTAAATAGATCAGGGCTTTTGGATAATTCCCCTGGTTTGAATAGATCAATCCTATGTTGGTCAGGGATACAGCGATTCCCTGTTTGCTTTTCAGTTCTTCTTGAATTTCCAGGCTCAATTGGTGGTACTCAAGGCTTTTGGGATAGTCGCCCCTCAGCGTATATGAAATACCCTGAATATTGCGGGCTTTTGCCATTTGCTTTTTATCTCCATTGCTAAGCGCGAATTCATATTGCAAACCAGCAAAGTAAAAGGCCGAATCCGGGTATCTGAACAGGTAGCCCTCCCAAATAATATCGTCAATGGCGCTCAATCGTTTGGAATCAGATTGCCCTTCATCTTTCCAAACGCTCCAGAGTGAATCAAGTTTGGTCGACTGAGCCACTGACACATGCGAAAAATGAAGAATGAATAATACCAGGAGTCCAATTCGGAGGTAGTATCGATCGTTCGCCCGGATCATAATTGCAAGTTGTATTTTAACGATTTGATTCTGTGTAGTGTGGTGTAACCGATTCGTCCAGATATACCAAAAGCAATTCAAAATAGGCATTCATGTTTTCCTGTGCAAATGAGCTGTAAGGGCATGGGGCATGGGGCATGGGGCAAAGGGCAAAGGGCAAAGGGCAAAGGGCAAATTAAAAACTACGAATTACGAAACAAGCTGGTAGATCAGTAAAACCTTTCTTCCCTTCCGCACTTCTGCCATTCTGCCATTTTGCCTAGCTGCCATAGTTCCGCACGCAGAGACGCGGAGGCGCAGTTTAGATTTTCCTTTCTGCCTTTTTCTCTTTTCCGCCTTTTCCGCCCCAAAAAGACCTTAGACCTGAGACCTTAGACCTGAGACCTGAGACCTGAGACCTGAGACGTTGGTTTCTACTTAAACGTTCAACCAACTTACACATGTCAATTGCTAAATTTGTCTATCACCACAATCAACCGCAATGGAAAAAACAATCCCACAATACAACAGTGCACTCGACTCCACAGACCAGGCCATCTGCGATACACTGAGCAAAATCATAGACTCTGGCCTCCCCAAAGCCGAGAGCAAAATATGGCATTCACACCCGGTATGGTTTCTCGACGGGAATCCGATCGTTGGATACAGCAAACAAAAGAAAGGTATCCGGTTGATGTTCTGGAGCGGCGCCGACTTCGAAGAAGAAGGACTCAATGTCCGCGGCGCGAAATTCAAAGACGCGTCTGTGTTTTATAATGATCCCTCCGAGATCGATGAAAAAGCACTCAAACGATGGCTGATGAAATCGAAAGAGATTCAGTGGGATTATAAGAACATTGTGAAGAGGAAGGGGAAGCTCGAGAGGATTGGGTGAGGGGTCAGGGGTGAGTGGTCAGTAGTCAGTGGTGAGTGGTCAGTGGCAAGAGGAAATATAAATTCCATGAATGGTAGCCTTTCAATGCGTTGAAAGGGATTTTAGAGTGATCAAAATATTCTGGTCGCGCTTTAGCGCTTGACCATCCTGGTAGAAATTATTTTATTTTTTTAAAAATTGCCCCGAGCTTTAGCTCGCGGGGGATGTGCAAGCATGCCAAATCAAACTCAAGGAGAAAAAATGCTTGTAATTTAGAATAGAGATTTCGGGATAACATTTAGGGACTCTTATACCTTATTTCTTCACGCAGAGCCGCAGAGACGCAGTTTTATTTCTGCATAATCCCTGAGCTAAAATTAAATTGGCTTTTCTGCCCCTTTCTCTTTTCTGCCTCTTCCGCCCTAAGAAGACCTTAGACCTGAGACCTGAGACTGAATGGCATGGGGCATGGCGCATGGGGCATGGGGCATGAATTGATTTGGATATCAAACACAAACCCGTTCACCTTTCACCGTTTACCGTTAACCCTCTTTTGACCTAAAACCCAATTCTCCTCTTTCACAGTAGCCCCCCTAAACGATCATCCCTCTAAACGATGTCGTCATGGACGACAGCTTTCAACACATGAATACAGATAAATCCTCCTCATTCCTTAATTTAGCAACTACACCACAATCTTAAACTATCGACAGTATGTCTCCAGCCAAATCCCACGACGAACGAATCGCCGAAATGAAGTTCTTCTCTGTTTATCCGCATTATGTAACGAAAGTGGAGAAGAAAGGCCGCACCGTAGCCGAGCTCCACCAGGTCATCGAATGGCTCACGGGATTTAATGAAAAAGATATCAACAAACTGATTAAAGAAAAAGTCACGTTTGAGGAGTTTTTCAAAAGGGCGACACTCAATCCTAATGCGCACCTCATCACCGGCGTCATCTGCGGCTACCGCGTCGAAGACATCGAAAATCCACTCACGCAGAAAGCCCGCTATCTCGACAAGATCATCGACGAACTGGCGAAAGGACGTAAGATGGAGAAGATTCTGCGGAGCGCGTAAACGCGCTGCATGGAGCATGGGGCATGGGGCATGGGGCATGGAGCATGGGGCGAAAGGTGGATAGCGTGGATCGCGTGGATCGCCTTCGCTAAAGCTACGGCGATTAAAAGCATGGAGCTGTCTCAAAATTCTAATGATTCTTCCTTTAAGAAAACAAATTCATGTAACTCTTTTCTACTCACCAGTGAGAAGCCCTGAAAGGGCGGTCATGCAGAGAAGGGTTTACCCCTTCACGTTTTAAAGACGCACGCAGAGGCGCAGAGGCGCAGTTGAGACTTTTCATGGATTCGTAATTCGTAATCAGACATCGCCCTTCCGCCTTTCTGCCCTTCTGCCCTTCTTCCATATATCCGCACGCACAGCCGCAGAGGCGCAGTTGAGACTTTTCATGGATTCGTAATTCGTAATCAGACATCGCCGTTCAGCCCTTCCGCCTTTTCTGCCTTTTCCTCTCTTCCGCCCGGCAAAACTGCCTTGAGAACCACAACATTGTCCACAAACAACACGAACAAAAGACAAGTAAATCCAGCTGCTTACCTTTGCGACAAACCTATTCGGTCATTATGAAACCAATTCTCCACACCACTCTACTCTGCCTTTTGACGCTGCTTTTCATCAGTTGCAAGCCGGAGCTGAGTGAAGAAAACACCAGCACAGCATCCCCAAATCTCGAAAACTTTACCTCGATGCAGATGACCGGTGTAGCACAGGTCACCATTGATGTAGATCTTGACGGTGCGGTGGAACGATTAGCAAAAGGGGTCACTTATAAAACCATCTCCAACCAGGATCGGGATGATTTTGATACCACCGCGTTTACTGATTATCACCAGTTTCTGGAGGATGCATACCCTGCGGTACACAAAAGCCTGAAAAAAGAAGTACTGGGAGATCCGAGGCCCTATAGTCTCCTCTACACCTGGGAAGGCAAAAATCCGGATTTGCAACCTGCTTTGTTTTATGCGCACATGGATGTGGTACCGGTCCCTGATGACTCCAGAGATGAGTGGGATGAAGATCCGTTTGCCGGTACTGTCAGTGGCGGATATATCTGGGGACGTGGTGTGCTGGATGACAAATGTCAGGTGCATGGTATCCTCGAAGCCGCAGAAATGAAACTGAAGGAAGGCTGGCAACCATCGCGCACGATATACTTTGTCTTTGGACAAGATGAAGAAGTCGGGGGCGATGAAGGTGCCCGATATATTGCTGATGTTTTGGAAAAACGCGGCATTAAACGTTTTGCCTATGTCATGGATGAATCTGCTCCACTGACGCCGGGCATATTTCCGGGTATTAAAGACAACACAGCGCTGATCGGTATAGCCCAAAAAGGATTTATCAGTTTGGAATTGGCGATGAATGGAATCGGTGGTCATTCTTCACAACCTCCATCCGAAACCAACATTGGTATATTGGCAGAAGCGATTACAAAACTCGAGGATGCGCAGTTTCCCTACAAAATTCACCCTGCCGTGCGCTCGCAGTATCGCTATATGGGACCTGAGCTCGATGAGTCACTCCAACCCCTGTATGCCGCAGTGGCTTTTGGAAAAGACGATGAGCTCACAGACCTCGAGCAGAAGTTTATCGATGAGATGGCCAAAAATCAGGTCACGCGTGCCATGCTGCACACGACGATCGCCGTAACGATGTTCAATGCCGGTGTAAAAGATAATGTGCTGCCTCCTACTGCTACTGCTGTTGTCAATTTCAGGCCTATGCCCGGAGATTCACCTGAGGTTATTATTGAGCATGTAAAAAATGCAATTCAGGATGACAGAATCACCATTCGCGATATTTCCGCTTCCACCCCTGCCACGAATATTGCCAATCCTGATAGTGACGCATACAGAGCGCTTGAAAAGACCATCCGTCAGATCTGGGGCAATGATTTGATCGTAGCGCCATTCTTTGTGATCGGTGGTTCAGACTCCAAACATTTTCAGGCCAGAGATTTTGCTCCTGATGTATTTACGATCACTGCTATTCAGCTGGAAAGCGTAAAAGAGTTTGAAGGCTTCCACGGCGTAAACGAGCGTATTCTGGTCGAGGAGTATGGAAAAACGATCGGGTTCTTCTATCAAATATTTAATAACCTGGAGGACCTGTAGGTTTGTTGTCAGGTGTCGGGAAACAGCGGAGAGCGGAGGGCTGAGAGCGGAGGGCGGAGAGCGAAGGGCTGAGAGCGGAGAGCGGAGAGCAAAGGGCGGAGAGCGTGGATCGCCTTCGCTAAAGCTATGGCGATTAAAAGCATGGGGCTGTTTCCAAATTCTAATGATTCTGCCTTTCAGTATACAAGTTCATAAAACTCATTTGATTTTACTCAATAAAAAAAGCCCTGAAGGGGCGATCATGTAGCGTTGGGGTTCAGCCCTAAGCTGAGGAAGGGTGTTGATGGAATAGTTAAGGCACGCAGAGCCGCAAAGACGCAGTTGAATCTCTTCTTGGATCCGTAATTCGTAATTCATAATTGGCTTTGCCCTTCTGCCCTTCTCCCAAGTATCCACACGCAGAGGCGCAGAGACGCAGTTAGGGCTCATCATGGATCCGCAATTCGTAATTTGAAATTCGTAATTGGAATTGCCCTTCTGCCGTTTTTTATTAATCCTATCCTTCAATTCTCTATTTTAGTTGACACAATCACGATTTCAACCATGTCTAAAAACATCCCTCTCTTTTCATTATCCCTGGTTCTGTTGTTTTTCTTCTCCTGTAAAAATGAAGGAAAGGAAAATCCTTACACAAATGATAGTGCTGCCCCTACCGATGAACAACTCGCCGCAGGATTCCACCTGATGGAGAGCAACTGCTTTTCCTGCCACAGCCCAAATGCAAGTGCGGAAAATAAGACCGGACCGACAATGGCTGCCATTAAAGAAAGCTATCTGAAAGGCAAGCCAACGCTGAATGAATTCACTGCATCATTTGCAACTTTCCTCAACGACCCGGGAGAGACTAATTCCAAAATGCCGGAAGCGATTAAACAATATAACGTGATGCCGAAGATGAGTCTGAGCGACGAACAAATCACACAAATCGCAGCGTATATCTACACTTCCGAAATCGAAAAACCCGATTGGTTTGCCACCACATATCCGGGCGAGAAAGAAAAATATGCCGCATCGAAAACACTGACACCCATCGAAGCCGGTCAGGAAATTGCCCTCAAAACAAAAGGTGTGCTGGGCAAGAATCTACTCGAGGCACTGAATTCAAAAGGCACAGAAGAAGCCCTCAGTTTTTGTTCGACGCGAGCGATCCCACTTACCGACAGCATGTCCCTCGCTCTCAACGCAAGCATCAAACGCGTCTCGGACAACAACCGCAATCCGGATAATGCCGCAAATGAATCGGAACTTGCCTACATCACCGCCACGAAAGCAGCTATCGAAAAAGGAGAAAAACCCACACCCCAACTCATCACAAAAGATGATACGCACATCGGCTACTACCCCATCATGACCAACCAAATGTGTCTCCAATGCCACGGCGTCCCGGATACCGATATCAAACCAAGCACGCTGGCGAAAATTAAAGAACACTATCCCGATGATTTAGCGACCGGATATGGTCCCGATCAACTTCGAGGGATCTGGGTGGTGGAGATGAAATAGTGAGTGGTCAGTGGTCAGTAGCAAGATTTCAGGCAATTACTACCTTAGTCTCAGGTCTGGTTTGGACAGAAAGAATTGCGGAACGCAGAATAGTAATTAGCGGTATGTATTCTTCACTGGCTGTTATTTTGAAGGGTCGAAAGCCCTGAAAGGGCGTTCATGCAGAGAAGGGTTTACCCCTTCACGTTTTAAAGACGCACGCAGAGGCGCAGAGGCGCAGTTATATTCCTGGATTATCCTTGAATAAAAACTAAATTAGCTCTTCTGCCCCTTTCTCTTTTCTGCCTCTTTCTCTTTTCCGCCCTTCTCCAGCATATCCGCACGCAGAGCCGCAAAGACGCAGTTATATTTCCACAATATCCTTGCATAAAAATTAAAATAGCTTTTCCGCCCCTTTCTCTTTTCTGCCTTTTCTGCCCTTCCCTTCTGCCCTTCCGCCCTTCCGCCCTTCTGCCCATCTCCCGTAAATCCGCACGCAGAGCCGCAAAGACGCAGTTATATTTCCACAATATCCTTACATAAAAATTAAATTAGCTCTTCTGCCCCTTTCTCTTTTCTGCCTTTTCTGCCCTTCCCTTCTGCTGTTCCGCCCTTCTCCAGCATATCCGCACGCAGAGACGCAGAGACGCAGTTATATTCCTGGATTATCCTTGAATAAAAACTAAATTAGCTCTTCTGCCCCTTTCTCTTTTCTGCCTCTTTCTCTTTTCCGCCCTTCTCCAGCATATCCGCACGCAGAGACGCAAAGACGCAGTTTTTATTTTCAGAAATAATCTCATAACCCTTTAACCGTTCACCTTTAACCGTTCACCATTCACCGCCTACCACCAAATAGAAGTATATTTAAAAAATTAAACTTCTGTCATGACCCTACACTTTCATTCAGTACTGATTATTGGATTGTTATGTTTTTCTATGACCGGAATGGCGCAGGAAATTACGGATCCCTACCCTTCCCCCGACGGGGTCATCATGGACAGGACACTCCAGTTTGCCAGCCTGACCTTCTCACTACACGATCGCAAAGCGGACAACGAACAAGGTCTCACCAGTTACTACGTAGTCAACAAGAGCAACAGTTGGGGATTCAGTGTAGACGGCGGATTTATCTTCAAGCCCAATGTCGGACTCGGGCTCGGACTCACTTACAACGATGCTGATCAGGACAACACGACACGCAGCATCACCGGCATCGAAACGGACAATATATCCTCAACGAAAGAATACACCATTCGCCCGTTTATTAAAAACTTCATCCCGCTCGACAAAGCCAATCGCTTTTTTATCATCAACCAAACCGAACTCGCCTACACATTCGCCAAAACAGAACGAACCAGCACCACACTTGGCAAAGTCACGGAATCGACCAGCCGAACCAATACCTACGGCCTCGGCATCCGCCCCGGACTCCTGATCTTCGTTTACAAAAACTTCGGCTTCGAAACCAATATCAATGTCCTCGGTATTAATACCTCTACCACAAAGACCACTACCACCGATGAACCCGACTCCAAGATTAATTCAACCGATATCGACTTCAAACTCGCCTTTTTAAATCTGACGTTTAGCTTCTCGCTCTATTTCTAGTGACTGGTTTTATTCATTAGAGAGGCAACATAAGCTATGGATCCATTGTGAATGCACCGCCTGGTTTCTCAGCAGTATCATCTATGCCGCGAAGATATTAGGCGCAATTTCGATCACTACGTGAAGATCTCTTTCCAAACCGTCTTTTTACGCCTTGAAACAGGCACGGTACTTCCATCCGACATAATGATTTGCCCTCCTTCTGCATGCAGGTATCTTTCAATCTGCCTGACATTAATCAAGTGGCTATGATGCACGCGTACGAATGAATCAGATTGTATCAATGCTTCGATTGCTTTCAAGGTTTTTGCCAGGATAATTGTTTTCCCATCAGCATAATAAACATGGCTATAACTACCATCTGATTCACATCGAATAATATCCGTATCGTTTATAAAAACAACACCTTCTGCAGTAGGAAATTGGATTTTACGGGTGACGTTTTTATCACTTAGCCCCTGTACAACGGATGCTATGTACGCTTGAATATTTCGATTGCGGAAAAAGATCTGCATTTTATCCACGGCTTCAACCAACGCATCTTCGTCAATCGGCTTTAATAAATAATCGATCGCATTAACTTTGAACGCATCGATGGCATACGCATCATACGCCGTCGTAAAGATGACTTCAAAATTGATCTCATCAAATGTTTTCAATAAATCAAAACCTCCCGACTCCGGCATTTCGATATCAAGAAAAACCAGATCCGGCTGATGCTTCTCAATCACCTGTTTTCCAATAATTCCATTTTCTGCCATTTCAACTACTTCCACATGTGGACAGGACCATTCCAATTGCTTTAGCAGTGCGCTTCTGCATTGTGATTCATCATCAATGATAATGGCTCTTATCTTATCCGGAGATTTCATATTTCTTTCGGTTTTCAGGGACTATCATAGGCAATGTCAGTTGGACCTCTGTACCCAGAGCTGCTCCATTTTCATGCTTTAGATCAAGAATGACAATTTCGGTATCCAGTCCAAACAAATCTTTTATCATATCAACTCTTTTGCTTGTAATATCGATGCCCATCGACCGGTTTTTAATGGCGTTTTTATCCTTAAGCTGTCTTGCCATTTCCCGACCGATCCCATCATCCTTAATGGATATTTGAATTTGATCTTTATTCATCTGACGTATATTAATAATGACATTCCCCTTACCATTTTTATTTTTCATCCCATGGTGAATGGCATTTTCAACAAAAGGCTGAAGGATCATAGAGGGAATAAACGTGCTGGCGGGTAATAAAGGATGATGGATATGAAATTCAAAATTAATAGTATTATCAAACCGCGTATTTTCCATCTCTGTATATAACTTCAATATCTTAATCTCTTCTTCTAAACTGATTAGGTTTTGACTCGAATAATTAAGAATTTTCCGCATCAGGTGACTAAACTTTGTCAAATATCTGGAGGCCTTGCGTGGGTCCTCATACATGATGTAATTATTGATCGAGGTCAGGGAATTAAATAAAAAGTGCGGATTAATCTGGGCTCGAAAGGCTGCTAATTTCACTTCCTGTAATTCGGTCAGATGTTTAATTTGTGTCTTTTGTTTGTCAATGGCATTTTTTCGGAAAAAATAAAATACAAAGCCCAGCAAACCTACACTACCAAAACCCATAACCCATCTAAACCACAATGTTTCCGTCAAGGTTTTTTCGATATGAAAACTATACGGTTGAATTAATGTAACCCATTGATCGCCTGCAGAATTTTTTAATTGTGCTTTAGCAAAAAACTGATAATCTCCTCCACTCAACTGATTGTATTGCACGGTATGCTCCGATCCTATATTGACCCAATCTGAATCATACCCTTGCAGTTTGTACCAATACGCGATGGAATCTCTATCACTGACAAATGGACATCTGAAATCAATCCGAATATTTCTAAAATCTTTTTCAATGTTTGATTTGTACCTTGGTATGATGCCTTCACTGACATTCAAATTAATACCATCTGCAAAAGCGGATTTTATATACAGATGTTTTTCACCGACTTCTTTCGTTTTATAATCATCATGCAGATCATAGGCGCAAAACTTATTATTATCCCCAAAAAAGGCCTGATTATCTAATATATAACATCCGCTGGCGTATTGACCTGAAATAGAAATTGCCCCATCAATGATGGATTGGGGGTCTATGCGCTTTTGATTTTTCATGTCATAAAAAAACACATCATCTCGAATCCCTGCATACAAAATAGTATCATTGATCCGCGAGAGATTCCTCAATACATTCTCATCCAGTACATCCATATCTGTATACGGTTCAAATAGTATTTTATCCCATTGTTTACGCACCGTATCAAATACTAATAAGCCGCCGCCCCATGACGAACAATACACTTTTGATCCGTATAGTTCAATCTCAAACATACCATACTCGGTATGTACGCCGGTGGATGTATTTGATTGATCCGATACAAAATCCCGCCCTTGCGGAAAATGCTCGATAGTATGTTGGCAGATATTATATCGAAATAGTCCGTGTCCGCCCATCCAATACAAACAAGGATTATTTTGATCTTGCTTAATGTCTAAAATGTCCCCTTTTTGAATGTCATTTTTAATAATAGTAGGAAAAGTATCGATGGTATTCAGTTGGTTTATAATCGATCGAGTCGCTATATCAACGAGATACAGCTCTCCATTCGTACACCCCACAAGTAAGGTATCTCCATGTTGACAAAACGCTTCAATGTGCCGATTATACAGACCTTCATTACGATCCTCTGTATGGACAAATCGCTCAACACTGTCCTTATGAATAATCACCGTCCCAAGTTTGTAAACACCCAACAAAAGTGAGCCATCGTCAAGCCATGTCATCTCGCAGACCTCATAATATACATTTGGGAATTCTTTATCATATCCTTGAAAATATTCTGTATCATATCCATCCAGAATCACTAATCCGAGCTGATATGTTGCCACTAAGATCCGACCGAATTCATCTGAACTCACCTTCTCTTTGAAGGAATAAGAAAGAGCATTGTATTTGTCCAGACAGATGGTTTGACCGTTGACCGGCTGCCCGGACAATAGAAAAATGAACAGACACACCCATAGGACGATACTATAATGGGTAGACAGGCAGGATTGAACTTTAGCCAGACAAGAAGCCACAAATAAAATTTATGTTGGTTTCAGAAAAACAATACTTGTTAATATGAAAAGACAAAATAACCATTATAAACTATTCTGATTTTTGAGCTTCTAGTGCATTGCGCAATGCTGCATTATCTGCTTTCAGCTGATCTATTTCAGCTTTCAACTCCTGGATGGCATTAATCATCACAAAATCCATAGCGCCGTAATCAACGGCTTTGTACGTTTCGACAGCTCTTGTCTCTTCGTTGCGATATTCCCATTCATTGACCATGTAGGGAGCGATTTTTTCGAGTTCCTGGGCGATCGTGCCCACACCTGTTTCCTGTGGCATATCGGCAGTTCCTGTATATGTAAACCACACAGGATTGATTTGCATCAGGACATTGAGTCCATCTGTAAATGGTTTGATATCTTTTTTTAAGCGTCGATCTGAAGCTACTGTCCATGCAGAAGAGCTTGGTTTAGCTGCATCATTAAATTGCATATGCAAGTCAAAGGATGGCTCCTGGCGTTTTACCCCAAAATTTGAATTATCAACATACCAGACATTCCCATTTTGATAGCAAAAAATGCGATCGTTCTCAATACTGTAACCTAAGCTAGCTTTAAAAACATTATTAGCTCGCCACTCAATCGTATTGTTTCCATCAATCCCATCAAGTCTTAGACCCGTACTTCCTTCATTAGATTTGAGTCTAATAATGTCATCACCACTCGCCTCAATATCTAATGCAAAACTTGGCATGTCCATGTTGAGACCTACCTTCCCATTTTTAACAACTGCAATGGCATTGTGGTGCGAACTTGCATCTCCATTTCCAATACTAAACAAAAGATCACCAGAATCCCATGTTGATGGATTCGAAAATGGATTAGACCAGTTGTAATGGCCAAGACTTATCTCGGCAAAAGAAAAGGATGTGGTTTGATAGCCATATGAGCTTGAAACATCTCCAACAGCCTCAGCACCAACACCCATTGCTGTAGAATAATCACCACTGGCTGTACTTCCATCACCCCAGGCGGTAGAATAATCACCACTGGCAAAACTTCCATCACCCCATGCGGTAGAATAATCACCCCATGCTGTACTTCCACCACCCCATACTGTAGAATAATCTCCACTGGCTGTATTTCCATCTCCCCAGGCTGTACTTCCTTCTCCTGATGCAACGACAAAGCCACCAAAGGCAGTGGAGGCAATTCCACTAGCATTGGTTTGAACTCCCCAGGTTGTAGCGTTTGATCCAGTAGCATCAGTATAACTCCCCCAGGCAGTGGAAGTAATCCCTGATGCTAATGTTCCAGCCCCCCAGGATGTTGCCATCTTATTGGCAGCTTCAGTATCATATCCCCAGGCGTTTGCCAGAGAATCAATTGCTTTTGTATCTCTTCCCCAGGCGGTAGCACCTCCACCGGAAGCTTTGGTGTTTTCTCCCCATGCTGTGGATTGAATCCCAGATGCTTCTGTTTGTAATCCCCATGCTGTGGATCCTGGTCCACTTATTGAGTCCTGAAAACCCCAGGTCACACCTCCAAAGGAAGTTACGCTTAATTTGTGCGCTCCTTTTGCTATGTGATCAATTTCAACTGTATTCCCCTGAGTAATATCCAATAGTCCATCTTCATATTGCAAAGTTTGTAGCTCATTGGTCACACTTGAATCTGCCACAAACTGTGAAAAATCATTCGACCAACTTGCATTTCCGAGCGAGTCTGAGATCAACATCGCCCCTACTGCTACTTGTCCATCTTCTATACGAAGACCATATCCATCCATATATTCAATTTTGATATCATCAAAGTACATTTCTAACGCTGTATAAGAATCCTCGGGTGAAAAATAAAATCGAATTTTATCTACAGGCGAATCAACCACGAATTGACTTGAAAAATATTCAAACTCTCCAGATGTTGGATCGGTTGATAAGTTAGCAGAAGCTATTTGGCTATTATTATAGAAGAGTCTAATCTGGAAGACATCATCATCAACATATGGATGCATTTTATACCCGGAGATATTGATGATCCGTCCATTGGCAATATCAACAGGATAGTCAAATCCTACTTTATTGGTGATGATACCCGGGGCTTGTAATGAAAATACACCACTGTTGGCCTCCGCAGAACTCACAAACCAAAGTTCACTTGATGAATAGTTGTACGGAGGATTGATCGCATTGTCTTCAAAATCATCATCAAAAACAACTTCATTGTGCAGATTGCTTTTGATATGCAGGGTTGTGGTGGGGTCCGTGGTGCCGACACCTACATTTTGCGCTAACAAACGAAAAGGTAATACCAAACAGCATAATAGAAGTAACAAGGAAGTTCTCATAGCAATATTTTTGTGTAAAATGCATAATCTTCCTGGCCCTAATGACGGTGACTTTGCAAGTGGATATCCTGACTTCAGAAGTGGCAGATCAATAGTTAATTTAATGAGGGAGTGAGGGATTTTGTGATGGGGTGATTTTGTGATGGGTCTCAGGTCTAACGTCTCAGGTCTCAGGTCTAACGTCTCAGGTCTAACAAAACCGTCGAGTGAGATACGACAACCGTAGTCCCCTGCCCTGCTTTAGTCCAATAAAACGGGCCTTAACATTTTCTTAAAACAAGTCCTGGGTAACTTTAGAAATCAAAAATTTTAAGCGTATGAAAAATATATTGACCATTCGATTACTCACAGCCCTTGCGCTCTTTGCTTTTATGGCAACCGGGTGGACGCAAGGCATTACTACACCCAGAACGCCGAGCCCGGCAGCTGAAGTCACACAAACCATCGGTATATCCACCGTGACTGTTAACTACTCACGACCTGCTGTACGCGATCGCGAAGTATGGGGTGCACTCGTCCCCTACGGCTGGAACACCGAAGGATTCGGATTAGGCAATCCCGCACCCTGGCGAGCAGGCGCAAATGAAAATACGGTGATCACATTTTCCCACGACGCGACCGTCGAAGGCAAAGCCGTGCCCGCAGGCAGCTATGGTTTGTTTTTTGTGATCAACGAAAACAACACCGGAGAAGTCATCCTCTCCAAAGACACTCAGTCATGGGGTAATTACTTCTACGATCCGAAACAAGATCAGGTGAAAGCGAATATCAAAATCCGCGATCACAGCATGACCGAACGACTGACGTACGATTTTGAAAATCTGACCAGGACCGGTGGCGAGCTCGTGCTCAACTGGGAGAAAAAGCAGTTTCCCGTAAAAATTGAATTCGCTGTCGACGATATCGTCATGGCCAATGCCGCACAGCAACTCAAAGGCACGACCGGATTCAGTTGGCAGGGCTTCTCTTCCGCCGCTAACTACTCCCTGCAGAATAACACGCATACCGACAAGGGTCAGGCGTGGGCCACACAGGCTGCTGCGATGAACCCAAGTTTTACAACTTTCAATACACAAGCCGCCTTTATGCGCATGAACGGGCAGGAAGCTGAAGCAGACAAACTCATGGCGAAAGCCCTGACGACCGCTACCGAGGCAGAACTAAATACGTATGGATACCAGTTGCTCAACCAGGGCAAAAACGAAGAAGCCATTGAGGTATTCCTCTCCAACACCGAAAACTATCCCGAGAGTGCCAATGCCTGGGACAGCCTTGGAGAAGGATATGCGCTCAGCGGTGATGAAAAGAATGCCGTGAAAGCCTTTAAAAAATCACTCTCCCTGAATCCGGCACCCAATGTCAAAGCGAATTCAGAAAAATATCTGAAGCAGTTTGGCAAAATGTAGGATTCAGAATTTCTTTCTATTTTGATCCGTATGGATTCAACAATACAAAGAAATCACTTGTGGCTGTGGCTGGTTGTATGTGCATCTCTCATGGCATGCAATCCGTCACAGCAGACAAGTGAACCTGCCGAAACGCCCCCACCGGCTGCAGCTGTCAATCTCGACGCGGAAAGAGCCGAACTCCTCAAACTTCAGGCACGCGAACAGGAAGCCCACCTGACCGAGCAACCCGCTCTGCTCGTCAATATGTTGCACGACACGCTCTGCCAGATCAAAAACGGCGAGGTTAAATATTATTCAAAAGATGACATGACCGATCGCCTGGTCAAGTATTTCTACAGCGTGGAGTTTGTCAAATGGGACGACATCAAACCTCCTGTCATCACACTCTCGCCTGATGGCACTATGGCGCATGTCCTTGTTCAGAAAGAAGTCGAAGTCATCCTCGCCGACCGCGACAAACCTACGCGCGAGCGTACCGAATTCGCTTGGACCGAACTCTGGAAGAAAAATCCCGATGTCTCGGGAGGCCGATGGAAGCTGTATTCTGTAACTACGACAGACAAGGGAGATTTGGTGAGGGAGTGATGGGGTGATTTAGTGATGGGTGATCTATTTGGTCGCGCTTAAGCGCTTGACCATCTACCAGAATGGTTTAAAAAATAAAAATTACCCCTTGCTTTAGAGAAAAGGAAATTCCTGTCCGCGCTTTAGCGCTGGACAATCTTTCCTGATTCTTTTTTTTAAAAATTGCCCCGAGCTTTAGCTCGCGGGGTTGTGAAAGCAAGCTAAATCAGACTCAAGGATTTACAAATTAACGCAGGCTACTCGCTTTAGCTAAAGCTTGCGCAAGTAAGGCAAATCAAACTCAAGGAAAAAAATTGCTCCTTATTACGAAAAATGTATTTCGTTGTAAAAAGGAGTGCCCGTTCAGCCTTTTCCGCCTCTTCCTCTCTTCCGCCCTGAAATGAGAAACAAAGACTTCTTAACGAGTCATCTGAAGAAATGGATTGTCTCACGCAGAGCCGCGGAGTCGCAGTTTTACTTCTGCATAATCCATGCGCTAAAAATGGAATGACCGTTCTGCCTTTTCCGCCTCTTTCTCTCTTCCGCCCAAAAAAGCTGACCTGAGACCTGAGACCTAAGACCCGAGACTAATCCCTTCTGCCCTTCCGCCCTTCTGCCTTTTCCGCCCTCCAAAGCGGGTAAGCCCCCCGGGATTTTCGAAGTGCAGCGAAGAAAAACAGGGGTCAGGGGCTGCGCCGTTCCACTGATCACCAAAATGCCCTACACTCCCTTGATCCTGTCCTCTCTCGTTCCCAGAGAACCCCCTCACGCTTCGCGTGATCCCCTCGCTTGTCCAGAAGGCGCAGTCCTTTGGATGAAGGGGATATTTACTTGAGACAGTTTTGAATTATTTCCTTTGAGCCATGTCAAAGATTCCTCTTCCTCTTTTCCGCCTCTTCCTCTTTTCCGCCCTGAAATGAGAAACAAAGACTTCTTAACGAGTCATCTGAAGAAATGGATTGTCTCACGCAGAGCCGCGGAGTCGCAGTTTTACTTCTGCATAATCCATGCGCTAAAAATGGAATGACCGTTCTGCCTTTTCCGCCTCTTTCTCTCTTCCGCCCTGAAATGAGAAACAAAGACTTCTTACCGAGTCATCGGAAGAAATGGATTGTCTCACGCAGAGCCGCGGAGTCGCAGTTTTACTTCTGCATAATCCATGCGCTAAAAATGGAATGACCGTTCTGCCTTTTCCGCCTCTTTCTCTCTTCCGCCCATAAAAGCTGACTTGAGACCTGAGACCTCAGACTAAACCATTCCGCCCTTAAATGTCTCACGCAGAGGCGCAAAGACGCAGTTTTACTTCCGCATAATCCATGCGCAAAAAATGGAATGACCGTTCTGCCTTTTCCGCCTCTTTCTCTCTTCCGCCCAAAAAAGCTGACCTGAGACCTGAGCCATAAGACCTGAGACTAAACTCCACATCCTACACAGCTACCCCTCTAAACCATAATCCCTTCTAAACGATGTCGTCATGGACGACAGCTCTAAACACATTGATTATCGAGAATTAATGACTTGCTTCCTAAACCCGCCACCACCGACCGTCAGTCGAATAAACGGACTGATAATCGTTCCGGGGCTCGGAATACCCGTGACCGAACTGTTGTCATCGCGCCAGATATCGATCGGGAAACCGAAGGTGGCGCCGAGATCCAGACCCACCATAAAACCACCAAACCGGCGGCTGTTGGGATACACCTTTGTGGCGATGAATTTATTGCCTAAGGTCAGGTCATACATGAGATAGGCGCGGTAGTATTCTTTGTCCATTCCGGGCGCGATCGGCTCAGTAGAAGAAAAATAAATGGGCGATTCCGATGTATTGTCGATACCGACATAGGTAATACCTCCACCGAAACCGGCGATCAGGGAGAGGAAATATTTGGGCTTTTGAAAAATCGCATAGCCGGCACGCACCAGACCACCTCCATGTGCAAACCGAACTGTCCCGGAATCCGCCTCCATATCGGAAACGGTCATCCCAAACGCACCAAAGCCGACCAACAGGCGATGCAATTCAGCATAGCCATCCGCCCCGACAGTAAATCCGGAGTTATTCCATTTGAAGGAGGAACCCATTACTTCCGGGCTACCGAGGTGATCGATCAGATCCTTAGGATTGGCCCAGGCAGGACCGGTAAAAAAGTGGCCGTAACCCCCGCTGTAGCTGATGATCTCATTGGCCGGAGGAGAAGTTACCGCTGTTGAATCCTGAGCGCTGACTTGGATAGTTACCAGTAAGACGAGGAAGGCTGGGAAAAGAAGGTGTTTTTTCATGAGGTATGTCGTTTAATCTGAAGGCACAAAAATAATGAGGCCTTTGATCTCCGTGTAGCATTCTCGACAAATTATACAAGGGCGCAGAACAAATCCAGCTTGCAACGGATCGGATCCTAAAATCATGGTATTGGCACCCCATTCTCCGTAATATGAGGCGAATTCCATTCTCACAATCATGTCTTCATGCTGGATAAGTAAAAAGTGTGCGTATCTTCTCCCCTGTTAGCCATCCGGAATATGCAGAAGAACACCATTTCCGAGAACTTAACACCCTTTGTCAGGCAGCGTTTGCACTGGTATCAGCATCTTTTGATTAGCAATGGGTCTGATAGATTGGCTTAATTTAAATCCAGCCCCGGGCAGAACAGAGACATGCATTGCTGATGACTTTAAAGTACATATCAAACAAAACATCATAATTAATTGATTAACAAAACTTTAAACCAAACTAAAACTACCGAAAAACACATTTATCTAACTTCCTGACCTCCCGGATTCCTGAGGACAAAATCACCTTTCGCAACTAAAATGAGACACATCCTGCTTGCCGCACTATGTTTTTTGTTTAGCCTTGCTGCTACGGCACAGGAGTCGTTTGTATTGAATTCACACACCTTGTCCGCCCATATTCAGGCCGAAATCAATGCCCCGTATTGCAACGAAGCCAATGGCGAAATCATAATCAATGCCGTCTCTACGCAGAAACTCGCCTACTCCCTGGATGGCGAACTCTTCCAATACGAAAATGTCTTCTCCGAACTACCGGCAGGAGATTATATGGTGTACTGCATGGATGCAGACGAACGGATGGATTCACTCACTGTCCGTGTGAGTGCGCAGGAACTCCTGACCCTCACAGATGTATCTACTTCGCCGGCAACCTGCGGAGAAGAATCAGGTAAGCTGCTCCTTGAAGTTTCCGGAGGAAGACAGCCCGTATCCTACATCTTAAATCATCAATATCCCCAAAGAGAAGAATATTTCAGCAGCCTCTCTGCCGGTGATTATCACATACGCATCACCGATGCCAACGGTTGCACACTGGACACCATCGCCACGATCGGCCAAACCGGCTGCCCGGTGTATATCCCCAACATCTTTTCGCCTAACGGAGATGGCGTCAATGACTATTTCCGCATTCAGACGGCTGATGAAAACAATGTCATGGTGACCCGCTTTCTGATCTTCGATCGCTGGGGAAGTAAAGTGTATGAGAAGTATGACCTCCCTATTCACTCCAGCGACGGATGGTGGGATGGCACCTACAAGCGCTTTACGATGAACAAAGGGCACTTTGCCTACTTCGTGGAAGTGGAATTTGAAAATGGCATGAAAGAAACATTCCGCGGCACAGTCACCTTACTCCGATAAGACAATACTAGCTCCTGTCCTTGAGCAGATTTTCAAGAATCGATTTTATCGCAGCCACATGCTCTGCAAGTTCTCGTTTCTGCTTCGGAGCTAACAATAGCATGCGCATCATGACCGATAATGGCGGATAAAACAATCGACCTGCTATCATGAGCAATACCCAAAGCAAAAAGATCCAAAGCGGAAGTCCGGTCAGAAGAATCGTCAGGAAAACTGCGATTCCCAGTATAGGATAAAGCACCATGGCCGCACCGACGGTTACCGGAGACTGGAAGGTATTCTTTCTGATCTTTGAAAATATCAAATAGCGAATCAAACTCCACAACCATCCACCGGCTACCCACCAGCAAGCTTTCAGCAACATGATGCACAATATGCCAAGGTGATTTTGTGTGACCAAGCCCGGATAGTAGCGAGCACGATCCAGGCGGGACTTTCGCAACAAGCCAAGGAGAGCATTTGCCTTATCGGACAGAGCCGTACCTGTATGAACGGCCGCGCCCAGAGCACTCAAATCTGCATGCACCTGCTCATCATTTGGATGTGGGAGTTCACTTTTCAGGTACAGGGAAGCCACCAAATCATATGCCGGCACATCGTCATCCTTTTCCACTTCGATTACAAGCGGATGCATGGCATCGGATAGGGTTTGGGTAAAACGATCGATCGCTTGTCGGTCCTCGCGGTTTCCGTCTTCTGTGATAAAGGCGGGTCCAAATCGAACAATCACATCAGCACCGGGAATACGCGGGTCAATAAAATTAACACCCACGGGAAGCACATGAAGCACATCGCCTTCCTTCAAATGCGGCAAAGTCCCAAAAGCTAAATGCGCTGTGCCGCGCTGCACCGGCCGCAATCGTTTTTCAAGTAGTGTTTTCGCTTCCGGAAAAATCAAAACAGCCTCACCATCCGCCAGTTTTTTATACGTCAGTGCAAAGCTGGAAGCATTCTTTCTCAAGTTGCCAATCCCGTCTCGCTGACGGAAGATCGGGATCTGATTGGTCCAGTTAAACAACCACTGAAATTTAGGATTGAACATATCGCCGCGCACAAGAAAGTGCAAAGGACGCCTGATCACCGTGCCCAGTACGCTTGCTTCCATAAAGGCGCTCGGATGATTGCTCGCCACGATCAATGGTCCTTTTTTCGGAACATGCTCAAGCCCGACAACGATCGTTCGCCCAAAGTATAATCGAAGAAAAAAAGTTGCCCAGCGTTGAATAATCTTATATGCCATAAAGAAATGCGAACTTCGCGTTGAAGTGGACAAAGATATGGCAAACAAAGTTCTGGTGGTGATTGCCGGCCCGACGGCGGTCGGGAAAACTGATGTGGCCATTCGCATCGCACAACATTTCCAAACCGAAATCCTCAGTGCTGACTCACGACAAGTCTATCGTGAGATGAAAATTGGTGTCGGTCGCCCCTCTGCAGAACAACTCCATCAAGTCAAACATCACCTGATCGACCACGTCAGTATTCAGCAACGATATACGGCTGCCCTTTTTGCAAAAGAAGCAAGACAACTGATAGAAGGATTATTTGATCATCACGATGTAGTTGTGGTGGCCGGTGGTACAGGCTTGTATCTCAAAGCTCTGCTGGAAGGCCTGGATGCCATTCCCGATGTGCCCGATGAGATTTTTGAAAAATGGAATGCACGTTGGAAGGAATCAGGTACGGAGTATTTATCCAATGCGCTACGATCAAAAGATCCAACCTACTTCCAAAGTGTCGATCAAAATAATCCGATGCGATTGATCCGGGCGCTCTCTGTGATTGAGTCAACCGGACAACCCTTCAGCGATTTTCTAAAAGGAAAAAAAACGACTCTCCCCTGCCGCGTGTTATGCGTCGCACTTGAGATGCCCCGCGATATACTTTATGATCGCATCAATGTCCGCGTCCAACAAATGATACAGGATGGTTGGCTGGAAGAAGCACGAGCGCTCTATCCACATCGGT
>JAUHXV010000036.1 GCA_030426765.1 Bacteroidia bacterium | reverse complement strand
AGCGCACTGGGATACCCGTTATGCTGCTGATGAAGATCCCGATGCCGCTGACAAACCGCATGATGGTGCGGATGACGGGGGAAGTGGCGTGGGTGTACTCCTCGAAATCGCCAGATTGCTCAACGAAAACCCGATTAACATCGGAGTAGATATCATCTTGTTTGACGCAGAAGATCAGGGAACGACTGCTGCCGGAAATGAAAGTTGGTGCCTGGGCTCCCAGTATTGGGCGCAAAATCCTCATGTCAAAAGTTATCGCGCCGAATACGGCATTCTCCTGGATATGGTCGGCGCGAAAGGTGCTGTCTTCCGCAAAGAACAACTCACCGGAATCTTCTATCCTGCCAAAGTCAGCGCCATTCAAAACGTGTACAACAAAGTGTGGGCACTCGCGAAAGGCATGAATAAGTCAGCGTATTTTCTTGACATGTACACCGGACCTGTAACGGATGACCATTTCTTTGTCAACTTGTACACAGATATTCCGATGATCGACATCATCTATAAGTCTATCGAAAACCAAAATGGCTTTGGTGTGCACTGGCACACTCATGAGGATAACATGGATATCATTGATCCGAATACATTGGGAACCGTCGGGCAGGTAGTCACTGCTTTTGTCTATAATTCTTCAAAAGCACCGCTTTAATTTTTCTCGAAGAATTACTCGAGCTTGATCCGGACGGTCACACCACCCTGTGTATTGATCACCAGGAAAGAGTTACTCACATACGGTGACTGACGGCGATAATCGACAAAGAACCGAAGACTGACATTTTTATTTACATCATAGCTGATAGCGGGTGAAATCGTGATGTCCTTCGATCCACGGGTAGCTCTGGCACCTACATCCTGATCCAGCAGGTGGTTTAATGTGATGTTATCTGAAAATGAAATATCAAGTAGAATATTCAGGTCATTTCCGAGTTTAGGGGTGCCGGCACCCGGTCGACTATTACTTGGTTTCTTCTTTTTAGCCGCACTGTTAAACCCGGGCAGGAAGCCTATCCGTACATTCTTCATCTTCCAGTCAAAACCAAAATCGACGGTAGTCGAACGCGTTTCAGCTAGTTCATAGGATGTGTATCCCATAGACAGCATGCGTCGCTTGGCATAACTGAAGCTGACGTTCATCTCGTTCTTAAACTTCAGATCAATGCCGATCAGAGGTGAAAATGCTTCTTCGATCAACACTGTCGGCATGAGGAACTGAGAGTAATAGTTCTGATTGATCGTATCCAGGTTGAAATTGTTCTCCTGACCCAAATAGTCCTCCGTGTCGGGATCGTATTCGGTATAATTCAGATCCGACATAAACTGATTGACGCTCAGGGTTGCTTTATAGCCATGGGTAAGCCTCACATTGGAAAATATGTTTTTGAAGGCATTCAATTTACTCAGGCCGCTGTAATTCAAAGTCCAGTTTGGACTTGGAATCCAGTTGAACATATCTGTAAAATTGAAGTTCGTAGGACTCTTGTTGGTATACGCCGCCAGAAACGCAGGGGTGAGAATATCTTGTTGCTTTCGACCAAATCCTTCGGCATACTCATCGCCATCGAGTGCATGGTCTCCTGTACCGCGCTCTTTAGAAATAATAGCTCTGTTAGCCTCGAATTTGGTAAACAGTTCATTGATCTCTACAGAGTCACCCATGAATAACGTCGGGATGGCGAGATAGGATATCGTAAAACTTCCAATCTCTCGCGGTGACATTTTGGCGATATCATCGATGGTGTTCCCATCTTTGTTATATGTCTTAAAGAAGACTGAAAAGTTAGTCGTAAGGTTTCGTGTAAAGTCAACATCGATTTTAAAATCGCGAACAGGTTCGATGGAAATACGACTATCCAATGATTCTGTCCTCGATTGCAGTACCGGTGCATTTTGGAAAGCATTGGTCGTGATCCATTCATTCGTTCTGGCTTCCTCCAGAAAATCCGATGACGGATCGTATATATTCTTATTGATTTTAGGTTGGCCTCCGGTAACAAATCCCAAACCCGGTGCCGAAAAGCCCTGACTTAATCCAAAGAAACCGGTTTGCGGTGTAAAGCCGGGGATGGTTGTCCCACTTGTAATGCCATAGTTGATCCTGAATTTTCTAAATGACATCAGCAAGCGAACGGCTGCCTTGGTGAGTGGACTCATCTCACCATCAGCCTTTTTCTTTGTTTTGTCTTTTTTTCCGGAGGGGTTATTCTGTTTGGAAGGGTCCGGAGGTGCACCTGGTTTTTGAGCCGGCGTTCGACCTCCCCGATTAGTACTTTGCGTTCGTCCTGTGCCGTTGGCTTTGGACAGAAATTTTGATTTATTGTACAGGCTGACAAGATCAAACTCAGTGGAGAAGTTTACGGTCTGTCCATTCTGAATCACGTTGCCTAACGAATCTGTATTGAGTGCTGCCGCTTTCCAGGAATAATTTGCATCATAGCTGATATCCATGCGCACCCAATCTACCAGCGGAATAGTTTTCAGGGGCACAGCAAATGTCACCCTGAGTTGTTGATTGTAGTCTTTGGTCCGACCACCTTTCAGGATATTCTTGTAGATCGAATCCCTGCGCATTTTGGGGGTGATTTTTTCGTCTGCAAGTCGGTTGATATATTCATCCGGTTCATCCACCACCGAAGCATTGGCAGCATTGAAATTTAGCTTTATCGATCTTGAAAAATCCCAACGCAAGCTGTAGGTTCTGTCCCAGGTAAATCGCTTGGCATACCAGGTACGGAAGACTTCATCTGAAAACCGATAGCTTCGTTCGCCAAATTTTCGGTCCATGACCGTGTTGAAGGTAAAACTGCTGGGAAGCGGATTGAAATTGAATTCCGTCAGCCACTTCAGCCAACTACTATTTGACAGATTTTTAAACGGTTGTATCGGCTTGGAGGGAATGCTATAGATATAATCCAGGGAAGCGCGATGCTGATCCACCTGATCTTTTTCCATGACGATATTTCGCAAAAAGGATCGGGAGTAGGAATAGCTTGCCGTAAAATTGGATATATCATACGGCATTGGTTTTCCGGCAGGGGTACTGTTGATCCTGAAATTGGTAATACTGATTTGTTTGATCGAACTAAAGTCCTGCGATTGCTCGCGTACACTATCGCGCACCTGCTGATCACTCGTACGTGCCAACTTTTCTTTTAATTCCAAATCCAGATCGAGAGCATCAAACTGGGGACGTCGCATCGTCTCGCTGTACTGGTAGTAGAATGGGATTTGCACTTTTGAATTGGAACCAAATAATTTGCCCAGGGAAAGGTTGGTGGAAAAATCAAGCTGGGTGACACTTTCTTTGGAGCGATCATCCAGTTTCTGATCCAAAGCCCCAAACCCAATACTGGAATATCCCCCTGCGAGTCCTACACTTCCAAAGTCTGCCAGATCCGCATCCAGTCGAGCTACAGCCGCGACACCGCCCCGTTCGTCCAGTCCGACTAAACGCAATTCGTTGACCCATAATTCTCCGGAATATGAACGCACAAATTCGTCACCGGCAGGATTGCGAATACCGATCATCACGTTGCGCACATATCCGAGCGTCGGGTTTCCTTTAATGGAAAATTTTCGTTCCACGCTAACGTCTTCTATCACCTGCGTGACTATTTCAGAATAAATCTCACTTGGCGGAACGCCTAATTCGTTTCGCTGAATTTTTAGGTTAGTCAGATCTTCGAGTGCAAACTGCACCATGTTTTCGACCCGCCATAGTTCTTCTTTGTATTCATCTCCCACCAGATCGGGATTGCGCGACATGACGAGTGGCACTTCATACTCGTAATAGTTGTCCACATAGTCTGAACCAAGACGGATAAACATTTTCACGGCACCATCCGGAATTCCATCCACCGGATCATTCAGGAATGCTTCTTCTGCGTGAGCGAACATTTCCAAGCTCTGGTATACCCTCAGATCAAGGTCAAGGTTTTTATATACGGCACGCTGACAGTCGTCTTCCAGGTTTTCAAATTTCAGGGATAAGGACTGTTCGTTCTGATAAATATTCTGGTAGGAACTGCTGGTGATTTGTTCGCGCTGAATGCCCAGAGGAAGATCGTAACGGAAGGGCACACGATCTGAGTTTTCTTCAATATTCACACCGTCGATAAACAGGTTAGCCATCCCATCCATTCCACATACAATTCCTCGCGTGGTTACTTTTCGCCATTGATTGCGGATCAGATCAAACGTTGCAAAACGAAGTGTTGTCCGCTCAGTAAATTCAGTTAAATACATTCGCATGAAACGAATCGACCTGAAATCCTGAATCCCTCCAACGGCTCTTACGTATTCATCCAACGGGAGTCGGAAGCGATACCAAGTCCCATTTGGGGTGTTGACATAATCTGTGATCTGGGGATTGTTTGGATTGAGGTTTCCGATTTCATTATTTCCTCCGGAGTATTTTTCAAACTGAACCACATACTCGAAATACGATTCGGTTTCACTCATCGTATTGTCGTTATTAATATCCTCACTGTCCGGGATATTGGTAGATGCTTGTACACGTGTATCTCCTTGCTGTGAAAGCGGAGAGTTACCCTGTGTTCCGTTGAATTTACTGTACCGCGTAAATACATCTGTTCCGGGCGGATACACATTACCATCGAGGAAGTAGGCAAAGTTATCATTAGACGGATCTCGTTGAGCCTGGTTTAAACATTCGGCACAAGTCAATTCGTTTTGCAGGTTTTGCAGATAATCGGCAAACAAGACTTTCTCTCCTTCATCATCCAAACCATCCAGACCGACATCCTGTTGTTCTCTTCCGCCTGTCGCGTTGGAAAAGGCATTGACGGTAGCGTTGATGCGTGGGATTCTCCCCCATTCTGTAGTATCTGTCGGACCGTCATTTTCATTCAAGGGCAGGCCGTGCTCAAAAAACTTACGACTGTCGCGAAGGATGTCTTCGGAAATATTTCCCAACTGAAGTACCAGTTTTCCTCGCTCGCCACCCATCGTATCTTCCAGAAATGGATCGAGTACCCAAAACTCAATCAGATCGATATTGGCCTGCTCAAAATTGACCTGGTTGAGGCTACGCATGATACCTCCCCAGCGAGTCTCCGGACCGATGAGTTTTGCAGTGCTTCTATCTAAGCCAAGAGATGTCCCTGGAAATCCACCTACCGGATCAAAATTGTATGGACCTCGTTGATCAGGCACATAGGTTATATCGAAAGTTCTGAAGTCATTCAAACCAAAATTTGGCGTTCTGTTCTGAAAGATCTCCTGCTGAGATACAAGTCTTGTATACGGAAATGAACCGGCGCCTTCTGCAGCACTTCGCGCACCCTGGTCTATACGATACCAGTTGATCATCGCCCGGTTAGCTCCATATTCGAGTTCATTGATAAGCGCTGATTCTCGGAAAACGGGCATACCGTCAATTTCAGCATTCTGCGGTGTTGATGCGAGAAACCATGACGTTGTGGGTGTCCTCAGGTCAAAATTACTCTTGGTCCCTTCAAAGTCATCGAGGTAGAGCGCACCGCCTTTATCACTGCGGCTGACGTTAATCGCTCTTGAGTGGCCGGGCCTGAGAGCAGCCATTTCCGCTTCAAAGGTGATATTGGAAGGGGCGTTTGTGCTGACACCCGGGATTTTGTCGACCAGCTTAGTCAGCCACGGTGCTTCATCGCTGTAATTCATGTCGAGTCCATAGATCCGGTTGTTGATCGGGTCATCCCCGATATTTACTTTTTGCGTAAAGGGGCGTTCATAAAGGTGCAGATAGGTCCCCCCCACACTGAGGTTTTTACTCACCTCATAGTCAGCGCGTAACCCGAGCATGGTTTTTTTATTGAAGCTAAACAACGCGTTATCTTCAAAAGTGACATTAATCGGTGTGCTTGGTTGCAGGTAAGCCGGGTTGAGGATTTTTATCCGACCGATATTGTAGTCGATGGTATAATCTTCATTTTCCTTAAGCTGTTGACCGCCGGCTGTAACACGCACAGATCCCGGTGGAATATTAAATGCTCCAAGCGAAATATCTGAGGAAGTACTGGATTTGGATTTTCCTCGCAAGGTAAATCGGTTCAACTCCGGAAACTCACGTGCGATAGTAAGCGTACTATCATAGAGCTGAGGATACACGAGGGAGTCGATATAATCTACGTTACCTCCATTATTACGAATAAAGTTTTCCAGTGTTCCGGCAAATGGTTCAAGGACGGGAAACATGACGATCCCCAATGGTGGGTTGATAGTGATGCCAGTGATAAAGTCAAACCGCCCATCCGGTTGCGGGTCCCCCGTAACGTTGAGATTGTCGAGTTCGAAAATATTGATGAGCGGAACATTGTCGAGCATGGCTCCATCCGGCAGGAATCGCTTAAATCCATCTCTGGTATCATCATAAAAGATGTCGAGTTCAAAGTCTGTCGGATCGAGTTCGCCACCACCGATGCGGTACACGTTTTTCATCATAAGATCCCAGATAGGAAGGTCCACACGTTGGTTGGTTCCTTTCAGCATCTTAACAAAAAGTACTTTCTGAGATCCGGTCGTATCTGTATTTTCAATTTCCGTAGAAAGCTCCCCTACCTGAAACACCTGACCGTTGTAGGTATATTCATACGCGACGCCAAGTACTTCATCCTGATCCAAACGGATATTGAGGGAGACAAAACCAAGATCCGGGTGATAGCGATACTCATTTGAACTGAGTTTTCGCGCCTGGATTCTTTCAAAATCTTTTCCTCCAACAAAATTGTAGGGTTGGTTCTGCAGGATTTTAACGGTGTTATTGATATCCCGGATGGCGGGATCACTTCTTAAGGAAGGAATGATGTTATTCACGGTATTGGCCGGAATGATATCTTCCATACAAATGTCCTTCAGTGCATTCGTATCTATGCCTATCCGCCATTTATCCGCTTCTGCGGCTGTCATACGTCGGTATTCTCCGACATCGGCCAACGCTATGATATCTCGGACATCGGTAGTTTGATTTCTGTTGTTGGTGACCCACACCTCCAATCGTGTGATGCGAAATAAGCTATTCACCTGGGGCAGATTGACCAGTGCGCCTTCGAAGGCATTTCGGTTAAACTGCGAGAGGAAGAAGTGGCGGTTTTCGTCGTACTGATCACCGTAGATGGTAAACTCATTCTCGAGACTCCCTCCCTGGATCTGAATGCTGTTTTGCTTTGAGTTTTGCTGCGAAGCGATAGCGGTCAGGCGTAGGTGTCCAAACTGGAGTTCTGTTTTTATACCGAAGAGACTTTGGCTTCCTTTGATCAGGGTCGAGTTGAGCGGAAGGCTGACATCACCTGCCTCGATGGATTTCAGGATTTCGTCGTCGCTGAAGAGGTCAGAATTGTAGTCGAGCTTCAGTTTATTTTGAAAATCGAAGGTTCGGGATGTATTATAATTAAAGCTGGTATTGAGTTTCTCTCCGATCTGACCGTTGACATCGACCTGGATGTCCATATCGAAGTCAAAACGAGGGCCATTACGCTGTTGGCGGATGGGCAGAATTGGATTGTCCTGTCGATAGTAGTCGAGGCCAAACGTCAGGTCGACATTTCCCTGGGGTCGGATGTCCACGGTAGTTCCGCCAAAGAGGCGATCGATGATGTCTTTGGATACATCCACCTGAGCGACCGGGTCAAGATTTCCTCCTTTGCTCCGTTTTCCATCTGATGCACCGGCTAATTTTTTAAAGTAATCAGCTTCTGATTTATTTGCCTCCCATTCCAGGTATTCGTCGAAGGTCATAGTCGTGGGGGCTCGATAGTTTTCTCCTCCGATGGTTTCTGTCAGAATATAGGTATTGGTGATGGGGTCGTACTCGACATTCTGGATGAGGTCGATGGGGTCATGGAGATCAAAGGGGTTATTATTTGGGTCTTCGATCCAGTTGCCCTCGCGATCTGTGATGGGCATCGAATCCGTGGTGATGGCAGGGCCTTCGGTGATGGCCAGTTCGGGACTAAAAGGGTCTGGTAAGTTGTAGGAAGCAGTCACCTGCCCGATAATGAATAGGAATAGTATGAAAGCCAGGGATGACCTTGTAAAAAACGACGCGGTTCTGCTCATGTACTTGTTATGCCTTCTCTTGCGCTTGAGGGTCTTTTTACCCCTCTTTTTGCCCTTTTCAGGGCGGATCAATGATGTTAATAGGTTGTATAACGATACAATTCCATTTCAATTATGTGTTTTTAGGCTGATAACACGCGCAAAGCTAATCTTATCAGGGATTCTGTGGGAATATCACGTCCCTCTTCCCTGACAATTTGGCTGATCACCTTATCCACCTTGCTTTTGACAAATCCGAGGGTCACCAAAGCAGACTGTGCTTCTGCTATGGATTGATGGCTGAGATCGGTCATTCCGCCCTCCGTGGTATCCATATCGGCCTTCATCATTTTGTCCTTGAGTTCGACCATCAGACGACGGGCTGTTTTGGGTCCAACTCCCTTTACTTGCTTGAATGCCAGCTCGTTATCCGTGATGATAGCCTGTCTGCATTCGCCCGGAGTCATCCCTGAAAGGATCAATCGCGCCGTATTCGGACCTATGCCGGAGACACTGATCAGGTGAAGAAACACTTCCCTTTCGGCGATATCACAAAATCCCCACAGCCGATGGGCATCTTCCTGCACCTGCAGCCAGGTAAAAATCTTCTGATTTTCACCGTCTTGTATACGATCAAAACTATTGAGTGTGATATTTAACAAATAACCGATCCCGCCTGCTTCGAGGACCACATGTGTCGGTTGTTTTGAGACCACTTTCCCGAGGATGTATTCGAACATATTATAAAAGTTACAAATATAAGTAACCATAGGCAATAAACTCCAAAAGTCTCGTCCTATCTTTAGGGCATATGAATATCCTGATAATCGGTAGCGGAGGCCGGGAACATGCCCTGGCGGACAAACTGGCTTCAAGTCCGCTTTGTTCACATCTCTTCATCACGCCCGGCAATGCGGGGACTGCCTTGCTGGGGACTAATCTTGCCTCAGATATTAGTGATTTTGACGCGATCAGAAAGCTGGTACTTGATCATGAAATTGACATGGTTGTGGTGGGTCCGGAGGCACCCCTGGTAGAGGGCATTGTGGATTACTTTGCGCGAGAGGCCTCTTTGAAAAAAGTGAAGATCATCGGACCCTCTGCAGAAGGAGCGAAACTGGAAGGCAGTAAGGATTATGCCAAAGCATTTATGGGCCGGTACAATATCCCAACAGCTGGATACCGATCTTTTACACAGAAGGAACTAAATGAAGCACTGGACTATTTGAGTTCGCATCCGTACCCGGTGGTTTTAAAAGCCGATGGACTGGCTGCAGGAAAAGGGGTTTTGATCTGCCACTCGAAGGAGGAAGCCCAGTATGAAATCAGGGAGATGCTGTCCGGAAAATTTGGTTCTGCCAGTGCCACAGTTGTCATTGAAGAGTTTCTGTCTGGGATTGAATTTTCTGTCTTTGCACTGACAGATGGAGATCGGTATATACTCCTGCCCGAGGCAAAAGATTACAAACGCATCGGCGAAGGAGATAAAGGCCTCAATACCGGAGGGATGGGGGCTGTGTCCCCGGTTCCTTTTGTCGGTCAGGAGGTGTATGACAAAGTTGTACAAAGGGTTATTGAACCTACGATTCGTGGCCTGAAAGAAGAAAATATTGATTACAAGGGATTTGTATTTTTTGGTCTGATCCTCGTGCATGGTGATCCCTATGTAATTGAATATAACTGTCGGCTCGGCGATCCGGAGACGGAAGCTATTTTACCCCGCCTTCGCACCGATTTAGTGGAGCTGTTTGATCACACCTGGCACGGAACCTTACAGAAAGCTACGGTGGAGTTTGATCCGCGATATGCCGTTACGATTATCCTTGCCTCCGGCGGATATCCTGAGTCGTATGAAAAAGGAAAGATCATCACCGGACTGGACCGCGTCGCGGGAAGTCGCATTTACCATGCCGGCACGACGCAGAAAGGAGAAGACATCGTGACTTCCGGAGGCCGTGTGATGGCCATTACGAGTCTGGCCAGTTCGATCGAAGGAGGCATCGAGCAGTCACTGATCAATGCAGGCACCATCCATTTTGACGGAAAATATTTCAGGAGAGACATCGGTAAAGACTTACTGTAGAGCGAAGGGCGAAGGGCTTAGAGCGAAGGGCAACAGGCATGGAGCATGGAGCGAAGAGCAAAGGACATGTTCCATGTACAAATCTGCGACAAAACTTATAGAGATAAATCCATATCTGTCTCAAGGAAAGCATCCCCTTTTTCCAAAGGACTGTGCCTTCTGGACAAGCGAGGGGGATCACGCGCAGCGTGAGGGGGTTCTTCGTAACACAGAAAGGTCAGTATCAAGAGAGCGGATCTCCTTCGCTAAAGCAATGGTGATTAAAAGGCAAAAGATGATCTAATGTGCAGTATCTAAGTTCGGTAGTGGATAATTCGACAAAATCTCAGCCCCTCCAATCTCCACCCTTAGCTCTTCGCCCTCCGCCCTCCGCTCTCCGCCCCATGCCTATTGTTGCATTCTTCCAAGGATTCCCGCATCTTTAGGGAATGGAAAAGAAAATGTTAGCCTATAGTGCCGTCCTGGCGGCGTTTCTAAGTATGGTTATCTTCAGCTCATTTCACGAGCAGGAAAATCCGGCTCCTCAGCAGGAAGCTCAAACAACTTCTGAACTGCGGCAGCATATCTCGAGTTTTGATTTAAACAAAACGTTTACCCTTGCCGGTGAGCCGATCCCGGCGGGTAATGCCGACGCACTTGAGCGGTTGGAACGCGAACTCATCGTCAACACCTATTACCATTCTGCTTCACTGCTCAACCTGAAAATGGCGTACCGTTATTTTCCGGTGATCGAAGAAATTCTGAAGGAATATGGTGTGCCGGATGATTTTAAATATCTGGCCGTCGCCGAAAGTAATCTGCGGATGGCCGTTTCCCCATCAGGAGCAAAAGGATTGTGGCAGTTTATGAAACCAGCGGGTATCGCTCAGGGGCTGGAGATCAACTCCGAAGTTGACGAACGCTATCATGTTGAAAAATCTACGGAAGCGGCTTGTCAGTACATCCTGTATCTGAAAGAGCGGTTTGGTTCATGGACACTCGCTGCGGCTGCCTATAACATGGGAGAGACCCGGCTGAACCAGGAAATTAATGTTCAAAAAGCTAAATCGTATTACGAACTGAATCTCAATCAGGAGACATCGAGATATGTCTTTCGCATCATCGCGATCAAAGAGATCATGGAACATCCTGAGAAGTTTGGCTATTACGTTCAAAAAGAGGAAGGCTATCGTCCGCTGTCGGATTATAAAATCATCGTGGTGGATACCGCTGTTCCGAGTCTGGCTGATCTGGCAATTGAAAACGGTACAGACTACAGACAACTGAAAGTGTATAATCCATGGCTGATCGAATCGAGTTTGTCTAACAGATCTAAAAAATCTTACGAAATCCGAATACCCAATCCGCCGGCTTCCAACTAACAGAAGGTCTGCGCATAGATAATTACCAGTATCAAAGATGAATTACCGCGAAGGTTGGTGCGCATGAAGTGCGGCACCGATAATACCGGCATCGTTATAAGCGGTCGCATTGACCACGGGACATCGCAGGCCCTGTAAGTGATGTCCGTATAAATCAAATCTTTTACTGACACCTCCTCCTAAGACAATCAGTCTTGGTGACAACAGTAAACTCATATAATCGAGAAAATCAGCCAGTTCTACAGCCCATTCATCATAGGATAAATTCCGGTCTTTTCGAGCCTTATTGCTGACCCACTGTTCGACAAGTTTTCCCCGCTCGCGAATATGTCCAAACTCGGTATTGGGTACAAGGATACCATCGTAAAAAAGCGCTGATCCAATACCCGTGCCCAGCGTCAGCATCAACACGGTGCCTTTGACATCCTTAATCCTGCCGAATCTGGATTCAGCAAGACCGGCAGCATCTGCATCGTTGCAGACATGATATGTATGGCCAGTCGCCTCCTGAAACAATTTTTCAACATTGACACCTACCCATGAAGGGTGGATGTTTGTAGCGGTCAGCGACACACCATCCTGCATTATAGCCGGAAAGCCCACACCAATTTTGTCTCCCTTAAATTTTAAGGATGGTAGAATCTCGCGAATGACGGCTGTTATCGATTCCGGGGTTGCGTCAAGCGGGGTCTGCACCTTGGTTTTTTCTCCGATCAAAATGCCTTTTGACAAATCAACCTGTCCGAATTTGATACCGGAACCTCCTATATCGATGCCGAGCGCCGGGCTATCCAAGGGGATTAACGTATTACTTTAATAGTCATGCGCACGTCTTCGAGCGGTCGGTCACGCGTGTCTTTGGCTACAGTAGCGATCTTATCAATCACATCAAATCCGGAGATCACTTTTCCAAATACGGTATAATCTCCATCCAGCGGCGGATACCCTCCGAATTCATAATACTCTGCGCGTTGTTCATCCGTATACTTTGTGCCTCGTCGCGATTCCAGTCTGTCCAAAGCTCGCTCATCGACCGCGCTTCCTTGTACGATATAAAATTGGGATCCGGACGATGCTTTGTCGGGATTGACGGAATCGGGCATCCGGGCGGCGGCAATGGCACCTTTGACATGTACCAGACTGTCGTTAAACTCTGCGGGAACCGTATATCCGGGACCACCGGAGCCCAGTCGATCGCCTTTCGGGGCCTCTTTAGAATTTGGATCACCTCCCTGGATCATAAAACCGCTGATCACACGATGAAACAATAACCCATCGTAAAAACCTTCTTCGGCGAGTTTGAGAAAATTGTCCCGATGTTGCGGGGTGTCGTCAAACAATTGTGCGGTCATCACACCGTAATCGGTAGTGATCTCAATCAGGCAGGCAGAAGGGGGATCTATCACAACGGATTTTGTCATTACATCTGATTTTTTTCCTTTTTTCGCGACCAGCGTCACGTCATATTTTCCGGCATGGGTATATCGATGAGAAGCCGATGAGTCCACCGAATTCGCCCCATCTCCAAAATCCCATTCAAAGGTAGTGGCCCCTTTTGATTGGTTGACAAAATCTACTGTTGCCGGTGCTGCGGCATGCTCGGAGCTCATTGCAAAATCTGCCACCGGCTTCATGCAGGATTGTAAACCCATGGCCGAAAGAAGAAGCGTATAAAAAACAGGATTTCTCATCAGTTAATCATTTTTATAGTCATCCGGACATCTTCTGTAGGACGGTCGTTTTGGTCACGTTCTACCCGACTGATTTTATCGGCCACATCCATCCCCATGATGACTTCACCAAAAACCGTATAATCCATATCGAGAAAAGGATAACCCCCTTCTTCGAGATAAATTTTTCTTTGTGTATCGTTGTATTTGATGTTTTTACTTAACTCGAAACCAAGCAAATCCTGTTCGGTGAGCTTTTTGCCCACCACAATATAGAACTGGCATCCTGAAGATCGCTTCAGTGCATTGGGAGTCCGAGCTGCGGCCAGCGCTCCGCGGAGGTGAGGAGCGCCAATCTCCGGATCGATTTCGTATCCAACCGTACCCCCGCCCAGTTTCATCCCGGGAGGTGCATCTTTGGACATAGGGTCACCGCCCTGGATCATAAAATTGGGTCGGAGGCGATGAAACAAAAGGCTGTCATAAAATCCTTCGTTGACCAGCTTAACAAAATTGTCTCTATGCTTGGGTGTACTGTTGTACAGCACAACTGTCATATCACCATAATTGGTGCTGATCACTGCTTTGTACTCTTTTTCCTTTGCGCATGAGGCGAGGAACAGAGTCAATACAATTCCGGTAAATAAAAGTGTTCTGGCTATGTGGTGCATGGTCAGTAATTTGTTGAATCGGACAGCAAAGGTGCAAAATATGCGATTACTTTTTGCTGTAGCAGGGATTCCTGTGCTGCAACACCCTCGATATTAAGTGGCAGAATAGCTTTCCAGTGCGGCCATCCGTCGGCATCGATCCCTTCAAATTCGAAGTATCCATCTTCGCTCAGCAGATGGCAGATCGCCACATGCATCAGATCCTGCTTTTCCTCCTTGGTATATGCGGACTGGCTTTTGCCTACCTCCTGCATACCTATGAGATACAGCATAGCATTCATATCCGGAAGATCTTTCCGACTAAAGCGATCTTTGACCCAATGTCTGACGCGAAGCCATTCAAATTCCTGTTGCCAATCCTCCATCGTGCACAAAGATAATCTTCTGAAATTCCCCGGTGGTATGGGTATATATCGGGCAACCCAATACCCTGCTTACCGACTGTTGGGGAAAGAACGCATATATATAAATCGGTATTATACAGGTCGATTGAGAAATAAAGGGCTGATACTCAGCTATCGTTTTTTTACCTTTGTGGTTCATTCAAACTATGCTCATGAAATTTGGTGTTGTCGTTTTTCCCGGATCTAATTGCGATGATGATATGATTCATGTCCTGGGTACTGTGCTGGGGGCGGAAGTCCATACGTTGTGGCATAAGGAAACGGGCATTCCAGGGTTTACCCAAGAAGATTGTATTGTCCTGCCCGGCGGCTTTTCCTACGGCGATTATCTCCGCGCGGGTGCAATAGCCCGCTATTCTCCGATCATGCAATCTGTTATTTCGTTTGCAAAGGAAGGCGGAAAGGTCCTTGGTATCTGTAATGGATTCCAGATTCTCTGTGAGTCCGGCTTATTGCCAGGCGCACTTGTACGTAATGAACACCATCGGTTTATTTCTAAGAATGCATTACTTCGCGTAGAGACCACAAATTCATTAGTGACGCATGGGTATACCAATGGGCAGGTAATTAAAATGCCGATTGCACATGCAGAAGGGCGCTTCCTCACGGATGAAGCCGGACTTGCATCGCTCAAACAAAACGACCAGATCTTGTTCAGATACTGCACAGCGGACGGTACACCAGAGAGTGAAAACGGTTCTACTGATGATATCGCCGGTATTTGTAACCAGGAGCGCAATGTCTTCGGTATGATGCCACACCCGGAGAGAGCTTCTGAATCCGCCCTGGGCAATACAGACGGACTTGCATTATTTCAGTCGCTGTACAAACATGCATTGGCGACGGTCTAGATCAGAATAACACTCCGGTTATTGCATAATGCACGGAGAGAAGTGGATATGTGCCGTTAAGGAATTATTAAACTCTTTCTCCGTAAAACCTTTAAACACTATTTTTGTATTCATTTCGCAAAACCCTGTGGCTCATATAATTATTTGATCCCTGCATTTGCTTTGTGAGGTGATTTCAAAATTTCAACCCTATGCGTGCTTTCTTCCTTTTCTTTTCATTATTTACGGCGCTGAGCCTTCAGAGTCAAATTTATCAACCGGTCAAATGGGATATTTCACTCAGCCCGGCCGGAGGTGATCAGTATCTTTTTAAGGCCAAAGCGACGATTGACGAAGGATGGTGGGTGTATTCACAGCACCTTGAAAATGAAGATGGCCCGATTGCAACTACCGTCAACTTTGATCCCGGTGATCACTATTCGCTGGTAGGCAAAAACAAAGAATCAGATAATGCCAAAAAGATCTTTGATAAGGTCTTTGCGATGGAGTTGGTGAAATTTCAGAAGCATTACACCATCGAACAAAAAATAAAGGTGACAGATCCGACGAAGCCGATCACCGGGTATCTCAATTATATGACCTGCGATGATGAGCGATGCCTGCCACCGACCGATGTGGAATATTCGCTGATGGCTACCGCCGGATCCGGAGGTGATGCCTCCTCTGCTCCCTCCGGAAAACCTGCGCCTGGCGCAGAAAAGAAAGCTGAAACCAAAGAGAAAACAGGCAGTACTGCTTCGGCAGAAAAAAAAAAGGTAGATAAATCTGATTCCGCAGTTGCTGAAACTGAAGCGGCTGCAACTGAAACGAATTCAGACTTTTCCAATATTCAGATTTCCGGCATTGATGCTCCGACACAAACAGGCTCTTCTCCCGGTATATTGCGTCCCGCAAAGTGGACTTTCCGATCTGAAAAACGTAGTGACGATACCTATGCGGTCATTGCTGAAGCCACTATCGATGAGGGCTGGCACACATATGGTCTGGACGATAACGTGGAGGATGGTCCGGTACCCACTACGTATGTAATTAATGCTGATGATTTGCATTCTCCTGAAGGTGAAGTGCTAGTGGAGAGCAGTCAACGGATCGAAGAATACGACGTCTATTTTGATATGCAGGTAGTTAAGTTTAAACACGACCTGAAACTTACGCAGATCATAAAAACTTCACAGCCCGGCATCATCACCGGCTTTCTTGAGTTTATGGTGTGTTACCAGTCCAAATGTCTGGCTCCGGAGTTTATTGACATCCGAATCGATCTTACGACAGGTAAAATGGTCAGTGAAGAGGAAACGACAGCCGGACTCACCGTTGATGAAAATGGATTTGTTGACCAGCGAAATGAGCACCTGATTGAATCTTACGCTTCTCCTGTGAGTGATTGCGGTGAGACACCGGAACAGGAATCGGGCAACTTGCTGTGGATGTTCATTTTTGGTATGATTAATGGGTTTGTCGCTCTTCTGACGCCGTGTGTATTCCCGATGATTCCGCTGACCGTTAGTTTTTTCACAAAAGACACTAAACGCAAGGGATGGGAAAACGGACTTTGGTACGGTGCTTCGATTATTACCTTATATGTAGTACTCGGGTTGCTGATCACCATCCTTTTTGGTGCCGGATCCCTGAATGAGCTATCGACCAACCCAATAGCCAACACGATCTTCTTTATCATTTTTGTCCTCTTCGCGTTTTCCTTTTTTGGGTTTTATGAGATTACGTTGCCCAGCAGCTGGAGCAACAAGAGTGATGCGATGGCGGACAAGGGGGGCCTGATTGGGATCTTTTTTATGGCTGCCACACTGGCGATCGTTTCCTTTTCCTGCACGGGTCCACTGATCGGTACAGCACTGGTGGAAGCCTCTTCGGAAGGATTTCTCGGCCCACTGGTTGTGATGGGCGGCTTTTCACTGGCGCTCGCTATTCCCTTTAGTTTGTTTGCTGCGTTTCCGGCCTGGCTCAATTCCCTTCCTAAGTCCGGTGGATGGATGAACTCTGTCAAAGTGATGCTGGGATTTGCGGAGCTGGCATTGGCTCTCAAATTCCTGTCCATTGCCGACATGACCGCGCACTGGGGTGTATTGAAGTATGAATTATTTATGGGCTTATGGGTGATCATCGCTCTGGCCATGGCTGCTTATATGTTTGGCTGGATTCGTTTTCCGCATGACAGTCCCAACCGACGTATTACGCCGACTACCGGGACGATCGGCGCATTGTTTGCCATCATCGGCATTTATCTAGCAACGGGACTACTGGGCAGTGAAAAAACGGGTACGTACAATTCACTGGGGCTCATGAGCGGATTGGCACCACCGGCGCATTACAATTTTTTCAAACCCCTCGGTGATGTCGATGAAGCGTATGACGGTAAATATGCTTCGCTCTCCAAGTGTGCGAATAACTTTGATTGCTTCCACGATTACTATGAAGGCGTGTCGTATGCGAAAGAAAAGAACAAGCCCATCCTTTTGGATTTTACAGGATACGGTTGTGTGAATTGCAGAAAGACCGAAGAACATATCTGGTCTGTCGATGTGATTCGCGAGAAAATTAATGAAGAGTTTGTGCTGATCTCACTTTACGTGGATGATAAAAACAGCCTTGAACCCGTATTACGCTCTGCGGTGACAAATCAGCGGATTCGGACGGTCGGACAGAAGTGGACAGATTTTCAGGTGGTTAATTTTGAACAAAATTCTCAACCGTTGTATGTCATTATGAGTCCGGATGAGACGGTTTTAACCGCACCAAGGGGTTACGATCCGGATGTGGATGCATACGAGTCATTCCTCGAGTGCGGCTTGAATGCATTTAAGGAACTCAGTGGCAGTCCGGCCATTGGCAGTGCCGAATAAGGCGAACCAGGATTGCCTGGTTAACGAATAAAAAAATGCCCCGTAGGAATATCCTGCAGGGCATTTTTCATTATGTTCAGGGTCTTGTCTTTACCTGTTTTCGATATCGAAATACCGGATCATGGACAGGATATTTTTATCAGATTTTCCTTTAGGCGCCATTTTGAAAAACAGCTTGTGCGAGTGATAATCTTCGGGAAGGATATCCTCCAGGCATTTTATCGCTTCTTTCTTCTGACCTTTTCGGTAGAGACAAGCGGCCTTACAATAGGATAAGCGCGGCCCAACCGTATGCTCATCAGCTTCTTCGAGTACGTCCAAAGCTTTAGAGAGTTTATTGCGTCGCATCAGAAATTTCACATGAGCGAGCCAGTAGGTCTCTTCTTCAGGACCGGTCTCGGTTGATTTGTGGTAGTAAAAATCCGCTTTTCCAAACTGCTTGGACTTCTCGTAGCAGTAGGCAAGCTCGGCATAGTATTCTTCTCTTCGGTCATCCAGACGGATCGCTTTGATCAGGGAGCTGATGGCATTGGTATACAATCCTTCGCGAGCGTAGCAGATGCCCAGCAGGTAGTACACATCGTCAATATACTGGTCGAGCTTAAGGGCTTCGATCAGGCATTCTTTGGCCATTGCGTATTTCCGGAGTTTCAGCATACACTCAGCAGCCGGTACCAGATAGTCTACCTGGTGACCAAAGCGCTGGAGGAGTTCCTGGTAGATGCCGAGGGCCTTCTGATATTCTTTTTCCTGGCTGCAGAGTTCAGCGCAATCGAGGTATCCGCTTTCAAAAGCAGGGTTGACAATAAAGCTGTATTCCAGTGATCGGATGGCATTTCGATAGTCCCCTTCGCAACTGTAGGCATGCCCCAGATTGTACCAGGCCAGATAGTTGTAGGCGTCCTGATCCAGCAGGTGGTTGTGAAATTCGATGCTCTCCTTATACAGGCGTGACCATTCGATACAGAGCCAGATATGTTCGAGTGCTTCCTCATTTTTAGGATCGATCGTCAGCACATCTCTGAGCTTATCGTACATCTGGTTGTAATTGCGCATGCACTCATAGATATAGGCTTCTGCCAGGTAGATATCCACACATGAGTTGAGCGTCATCTGGTCACTGCAATGATCGACCAGTGTGAAGGCTTCATCGTAATCTCCCAATTGGGCCGTCACTTTGATTTTCATCAATTGCAGTTCGGCGTGATGTGGGTAGAGATTAAGAGCGATGCTGAGTGTTTCTTTGGCATCCTTGTAATCCTCTTCCTGCATGAGGAGTCGGATTTTGATTACATAGAATTCCGCGTGATGGCTGGAAAACTGCAAGGCATAGTCAAGAGCTTCCATCGCTTTCTCAGTGAGGGATTCTGAGATGTAATATTGGATGAGCGTAAGATAGTCCTTCTCGTCCCAGTGGGAGGTATTCCCGTGAAGTATCATTTTTTCGAACTCAGATACAAACTCGGGAAGAGACAGGTTGGGTTTCGTTCTGTACTCCATTCAATTAATCTGTACGGGATTATAAAATTCGTTCCAGTAAATATAACCAAAACGGTCTCAAACATACGATAACCATTGACAATTGTATGCTTTTAACAGACCCATACATAAAGAGCGAATACATCTGTAATAATCACATTCATAGCCGCTTACGAAAGTCCATTTTCATACCTAAATTTTGCTTTATAGATAAATCCCTCAAATACACATTACTATGTATCAATAGTTGAATATATAGCTCTGGAAAAAAAATATTTTTTTTTCTATCCAATTGAATTCTTTCCCCTTGTCAGGTACATTTCAGCTGAAAAATTTTTTGGAAAATTTTTTTTTACTCCGACTTCATATATAGCTGATTTCGGGTTATGGCAGTTCCCGCCTTGGTAGAAGACTATACTTGATAAGGGTGTAGACTGAGACTTTTTTAGCGTGTTATTGCCTCTGCTTTTCCTGAAGCCTTTTGAGGAGTTCTTTATTAAACATATTCTCTACATGTTGCAACATCAGGACCTTTTTAGGGCTAATCGCTTTGGCCAGATCGCTCAGCATTTTTGCTTTGATGTCGAGCATCGCTTTTTCCTGCTGTATTTGTTTGTCGAGCATCGCCGCTGCTTCTTTTTCGGTCAGCGACTCCACCTCGGGTCGTTCGGTTTGCCTGCGTAGTGTAATCAGTTCATCCTTATAGGCATTATAGATCGGCCAGAACTGTGTCGCTTCCTCAGGGGAAAGGTCGAGTTTCTGCGTGATAAAAGCAATGCGCTGCGCTTCGATGCGCTCTCGGCCTTCTTTCGACATTCGTTCCGGCTGAGCAAACATCGCGACAACAAAGAAAAAACTAAGCATGCTGGTCATAATTATTTTGGTATTCATGGTCTGTATCTTAATTGTGTTAAAAAATTTGTTCCAGTTCGGATCCGCTGAATTCCTCCAGCAAGTATTCCTCAACGTCGTCAGGGGTAATGGTTTGAAAGTCTTCGTATTCGGTATCGTAGTGTGTAAAATCCAAAAGGGGTTCAAACTCTTCGATATGGTAGCATATATAATCATAGGCATCTTCGGCGGTCACCTGGCCAGCCAGCGAAGGAGCAGTGGTGGGTTGCGTGAAAAACGCGATAGCAAAGCATATCCCGGCCACCATAGCCGCTGAAGAGATCATTTGCCTGAACCTAACGATGGTGGGGCCTGAGGGAGTTCGGTGTTTGTCCCATTGCACGATCACCTTCTCAGGCAGGTGATCAAAATACCCTTCCGGCACCTGGTACCGTTTACGTTCTGGAAATCCGGGTGCGATTTTATCCAATTCCTTTTTAATATGCTGATCCATAACACTATACAATTTGTTGAGCGGTTATTTCCTGTTCTATTTTTTTTACTGCATGATGGAATGAGGCCTTCAGCGCGCCAGTTGTCAGATCAAGCAGAGCGGCCATTTCCTTGTAGGTGAGTTCGTCAAAATACCGCATACGAAACACCATTTGTTGTCTTTCCGGAAGCCTGGATATCGCAGTTTCCAGTTTGCCTTCCAGGTCATTCATTCTGGTTTCCGGTTCGGTCATAGGATGCGCACGGCCTTCCAGGGTTTCCGTTTGCTTTCGTTTTTGCTTTTTGTAGTAGTTGTGCACTTCATTGACTGCGATTCTGTACATCCAGGTAAACAATTGTGATCTCCCTTCAAATCGATGCAGGTTATTGAACACTTTGATATAGGTATCCTGAATGATATCATCGGCATCTTCATGGGACGTCACTCTGGTTCGTATGATGTGGTACAGGCGTTCCTGGTACTTCCCGACGAGCAGTCGAAATCCTTCCTCCCGGGATTCTTGGCTGCTGACCAGCATCAGGATAATATCATCTGTTGTTTCTTCTTTCACACACAGGTTTTGACCATAAAAAGTGGGGCAGGTTTAATGCGGCAGGATAATAATCCTTCAAAAAGACTACCCAAATTCCCTGAACTACAAATAGCCCGATCCGTCCTATCTTTATTCAATGAAGTTTCTTTCCCGTCTTCTGTTAAAACTGCTTGGTTGGAAAATCATTGTGGAAATACCGCAGGATGTAAAGAAATATGTCATTGCTGTAGCGCCACACACGAGTTGGATTGATTTTCCCATGGGGCTGCTGATTCGGGCCGCGTTGGATCGCAGGGTCTACTATCTGGGAAAAAAAGAGCTCTTTGATAGTCCTTTTGGTTTTTTCTTCCGTTGGACCGGGGGCAAGCCTGTCAATCGCAAGCAAAGTTCGGGGCTTGTGCACCAGGTAGCCCAACATTTTGCTGAACATGAGGAGTTTGCCATAGCATTGGCACCGGAAGGCACGCGAAAGAAAGTCAATAATTTGAAAAGTGGTTTTTATTATATCGCTAAAGAAGCCGGAGTGCCTGTCATCCCCTGCGTCTTTGATTTCGCGCAGAAGACTGTTCACTTTATGAAGCCTTTCTATCCTACTGATGATGCAGAAAAAGATCTGGATTTTCTATGGAGCTTGTATCGAGATGTTAAGGGTGTGCGGCCGGAAAAGGGAATTAGTGGTGAACGGCAGCGAGGGGAAGGTTGATAGTTTACGGTTTAGGGTTGAGGGAAAATGCCTATTTCTACCGGAAGATCTAAGGTTGACTGATAACGTTGAAGGATTAGGGTTTAAGGTTTAGATTTCGTGAAATTACATGGCTTTCAGCACCTGAAGTCGTTGGTTAAAATCCTGCTCTTCGACAGGAAGACAGACTTTATCAAATACCTTTTGAAGTTCTTCGCTGTGCGGTACACTGTGGCCTTTTCTAATGTCAACGTGCACCAGGTGCACCCATAGTAGTGATTTGAGTCCCGCTTCATGATCCAGCATGCGCATCTCAACCTGAACGAACTTTGGCCTCGAGATCAGCAGTTGGCTTTCAATTGTGATCTTTTCCATCAGCACAGCCGGCTTAAGATAAGCGATGTGGTTTTGTGTCACCACCCACCCTAAACCGGTAGATCGGCTATACGCGTAGATATCAAAATCATAGGTCCTGAGCACCTGATCTTCCCTGGCATTCATAAAATAATCCAGATAGCGACCATTATTGAGATGCCCATACGGATCACAATCCTGAAAACGAATTGTGGCTTTACTGGATAATGGTTTGGCATCGATGGATTCTATATCTTTCATTCCTTTGTATATATCATAAAGAATATTCAAAAAACTTAACTTTCTAAACTCGCGGACCAAAGGTACAAGGGCTAAATTAAACCCATTGACAACAGAGCATTCATTGTTGATGAGATTAGCGAGCTGAGACCAGTGCCTTTGGCACTTCAGTTGAGAGCGTTTTGTTTTAGGGTTCAGTTGATGAATAAAAAACTAAACCCTATCATCTCCGGATGATAGAACTCAACCTCGATACCGCCCTGGATCGAAATTAAACCCCTAAACTCAATTTCCATGTACCTTTAGCACTGAAAATATTCATTTAAAATATGCGGTACACCACAAAGCAACAACAGGAGTTTTACGAGACTTCTAAAAAATACCTCGATCACCCCAACGCTGACTCCCTATCGCCCGCGGACCTCCCTGTTCTGGAGAATCTGGCCCGGTTTCACGAATACAGATATTACGTGCTTGATGATCCGATGCTGAGTGATTTTGAATATGATCAGCTTTACAAATTGCTCGAAGCACTGGAGAAGAAATATCCCGATGCAGCTTCACCTAACTCCCCGACACAACGCGTAGGCGGTACACTGACGGAAGACTTTGCCTCTGTGCAACATTTGATTCCGATGCTTTCGTTGGACAACAGCTACAATGCAGATGACCTGTATAAGTTTGATACGCAGGTGAAAAAGCTCACCGAAAGAGAAGATATTCTATATACGGTAGAACCAAAATTTGACGGTGGAAGTATAGCTATTATCTATGAAAACAACCAGCTCATTCGTACAGCTACAAGAGGCAATGGCGTAGAAGGAGAAGAAATCACCATTCAATCCCGGACGATTAAATCACTTCCGCTGGAAGCTGACTTTCGCTCAAAAGGAATCTACCGCGCAGAATTACGAGGTGAAGCCGTGATCTCGAAAGAGCGATTTAAAGCGATCAATGCATTCAGAGCAGAAGAGGGCCTGACCTTGCTGGCTAACTCGAGGAATAGTGCTACCGGTGGATTGCGCACCAAAGATCCGGCAGAGACCGCGCGTCGTCAGCTGGATGCATTTATTTTTCAAATGGGGTTTGCAGAAGATGAAAATGGAAATGATATGCTGCCTTCCATTCGGTCGCATCACGCTGCTATCGATTTTCTGGGCAGCATAGGGTTCAAAGTTTCTCAAGGCGAAAAAAAGGTTTGTCATGGGATCGATGAGGTAATTGAGCAATGCAACCACTGGGCGACCATCAGGGATGACTATCCGTATGAAATCGATGGCATGGTCATCAAAGTTGATGAATTTGACCTTCAGGATATGTGCGGCTTTACAAGTCACCATCCGAGGTGGGCTATCGCGTATAAATTCCAGGCCAAACAAGCCACCACCAAACTTCTGGATATCGAATACCAGATTGGAAAAATCGGTTCGCTGACCCCCGTAGCCAAAGTGGCACCTGTCGCCCTGGCCGGAGTGACGATTTCATCGATCTCACTGCATAATGAAGATTTTATTAAAAGCAAGGATCTGAGGATCGGCGACCAGGTGCTCATCGAACGTGCAGGTGATGTGATCCCGTATATCGTCAAGGCCTTTCCAGAGCTCCGCACCGGGGATGAAAAAGAGGTAGAATATCCTACCCACTGCCCTTCCTGCCATACATTGCTGGTACGTGAAGAAGATGAAGCCGCCTGGCGATGCACAAACCCGGAATGCGAAGCGCAAATATTGCAGCGTTTGATTTTTCATGTTTCGAAAGATGCCATGGATATCGATGGTTTTGGGGAGAAATATATTTTGCGTTTCTATGATCTGGGTTGGATACGCACGATGGCGGATATCTATCGTTTGGATTATGAAAAAATCGCTCAGCTTGAAGGATTTGGTGAGAAGTCAGCAGAGAAGATTAAAAATGCCGTGGAAAAAGCAAAGAAAAATCCAATTGCTCGCCTTTTACATAGTCTAAGCATTCATCACCTGGGACAACGGGCATCGAAACTTCTCGCTGAAAAAATAACGCATGTACTTGATCTTGCTAACTGGTCTGTGGAAGACTATACTTCCATTAAAGACATTGGTCCTGTAGTCGCTGAGAATACGATCCGATGGTTTTCTAATGAGAATAATATCGAAATGCTCCGCGAGATGGAAGCTGCTGGTGTCAACCTCACGCAGACAGAATCCGACAAACCTAAGGAGTTGATTACGGACGGCGTTTTCTCCGGAAAGACAATCTTATTTACCGGCACACTTACACAGATGGGGCGTAAGGAAGCCCAGCAGAAAGCAGAAGCAGCCGGTGCTAAAAACATCAGTGCCGTCAGTAAGAATCTGGACATCCTGGTCGTGGGGGAAAAAGCAGGGTCAAAACTGGAAAAGGCTGTTAAGATTGGTAGTATACAGATTATGACTGAGGCGGAATTTGTGGATCTTATCGGATAGGGACTTGCAAAAGTCCTCAAAATCCCCTATGGTGTGGCACACCCAGGTGTGCCACACTGTGCCAAATTGAAAAAATTTGGACAACAAGACATGAGTGAAAACAGGCCTCAAACTGCACAAAAAAGTGAATCTCAGCTTTATCCAAACCTGGTAAAAAGTGGCGTTTTTGAAACTAATCGGGCAGGGATTTGCGAAAGTCCTCAAAATCCCCTATAGTGTGGCACACTCAGGTGTGCCACACTGTGTAAATTTGCCGTTTATCTCACTTCAATCGCTTCTTCAAAGCCAACATCTCATCCCGATACTGAGCCGCTGAAATAAAATCCAGATCCTTCGCAGCATCTTTCATTTTCTTCTCCGTTTCCTCAACCAGTTTTTCGATGTGGTCCCTGGACATAAAAGCCAATACGGGATCAGCCGCCAGCGTCGGTTCAACAGGCTGCTCGACGTAGGCCTTTTTATTACCCTCCCGAATATCAAGAATGGAGTTTTTGGCGAGGATTTGCTCCCTCGTACGAGATATTGTCTGAGGGGTGATGCCATGCTCATCGTTGTAGGCCATCTGGATAGACCGGCGCCGCTGCGTTTCGTCAATCGTTTTTTGCATCGAAGCCGTAATTTTATCCGCGTAGAAGATGACCAATCCATTCGAGTTTCTTGCTGCCCGACCCGCTGTCTGCGTCAAAGACCTTTCATTTCTTAAAAATCCCTCTTTGTCCGCATCGAGAATAGCCACCAGCGAAACCTCAGGAAGGTCGAGACCTTCGCGCAATAGGTTGACCCCCACCAGCACATCAAAATCACCCAATCGCAAATCGCGTAAAATTTCCACGCGCTCCATCGTCTCGACTTCTGCGTGAATATATTTACACCGAATGTTGAGCTTTAGAAAATATTTGCTCAGTTCCTCAGCCATCCGTTTTGTAAGCGTTGTCACCAGTACGCGCTCTTCCGCTTTGATTCGTTCGGCTACCTCATCCATCAGGTCATCGATCTGGTTGAGGCTTGGCCGGATTTCGATAGGCGGATCCAAAAGCCCGGTGGGTCGAACTATTTGTTCTACCACTACTCCACCGGTCTGCTCAAGCTCGTAGTCCGCAGGTGTAGCACTCACGTATACTACCTGGTTGATCAAGCCTTCAAATTCAGTAAAATTCAATGGACGATTATCAATTGCAGAGGGAAGGCGAAAACCAAAGTTGACAAGATTCAATTTGCGGGCTCGGTCTCCTCCCCACATTCCGCGCACTTGTGGCAAAGTAGCGTGACTTTCATCAACAATCATCAGGTAGTCATCCGGGAAATAATCCAAGAGACAAAATGGCCTAGTTCCTTGTGCACGACCATCAAAAAAGCGACTGTAGTTTTCCACGCCACTACAATACCCAAGCTCACGAATCATCTCGAGGTCAAACGTCGTCCGCTCCTGAATGCGCTTGGCTTCGATGTATTTTTTCTCTTTCGTAAAGTATTCCGTTTGTGCAAACAGTTCATCTTCGATATCGCGGATGACAAACTTCAGACGGTCTTTTGGGGCAACATACAGATTAGCAGGAAAAATAGCCGCATGTTCCAGAGGCTCCTGCCTCTGCCCGGAATGCACATCAATGATGTCTATCTCTTCAATCTCATCACCGTAAAAGCTAATTCTGTAGCCATAATCTACATACGGCAAACTGATATCCACCGTATCTCCTTTCACACGAAAATTACCCCGGTCCAGCGTGCCTTCTGTGCGGCTGTACAGACTCTCCACAAGCCGGTATAAAAAAGCATTTCTTGACACCGTTTCACCGCGCTGTATCCGAATGATCCCGGCTTTGTAATCTTCCGGGTTACCCATACCAAATATGCAGGAAACAGAGGCTACGACGATAATATCACGACGCCCAGAAAGCAAATTGGAAGTCGCGCGCAATCGAAGCTTATCTACCTCTTCGTTGATCGCAAGATCCTTTTCTATATACGTATCCGAAACAGAGAGGTACGCTTCAGGTTGGTAGTAATCGTAGTACGAAACAAAATACTCCACGGCATTTTCCGGAAAAAACTCTTTAAACTCTCCATACAACTGCGCCGTTAGCGTTTTGTTATGCGTCAACACGAGTGTGGGCCGTTGTGCTTCTTTAATCACATTGGCCATCGTAAATGTCTTTCCCGATCCTGTGACGCCCAGGAGTACCTGTGATTTCTCACCATCCTGTATACCCCGCACAATCTGCCTGATCGCTTCAGGTTGATCACCGGTGGGTTCAAATTCGGAAACAAGATTAAATGCCATTTGTATTGTTTTACTCGGAAAAGTGAATGGAACGGATTCTTATAACGCCTTTTCCTAAAAAAAGATCAATGCTATTTTCCGCCATTATAAAACAGCAGTGTAATTCCCACTCGCGTCCATTTTTTTCCCTCCGGACCCGGCTCCTGATTGAGATACTGACTCAAAGGATCTGTCTCGTATTGCCCAAAAGGAATCACCACGTAAGGCTGTATAGCCGCATCTATCGATCCACTACCTTGCAGGGTGAGCATCATATAAACCTTCATCCCCCACATCTCCTGCACATCTCTGAATTCATCCTGGCCCTCCTGACGCACTTTGGCATTGTATCGCTGATACTGAAGATCGACTCCGCCACCCGCAAAGTCACCGGCAAGCTGATATCCAGCTGCAATGCTATTGACCGACATATTGATTTTGTCCGTGTACGTAATCGACTCTGGCTGAATCGTCCCTTCTGCCCTTAATGCCTGGTAAGCACTCTGATATGTAAGTTCGAATGCATGGATATCGGCTTTAAACCGAATTCCGGCTTCCAGACCATGCAGCCAACTAACTTTCTTAAATCCACGATCATATGACTGACTTTCACTAAAGGTGGAAATGACCTCATTGAGACCCGGATCGGATATAAAGGAAATATTATATCCGGCTTTGAGATTCACTTGCGCCTGCACGCCCGAAAATACCAGGGAAACAAATAGAAGCAGAAATACTGCCGAATGGCTGAAACAGGACGTCTTGAGGCTCATAAACCGGAAAGATAGTCCTATCGACTATAAATTCAAAACCCCATTTTGATAGTCAAAGATCATACGCTTATCTTTAGCGATCATGGCGAAAAACACATCAAAGAAAAAATCAGGGAAATCCAAAAAGAAGTCATCCGCTTACGCCCACCTGGACTTTACTCCCGGCTTCTGGCAATCGCGTTGGAAAGAAGCACTGATCATTCTTTTCCTCGGCTTTGGCTTGTACTGGATGAGCTTGTCTTACGGATATGTCCTCGATGATCAGATCGTCATTACAGACAATGAATTCACTAAAAAAGGTGTCTCCGGTATTTGGGAGATTCTCAGCACGGAGAGTTTCACCGGCTATTTCGGCGCCCAGAAAGACCTCGTTGCCGGCGCCCGCTACCGACCATTGTCCATCGTCACGTTTGCCATCGAACACGAGATTTTTGGCAATAATGCGTTTATCCGACACTTTATCAATATCCTGCTGTATGGCCTCTGCGGTCTCCTGATTTTCAGACTGTTTTCCATCCTGCTACCCGACCAGAAACAAACCCCCTGGCTGTTGAGCATTCCGTTCCTTACCGCTGCGCTGTACATTCTTCATCCGGTGCATTCTGAAGTCGTGGCCAATATCAAAGGACGTGATGAGATCATGACCGCTATTGGCGCACTTGGCGCGCTGTATTTTGTGCTGCGCTATCTGCCCTCAAAAAATAAGGCTTATCTCATTGCCAGCGGCGTCGCTATGTTCCTGGGCCTGATGTCAAAGGAAAATGCGATCACCTTCCTCGCGGTGATTCCGCTCACGATGTACTTTTTTACTAAGCCGACCACAAGAGATTACCTGACAGCACTGACGCCCTCTCTGCTCGCAGCCATTCTGTATATGATCATCCGGACGAATGTGATCGGATACGTCCTGAGCAGTGGAAAAGTCATCACGGACCTCATGAATGATCCTTTTGTGCAGATGAATGCTGTGGAAAAACTGGCCACTATTATATATACGCTGGGCGAATATCTCAGGCTTCTTGTTTTCCCCCATCCTCTGACGCATGACTACTACCCGTACCATATTCCGATTATGAACTTCGGAAAACCGGGCACGTTGATTTCACTTGCGCTCTATGCTGGTCTCGCCTATGTGTTTTTCAGGTTCTGGAAAAGCAAAAGCATCTATGCCTGGTGTATCGGATTTTTTGTGATCACAATTTCGATTGTTTCCAATCTCGTTTTTCCGGTAGGAACGTTTATGAACGAACGGTTTATTTTTATTCCTTCTATCGCTTTCTCTCTGGTGAGCGCGTATGCCCTGATCAAGCATGGCTGGCTTTCTGAAAAACCGTTACTGAAATATGGCTCACTTGCTCTGATCATCCTTATGACCGTAGGATATACTTTCAAAACCTACACACGTGTCCCCGCATGGGAAAATGCCTTTACCTTAAACGGACAAGCAGTGATGGTTTCGCCAAATAGTGCGCGAAGTAATTGCTTTATGGCCACAGCACTTTACGAATACGGGCGCGAACTCGAAGATCAGGAAGAAAAGTTGAAAGCATATGAAGAGGCAGAGTTTTATGCCGACCGATCACTCGCCATCTATCCGCAATATCTGAGTGCCAACCAAATCAAATCGGGACTCGTCGCCTTGCGCTACCAGCAGCATAAAAAACTCAATAAGCTCCTGAAAGAATTTAAGGAAATCCTCAACAACAAGCCTCAAGTGCAATACATTCAACAGTATATGGAATATCTGAATGGCCGCGAAGACAAAGCCAAACTCACGGAGTTCTATTACGAAGTTGGATACGAGATGTTTGCCAAACAAAAAGGGCTGTATCCAATGGCCGTCACTTATCTCAAGCTCGGCGAACAAATCGCCCCCAATGATCCACGCATTGTTTTTGGCATTGGAAAAGCATTATATAATGGTGGGGATCAGGTACAGGGCCTGCAGTATTTGGAGCGAGCGTATAGTCTGAATCCGGCACTTAGAGATATGGATTAGGGAGACCTGAGACACTAGGCCTGAGACTTGAGACTTGAGACCTAAAGGTTTGGGGCAATCAACCGTTAACTTTCCTCTTTCTCTCTTCTGCCTTTTCCTCTCTTCTGCCCATTCAACATACCTTAAGCATAATTGTAGTCTTTTTAACCCTTCGAAGCCCACGCTGTATCTCAAATTCCCCTAATTTCGAAAAACCAGATGAAAACAAGGGAGACACAACTGGAGGAAATCACCTTCACCATGATACCTCTTGTCGGTCCCGTCATGGGTCGACAGCTCATTACGTATTGCGGAAGCATCGAAGCCGTTTTTACAGAAAGTAAACGCCTGCTCAAAACCATTCCCGGAATCGGAGAAGAAATTGCAACACAAATCTCGCAGGCCGCAGCTTATCGTGAGGCAGCAGAACGCGAACTCAACTACATGGAAAACGAAAACATCGACTACGTTTTCTATTATGACACGCACTACCCGACCCGACTTTTTCACCTTCCTGACGCCCCGCTACTCCTCTATACAAAAGGAAATATTGAACTACAACCCCAACGCTCTGCAGCGATTATTGGCACGCGCAAGCCAACTGCTTTCGGCAAATCGATCACAGAAGAATTAATCGAGACGCTGGCTGCTTATGATGTGACGATCGTAAGCGGACTGGCCTATGGCATCGATATCACCGCACATAAAGCATGCCTCCAAAATCATGTTCCTACAATCGGTGTGATGGGAAGCGGCATGGGTACGATTTATCCGGACAGCCATACGGAAATTGTCCACAAAATGATGCACAAAGGCGGCATCATCACCGAATTCCCCTATGAGACCGGACCGGATGCTGTAAATTTTCCGATGCGCAACAGAATCGTCGCCGGATTGTGTGATGTCCTCATCGTCGTAGAATCAGCCATCAAAGGTGGATCCATGATCACAGCCAACCTCGCCAATGACTACAATAAAGACGTTGCTGCTTTTCCGGGCCGAAAAACCGATAAAAACTCCGCGGGATGCAATTTTCTGATCAAACGCCAGCAGGCACACCTGATAGAATCCGGAGAAGACCTGATCCACCTGATGTCATGGCATCGGAACACCCGTCAGCAAAGTTTTCAGACAGATTTGTTTACAAACATGACGGGCGATGAACAAAAAATTTACAAACTCATTATTGATAATGAGGAAAAAGATATTGATACCTTAGCTTTTCATTCAAAATCCACTCCAGGTGAACTTGCAGCCATTTTACTTTCACTCGAATTTAAAGGAGCCATCAAATCCGTCCCGGGAAAGAAATTCGTTGCCCTTGGGTAAGACTATAGCCCCTATTTTCATGGCCCTGGCAATGGTATTGATCAGTGCCTGCACCACACAAAAAGCGGCTACTACGCCCACCGGCTACACGGGCGAACTCGCACACCCCAAAAATGTCATCCTGCTCATCGGCGATGGCATGGGTCTGCCACAGATCACGGGTGCGATGTATATGAACAACAACCAAACGATTTTCGAAGAATTTAAAAATATTGGGTTTCACAAATCGCATGCATCAGACAATCTTGTCACAGACAGTGCTGCCGGCGCGACCGCATTTGCCTCAGGCGTCAAAACGTACAATGGCGCCGTCGGTGTGAACGCAAGAAAAGAACCTGTACCTACGCTCCTCGAAATGGCAGAGGAAAAAGGCATGGCAACTGGCCTGATAGCGAGTAGCTCTATCACACACGCCACACCCGGCGCTTTTGTTGGTCATGTCGAAACACGCACAGACAAAGACGGCATAGCACTTGGATTCATGGATACCGAGGTGGATATATTTATTGGGGGTGGGATGGATAACTTTTCCCGCAGACAGGCTGATGATCGCAATCTGGTAGAAGAGCTTAAACGGAAAGGCTATCAGATGTCCAATTTTTTTGACAACGGAGAAGTCGAATTACTCAATATCAAAACCGGACAAAACATCGGTTACTTTACCGCCAACGGCGAGCCCCTTCCCGTC
>JAUHXV010000035.1 GCA_030426765.1 Bacteroidia bacterium | reverse complement strand
TATACCGGCTATCCATTCTTTTGGCGGCGTAGTGAAGACTTTCCAGTTGCAACCGCCGACCTATAAAGTGGACTGGGATGCTGTAGAAGCCCTGATCACTGATCGCACCAAACTGATCATGGTCAATACACCACACAACCCCTGTGGCGTACTCCTCGAAGAAGAGGATATGAAGCGCCTGGAAGAGATCGTGCATCGTCATGACATTTACCTGATCAGTGACGAGGTCTATGAGCACATTATTTTCGATGGCCATACCCATCAATCGGCATTGCGCTTTCCTGAATTGTATAAGCGTTCTTTTGTGGTGTTTTCATTTGGTAAAAGCCTGCATGTCACCGGATGGAAAACAGGTTACGTAGTGGCGCCACCGGACTTATCAACTGAGTTTCGTAAGAACCATCAGTACAATGTCTTTTGTGTCAATCGGCCGGTGCAACATGGCGTCGCGCACTATATGCAGCACCATGCTGATTTCGGGGCATTGGGTTCTTTTTATCAGGAGAAACGTGATTTCTTTTTACAACTCGTCAAAGACACGCCTTTGCAGTTCCTGCCATGCCTGGGCAGTTATTTTATTCTTGCCGACTACAGCAGTGTTTCCGATCTCGATGATTTGTCCTTTGCCAAAAAGCTCACTATCGAAGGTGGTGTGGCTACCATTCCGATGAGTCCTTTCTACCGTGATGGCAGTGATGCGAAAATCATCCGTTTTTGTTTCGCTAAAAAAGAAGAAACGCTGATCGAGGCTGCGGAGAGGCTGAAGCGATATTTTGGGGCTGTTTGATGGAGTGATTTGGTGATGGTGTGATTTTGTATTCTCGTGATCTTTGATTTTATATAGTATATCTGGAGGCTTTCTAAATGGTATAATCTTTTAAGGCTTAAAGTTTAGAGTTCAATCTAAAAGCCTCTTCTTAATTGATGCATTAGTGCTCACAGAATTTGATGAGATTGATTTACAAAAAAAGGCTGGAGAATAATTAAATAGAAATGTATTTCATCTAAATCACTCCATCACCTCCTCACCCCATCACCAAATCACTCCCTCACTCCCTCACTCCCTCCTCCTCACCAGGCTGTCCTGTGGAAAAATCACTTTCATCATGGCCATTTGTCCCTGGGCCCAGATGATGAGCCGGTCCCGGTCTTTGTCGGATAGATTGCCGTCGGGGTGGAGTCCCATTAGAGTATATGAACTCAGGGGCATTTCTTTTTTCTCAATGACTTCGACGATTTCTTCAAACTTATGGTATTGATAAGCGGCTGGTCGGGAAGTGAATTCTGAGAAATTGAGTTCCCCTTTCCCATGGCGGATGTGTCCGTCGAGCCACCATCCGACTGGCTGGATACTCGCGTACCAGGGGTATTTGGTGAGATTAGAGTGACAGTCGTTGCAGGCGCCTTTGAGCAGGGTTGCTATTTCCGGAGGGACATTGTATTTGGTCGATATATGGTACTGGTTTTCATTGGAGTTGTTCTTTTCCGAAGGGAAAAACTGGATGACCACCAGGGTTACGGCCAGGGCAATGCCGATGTAGGTTAGGATCTTCTTTATCATGGGATAAATTTACGCATCGGACACTGAACATCGGATATCCGGATGGGTGTCTCCCAATGCGACGGAGCCCAATACAGTCAAAAAACTGTAGCCATTCCTCTTATTCTTTTCGGATTACCAGTGTGACATTCTATTGAACGTATAAATAGTGTAAATCACACATAATCAAGGTCTTAGCAAATTGAGTCCTTCTGTATATCGGGAGGCAGATTGAATAATTTTGGGAGACGAAAAAACAGAGGTATTCCTCGATGTTCAAGGCTTACTAAATCGGGGCATATATTTTGTTATTATGGGGAGAGGTGTTATGTTTGCACTCCATTTTCAGAAATGGGTTCACTCAATCACTTCCAGACCCTGAAGAAAAGACTAAGAGGTCTGATTGATGAAAATAAAGAAAAGGGAGTATAGCTCAGCTGGTTCAGAGCACCCTGTAGCACGTGCTACAGGGGAGGTCTGCGGTTCGAGCGAAAAAAAATAAAGTAAAAGGGAGTATAGCTCAGCTGGTTCAGAGCACCTGCCTTACAAGCAGGGGGTCCGCGGTTCGAACCCGTGTACTCCCACTCACAGAGGTCATCCGCCCAAGGCAGATGACCTCTTTTTTATAACCTGTATTCCCTTAATTAAAGTGTAATTTTGCCCCCACATATCCTATAGCTATGAAAGTTACTGACGAACTCATCGACCAGATCCTGGAACAGGGGGAAAACCAAAATCTGGACCCGACACCCTACATGGAAAGCCTCAAATATCTCCTGCTCGAAGACGAGGATGTCAAAATGGAGGAAGAGGATCATGCCCACCTGATTTTTATCGGGACGGTATGTCTTGAAAGCCTGCGACGGACTGATCAGTACAAAGAGATTGAGGATGAGGAGATGTTGTTTGACATGGAGGAGGCCAACTGGGAAGCACTCGAAGCTTCCGATGGTGACCTGGACAATTTCTACGACAGGATTGCCGAGGATTTTCCGGAGGAAGGACTGCTCGAATTTCTCGCTTTTTCTATCCTACCTTCAGACGAAGATGAGGACGGACCTTTGCTGAGTTCAGAAGATGCGCAGGTGCTTGGCTTCATGCGCCTGAAGGCCATGCTGGATGCTATCCTGTTGCCTGTCATTTAATTACAGGGGAAGTTTTCATTTAATCTTTTGCTCCTGCCTGCCGGGCTATGCTTTCCTGGTGAACGGCGGACAAATAGTGACTGATAAATCCTTCACTCAGTCCGCGTTCGCGACCCATATCCTTCGCTTTTTCAAGGATCTCATTCCATCGCGCTACCTGGAGCACGGAGACTTTCGTGTGCTTTTTATGTAGTCCGATTTCCTCACTTAGCTTCATACGTTTTGCCAGGAGATTCAGCACCTCGAGATCGAGCTCATCAATCTTTGCTCTCACTTCATCGAGGTATTTCAGGAAGTCCGCGTCATCGGTAGTCTCCCTTTTGAAAATAAGCGCGCCGATGAGTTCCTTATACGCCTGCGGGGTAATCTGTTGCTGCGGATCACTTTTCGCTTCATCCGGATGGCAATGCGTCTCCATCATCAGGCCATCGTAATTCAGATCAAGGGCATACTGTGCCACGCTGGCGAGGTCGACCCGGTTGCCACAGATATGGCTGTTGTCACAAATCAGCGGAATAGAGGGCATACGCCTCCTCAGCTCAATGGGTATTTCCCAGTAAGGTTCATTTCTGAAAATCGACTCGCCATAGGTCGAAAAGCCTCTGTGAACAGCCGCAATTTGTTTAATCCCGGCTTCCTGAATGCGTTCGATCGCGCCGATCCAAAGCTCCAGATCCGGGTTCGTCGGGTTTTTAACCATCACAGGGATATCCACACCCTGGAGAGCATTGGCGATCTCCTGCACTGAAAATGGGTTGGCACTGGATCGGGCTCCGATCCAAAGCACATCAATCTCATGCTGCAAAGCTTCCTCTACTTGCTGCGCACTGGCCACTTCAGTCGTAGTCTTTAATCCGATTTCATTTTTTACGCGTTGCAGCCAGGATAAGGCCACTGATCCCGCTCCATCAAAGGCTCCCGGACGTGTTCTGGGCTTCCACACGCCCGCTCTAAACAAATCAATATCCGCCGAAAGCAATGCCCTGGCCGTCTCCATCACCTGCGCTTCAGACTCGGCGCTGCACGGTCCGGCGATCATAAAGGGTCGATTGTCATTTTTTGAAAACATAGTATCCGGCGATACAGCTATTTCGTTTAATATCATCAATTCGAAGCTATTACTTTTTCTGTTGCTAAGGTATGAACACATGAGGGGAATTTCGGTTCAGGGAAAGTAGTGAGTAGTGAGTAGTGAGTAGTGAGTAGTGAGTGGTCAGGAATGAGCCGTGAGGGTCTCCTTCGCTAAAGCTACGGCGACTAAAAGGTGAGCTGTGAGGAGTCAGTAGTGAGTAGTGAGTGGTCAGTAGTGAGTGGTCAGGAATGAGCTGTGAGGATCTCCTTCGCTAAAGCTACGGCGACTAAAAGGTGAGCTGTGTCATGTGCATATGACGGTAAGATTCTGGACTTGCATTCAAATAGTTTTTGCCCTAATTTTCATTTTCACCAGCAAAACAGTTAATCATGTTTCTTCAATTAGCACACACCAATCTTGAGGTGTACAAAGAATCTTATACTTTAACTCTTGAGGTATATAAAATCACGAAAACATTGCCTGAATCTGAAAGGTATAATTTAGTCAGCCAACTCCGTAGAGCTGCACTATCAGTTCATCTGAACCTGGCAGAAGGTAGCTCTAGAAAATCTTCTCATGAGCGCAAGCGTTACTATGAAATTGCCCGTGGATCTGTGATCGAAATCGATGCAGCGCTGGATATTGTTGTTGGTCTGGAATATCTTGATAAAAATGTAATAGAAAATATTGGTGAATCAATAGTGCAAACATTTAAACTGCTTACTGGAATGATAGGTAAATAACCACTCACTACTGACCATTCACTACTGACTCCTCTAGCTCTTCCCCGGCTTCGACTCTGTACTTACGCCCGGATCCCGATGAAGAAATTCTTCATACAAAAGCGTTTGTCGGGATTCAATGGGGACATTCCAGCCGTTGATAAATAAATACTCAATAGCCGTGGAGGGCTCGAATGGGTCACCGGTGGAAACAAACAGGTTTGCTTTTTTTCCGGGTTCGATGGAACCTACCTCATCAGCTATTCCAAATATCTCGGCCGGAACGATAGTTACAGCTTTCAAAGCTTCTTCCTGCCCCATGCCATAGGCAGCAGCAAACCCTGCGTTGAAAGGAAGGTTGCGCGCATTCTCTGCGTCATCGGTACGCAAAGCCACTTTCACGCCGGCTTTTTGCAGGAGTCCTGCATTCTTGTAGGCCTGGTCATAGTGATCTGTATCCCGGCTGGGCATGCCCAAAACGGGACCGGTGATGACAGGAATATCTGCAGCAGCAATAGAATCGGCAACACGCCATCCTTCCGCGACACCGGTTAACACAGCTTTGACTTTGTTTTCCTTAATCCATGCCAAGGCCGCCAGTATATCTGATGACTTGTTGGCCTCTATAAAAGCAGTCATCTCACCGCGATACACCGGGACAAGCGCCGCCAGCTCGGGATTGTAATCTGCCTGGCCTTGTGTGGCTGAGTCAATCGAAGCATAAGTCGCGACTCGCTCCCAGATATCGTTGAGTTTTTTAATCGCTTTTTCTCCGTCTTTTTTAATCTCTTCTTCCGAGCGCCTGTCCCATCGTCCGCGCTTTCCGGATGAAGGGAAATTGATCACCATAGATTTAAACCCACCATACATTTGTTCAGGTGTGTATCCGTGCAGATGAATCAGTGCCGCACTACCCGGAAACAACCCGCCTGAAGGGCCGGTAATCACAGTCGTGACACCACTGACGCGCGTCACCGGAATGAGTACGCTATTTGGATTGACCGCTGTAAGTGCATCCATGTCTGAGGTAATCTCTCCGATTTCATTGTAGTCCTGCGTGAGGGATAGCGAACCGATTTCTTTCAGCCCCACCTTTGTGCCAGAGTCGATCATACCGGGATAGATGGTCATCTTGTTGCAATCGATCACCTGTGCATCAGCCGGAATGGCAACGTCTTCTCCAACAGCTTTGATGATGCCGTCTTCTATGATCAGCGTCGCGTTTTCCAACCTCCCCTGTGTGACAGTTTCAATAGTTGCATTCGTTAATGCAAAGGTGCCATACGTGGATTTTTCTACTTGCTGTGCGCGTATTGAAAATCCGCAAGTCAGGAGAAAGAAGAGTATATAAATATGCTTATTCATAGTAGATAAAATCAGTGTTGGTGTGAAAACATAAAATCCGTATCGATCAGACAACCTTCCACCTGCTCCTGTCCGAAATAAGTGGGTGTCGATTCTTCCGGATCAACATAAATGCGCATATCCGCCGGGTCATTGGCCAGGTCGAAGCGAACGATACCATCAACAATAGTGAGTTGCGGAATGGTATAAATGGACAAAGGATGATTTTTGTAAATCGCGAGATCAGCATCCTTTCCCACCTCAATCGAACCCACGCGATTGTCTATTCCAAGCTGTCGCGCAGGATTGATTGTGATCAAAGCCAATGCTTCCTCATCCGTTAAATCACCGTAACGCTGTGTCTTGGCTGCTTCGTGAAACAGGTGTCGAATCAATTCACCACTATCGCTGTTGATCGAAGTGATGACCCCGTTGCGTGTCAGAATCGTGGCATTGTATGCGGTGGAATAATACACTTCAAACTTATACGCCCACCAGTCTGAAAACACAGAAGCCATAGCTCCGAATGCAGCCAGCTCGGGCGCTACTTTAAATCCTTCATTGACGTGCTGGAAGGTGATGCGGTGTACACCAAAGTCATCCAGTACGCGCATCAGCATCAGAATCTCATCAGCCCGGTACGAATGACATTGAATGATGATTTTTCCATCCAGGATATCCGCCATGGTTTGATAGCGCTCATTGTAAAGGGGAGGAACGGCATTTGGGTTTTTCTTTTTTTGTTCTTCGTACTTCGCCCACTTGGCTTTGTAATCTTTTCCCTTTTGAAAAGCATCTCTTATTACGCGCTCGACACCCATGCGGGTTCGGGGTTGTACACCTCTTCCTTCTCCGTGTACGCGCATGGGATTTTCACCTAATGCAAACTTGATCGTTCGCGCGGCGCCTTCGAAAATGAACGAAGACGGATCCATCAGCCCATAGCGCAGTTTCAGCGTCTGACATTGTCCGCCGATGGCATTGGCGGAACCGTGCATAGCGTGAATGGTGGTGACACCACCTGCAAGTGCGCGATAGATAGATAAGTCGAATGGATCAACAGAGTCGCCTACTTTCACCTCAGAGGTCACCGGGTGTGTGGCTTCATTAACGGCATCAATGGCTATGTGTGAATGGGCATCCACGATTCCGGGCATCACAAATTGACCAGTAGCATCGATTTCACGAACATTAGAAGGGGCCTTGAGATTTTTTCCGATGCGTTTGATCTTTCCATCTTCCACCAGGATGTCTGTTTCTTCCAGCACACCTTTTGTAATCGTCAGCACAGTGCCGTTGCGAATCAGCAGGTCACCTGTTGGTACCTGAGTACTGGCATTTGCGCAGATGAGAAGAATAGCGAATAAAATTATTTTTTGCATAACACAGATTGTTAAAACTGATTATTCCGGTTTGTTAGTTCGCTGACCGGTAACTTTAAAGGAACCGAATTCTGCCACCGAAACTGAACCATCCATGGCATCACCATCGACTTCAAGATCAAACTCCAGTTCGATCATCTGTCCGCCGAGTTCAATATCAAACGTAAAGGCGATTGTTTTGCCATCAATTACGATGTTCTCCAATTCGTCATTGCCGCCATCCGTCATATCCTGCCCGGTGATGGTGCCTGTGACCTGCTCACCGGATTTTTTAAACGTAAAGGTGCCTTCGCGAACCTGATCCGGGGAGTCGATCAGATAGGCCCAGGTACCTTCAACGAGGCTGATCCGACTCAGCGTTTCTTTGCTGTTTCCTTTCTTTTTTTCTTTCAACTCATATTCATACAGGGCGCCTTCGACAAGCATGTATTTAATCGTATTGTCTTCACTAAATAAAGGAGCAGTACAGATCATCATGTTGGCCATTTTCCCGGGTGCGATCGTTCCGCAATGTTTGTCAATGCCGAGAAGTTTTGCAGGTTGGGTGGTTAATGCGGCCAGTGCCTGAACAGAGTCGAGGCCGTTTTCGATCATCAGTCGGATATTTTTCATAAAGTCACCTGTCCGGGTACTCATGGTGCCAAATGAAAAAGGAATTCCTTCACCGGCGAGAACACCTGCCTGTTGTCTGTGTTGTTCGAGGCTTTCTGCTCTTCGCTTTTCAAACGCTTCTTTTTCCGGATCAACGATGACGACTTCTGTAGTGTCAGTTGTTTTGACAGAGTCAGATGATGCCGCATTTTTATCTCCGTCTTTTTTTGACTTTTCGGATTTGTCTTCAGGCAGTTTTAGGGAGAGTACTAACGGGATCGAGCGTGATTTTAATTTGTCTTTAAAGTACCATGCTTCAGTGGCGTCTGCAATCACCATATCCATCCCCAGGTCTTCCTGCAGAGCAAGTGCACGGCTAATATTTTTGGCTTCAGGAGCGCGGAAATAAACGGGCTTTTCATTTTTTACCACAGGAATGAGTGCTTCATGGGCTCTGTTGTATTGGGGTCGTGTTACAAATGTTCCTTCATCATAGATAGCCTGGTGGCTGACCAGTTGAGAGGCATTCTGATAGAGTTCTCGCCATTTGGCAAAGACACCGATCAGGGTCTGCGGGTAGCTGCCTCGAGCTCCGCTCCACTGGCTGTACATGGAGGTGTTTTCTTTCCAAAGCATCTTGTCTGCCTCTTCTCCGCTGAGTATAATGACCGAACCCATGCCGGGGAGCATCTGGCCATGGGGCACGACATGCGCGATGGCAAATCCTTGTTCGCGCCAGTCGGCGATGGATTTGTCTTTGGGGTCAAAAGAGGCGCGTACGGATTGATACGGGGTGATCCCTGCATCATCAAGGGAGGGATTTCCTTCTTCGTCCACATCGGGTCGTGAGCGATTTCGGCGGTCGTCTTCGCTTTCCGGATTTTTGACGCCTGTGTATGAAAAGGCATCGACAAAGGCGGGATAGACAAACAAGCTGTCTGCCTGAATAATGTATGCGTCTGGTGGAATTGTACTACCGGCTTTGACATCAGTGATCAGGCCATCCCGAATGAGAACAGTCCCTGTGTAAGGTGCTGCACCCGGAGCCGTCACAATAGTAGCATTTTGCAGGGCTATAGCTCCGGTGATGCGGGGCATGTTATCTTCAATGGGTTGCCCGCAGATCACCGAGATCATGCACAGAATAAAACCAGCAATCAGGGATACTTTCCTCATGGATATTTCAATTACATCTTGTGGATGCACAAAGTAGAAAAAGTATTTAAGGAATCGGATAGATTCGGATAAGGGACGGTTTGTTTCGACCAAAGCCTGCTTTTCTGAACGGGGTATTACTGATTTGCTTTCATTGGCTCTGGTTGGAGATTTGCAGAAAACCTCTTCCAGATTGATAAATTCTTCTAATTTTGGTCATTCACATAATTAAATAATAACCACAAGCTATATGAATTTTCCAGACGATCTTAAATACACATCAGAGCACGAATGGGTACGCTTTACGGGCGCTAAGACCGATGACGGACGTCAGATTATTGAAATCGGGATCACGGATTTTGCTCAGGGCGAACTCGGCGAGTTGGTCTATATTGAAGTGGATACGGTAGGTGATACCGTAGATAAAGATGCTGTGTTTGGCACCGTCGAAGCTGTCAAAACGACCTCGGATCTGTTTATGCCCCTGAGTGGAGAGGTGCTGGAATTTAATCAGGAGATTTCTGAAGACGGCGGGGACAATCCGGGACTGATCAATTCAGATCCTTATGGTGCCGGCTGGATTATCCGCGCCGCCCTGACCGATGAGAGCCAGATTGATATGCTGATGGGCGTCGCTGCATACCGCGAGTTGGTTGGTGCGTAGGGCGAGGGGCGTAGAGCTGAGAGCGTAGGGTATGGAGCATTGGTGATGGAGTGATGGGGTGAGGGAGTGATGAAAAGTGAGAATTTGTAGAATTCCTCTTTGCGTCTTTTTTTTCCGCCCTGGCGGCTTTGCGTAAACCCATATTCCATATAGGTCCTTCCAGGTAGTTAGGAATGATTCTGAGTCATTTCTTCACCTGGCTCAAAATTTTACTTTGCGATTCAATATCCTTTGGCTGTGCGTGCACTGATGCATTGAGTATGAATAGGATTTTGGACTCACTTTTAAACATCTAAACACCTACACATTTACACCAGATCACTCCATCACTTCCTCACCCCATCACTCCCTCACTTATGATTCTCCGTTGGCTACCTGCAATACTCTGGGGCGTCGTTATTTTCGTCTTGTCTCTGATGCCGGGCGGGAATGCGGATAAGATGATGTTTGGGATCCCGCATTTTGACAAGATCGGTCATTTTGGGATGTATGCCGGGTGGGCGTTTCTGGTGTTCAGCGCGCTGTCGCAAAGTAAACTTCGTTTTTCCTTTTTGTTTACCCTTTTATTGTGTGGGATGTCGGGTGTATTGCTGGAGTTTGGGCAATACTATCTGGCTTCGGGCCGCAGTTTTGAAGTGGCGGATATGGTGGCCAATGCACTGGGGGCGGTTGCGGGTTTGCTGGTCGCCTGGAAAATCAGGCGGTTGCGTGCGGGTCGATCCTCAAAATAGAAAGCCAAACCGGTTTCCCAGCTTGGCTCACTAATTAGGCTATTCTATAGCTGCCTTAATGGGTGTGTTAGAGTTGTGCCACCTTTTTCATCAGACCTGATTTCAGGTTGGCGGCTTTATTGGCATGGAAGAGGTTTCTCTTCGCTAATTTATCAATCATACTGACCACTTTGGGCAGGAATTTTTCCGCTTCTACTTTGTCGGTCATTTCGCGCAGTTTCTGGATAGAGGTACGCGTAGACTTCTTGTAATAGCGGTTGCGCAGGCGCTTGATTGCGTCCTGTCTGATTCTTTTCTTGGCTGACTTGTGATGGGCCATACTTTCTGTTCTTTAAAAATTGGAGGGCAAAGATAATGTTTTCCACAAAACACAACATACTTTTTTACACACCTTATAATTCCATTCCTTCAAGACGCTCAGGCACTTATTCGCCATTGCTTTCCAGATTATGGCTGCGGTTTGTATGTTTTTTTGAAAAAATGACTAAAAAATAGTCTAAATATAGACGTATATTTGGTCAATGTATGACAGAGCAGTACTTCATCTGGACCTCGACTCCTTTTTTGTCTCCGTAGAATGCCTGCGCGACAGCAGCCTGAAGGGCAAGCCCCTCATCATCGGCGGGATGGGAGGCCGTGGGGTCGTGTCATCGTGCAGCTATGAGGCGCGTCGCTACGGGGTGCATTCTGCCATGCCCATGAAAATGGCGCTGCGCCTGTGTCCGCAAGCCCTTGTGCTGCGGGGCGACATGGATGCATATACGAAATACTCAAAGCTCGTTTCCGATATCATCAGCGACCAGGCACCGGTTTTTGAAAAAGCATCGATTGATGAGTTTTATCTCGATATCAGCGGGATGGACAGGTATTTTGGGTGTTATAAATGGTCCGGAGAACTTCGGCAGCATATCATCAGAGAATCCGGGCTGCCCATCTCCTGTGCGCTGTCGGTCAACAAGCTGGTTTCGAAGGTCGGAACAGGGGAGGCCAAGCCCAATGGGATGCGCGAAATCCCGTCCGGTGAAGAGCGCGAATTCCTGGCCCCGCTATCCACCGCCAAGATCCCCGGCATAGGCAAAGAGACGTATAAGAAGCTGAGCTTTATGGGGGTGCGAACCAACCGCGTCCTCCGCGAAATTCCCCACACCCTGCTCGATCGCGAATTCGGAAAAATGGGTCGCTATCTCTGGGAAAGCGCCAATGCCATTGACCGCCGACAGGTAGTGCCCTACAGCGAACAAAAATCGATGTCCAAAGAACGCACCTTCAGCGAAGACACACTCGATATGCAGTTTATCCGCAGTATGCTCGGCGGCATGGTCGACGAACTCGCCTTTGACCTGCGGCAGGATGCCCGGCTCACCAGTTGCATCACCGTCAAAATACGCTATGCCGATTTCAACACTTTTACCAAACAACGCCGCATCGCCTATACCGCACAGACGCGGACGCTCATCGCCCATGCCCTCGAGCTCTTTGCCGATGTCTACGAACGCCGCCAGCTCATCCGCCTCATCGGCGTGAAGTTTAGCGGACTCGTTCATGGCAATATCCAGCTCGACCTCTTCGACAATACCGAAGAAGAGATCTCTTTATTTCAGCAGCTGGATCACATCCGGCGGCGATGGGGCAAAGGATCCATTCACTGGGCCAATTTTACAATGCAGCGACGGGCGCCAAGGGCGGAGACGTAAGACGCAAGACCTGAGACCTGAGACCTGAGACCTGAGACCTGAGAAGGGGGAGTGATTTATTTTGACAAGGTTGATAGCACTGATTGCATTCTCAAGACACTTATATGAAAAGAAAGTTTTTACAATCTATTGAGCAGAACGAAATAAATGCAATATGAGGTTTAAAGAAAAGCACAATTTTAAAGAGCTCCTGGTTTGGAAATTGGCGATGGATGTTGTGGAGGAGATATACACCATCACTGATGATTACCCAAAGGAAGAATCGTTTGGTCTAACCGCTCAAACGAGGAAGTCAGCTATTTCAATTCCATCTAACACTGCTGAAGGTTGTGGAAGAGGAACGAACCCGCAATTCGTTCAGTTTTTGAGTATTGCACAAGGATCCGCATATGAATTGGAAACACAACTGTATATCGCCTTGCGACGGAAATACGGCGAAAGATCAAGAATAGAAAATGTGATTTCAAAAATCCATGAAGTTCAGAAAATGCTTTACAGCCTTATACAAAAACATAGCTGAATACAAACCCAAAAAAGGTCTCAAGTCTCAGGTCTCAGGTCTCAGGTCTAAAATCTAATTCACAAAATAAACCACCTTCGTCAGGTACTTATTTGAATCGGGCTCATTCTGACCATCCGTCATATATACCTCAAGAAAGGGCGGAACAACATTCGCTTTGTTGTCCTGCAGGAATGCTTCGATGGCCACATGGGCCTTGCGGATTCCATGATGCCCGCCATAATAATCCGTCGTCACATAATAGGAAGAGGGAAGTGAAATGATTTCTACTTCTTCAGGGAGATTTTCAATGGCTTTCGTATAGTTGATGCACACGACCATTTCGGTTGTACCCTTTTCAATATTGTAATCATAGAACATCGCCAGGGGTGCACCAGATAGTTCAAGGCCTTCAAACTGTATCAGGCGCAACAGGTTCTGGAGATTGAAATCATAGAAGGGTATCACCTCATCAAGCGGGACAGTACCGCGAATACCCAGATATTGTCCGCCGGGAAACTGACCCGTATTAATCTGATAGATGACGGTATCTGTATCCATTTCCACAATCCTTTTGAGGTTGGCCAGTCCCTCCTCGTAATCCGCGCCAACGGCTTTGTCAAAATCAAAAAGCTGGCTGAAAATGCGACCAAAGAAATTATTTTCTCCGCGCATCCCCCAGCTTACCCGCGTCGCCCTCAATGTATCTTTCAGGTCAAATGAGACGGTGGACAGCTGATCCCCGAAACCCATATTGATTTTGAGATCGGCCAAAACCCGATTAGGTTCCGCCAGCATCGTAATAGTTTGTTCACCTTGTCCCAGTTCTTCACCCTTCCATTTGTAACCTGAGCCAACCGTGCCTTCTTCACCGAAATACTCGATCTGAAGCGTAGAGTCCTTGGTCACCCAGGGTGACCATTCCTGCATTTTCTGCGCCGAACTTACATATGGCCACACGTTATCGATACCGGAGGAGATAACAATCGATCGATTAATGTGAAAGGATTTCGGCCCCGTCATTCCCATGATGATGATGGCAAGGAGGATCAGCCCCAGGGCGATCAGAATATATTTCAACCACTTATTCATAACGGATATCAGATTGTTGCGCAAAACTAAAGAAAGCAACAGAAAAGTGCAGGAGGACTTCCTGATAAATTCTGTATTATTGGCTTTGGATAACCTACATTCTTCTAAAAATGCTCTACTACAGTTTCCTGCTTTCTTCCCTTTACATGTTCATGAGTGTCGGAGGATCAATCGATCATGATCACATGTCCACAAAACTTTTGGCAAACCCCACTTTTTACAGCGTTGGTACGCAACCACAAGTTGAACCTAATACACTCAGTCAACAAGAGAAAAAGGAAGGCTGGAAATTGCTCTTTGACGGCAAGACTACGAAAGGTTGGCATAATTTCAACAAGACCACTATTGGAAAAAGCTGGGTGGTTGTTGACGGAACGCTGATGCTGGATTCACGTCAGGATGCGGATGGCCATTGGCAGGCGCCGGATGGAGGCGATATTCTGACGGAAGATGTCTATGAAAATTTTGAATTTACACTGGAGTGGAAAGTGTCACCATGCGGCAACAGCGGGATTATCTACAATGTGGTGGAAGATGAGAAATATAAATTTCCCTGGATGACCGGGCCGGAAATGCAAATCCTCGACAATGCCTGCCATCCCGACAGTAAGTTTACAACACACCGGGCCGGTGATCTTTACGATATGATCGAATGTAGCGAAGTCACCGTATTGCCGGCCGGTGAATGGAATCACGTTAGACTCATCAAAAATGAAGGCAAGGTCGAACACTGGTTAAATGGCGTAAAGGTGGTGGCCTTTGAAATGTATACCGATGAATGGTATGAAATGATTAAAAATTCGAAGTTCGGTGAGATGGAAGATTTCGGTCGAGCCCCTGCGGGAAAAATTGCCTTGCAGGATCATAATGACATAGTATGGTTTCGCAATATTAAAATCAGAACCCTTTAACGAAATCAACTTCCTGTTATCCTGTACTTCAACTTTCATTCCGCAGGAACGTCACGTGCAGGAATCCATGAGATATCGAATATTTTTTCCTGTAGGTTCGTTATTATGCCAAAGAATCAGGCTTTGAACTGTGCAAAGAGGTTAAGACCTCGTTAAAATCCCGGCAGAACCTCCAATGATTGTAAATTTGCATTCTCCTGTATGAGTAAAAAAGCAATATGGCTGATCATCATTCTGATGACCATTGGGCTGCTGGGGTCAAGTCTGATCCAGGTCTATTGGTTTAATTGGTCCATGGAGCAACAGGAGACAAGGTTTGAAATAAATGTATTTGAAGCACTCAACAATGTTGAGGAACGCCTGACGGCCAGTGAAGCGATAGTCCCGCTTGAATTGCTCAACAGCATGAGTGAGGCACCATCCGAAATGATTCGCCAGGAGATGGCTGCTTTTATCGAGGAAGCCGGGATGGTGGGTTCAGAAATACGCGTGCACCTTGAGAAAATCAACGATACGCTGTATTCTTCCGACCTGCTCGCTTCCATGCTTGACAGTATGGATAGCTGGAGACGACAGAGTACGTATTGGGAAATGTGGGATGAACAGCGTCGCTACAACCCACCGCACATTTCTGAGCGGATTGTACCTGCTAAACTGGATTACCTGATCAAAGAAGAACTGGAAAACCATGGGATCGACTTGCCCTACCAATATGGTGTGCTTGAGTCCACTGACTCGAGTTTTATCATCATCAATGGCAACTATGTCGTGGGCAGTATGGATGATTCGGAAGCCACGCATGCCAATCATCCGCAATCAAAGTCGCTGTTCAATTCAAAATATCACATCGCTCTGTTTCGTTCTGACCTTAAGAATTCGCCCGGATGGCTTACGCTGCATTTTCCTAACAAGGCCGGATGGCTGTGGTATTCACTGTTGCCTACAATGCTCGCTGCAGTACTTTTTACCAGCCTGATCCTGTTTTGCTTCAGCTATACCATCTATGTGATCCTGCGACAGAAGAAAGTGTCTGCTATGAAAACCGACTTTATCAACAATATGACGCATGAGTTTAAGACGCCGATCGCCACGATATCGTTGGCAGCAGATTCGATAGCGAGTCCAAAGGTGATTTCGGATGAAGCCAGGATCAATCGGTTTGTCGGCATCATCAGGCAGGAAAACAAACGCATGTTGCGCCAGGTGGAAAAAGTCCTTCAGATGGCGCAGATGGATGAGAAAGATTTTAAACTCAGGGTGTCACAGGTCGATATGCATGCCATCATCCGACAGGCGGTCGATCATCTCAGCCTGCAGGTCCAGCACCGAGAGGGAGAAATTAAGGTAGAACTGGAGGCTGACCAGCCGATGATGGAAGGAGACCATACACACCTCTCGAATGTGATATATAATATGCTGGACAATGCCAATAAATATTCCGTCGGCGCTCCTGAGATCACCATTCGTTCGCAAAATGTACCGAATGGTATCGAAATAACGGTGTCTGATAAGGGGATCGGGATGACCAAAGAGGATCAAAAGCATATCTTTGATAAATTCTACAGGGTGCATACCGGCAATGTGCATGACGTGAAAGGATTCGGACTCGGTCTAAGCTATGTAAAGGCCATCGCTGAAGCCCATAAAGGAAGCATTTCTGTGAAAAGTGAACCCGGAAAGGGAAGTGAATTTTCGCTTTTCCTTCCGGAATACCATCGATACAATAAATGACCTTGCATAACCATCTTAATACGAAACTAGAAAACCACTTAACGTATGTCAGGTAACAAAATTCTTTTAGTTGAAGATGACCAGAATTTCGGGGACGTATTAAAGTCCTATCTGGAAATGCATGATTATGATGTCACCTTAGCTTCAGATGGCATTATGGGTTTTGAAAGTTATCGCACCGGTTCATTTGATCTCTGCATTTTTGATGTCATGATGCCGCGCAAAGATGGTTTCACCCTGGCGCGCGAAGTGCGAGAAAAGGACAAAGAGATGCCGATCATATTCCTGACGGCAAAAAACCTCAAGGAAGATATTCTGGAAGGATTTAAAATCGGGGCAGATGATTACCTGTCCAAACCCTTTAATTCCGAAGAATTGCTCCTGCGCATCCAGGCCATCCTCCGCCGCGTGAACAAAGGAGCTGAAAAAGAAGATGATGTCAAAGAGTTTGAAATCGGCAAATACCATTTCAACTATCCCTTGCGCGTCCTGACCTACAAAGGCGATGACGGAAATGAAAAAGAAAAACTATCGCCAAAAGAAGCCCACCTGCTGAAGATGTTTTGCCAGCATAAAAACGATGTCCTGACACGCGCGGAGGCCCTTGCCAAAATCTGGGGTGAAGACAACTACTTTACCGCCCGGTCAATGGATGTGTTTGTCACCAAACTCCGCAAATACCTGAGCAAAGACGAAAACCTTCAAATAGCCAATATCCATGGCAATGGTTTTCGGCTGATTGAAAAAGATCAGGTGGAAGACTAGTGGTCATGGCGTGAGGGCGTGATTGAGTGATGAAAAGTGAGAATTTATGTAATTCCTCTTTGCGTCTTTTTCTTTGCGCCCTGGCGGCTTTGCGTGGGGAAACACGGCAGAAAGGCAGAAAGGCAGAAGGGTTTAGTCTCAGGTCTTCATAAGGCAGAAAAGAGATCCCGATGTGTCGGGAGCAGAAAAGCCAATTTAATTTTTATTCAAGTATAAGGCAGAAATAAAACTGCGTCTCTGCGTCTCTGCGTGCGGAAATACGGCAGAAAGGCGGAAGGGCGGAAAGGAAGGGAATAAAGGCGCATCAGTTCCCGATGCGTCGCGATGGCTCAAGCTGTTTTTGGGCAGAAGAGAGGAAAGTCGAAGTGCAACCGTTCACCCTAAATTCCTGGTCGTATAGGGGAGACCCATGCCCCGTGCTTTATGCCTTGAAGAGTTTAACGGAAGAAGAATTGAAATTCCGTTAACCCTCAGCACTCAGCTCTTCGCTCATCATTGCATCATCTCCGGTTCTTCCGGATCGAAGTCGCCCCGCAGTTCTCTGAATCGCTTTCGGGAATCAATAGCAAAGGTGCTGTCGGTGTATTCCAAAAAGATTTTTTCGTAACACGCCATAGCTTTTTCCGGATTGTATAATTGGTTTTCGTACAATCGGGCCAGGTTGTAGAGAGCGTTGTCGGCGCGAATTTCCTCAGGAAAGTCATTGGCGATTTCTTCGTACAGCGCTTCGGCCGCGATATAGTTTCGTTTCTTTTCCTGGAGTCTGGCGCGCAGATAGAGGATGTCATCTTTGAGCCCGTGATCAGAATAGATGTTGCCGAGGATAGTGAGTTTTTCAATAGCCTCATCAAGTTTGTTTTGGAAGATCAGCAACTCAGCTTGCGCAAATGCAGTCATCGCATGCGCGTTGCTGTCGAGACCCAGATTGTCCATGATGAAAATGCTCAGGTCAAGTGCATCATTGGCGATCAACTTGGAGGTCGATGTTTTTAAAATATCAAACTGCTTTTGCGCCCACTCAAAATCTCCATTAAAATACGAGAGCTTGGCATTTCTGAACCGCGCATCCTGACCGATCAAATCTTCCACAAACGCTTTGTCTACCTGTGAGTACAGAAGGGTTGCCTCCCACACTTCGCCGGACATGAGGTAGTAATCGCCGAGTTCCAGTTTGGCATTGGCCTGGATATAATTGTTAATGCCTTGTAGTGCAATGATTTGTTCCAGCAGATCAATGGCTTTTGGCAGATCATCGATATAAACGGCTTCGAGTTTGGCGAGTTCTGATACGATAAGTGCCGTGGCCGGATTGATACCATGCTCATCAATAAAGGTCAGGTATTCTGCTTCCAGCTCGCGCAATTGCTCAACCGTGTAGTCGTAATTGTGCGTAATTTTTTTGCGCTTGGTCGCCAGGCTGGAGCGCTTGGCCTCCATGTAGTAGGGCGAACCTAAAGGCTGACTGGCCAGGATGTATTCGTACCCATCTATGGCAGTATCGTAATCCTGGTCGTTAGCGGCGATCTGAGCAAGGCGATAGACTCTCAGGCCGTTTTCTTCAAACCGTTTATCCAGAGCTTTCGCTTGCCGCATGGCTTTGCTATAGTCCTTTTGCTGAATAAATATCCAGGCGAGAAGCTCAGGGAAATAATCAGTTTCCGGATAATCCTGGATAAATACATAGGTCTGCGACAACAGCTCGGTATAGTCTTCCGGCGTCAACGTCCGATCCAGCATATTCTTGATATTATCGATTCGCGCCGGATTGGCATGTAGAGAATACAGATATTGTTCGATCATTTTAGGTGTATCGCCATTCCTTTGATAGAGGTTGGCGAGTTGGTAGGAAAACAAACCGGGTTGATCCAGCAGGTCTTCTCCGCGCTCGTAAGTCTCGATGGCCTCATTATATTTTGCCTGGCCTAAAAAGGCATTGCCTAGGCGGGTGATGGCATCGATACGGGCGGGTAGTTTTTTGATGGCCAACCGGTACGAGTTCTGTGCTTCATCGTATTCGCCCATGCGTTCCTGTACATTGCCCAGAGTCACCAGCATACTGTAGTCATCCGGTTCTTCCGTCATCTGCTTTTGTATCTCTTTCTCTGCGAGATCAAATTCTTTGAGCGCCAGAAGACATTCTATGTATTTATTGAAATAGAGGTAATTTTTGTTCTTCTTCGCGGTTTCGTGGAGACGCAGATACAGGTCTGCCGCTTTCTCGTACTCGGCTTCCAGATAGTACTGGTCGGCCAGCTTCGAATTCTGTCCGTTGGCCTGAAAGCTCAGAGTCAGAAAAAGAACAAAAAACAGCAGACTATATTTCATGGATATATGGGCTTGGTATGTTTAAACGCAATGCGTCTTGTGAAAGTTGCTTTCCTAAAGTTTCGATCCGGCCTCAAAGTAAACGAAAAAGGCAGTTGATTTAAAATTCACTCTCGTATTGCCTGTGTTTCGCATTCATCGAAGGTTCTGCAGCCTTTTTGCTTCGGTTTATTTCATTGGTCAATTCTTGGTATTGAAATCGGGTGTCGCAAGAAAATAAATATTAAATAATATTATAATATAAAAATTACTGATTGACAACTTGGTAGGTTTTTTGAAATATATAAAAGCGTACTATTCCAATATTAGCTTCTCTCGAATCACCATAACGTCGGTCAAAATCTGCTCCATCTTCGGAATTCTGCAGTGAATTATCCCAAAATCGAAGGTCATTGTCCTTTTGGAGCGGTATTTTTGGAAAAATTTTAAACAGCAGATCATGGAAGCCAAAACCAAATATCTCCTTCACCTTGCCGACAATCCGCTCATCCTGGGGCAGCGACTCGCAGAATGGTGCGGACATGGCCCGGTGCTGGAACAGGACATCGCGCTGACCAACTCTTCGCTCGATCTGATCGGCCAGGCCAGACTTTTGTTTCAATACATCGCATCCCTGCCCGGACAAGATACCAATGAAGACAAACTGGCTATGACGAGATATGAACATCAGTATCTCAACCTGCTGCTTGTCGAACAACCCAATCAAAATTTTGGGCATACGATCGCGCGTCAGTTTCTCTACGACGCGTTTAATATCATTCAATACGAAGCATTGTCAGAACATGCAGATGAACAACTAAAAGGTATAGCCGCCAAAACGCTGAAAGAGATCCGCTATCACTACCGGTACAGCAGTGAATGGGTCGTCAGGCTCGGAGATGGAACAGAGAAAAGCCATCACATCACGCAGGAGGCATTTAATGAATTGTGGCGATATACCGGCGAACTCTTCAACATGGCTTCTTACGAAAATGAATTACAGGAGTCGGGTTATGCACTTGATGTCACCTTGCTTGAACCTGAGTGGCAAAATCGTGTTTCCTCAGTAGCTACCAGAGCCGGACTAAAATTGCCCAAAGATGAAGTGATGATGCTGGGCGGGAAAGAAGGAAAGCACACCGAGCACATGGGATATATTCTCACAGAACTTCAGTACATGCAGCGTACATATCCGGAGATGAACTGGTAGCCAACCATGACAGGAGGATATTTTGCTAAAGGACGACGTACATATCATTCGAAAACAAATCGCCGGATTGCTTCATGAAGTGTCCGATCCGGAAATCCCAGTGGTCTCCATTGTGGATCTGGGTATGGTGATCGATATCCGTCCTGAAAACAGCCACTGGCATATTGACCTGGCACCCACATACTCCGGTTGCCCCGCCATAGACGTTATCCCAATGCTGGTCAAAACACATCTGGCAGAAGCAGGATTCAGTGACATCCGTATTGAAATGGAAATCACGCCGCCCTGGTCCACCGACTGGATCAGCGATCGGGGAAACCAAAAACTACTCGCATACGGTATTGCTCCACCGAATGGAAGAGCTGCTGATCAGGCGTATGAAGGAACGCCAAGAAATTGTCCGCAATGCGGTTCTGAAGACACTGAACTGATCAGTCAGTACGGTGCAACGCCCTGCAAGGCCTCTTATCGGTGTTTGTCCTGCCTCGAGCCGTTTGAATATTTTAAGTGTTTCTAGAATCTGCCTGCTCACCTGAACGATATGCAATCTATCCGACTTAATAAAGGCCGCGAACAATCTGTTTTGCGACGTCATCCCTGGATTTTTTCCGGAGCCATACGATCAGGTGCAGAGCATCTGTCTGATGGCGATACTATTCTCGTTGAGGACTATAAAGGGAATACCATAGGTACCGGACATTTCCAGGATAGCAGCCTGGCTGTGCGTTTGATCGCGTTTGAAAAAGTGGAAGCGAACACGGCATTTTGGCTGGAGCGGCTGGCCAATGCTGCAGCATGCCGTGACGCGCTGAATATCCGGCAGGAAGGGTCGACAGATACCTTCAGGTTAGTACACGGAGAAGGCGACCAACTCCCCGGGCTGATCATTGATATTTACGGCGATGTCGCAGTGGTGCAGGCACATTCGATCGGTATGTACAAAGCGATGCCGGATATTTCACAAGCAATATTGCAGTTGAGTTCACTTTCTATCCGGGCCGTGTATTCCAAAAGTAAAGAGGCCCTGCCATCTGCGTTTGCCCAAAACATAGCAGATGGTTGGGTGCATGGTGAAGCTCCTGATTCTCTGGTGGTACATGAGGGCGGAATAGCGTTTAAGGTCAATGTCGAAACCGGTCAGAAGACTGGTTTTTTTCTCGATCAGCGTGACAACAGAGAATGGATCAGAAAATATGGGTTGGGCAAAAGAGTCTTCAATGGATTTTGTTATTCAGGCGGATTCTCACTCTATGCACTTCAAGGCGGAGCAGCACACGTCACATCCATTGATAGTTCGCAGGGTGCTCTCGATCTGCTGGAAGAAAATATGCGCCTTAATACCTTTTCCGGCACGCATGAAAGTATAAAAGATAATGTCATGACCTGGCTGGGACAGACAGACGAAATGTTCGATATCGTCATTGTAGATCCACCCGCTTTTGCCAAATCACTGAAGAAGCGCCACAATGCCATCCAGGCCTACAAGCGTCTCAACACCATGGCTATCTCTCGTGTCAAAAAAGGAGGTATGCTTTTTACTTTCTCCTGTTCACAAGTAGTAGACAAGCCCCTCTTCCACAACACGATTGTCGCTGCCGCTATCGAATCTGGCCGACAAGCCCGCGTGGTGCATGAACTCAGCCAGGGAGCAGATCATCCGGTGTCCATCTTCCACCCGGAGGGGCATTATCTGAAGGGCCTGGCTTTATTGTTGGATTAGAGAGGTGAGTAGTCAGTAGTGACTAGTCAGTAGTGAGGATCTCGTTCGCTAAAGCTACATCGACTAATAGGTGATCTGTGCCACAAATAAATTTAGATTCCATGAATGGTAGCCTTTCAATGCTTTGAAAGGGAATTTAGAGAGAACAAAATTTTCTGGTCGCGCTTTAGCGCTAGACCATCTTTGAGAAAGATTTAAAAACTTTATCCCGATGCATCGGGAACCCCTTGCTTTAGCTCGGGGTTATGCAAATAGGCTTAATCAAATTCAAGCTTAGAAATATTACCCCGTGCTTTAGCTCGGGGATCATGGAAAAAACCTCTTTCACACCTTTCACCTCTTCCACCTCTTTCTCTTCCCGATCCATCGGGAGCCTCTTTCTCTCTTCTGCCTCATAATTTGTCCTAAAAAGAACATACATCCTCCTAAACCCTAAACAGTGTTGTCATCGATAACAATACGCAACGCCTTCATCAGACTAAATTGATTGTCAACAGCCCCATCACTTGATATTGTGCCCACAAACACAATGCCCAATGCTCCGAAATTCCGTTTCTTTATACTTTCAAAATTTTAGCAGCAATGACATCATCAACCAATTCCCCGACATTGGTACGCACAAAAGAGGGGGCGATCACGACAATCAAACTCAATCGGCCCGAACGGTACAACAGCTTTATCCAGGAGATGGCATTCGCCCTTCAGGCGATGCTGGATGAATGCGGTTCCGACGGCACACGTTGCCTCGTCATCACCGGGGAAGGAAAAGCTTTTAGCGCAGGGCAGGACCTGAATGAAGTCACCGATCCCAATGGTCCGGAGATGCAAAAGATTGTAGCGGATCATTACAACCCGATTATCCAGCGCATTCGCGATCTCGAACTACCCGTGATTGCTGCTGTCAATGGCATTGCTGCCGGAGCCGGAGCCAATATTGCTCTGGCATGTGATATTGTCATCGCTAAAGAGTCATCGTATTTTCTTCAGGCGTTTAGCCACATCGGACTGATTCCGGATAGCGGAGGGACCTATCATCTACCAAGGCTTATTGGGTTTCAACGCGCCTCTGCCCTTATGATGTTAGGCGAAAAAGTGAGTGCCGCAGATGCCCAAAAAATGGGGATGATCTATAAAGCAGTTCCGGATGCTGACTGGGATGAATTTACTGCAAAAATAAGTCGCCAGATCGCGGGTATGCCTACGCGTGGACTTGCGCTGACGAAGAAGGCATTAAATGCTTCCATGCAACATACACTTCAGGAACAACTGGCGGTTGAGGAGCAACTCCAGATTCAGGCCGGACAAACGAAAGATTATGCGGAAGGTGTCAGTGCTTTCCTGGAAAAACGAAAAGCAAATTTCTCTGGAGAATGAGTAAAGTAGCTATTATAGGTGCAGGAGCAATGGGCAGCGGTATCGGACAAGTCGCCGCTATGGCCGGGCATGAAGTTTTGTTGTACGATACATTTCCGGATGCGCATATTCGAGCCAGGGACGGTATTTTGAAGTCGTTAAATAAGTTTGCCGAAAAAGGAAAGATCACCGACCAGCAGGCGAAAGCAATTTTTGGGAAGATCTATCTGGTGGAAGACCTGAATAGTATCGCAGGAAGTGATATCGTAATTGAAGCGATCATCGAAGATCAGGAAGCTAAGGAAAAGATTTTTGCGAGTATAGAACCACTGGTAAATGAACAAGCGATCATCGCATCCAACACCTCTTCGCTGTCCATCACCGGACTGGCAAAAGCCCTGAAACATCCGGAACGATTCATTGGTATACATTTTTTCAATCCGCCGGTGATGATGCGTCTGGTGGAAGTCATTCCTGCTCTGCAAACATCGAAAAGTATCACCGCGAAAGTGATGGACGAAATCAAAGCATGGGGAAAAACACCGGTGCGAGCATTGGATACACCCGGATTTATAGTCAACCGCATCGCCAGACCTTTTTATGGTGAAGCACTTAGAATCGCTGAAGAGCAACTGGCCTCACCTGCGGAGATAGATGCAGCCATGAAATCGTATGGCGGGTTTCGAATGGGACCATTTCAGCTTATGGATTTTATCGGAAATGACATTAATGAAGCCGTGACAAGATCAGTATGGACGGCTATGCATTACGATTCGCGTTACCGTCCCTCTCAGTTGCAAATCAACCTCGTTCGTGCAGGATGGTATGGGCGCAAATCCGGGAAAGGATATTACGATTATTCGGATTCCACTGATCATGTTGATCCCGTTCTGACGGACGAACATAAAAAGCTGTTTGATCGTATCCTGGTGATGCTGATCAACGAGGCAGCCGATGCGCTCCATTTTGGAATTGCCTCTAAAGAAGATATCGAGTTGGCTATGACCAGAGGCGTTAACTATCCTAAAGGGTTGTTACAATGGGCCGACGAAATTGGGGTTGAGCATTGTGTCGAGCAATTGGATGCCTTGCATCATCTGTATCGCGAGGAGCGGTATCGATGCAGTGCTCTCCTCCGTCGCATGGCAGCTCATCACGAAACATTTTTCTGATGCATAAGATCGTGGAAAAAATGTACGAGGGCGATTTATTCTCGCAATGGCTCGGCATACACATTTTGGAAGATGGCGAAGGCGTCTCAAAGCTCGAAATGACAGTTCGTCCGGAAATGGTCAATGGATTTGGCGTGGCGCATGGAGCGATAACCTTTGCCCTGGCAGACAGTGCGCTGGCTTTTGCTTCAAATGCGCATGGAAGAAAATCAATGTCTGTTGAAGCTTCAGTCAACCATATCAAACCAGTAAACGTTGGTGATGTGCTGACCGCTATTGCAGAAGAGACTTCGCTTGGACACAAGCTGGGGTTTTATCTGATTCAGGTACTCAGAGGGCATGAACTTGTCGCTTCATTTAAAGGTATTGTGTATCGAAAGGAAGAATCCTGGTAACAGTCTTCCAGTCTGTTTCTTCGTTTGCCGGTTGATTTTAGCGTGTAATAGTTTGATACTGACCATTTTTTTTCATATATTTTGTCTTTGATATCAAAGGCTGAGCGAGATATCACTGTATAGTCGGCTTTCAAAGAATAGTTTCTGACACTATTGTTCTTCCATTAGCCTCTCCTAATCTATTCATGATACCTCCCTTCTGAGAGCCGGATTATCACACTATTTTTTATTTAAATTTTTTTACGATGAAACGTACCAACTTTTTACTCCTGGGGGCTTTCTTCTTATTATGCTTTGCCTGCAATCAGGCCGCTGAGGAAGAAGTCGAAGCAGATCCCCTGGCCGGCCTTCCTCCTTATCAGGCCACAATGATTCAGCATTCCGTCGCTGACTTCGATGTTTGGAAAGAAGGCTATATGGCCCATGATTCTGTCAGAAGTGCATATGGTCTGACTGAAATTGCAGTAGGCCGTATGATGGATGATCCTAACAGCGTAATGGTCTTAAGCAGGATTGAAGATTTAGACAGAGCAAAGGAATTTATTGCCATGCCTGAACTTAAAACAGCGATGGATTCTGCCGGGGTGACAAGCGCGCCGGAATTTGCGTTTATGAATGTCATCCGATATGATACTACCGAAGCCACAACAAAAGATCGGGTGATGGTCAGCCACAAAGTAAACGACTTTGATGCCTGGTTTGCCGCATACAGCAAGGAAGGCAGAACAGCGCGTGCAGGATATGGTCTTGTGGAAAGAGGGATGGCCCGGGATATGGATGATTCGAATATGATCTATATCGTTTTTGCTGTCACCGACATGGACAAGGCAAAAGCCCGCATAGCTTCAGAAGAACTCAAAACCCTGATGACCGAAGCAGGTGTGGAAGGTCCTCCGACGATTACATTTTACACGCTGGAATAATAGTCCCAATACTTTTTCAGAGGCCATTGCTGTATTTCCCGGCAATGGCCTCTGTCATTTTTCCATGTACGGAATGTCTTGCCTATACCTACATGCTACCCATCAAAGAAATGAAGGCAGAATGGATGGTTTTTTTTCTGCCAGAATTGGTAAATTGCGTGCATGGATACGTGAATAGGAACAAATATGAATTGCGTCGTGTTCTTATACTGTTAAATAGATGTCAGATGAAAAAAATCCTTTTAAGCCTCTTTGTTTTCTTTTCTGCTGTGATGACCATTTCCGCTCAGGTGCAGGCAGAGACTGTTACGATGGTGGCTGGGCCTCAGCCTTGCCTCACGATCCTGTTGCCCGATACCGATCCTAAGTTTGCCCAATCAGAATGGAAAGATTATATGAAGCCGTATGGGAGAGTCAGCAGCGTAAAAGGGTCGAAAGAAACCGTGGTACAGGACATTCACGTAGGTGCCATCGGCGATGGAAACCTGATCCAGGTGTATAATCTCGCGGAAAGTAGTGTACACGGCACCCGCATGATCGTATGGTTTGATATGGGTGAGGACTATCTCACCGAAACGGATTCCAATTACCACATCGCAGAAGAATTTTTATTGAAGTTTGCCCACAAAGTCAAAGTGGATATGGTGGCGATAGATCTGGAAGAGCAGAATAAGACGCTAGAAAAACTTGAAAGTGACTTGGAAAAGTTGGTGCGGGAAAAAGAAAAACTTGAAAGTACGATCGAATCATCCAAAGCCACAATCAATGAAGCCGAAATTGGTATTCCGATAAACGAGACAAACCAGGAAAACATGCGGGGTGAGATTCAGGTGCAAAGAGATTATGTAGAGACCGTCCGGGATGACCCAAAAGCCCTTAAAACGGAAAAGAAGAATCTGGCAAAGCTCCAGAAGAGTCTTGATAAACTCGAACGCGAACATGAGAGTTTTCACAAAGACATTTTAAATCATAAGGATAAGATCACCAAAGCAGAACAGGATATCGTGGAAAATCAGCAGGAACAGGAATCTATGAGTCGGCAAATTGAAGATCAGAAGACAATTGTCGAAGCGGTGAAGGGTAAACTGGAAACATTAAAACAGGAGCGTGAATAACAAAAATCAATTTGATAGATACGCATAGCAATCGCACCTGACAGGACGTATTTTCATCAATTCATCCAAGGTTTTTACTGATTTATATCCGTAAATACCCTGAATTTTCAGTAAAAAACATGCAGATTTTTTCCTGTCTGCATAAAAACTTCAATATTTAGGAATTCAAAACAACATATATACGATGCTCCAAATCGTGTGGAAGGTGTTTTGAATCTTGTCATTCTCACCTTAAGGTTGGCATTCATTGTGGCCTCTGCCTCCACGCAGTCACGATGCTTTCCTGTTATTATTTTTTAATCAAACAACCTTATTAGATGAGAATTTTTACTTTCCTTGTTTGCTGCTTTGTATCCATGTCTGTCTACGGACAGAAAAGTGTGTCAGAAGAAATTTCTGCAATGCTTTCCTCTGGTTTGGATTTTTACGAAACCTCTCTTTGCACTTTTGTCACAAATGATCTTTCCACCAGAGCACTGGAGATGGAAGGCGTGACCAAAGGCGCTTTGCTGACGCTTGATCAGGACGCGATCGAAACTCTGTTATCTGAAAAGCATGACCTGATTCGTCTGACCTTACCGGCCGGCGATCGTGAACAAATTGAATTGGATCTGGTACAGCACCAGATTTTTTCCGAAGACTTTGTGTTGTTTGCCAGTGATGCTCCCGGTATTCCGGTCAATTATACACATGGTCTGCATTACCGGGGTATGGTGTCCGGTGACCCAAACTCAATCGTAGCACTTTCTGTTTTCAATCACGAACTGATGGGAATGATTTCTACGAGCCAGGGTAATGTAATACTAGGTCGCCTCGAAACGGACAGAGAGAACACGCATATTCTGTACAATGATCGCGACCTTGAAAAACCGTTTGTATTTGATTGTGCTACTTCTGATGAAGGCCCGGGATACACCATCGAAGAAATTCAATCCTCTCCGAGTAGCCGGGATATCGATGACTGCGTACGTGTGTACATAGAGATCGATGATGATATCGTCACACAAAAAGGAGGAGCCACACCGGCCACGAACTATATCACCGGTTTGTTTAACCAAAGTATCGTGCTCTATAATGCCGAGTCGATCAATATGATGATCAATGAGATCTACGCCTGGACAACCCCGAGTCCCTACAATGGAAATTCATCCGGTGCTATGCTAAATGCTTTTCAGGCATATACGGATGAGTTTAATGGCAACATCGGCCACCTGGTATCCTATAAAGCCAGCGGCGGGATTGCTGTGCTGGACAATATGTGTTCTTCAAACCCGGACTGGCGGAAATGCTTCAGCAGTATCGATGCTACATATCAGAATGTACCGACGTACAGCTGGTCCGTGATGGTGATATCACATGAAATGGGCCACGTGGTCGGTTCCAAACACACACATGCCTGTGTCTGGAATGGCGATAATACAGCCATCGATGGTTGTGCGGGAAGCACAGAAGGCAACTGCCCGCTACCCGGAATTCCACCTGAAGGTGGGACGATTATGAGCTATTGCCATTTGACCAATGCGGGTATTAATTTTAATCTTGGCTTCGGTCCGCAACCGGGTAATGTGCTTCGAAATCGCGTGAATGCCACAAACAATTGTCTGACATCCTGTGGTCCGCCACCCCCACCGCCACCACCTTCCTATTGTGCGTCGAGTGGAAACAATACAAACTATGAGTATATCCAGGAAGTCGTACTGGGTACTATTGATCACACAAGTGGCAATAACGGAGGGTATGCAGATTTCACGGCGATGAATACTGATTTGTCTCCGGGAACCAGCTATACAATTCAGCTGACGCCCGGTTTTGTAAACTCCTCCTATACCGAGTACTGGAGGGTATGGATCGATTACAATGGAGATTTGGATTGGAGTGATGCAGGAGAGATGGTAGCCCAGGGTATCAGTGCCTCTACCTTGAATCTGTCCTTTACTGTTCCATCAAGTGCGTCTTCCGGTACGACTCGTATGCGCGTCTCTATGAAATATGGTGGCTATCCCGCTACCTGTGGCTCCTTCACGTATGGAGAAGTCGAAGATTATGGAATAGAAATTTCGGGCGGAGGTCCAAGCTGTAATGACGGCATTCAAAATCAGGGTGAAGAGGGTGTTGATTGCGGTGGACCATGTCCGGATTGTCCAACTTGCGATGACGGTATCCAAAATCAGGGCGAAGAAGGCATTGATTGCGGTGGACCATGTGCGCCGTGTGAGACATGCAGTGATGGCATTCAAAATCAAGGCGAAGAAGATGTTGATTGCGGTGGTCCTTGTCCGGCTTGTCCAACCTGTGAAGATGGTATCCAGAATCAGAGCGAAGAGGGTATTGATTGTGGTGGACCGTGTCCTGCCTGCCCGCCACCTCCACCGTCGGAAGATGTAGAACTGGTCGCCAGTTACTTCGAGACCGGATGGGATGGCTGGAAAGATGGAGGAGGTGACGCCACCAGAGTAGCTAGTTCGCACTCATGGGAAGGCAATTACTCGATACGTATCCGTGACAATTCAGGAAAGCCCTCCTCCATGACGTCACCATGGCTGGACCTGACGGGAGCTACCAGCGTAAAAATGGAGTTCTACTTTAAATCAGTAGGGCTGGAAAACGGCGAAGATTTTATCATTCGATATAAAGATCAAAACAATGGCTGGAGTACGATCGGCCAGATTATCAAAGGGGAGGATTTTGAAAATAATGTGTTTTACGTAGGCACCATATTCGTTCCGTCCTTTGATCCGAATGCCCAGGGTAAATTGCGGATACAATGTGATGCGAGTGACAACAGTGACAATATCTATGTAGATGCAGTCACGATATCCAAGACCACAGGTGATCCATTGGTGGAAACAATGCTTGACATCCGGGAAGTCTCAGTGATGCCGGAAGCCTATGCAGCTTTCGAGAAGGAAGATTTTTCTGTCGAAGATATTTTGGTATACCCTAATCCGGCGCAGGAGGTGTTAAATATCAACTGCTCAGGTCATATCCAATCTATGCGACTGATGGCCATCGATGGGAATGAGTTTAGTCTCGATGTGCGCGCGAGCGAAGAAAAGCAATTGGATATACAACACCTCATGCCGGGAATGTATATCCTGATGATACAGATACATGATGATTGGTATCCGATTAAGTTCAGTAAGTTGTAAGTCAAGTGCTAACTATGAGAATCATAAAGGGTGGCGGCTTTGCGCGTCACCCTTTTTTGTTCCGTTTGACTAAAGTTTAGTTTAGATACGTAGAGCGTTTAGCAACACGCATAAAAAAAGGCTGCATACCAATATGCAGCCTTTTTTTTGTGGATGACCCTAAGCTTATTTATTGTGATAAGCAGGGTTGTGTTTGAGTTCTGCTCCACAGGTACTGCATTTTCCGGCCATTGCAGCGCCGGGATGTCCGGCATCACATGCGTAGTGGTATTCACCGGAAGCATTTTGTCCTGAAGGAGGGGTTGCAGGAGTCGCCGTGGTGGGCTTACCTGTTTCCGGATCGATCATGATCGGAGTAGCAGCATTTGCATTGTTGGCCCCTCCGCTATTGTTTTGTGAGTGGTAAGCTGCATTATGAACCAGTTCGGCGCTGCATACCGGACACTTTCCTGCAGACATGCTGTTTCCTTCACATCCTTCTGTATTACAGATGTAGTGGTGTTCTTTTTTCCCTCCGGTCGTATTGGTGCCCATTGCCGCAGCGCCGCCTGGGTCAACGGCGATATTGCCGGGGTTGGTAGGTTGCATCACACCACCATCCTCTCCGGGATTAGCGGTGGGAGAAACAGAAGCAGGGGTATCCGTTTTAGACTCATCTGCGGAATCCTTGCAGGAGGTAAAAGCAAGTCCTGTGCTGATTAAAATCAAAAGTATTACTTGTGAAAATTTCATATTCGGGTTTGTGTGTTTATTTGATAAAAGTAGGTTTCCGGGATGCAAAGATAATGGTCGCTATGGAATATCCTGATCCTAACACCCTGAAACAAGCGAATTTATCTCCTCTTTTATCCCGTTTTTTGCTTTATGAGCCAGTCAGGGCTTCAAAACCGTATTGATTTCTATGGGATGCGTTAACAGCTTGTGAACAGGGCATTTCCCTGCAATGACGCTCATCCGGTCTTTTTCTTTGTCCGTCAGATTACCCAAAATCTCAATTTCGGCATCAAAACGAGTCATTTTGCCCTCCCCAATCCGGATCGAATGCACCGCTACGTCCACTTCGATCGCTTCCACTTCCCAGCCTTTGCGATCAGCATACATCCTGAGTGTGATGGCCATGCAGGCTGCTAATGAGCTGGCTATCAACTCCTTGGAGGTGGGTCCCCGATCCTGTCCGCCATTCGTGTCAGGCTCATCGGCCAGCCAACTGTGATCTCTTGTTGTCAGTTGTGTCGTATACTTTTCACGACCCACCCGGGCATTTATCTTTGTTACTATACTCATCGTGAGGTAAATGTAGCTTAAATCCTATGCGTGTATTCAACCTTATGCAACCCTTGATCTGATCTCTTGTCATTATTCCAACATCAAGACGCGACAAGCCGAATGTATTCAGCAGATGAATCTTCATTGATATCCCTTTGTCTGGAAGGTAACCGGAAAGCACAACATACTTTATACCAACGCTATAGCGATGCGATGTATAATATATGTTATCGCATGATGGGATCCGAAGCCGAAGCCGAAGATGCCCTGCAGGAATCCTTTATCGATATTTTCCGTCGATTAAATTCCTTTCGTCAGGAATCCAGTCTCGGCGCGTGGATAAAACGCATCGTGATCAATCACTGTCTGAATGCTCTCAAAAAACGACGAATACAATTTGAAGAGATTACCGACCAGACGCAGGATTGGTCAGATATGCATATAGACCACGACGGAAGTGACTTGAAGTATGAAGCTGAAAAAGTAAAGACAGCCATCATGCAACTTCCCGATGGGTATCGAACCGTCCTGACCTTGTACCTCCTCGAAGGCTACGACCACAAGGAAATAGCCGAGATCACAGGGATCGGCGAATCCGGTTCGAAGTCGCAATACAGTCGGGCAAAAGCAAAACTAAGAGCCTTATTACAGGCATAAATGAATATACTGTCCATTAAGTTGGAATGCTATGGAAATAAAAAACAGAGATCCGTTAGAAGAATTTATCAGAAGCAACCGGGCGTCTTTCGATGACCTTAAAGCTCCTCCCCGCGTATGGAAACGCATAGACAAGGGATCGGCTCCCGTGCACCATCTGTGGAAATGGTCAGCCATAGCTGCCA
>JAUHXV010000120.1 GCA_030426765.1 Bacteroidia bacterium | reverse complement strand
TACAAAGTACCGCTCCAACTACTCAACCATCCGGAGGACATCTGGAATATTGCCATTCCGACCCAACAGGGTGAGTTGCATACCGCTGATCTGATTTTTCAGCCCAATATCCAGGGCAAAAAACTAACGCTGACCGCTCAGGGACAAGGAGGTGAACGCATCGTTCAGGAGTACACGCTGAATGACAATCCGTATGAGATCGGATATGGTTTTCGAATCGAAAATGGTGATGGCCTGCTCCGCCCTACGCCCGAATCCGCAAAACTCACATGGATCAATCATCTGGATCGCATCGAACGCAGCACCTCTTTTGAGCAATCTATGTCGACGATCTATTTTAAGGAAGATACTGAGTCAGTAGATTATTGTAACTGCCGCTCAGATGCCGAGGAAAATCTGTCCGGTCAGCCTATTAAATGGTTTTCGCATTCCAACCAGTTTTTCAACAGTACACTGGTATCTTCAAAGGCCTTTGACGGTGGTCTTTTTGAAACCATCATGCCGGAAGAGGGAAGTGACGTCCTCAAAACCACTTCTGCTGAAGTGGGCATCCCGATGTTACGCGATGGATCAACTGATGGTATGATCATGTATATCGGTCCCAATGATTTTGAAAACCTGAGACATTACGATGCGGAGCTTGAGGATATCATTCCTTTTGGGCGCAGCATATTTGGTTCGATCAACCGCTGGGTCGTACGGCCGGTATTTAACTTCCTTCTCTCCTTTATCAGCAGTAAAGGTCTTGTGATTTTGTTGCTCACCGTTCTGATCAAACTGGCGCTCTTTCCGCTTTCATATAAAATGTTGCACAGCCAGGCTAAGATGTCTGCACTGAAGCCCTCTCTCGCAGGTCTAAGAGAGAAGTACAAAGACGATCAGCAAAAGCAGCAAATGGAGACCATGAAGGTGTACCGCGAGTATGGCGTCAATCCGCTGGGCGGGTGTTTTCCGGTCGTCTTGCAAATGCCTGTTTGGTTTGCGCTCTATCGTTTTTTTCCGGCTTCGATTGAGTTCCGCCAGGCTTCCTTTTTATGGGCTACAGACCTTTCATCGTATGATGTATTTTTCTACCTGCCGTGGGAAATCCCATTTTTCGGTGGACACCTCAGTATGCTGACGCTGCTGTGGGCAGCCAGTACGGTGGCATACACATATTATAATATGCAAAACACCGACATGACGAGTATGAATCCGGCATTGAAATATATGCAGTATTTTATGCCACTCATGTTTCTCGTATTCTTCAACAGCTATGCTTCCGGACTTACACTATACCTGCTCTACTCCAACCTGCTCAATATCGCGCAGACCTTAGGGGCAAAGAAGTTTATCTTCGATGAGGACAAGATCATGGCGCAGCTGAATAAGAACAAGGAAAAACCCAAAAAGAAAGGAGGGTTTGGTGAGCGCCTCGAAAAAGCGATGAAGGAGCAGCAGAAAATTGCGGAGGCAAAAAAGAATGAGGCAAAGGCCAATCTGGCCAAAAAGAAGAAAAAGTAAGACGCCTAAAATCCGGCTTTCATGACTGAACAACAGACACAAAAGACGTCTCCTGTCGGCGTGGTCGGTGCCGGGAGTTTTGGCCTTACGGTCGCGCAGTTGCTCGCGGAAAACAATGATGTCCTGTTGTTTGCCAGAGACCCCAAAGTCGTCGCCAAAATCAATGACACGCACATATTATCCGGTGTCTCACTTTCTCATCGGATTAAAGCCATCGATTCCTATTCGCAATTAGCAGAGACTTGTGAAGTCATTTTTCCTGTCATTCCATCCGATGATTTCCGCAACATGATGCGCTCGCTGGGCCCGCTCTTATCACCCAGGCACATTCTGATCCATGGCACGAAAGGCCTGGACACTGAGAAGGTTCCTGATGTGATGAACTTCAGTGGTACGCTATCGCGAAATGATGTCTTTACCATGTCAGAAGTGATCAGCCAGGAGAGCAATGTGCTGCGCATTGGATGTCTGTCCGGTCCTAATCTGAGTAAGGAGATTCTTGAAGGCCAGCCTACCGCCACTGTGATTGCCAGCGAGTATGAAGAAGTGGAGCGAATTGGAAAAGAACTCTTGTCGAGTAAAAAGATTTTTGTTTTCGGTTCGAAAGACATCCTTGGTGCTGAACTCGCCGGAGCCTTTAAGAATATCATTGCCGTAGGTTCCGGATATCTCGTGGGAAAGGGCTTAGGAAAAAATGTCCAGGGCATTTTTATCACGCGAGGTCTGCATGAGATAGCACACTTTGGCGGAATGCTTGGTGCTGACAAATCTGCTTTTCTGGGGACAGCCGGGATCGGAGATTTGATCGCTACTGCTACCAGTTCCAATAGCCGGAATTTCAATTTTGGATTCCAGCTCGGTGAAGGAAAAAAGCTGAAGGATTTGCTTGAAGCCTCCACCGAATTGGCTGAAGGCGTCCGGACCTTAAAAATCGCCTATCTCCTCGCTAAGACGGAAAAGACGCGTCTTCCGATCATCGAGACGCTGTATAAAATTGTCTACGAAGAACTTTCTTTTGATTTTGCCCTCAACTACCTCATGCGCTACCCGTATTCGGCGGACGTATCGATTCACCTTTAAGAAGTGTGAAATCGTATACTTTTTCAAGGGATTCCGTCTAAAATCGTATGTGAGGTAAACAGATATCTTTATTTTGGGGTTCAATACAGGGCTTACGCTATATTTGAAGCCTGATACGTTTATACATACATGAAGATTTCACAATTATTAGGTCTCGGAAGTAATACCGACAAAAAAAGCATTGAGTTTCTCGAAGCGGCTTTGAAAAAGCAGACGCAGTCCGGATTTGACTATCTGAAGTTCAAACAATCCCTGGATCAATTGGCCGGTCTCAAACTGGATTTACCGACGGCATTGAAATCCGCTTTTGCGATCGCATCTACGATGGGCGTCACGAAAGACTCTTTACTGCAGTCCGGACGCCACTACCTGTCCGTACTCGGGGAAGAGAAAAAACAATTTGACCAGGCATTAAACAGCCAGGTGCAGCAGCGGATTGATTCTAAAAAAGATGAACTGATCCATTTGCAAAAGAGCATTGAGCAACACAAAAAGCAGATCGCAAGTCTCGAAAAGCAAATCAAAGAATTTGAAGATAAAATCGCCCGCTCCGATGAAGAAGTTGCGGAAGCCAAAGAATCCATCAATCAAACCAAAATCAAATTCGAAGGCACGTATCAGCAATTTGTCTCCGCCATTGAAACCGATATGGCAGCTATTCAGGAAAATCTATAAACAACTAAATTATGACTACTCCTCCGCAAGATTTCAGTGGCAACCTTTCCAAACCTAAATCCTTTTGGGGTCGACCTGAAGGAAAAACCGGATTACTTTTTATGCTGGCGATCCTTGCCGGTTTGGGCTACGTCCTCGTGACCTATCTGCCGCAGATTCTGGCATTTGCATCCTCATTGCTCGGTCTTGTCGTGACGATACTCGTACTCGGTGCCATCATATATATGGTCCTCGATCCGAAGATGCGCACACTTGTGAGCTATATGTATAAAAGTGTTATGCGCAGCCTGACGAGTTGGTTTATCACCATTGATCCCATCGGTATTTTGAAAAATTATGTGGAGGATCTTCAGGACAACCTCAAAAAAATGGGTGAGCAGATCGGCAATCTGCGCGGTCAGATTCGCAAACTAAAAACCATTCAGGAGGAAAATGCCAATGAGATCGAGTACAATCTGAAACTGGCACAAAAGGCAAAAGAACAAGGTGTTGAAAAACAAATGCTGCTATCAAGCCGCAAAGCCGCGCGTCTGAAAGAATCCAATGAGAAATATGCGGTATTGGAAAATAAAATGAATATCCTCTATCGCGTGCTCACCAAGATGTATTCCAACTCAGAGATACTTCTTGAGGATACAAAAGATCAGGTAAAGCTCAAAGAAGAGGAGCGCAAAGCTATTCGCTCCAGCCACAGCGCTATGAAATCTGCCATGAGTATCATATCCGGTAATGCCGACAAACGCGCGATGTTTGATCAGGCGCTTGAAGTCATCGCGGATGATGTCGCCAATAAAGTGGGTGAAATGGAGCGCTTTATGGAAATGTCCAGCAGCTTTATGGATTCTGTGGATCTGCAAAACGGTGTATTTGAAGATCAGGGACTGGCGATGCTTGAAGAGTGGGAGAAGAATAGCACGCTCATGCTCATGGGAGGCGTTAAAGAAGAGCCACTTGATCTGAATGCGCCGCAAAAGCAAAGGTTAAGCCGACCCAACGAAGGATCGAGCGAGTATGACAACCTTTTTGAAAGCTGATTTCACCTTTCCCGGACAACTCATGTATGGTTGATGGCAGTGACTTTGACAGAGGATAACGTCTGACACTAATTGCCTCCTCACAAGTATTTTCCTAATGCTGCATTGCGCAGGAGCGTTGCGCTGCATTGGATTAACCCCTATATTATCCCTCGTAGTGGTAAAAAAAAGGCTGAAAATCTAAATCTTTTTACTTTTGCCCCCTCATTGTTTAGGAAGATACGTTTCATCTAACACCAAACTATGTCAAAAAATCTGCTGATTGTTGAGTCTCCTGCCAAGGCCAAAACCATCGAAAAATTTTTAGGAAAAGACTTTAAAGTCAAATCCAGTTATGGCCATATCCGTGACCTGGAGAAAGGCAACAATGCGATCGACATAGAAAACGATTTCGAACCTAAGTATATCGTCTCTCCTGAAAAAAAGAAAACCGTCAAAGAACTCAAAGAACACGCGAAGAAGTCGGAGGTGATCTGGCTCGCGACGGATGAGGACCGCGAAGGAGAAGCTATTTCCTGGCATTTGTGCGAAGTCCTCGGACTTGATCCGGGCAAGACTAAACGGATTGTGTTCAGAGAGATCACTAAGCCGGCCATTCAACGCGCGGTGGAAGAACCTCGCACTGTAGATATCAACCTGGTCAATGCCCAACAGGCCCGACGTATACTCGATCGCCTGGTTGGTTTTGAGCTTTCCGAAACACTTTGGCGCAAAGTCAAGGGAAAATTATCTGCCGGCCGTGTCCAATCAGTGGCCGTTCGCCTTGTGGCTGACAGAGAAAGAGAGATCACTGCTTTCACGCCGGAGGCTTTCTTTAAGATCCAGGCCATTTTCAGCGTCAAAGACGACAAAGGCAAAGTCTATGAATTTAAAGCGGACCTGCCATCCAAAATCGATTCCAAGCCGGCTGCCCGAAAGTGGATTGATGCCTGCCTGGGCGCGAAGTTTGCCGTTGACAACATCGACGTCAAACCGGCGACCAGAAAACCTGCACCACCCTTTACCACTTCTACCCTGCAACAGGAAGCAAGCCGAAAACTCGGTTTTAATGTAAAGCGCACCATGTCCGCCGCACAAAAACTATATGAGTCGGGCTATATCAGTTATATGCGTACCGATAGCACGAGCCTGAGCGAAACCGCTCAAAATGGTATCCTTGAGCAGATTCGCAAGGAATTTGGGAAAGAGTACGCCAAACCCAGACAATACGCTTCTAAATCAGCGAGCGCACAGGAAGCACACGAAGCCATTCGCCCGACCTATCCGGAAAATTCATCAATCTCTGACAGTGACAGGGACAAAGTGAGACTGTATGACCTTATCTGGAAAAGAGCAGT
>JAUHXV010000119.1 GCA_030426765.1 Bacteroidia bacterium | reverse complement strand
AAGCCTGGACATCACGGCGAAGATGGTCAGACCGACATCAGGCAATTTGCTTTCTAAAGGCATCAGGTATAATGTTGATAGCGGTCAAAAACTTTGTTGATACTTTCTGCCAGTTTGCGATCCTTGTCCGTGATGATATTCCCGGCATCGTGTGTGCTCAGTTTGATCGTCACGGAGTTCCAGACATTGGTCCATTCGGGATGGTGGTTTTGCTTTTCTGAAAGCATCGCCACTTCACTCATAAATGCCCAGGCCTGGGAGAAATCCTTAAAAACAAATTCTCCTACCAGCTTATTTTCTTTTTCTATCCAGTGCATCATATTATAATTCCCAGTTTCCTGAATCAATTTCCGTGATCGTTGATGCCAGCAGGTTGATCGCCGATCGTATATCCTGAAGATGTGCCATCTCAATGCTTTGGTGTACGTGGCGCAAAGGAATAGAGATCGCCCCGGCTATAGCTCCCTTGGCTCCCTGGCGTTGGAGTGCGCCGGTATCTGTACCTCCCGCCGGAAGAATTTCCAATTGGTGTGGAATGGATTCTTTCGTGGCGATACTTTTCATAAAGGCAGTCATGCGTGTATCGCAAATAACCGAGCCGTCAAGGATTTTGATGGCCGCTCCTTTACCCAGGCGCGTCACCATTTCGTGCGGTTGAGCGCCGGGTGTATCAAAGGCAATTGTCACATCCAATCCGATTCCAAAATCCGGATCTATATGCCCGGCAGCATTAAACGCACCCCGCAACCCGACTTCTTCCTGTACTGTAAACGCTGCATAAAAATCGTAAGGCAGTTCCTTCGAGCGAAGCGCTTTTAACACCTCAATCAGGATGTACACAGAAACGCGATTATCCAGTGATTTTCCATTGATACACTCGCCCATGATGATCAGGTCGCGTTCGCGTGTGATGGGATCGCCTACTTCCACGAGTTCTTTCACTCGCTTAACCGGCAAACCGGTATCGATAAAATAATCTTTCAACTGCAGGTTTTTGCCTTTCTCTTCCGCTGTCATCAGGTGGACCGGCTTACTGCCCATGACACCCATGATATCCTTCCGACCATGTACAATCACACGCTGCGCGGTCAGCGTCTTTGGATCAAAACCACCTAAGGGATGAAAGCGAATAAACCCTTCGTCATCCACATGCGTCACCATAAAACTGATCTCATCCATGTGCGCAGCGACCATCACTTTCTTTGGTTCGTTGCCCTTGACTACCCCGATGAGCGAGCCCATGGCATCTACATACATATCGTCCACCAGGTCTTTGATCTCCTCTTTAATCAGATTGCGGATCTGCGATTCAAAACCCGGTGCTCCCGGCGTTTCGGATATTTTCTTTAATAACTCAAAATCAATCATGCGCTAAAGGTAAAGATTATGGAGGGTTATGGGGTTAGAGGGTTATGAGGTTAGGGGGTTATAAGGTTATGGGGTTATAAGGTTATTGGGTTATAAGGTTATTGGGTTATTGGGTTATAAGGTTATTGGGTTAGGGGGTTAGGGGGTTAGGGGGTTAGGGGTTATGAGGTTAGGGGTTATGAGGTTATGGTCTCCTTCGCTGAAGCTACGGCGACTAAGAGGCGGAAAGATGCAGGATTTAAGTTTGGGAGTAAATATCTCGTATCATCTATCTCCATCTTATGTGAGGTAGTTTTAGGTTTAATAAATCCCATTTTAAACAAACCCTAAACCTTCTAACCTTTTAACCTTTTAACCTCATAACCCTTTAACCCTTTAACCCTCCTAGGTGACATTACCCATCAACTTCTTAATCAAGGGAGAAATGATCAACAAAACAACTCCCGCAATCACGGCATAAATCGCCAGCTGATGATAGCCATTGGTAAACGAAACCAGTTTTTCAACTGCGGTAGCATTTTCATCCGGTACGGACATCCCTTTCCCAAGAAGACCTGCAACATACTGGCCGTATCCGCTCGCGAGAAACCACATCCCCATCATAAGGCCCTGCATACGTCCGGGAGATAACTTCGTCATCAGTGATAATCCGATCGGAGAGACGCAAAGCTCACCAAACGTCAGAAGCAGATAAGCCGCGGTAAAGATTTCCAAAGAGGTCATCCCCTGCTCGCTGGCAAAGTGAACAGTAGAATAAAAAACATAAAAGCCTATGGCCAGGAGAATAAATCCCAAACCAAATTTTACGGCCGAATTAGGCTCTGATTTTCGCTTACTCAGCCAGATCCACAGGATCCCGATCAGTGGCGCGAATATGATCACAAAGAGTGAATTCGAAGAATTGTTGACAATATTCGGGTCAATAGTCATCCCTGCGAGATCGTGATTGATATTATTCAAAGCGAATAAACTCAGCGATCCTCCGCTTTGTTCGAAGAATGCCCAGAACAACACTGAGAAGGCAATAAAAATCAATGCCGCAATCAGTTTCTTATTTTCTTCCCACGTGTGGTGGGTCATCTCATAGAATACATAGAGCAACGTAGCCGGCCCTGCGATCAACATAAATATATCCGTATTGTCCATGTTGCGAATCAGCATGTACAAAAACGGAATCGCCGCGAGAGAAGCCCCGTAGGTCAGAAACTCGTAGGTTCTCTTTTTCTTTTTTGACATGGCTGGATCGAGTGGAGACAGACCGATCGGCCCCATAGTTTTTTGCGTAAAAATCAAAATGATGATACTGATACACATCGCGACCCCTACGAGCGCAAAGGCCAGACTCCATGAGTGATACTTACCCACATAAATCATCAGGATACCGCCAAGCAGTGCTCCGAGATTTATTCCCGAATAGAACAAGCTAAACCCGGCTTCACGACGCGTATCCCCTTCTTTGTACAGGCCGCCCACCATCGTCGAGATATTGGGTTTGAAAAATCCAGTACCGACGATTGTAAAACAAGTACCGATATAAAAGAACTCAACCGGGGAGGTGGCAATAAAAAAACCGCCGACTGCCATCATGGCGCCACCCCAGAAAAGGGATTTTCTGAACCCTAAAATTTTATCCGCGAAAAATCCACCGACAAAAGTGAAGATGTAAATGAAGGCCTGGATCGCTCCGTACTGAAGGTTGGCTTCGCCATCCTGGAGCATCAGCATCTCCACCATAAATACGGCGAGCATCCCCCGCATACCGTAAAAGCAGAAGCGCTCCCACATCTCGATGGAAAACAAATACCACAACTGAATGGGATATTTCCCCTTAAAATTCTGAATGTTTTCCAGCGTGTATTGCGGCGGGATATTCGTTGCGTTCTGACTCATATCAATACATTTATTTGCGACTAAGCTAAAAAATTATCCGGTCAACGGGCTCTTGTGAAGCGTGGTTGACAGCCAAAAAGGTAACCGGGTTGTCGAATGTGCGGACAACATACAGCAGGGATACCAGGACAATTCCGAAATACGTCCCTATTTCACTTCGCCCATCAGGCGTTTCATCCATGGAACGAGGAAGAACATGATCAATGCCGCTCCCAGGCTAAACAGGAAGATGGCAAGGAAAATATTCTTCAATGGAAAGGACTCAAACAATCCTCCGACGCGTCCTCCGATAAAGTTGCCCGTCGCGGCTCCGAGGAACCAGATACCCATCATCTGTCCGACGATGCGGCTCGGTGCCAGTTTGGTCATCGCGCTCAGCCCTACAGGAGAGAGGAACAACTCACCGACAGTATGAATGAAGTACAACATCAGCAACCAATGGATACCTACGCGGTTGCCTGTTTTTTCGATAATGATGGCAGCTGGTACGAGGATCAGGAATCCTACGCCCACCAGCAATAAACCAATCACAAACTTCATCGGTGTCGAGGGTTCCATCTTCATGCTGTGGAGTTTAAGCCATAGCCAGGCGAATACACCTGATAAAGCAATAATGAAGAGGGCGTTGATACTTTGCCACCATGTCGATGGGAAGCTATATCCGAGGAAACTGTTGTTTGTATTGCGGTCGGCAAACAGTGTCAGGGTGGATCCTGCCTGTTCGAAGGCGGACCAGAAAAGTGCTGCTGCCAGATAGAAAATAATGATGGCGACGATGCGTTTTTTCTCGGCGTCATCAAAGCCGCCTTTTGTAAATAGGAAGCCGAAATATACCACAGGTATTATTAGAAGCAGAATACCCACAAGGTCAGAAACGCTTACTACGGTTAGTGGCATAATGCCAGTAAAATGAACCAGCAGCAAAAGCGCTACTGCGATGAGCAGGCCGATAAATCCGTTGGTGAGTGATTTCTTTTGTTTTGCTTGTTCAACTGGATCATCACTACGCTCCAGTTTACCCGCATCGCCGAGGTGTTTGCCACCCAGTTTGTACTGGATGAGTCCCAGGATCATACCGATGGCGACCACCAGAAATCCGGACCGCCAGTTGACATTCTGTCCAAAGTATCCTGCAACGAGAGGGGCGAGGAATGCGCCCAGGTTGATCCCCATATAAAAGATAGAAAAGGCAGAGTCACGTCGGGCATCGCCTTGTTGGTATAGCGAGCCTACCATTGTACTCACATTGGGTTTCAGCAAACCGGTACCGACAGCGATCAAGCCCAGGCCTGTATAGAAACTTGGCAGGCCGAAAGGAGCAGCCAGGCACAGGTTACCGAGTGCGATGACGACACCTCCATAGAAGACGGCATTTCGGGCGCCGATAAATTTATCTGCGATCCATCCGCCGGGAAGGTTGGTCATATAGACGACGGCGGTATAGAGGCCGTAGAGGGCACCTGCTTCCACGACGGTCAGCCCCAGTCCGGGGTTGTCACTGACGACCGCGGCAGTCATATACAAAATCAGCATCGCTCTCCCACCGTAGTAAGAAAAACGTTCCCACATCTCAGTAAAAAACAAGGTGGCTAATCCCGGCGGGTGCCCAAAGAAACTCTTCATGTATGGTTATTTATGGCGTGAATAAATACGTCCTCATATTTCAAGGCGAGCCAAAATAGTGAAAAGTTTGAGTTTTCCTCAACGTATAGTGGCCAGATCCATGATCTGCCAGCGCCCTGCTGATTTTAAAAGAGTGTAATGGCTGAATTTCTTGATTCGTATTTCAAAATCATCGCAATCCTCTAACGTACAAATACTTGCAGAAGCTGTTTGGCTTTACTGGCGTATCACTTTTATGGTTTCTCCTGTCGCCATGATCCGAAGGATATACAGTCCCGGTGGAAAGGCAGAAATATCCATAAAATCATTGTCTGCCGCAACTTCCCGGTGCCTGAGAAGCTGGCCATCGATTGAATACAGACGGATGGCGGTGGGGACTTCGGATTGAATGTAGAGTGTTCCATTCGTTGGGTTTGGGAAGACTTTGGTTTTGGAAACCAATGGGTCTTCTATACTCACCACTCCTTCTTTGCAAACCACAAGAGGCATGGAACCTAAGTGCAAATCATTGCCTTCCGCATCGATGGCCTTTAGATTTCGGAGCCGGATGGTGGTGCAATTCGGAACTGGAACTCCTGATTTTAATCTAATATAATCTCCTACTGGTAGGAAAAACTCTGTATTTGAATTGAGCTGCGATACTGAATGGTCCTGTAGCCTTCCCCGTTTTTCAGACAGTTTAAAAGTAGACAAAATGCCTAACTTTAAACTTAAGAATTATGAAAAAAGGAAGATTTACAGAATCCCAGAT
>JAUHXV010000034.1 GCA_030426765.1 Bacteroidia bacterium | reverse complement strand
GTTCGCCACCCAGCCACGGATTCCCATCATACCATTCCACGTCTAAAAAGTCACTCACCAGTAAGTCGTATTCCGTCAGATCAAATTCAAGTGCATCCCGACGACATACTTCGATCGATGTGGTATCAATCTCAGGAAGGGGAAGTATGTAAAAGGTATGCTCGTCATTGATGAGTGTGCCTGTGCAGTCGTAAAAGTCATAGATCTCGTTGATGGTAAAACTCAACTCGGAATCTACCAGGTATTCCGGTATCACCAGTAAACCGCTGGCAGCATCAAACTGGGGTTCCGCTACTGTATCGACGCAGATCTGGTATTCCCCGGAGGGAAGTACATCGACATGATTAAACACCCAATCCGGGTAGCCGGGTGCGGACAAAGTGAAATCCATGGCATAGGGAAATTCCCCACCGTCTATTTCGATCTGCATCGCATTAGGTTCGACCTCGCAATTTTTGATACATATATTTTCATCGCCGAAGATGGTAGCTTCGAAAAAAGGATCACATGGGTCCGAGCAATAGCCGGGGATAGGAATATCGAGAAAAAAATCACACCAAAGTGGATTCAGAGATGTAATATGCACATTCATATAAGGTGCAGTAGCCGTACCGGGATCCAGTATAAACACCTGAGGTGTATCCACCAGACCTGTTGTAGGCGTGATAGATCCTGTAAAGGCTGAAATTTCATAAGGGGAAGCAAAGCCGGCCCCTATCACCGTTATTGTTAAGACAATCCGGTCGTCTGTGATATCGTACGGGGTCCCATTCTGATCACAATCCACCTCGATAATACTGGAAGAGATGTCTACCCAATGTACCCCCACAGAAGCAGTGTCTGAAGGACAATGAGGAGGTCCCGGGTGATGAAAGGTATACGTATATAACCCCGGCTCCTCCGTACCCAGATACAATCCATCAGTAGGATTGCCATCAGGACCATACCATTGCCCACCAGGATCCGGAAAATCATTTAGAAAATAAATCAGGTAGTAATACCCTTCATTCTCACAAGCCCACAAGTCATTGTATGTACCCGGATGATTTTGCAGAACATTGAATGAAGCCGGGCCGGAGAATCCTGAATAGAGGGTACAGCCACCTTCTTTCTCAATGGAAACAATCCAATACTCAGTACTCGCTGTGATGGTGTGATCAACCCCAAAAGTTCCTGAGACTCCCATCACCTCAAACGTATCAATACCATTGGTATAGGTTATGGTATACTCTCCATCCCATGGTACATCAAAAACCAAAACATTATCAAAGGGATTACATCCGTCACATACCCAACACCCTACGCCCCACCCATCTATTATATCATACGTCTGACCTACATGGTTGGGATACCAGGGTTGGTTTATATATTGACAATTTGTTTCTGTTGCCCAGTCCGGCCACCAAACAATGCGTTCCAACCACTCCCACTGAGTACCTTCAGAAGTTGGGCCAATGAAGATTGCTGCATCGGTAGCTCCTCCCGGGCCGCTTTGCTCCTGGTAATAACAAGGCAAAAGTCCCGGCGGCACATTTGAGGTGAAGTTTGTACCATCAGCCACCCATGCATCTCTTGTACTGGCACCCCAAATCAAACGCCCATCATAAATAGCGCGATTCACACCTCCACCCTGGTTGTCCCAGATTCCACCTTGCATAAAAATGATCTGATCGCCTCCTCCATCGAGATTGAAATCTCCACCGGGGATATTTATATTGGTAAACGACCAGGCATTGTCGGGACTAATCGTTCTGTAAGTCCATGCTCCGCCTACAAATTGGCATTGAAGCGTAATCACAGTTCCTTTGGGAATAGTTCCCCCTGTTCTGGTCATGGCAAGCGTGCCTTCAGAATCGCCAAAGTATCCGGCATTCGAATGTTCCCAACCATTATCAGTAATATCAATCTGAGTCCCGTTTTCGATATCCTGGAAGCACATAAAACTAATCTCATCTGCGTCCGTAGGTAAGCCACAGGGACCCATGTCGGAAATCATAGATAAGACAATAATATCGCCGGGATATAGCTCAGTTTGACTATGTACATTGGCTGCTAAAATGGTCCATACACAGACGAGATACGCTTTAGCAATCCTGGGTGTCATTTCACAATGTAGAAAATTAGCGACACGAAATATAACGAAAAAGAAGGATATACAAGACCTCTCTAAACCTGATTCAGGAGGATTGGCCAGGTGAGTTCAGGGTACTGATTTGGGTGAATACACAAGGTTCGCTCTAAAGAACTATTCTCCTAAAAAAACACCCTTTACTGCTGCTCTGGCACCTGGCAGATTTTCTAAAACCGCTTTAAAAAGTTTGCGACTGGGGTTTCCCAATTCGTTGCTGGTAATTACCTGGTTTTAGTGGCAGGAGGATCGAAGTATGCCATACCTGATATTGGTTTCGAAAATTACATGCGAAAAAGGAGAATACCACAGGAGTCATTCTTCTGAAAGAAATTAAGGCGTTACTTCAGCAGATTTTAAAACCAGGCGAGAAGCGGGTATGAGGCATAAAAAAACCGCAAAAAGCTTATGTACAGCTGATTGCGGTGTATGGTCAGTAGCCCCTAGGGGAATCGAACCCCTCTCTGCAGAATGAAAATCTGCTGTCCTAACCGATAGACGAAGGGGCCATCCGTCAGGATGCTCTTTTTAAAAGCAGGGCAAAATTAAAATTTTTTGCATGGTATGCATATAAAATTTTACTTATTCAGCTGGCGGATTTGAATAGCATTGCCCTTACACCTTGTGTATCAGCACAGTACAGCGCTTTACAGGCATTTTACATTTCATTCAAATCCAAAAAAAGTTAATCGCAGAGGCCATTTCCTAATAGAATGCACTTACTTTTGTGCCTCATTTTAACCAATAAAACAGCATTTGTGGCAAAGAGAATCGCTATCAACGGATTTGGGCGTATCGGGCGCCTGACTTTCCGTGAACTCTATAATATGCCTGACGTAGAAATCGTAGGCATCAATGATCTGACTGACCCGGCTACTCTGGCGCATTTATTGAAATACGATTCTGCACAGGGCTATTTTGAAGCGGAGATCAGAATCGAAGGGGACACTCTGCGGATCGAAGATGAGCGGATTATCATCACAGCTATCAAGACGCCTGAGGATTTGTGGAAGGGACTTGACGTAGATACCGTGCTGGAGTGCACCGGTCGATTCGTCACCAGGGAAACAGCTGGCAAGCATGTGAGACCGGATGGCGCTAAGCGCGTGATCATTAGCGCTCCGGGGAAAGGAAGTGACCCGATTCCCACGATTGTCCTCGGTATAAATGATGATCAGATCGATGCAGATGCTCCTGTAATTTCCAACGCTTCCTGCTCGACCAACTGCCTGGCACCACTCGTCAAGGTTCTCGATGACAACTTCGGCCTGAAATCCGGCGCCATGTCAACTATTCATGCCTATACCGCGGACCAACGTTTGCAGGACGCCCCGCACCGAGATCTTCGAAGAGCACGTGCGGCTGCGGCAAACATCATCCCCACATCCACCGGTGCGGCCAATACCCTGAAACACGTCTTACCTTCGATTGGCAATAAACTCAGTGCTATCGCTTATCGCGTCCCGGTGATGACCGGCTCTATGATGGAGGTGAATGCTATTCTGGATAAAACACCAGATAGCCAGGAGATTAATGATGCTTTTCGGGCTGCATCGCAAGAAGGAAAGCTGAAAGGCATCCTCTCCTATTGCACCGATCCTATCGTCTCTTCTGACATTGTAGGTAACCCGCATTCCTGTGTGTTTGATTCTCTCCTGACCAATGTCAATGAGGGAATGACCACCGTTGTAGGTTGGTATGACAATGAATCCGCCTTCGCCCGAAGGCTTGCAGAACTCGCCGCACGCATCACATAACACACATTGAATAGCTATGCAAGGAGGTATTAAATCGATAGAAGTCCGGAATAAAAAAGTACTCATCAGAGTTGACTTTAATGTGCCGCTTTCAAAAGAATTTAAAGTAACCGACGACACGCGGATTCGCGGTGCCCTTCCAACGCTTCAATATCTCCTTGATCAGGGAGCCAGTCTCATAGTCATGTCGCACCTGGGCCGTCCTTTGCAAAAACTGCTTCCGGATGGAAGTGTCGACAGAAATAAATTTTCCCTCCAACACATTGTGGAACCATTTTCTAAGTTGATCGGTCGCCCGGTTGATTTCGTGGAGGACACCATTGGTCCGGAGGTGGAAAACAAGGCAAAGGCATTACAACCCGGTCAAATTCTTTTACTCGAGAATACCCGGTTCTACCCTGGAGAAGAGAAAGGAGATGCTGAACTTGCCAGTAAAATGGCGTTACTCGGTGATGTCTATATCAATGATGCTTTTGGCGCAGCTCATCGTGCGCATGCGTCAACTACCGTTGTTGCGGGTTCATTTGATGCATCACACAAGGCATTTGGATTTCTCATGCAAAAAGAACTCGACAATGCCGCGAAGGTGCAAACAAATCCCGCTCGTCCTTTTATCGCGATTCTCGGCGGAGCCAAAGTATCGGATAAAATTCTACTGATTGAAACACTGCTGGATAAAGCAGATACCATAATGATCGGCGGCGGCATGGCCTACACCTTCATCAAAGCACAAGGCGGAAATATCGGCAACTCTCTCGTCGAAGAGGATAAATTAAGTTTAGCAAATGAACTTCTCGCGAAAGCGAAAAGTCTGGGCAAAACGATCGTCCTTCCTAAAGATACTATTGCCGCCACACAGTTTGCAGCGGATGCAGAACATAAAAATGTTCCTTCCACCGATATTCCATCAGGTTGGATGGGACTTGACATCGGCACTGAAGCAAGAAAAGACTATGCTGCTCACCTTCAGGGTGCTGGCACTATCCTGTGGAATGGCCCAATGGGAGTTTTTGAAATGGAAGCATTTGCACAAGGCACTAAAGCTTTAGCGCAAGCTGTGGCTAAGGCAACCGGTGAAGGAGCATTTTCGCTGATCGGTGGTGGTGATTCTGCTGCAGCTATCGAACAGTCAGGACTCGCCGATCAAGTCAGTTTTATCAGTACTGGCGGTGGAGCTATGCTTGAACTTCTCGAAGGAAAAACACTTCCCGGTGTAGCCGCAATTTTATCATAAAAAATAGCTTACCGACTTCACTCAGCCGATAAGCTACCTCTAAAATCACTTATATCTTCTGGTACTAACGTAGTATCGTCACATCGCCGGTCACCACCTCTATGATGCCTTCAAAATCGAGCTCGGCTATGTAGGCATACACACCCGGCTGCATAAACTTCCCTTCAAATCTTCCGTCCCAGCCCTCTGTATCCACGCCAGGGGTCATATTGTTATTTTCAAATAACTGATTACCCCATCGATCAAACACACGCAGATAGACCACATTCGTAAGATTCTGTTTGCCACTCACAAAAAACAAATCATTCACCCCGTCGTTGTTCGGTGAAAATACATTCGGTATAAAATACACACGAGGCGTCAGCACACGCAGTCGCATCGAATCCTCTGCTGTACATCCAGATGTATCACTGATCATCGCTGTAATCGTTTCACTTGTCGCTGCGATAAATTCAAACTTAAGGCATCCCGGACAGCTCTGCCCATTGTAACTACTCCACACAATCTCATCTATCGCTGCACCTGTCAGGTTGGTTTGCAATTCTATCGATACAGAATCATCCACATTCACAGTTTTATCCGGCCCCAGATCAAGGGTCACTAAATCCGGCTCTGTGATCTGGTAACTCTCAACATAACTACAGCCGTTGCCATCGGATACTGTCAGCGTGTAGATGCCTGGCCCCAGCGAGGTCAGCATAGTACCACTTTGCGCAGTTCCACTCCACTGATAGGTATAAGGCGGTGTACCCCCCATCACGCTATTCACCGTCAACGCACCATTGCTCTCTCCGTTGCAAATCACATTCATCAGACTCACGTCCACGCCGTTGATGATCTCACTACTCTCTTCAATGCGCACATCTTCGCTGGTCATACATCCATTGAGTCGGTTTAGTATGGTCAAGGTGTATGTACCGCCCTGAGACACATTGATACTCAGTCCGGTTGTACTGCCTTCTATCTTTCCGTCTGTTGTGCTCCAACTCAGGTCATAATTCGACTCAGGCTCGCTCAGTGAGGCCTGTGCGGTGGAAATAGGTGTACCACAGTTGATCGTATCACCTGCTACCATCGTGATCGTCGCTACAGCGGTATCTATGCCGATCAATGCCTGATCAGTACTCTGACATCCATTCGAGGTATCGCGTACCTGAATATTATATGTTCCTACCGCATCTGCGACAGCAAATCGTCCGTTGGTCGCCCCGACTATACTCCCATCAGGGGTCGTCCAGGTGTACACGATATTCATCCCTGTCGTTGAGTTGCCACCCAAAGTAAACTGCAGGCTATCGCATGTCAGGGTTCTGTTCGGACCTGCATCCGCTGTTGGAATATTCGCATCCTGGGTAACCGTCACGGACACTGAGTCTGCGCATCCGGAGGTCGTATTGGTGACTTTCAGCTGGTATACACCTTGTGCTGTGGCTTCAGCCATAGCCATATTGGTAGCGCCTGCGATCACACCATTGCTCGTGCTCCATTCGTAGGTCAATGGTCCTCCTGACGAACTTGATCCATTCAGGAATATGGAACCCGCCACACATGTGATCATCAGATCGGCATTGCTGATCACCGCTTCCGGAAGATCATACACGCGTATGGTTATGCTGTTGACAAAATCACACCCATCATCTGTATAGGTGTAAGACACCTGGTGGTTGCCCGCGCCGGCAATCACCGGATCAAAGACTCCATTGACAGGATCGGTCACCCCGGTACCTGACCAGGTACCCATGCCATTGCCATTCTCTACTTCAACTTCAAGATTGACCGTTCCGGTGCCCGGATATAAACATATTGGGTCTACCGGGGTCACGGTGATATCTGGCATTGGACATTCCCGGGCGATACATTCCAATGTATCTCTTCTATCCGGACATGGACCCGCGGAGACCGTAACGATTTCGATCATTACAGGATCACCTGGATTAAGGCCGGTAAATTCAAGACTGTCTGTACCAATTGGTGTTCCGGGAGGACCGACCAGCGTATTCACGGAATAAGATGCTGCTGCCGGATCAATTATCCAGGAGAACAAAATGCCGCTTGTATTCGGCGAACAATTGATCGTTGGCGCATTGAGGGTAGCACCCACATCAACGGTGTGGCTGATCAGATCCGACATACACCCGTTTTCAGAAATCTGAAGGCGTACGGTTTTAGTACCGGTTCCCGGCCAACTAAGTTGATATGGTCCGGGACCTGATCCGGAAACAACATTCGCAGTTCCGAAATTATAGTTAAACATCGCCGGTGGTGATGCATTTCCTGTATACGTTAATGTGGCTTCATCTGTAATACAGATCACCGGATCTAACACAAAATCTGCGGTAATGGAATCAAACACGGTCATCGTGTAGGGTTCGATAAACGGACATCCTGAGGCAGTTGTAGTATACGTTACCTGATGTACACCAGATCCTGCTACTGCGGGATCAAACAAACCTTCCATGGCATCAATGATTCCGGGGCCGGCCCAGGTACCATTATCAGGATTGCCATTCACTGTGACTTCTAAATCTATAATCGCCGGATTATTAAGACATGCACTATCCTGCCCCATGATATCGACATCAGGTGGAGGACAATCCACAGCTGTACATTGCGCATCAATGACGATATCCGGGCAAGGACCGCCGCTTATGATCGTCAATGTCATATTCACCATGGTACCTGGCGCCAGACCTGATTCCGTCCATTCACTCATGGCAGCGGGCATCGCAGGTCCTGCATTAATTGAAACTAGGTAACCACTGGCACCTGCTACATCAGGCCAGTCAAACGTGACTGAAGACAAGGTAGAGGAGCAGTTGACCACTGGTGTCACCAACGTACTCACATCAATTACCTGTGAAAAGAATGCAGTGTCACAACCAGGCTCGATTACTTCTACAGAAACCGTTTTCGGTCCGGAAGTACCCCAACTTAGTGTATAAGGTCCGAGTCCCGATCCCATGATGGTCGTTGGATTATTAAAATTCCAGGTTACTTCTGCGTTTGGACCTGCACTACCCGTAAAGGTGATCACGGTTGTAGAATCTTCACACACCATAGGTTCGTAAGTAAAACTCGCTTCAGGAGCAGGTTTGATATCGACCTGGAAGCAAGTAGTAGGTCCATTTCCGCATTCATTGATCGCATACACACATATCTCAGCGGGACCTGAATTTGAAAAGTCAAATTCGGCGATATTAGAACCATCCTGGAAAATAGGCACGTTGCCCGTTGTACTCCACACATATTCCAATGGATCAAAAGGATCTTCGATGACTTCAAAGAACACTCCTGATTGTGCGCATATAAGTGTATCTACAAATCCTAAATTTGGTGGATCCGGCTGATAGTCTTCTGCATTAAACGCAAATACATCCAGCGGAAACTGACATTCACCAGCAGGTGTGATGACACGAACGACAACTTCGTAGACACCCCCTGTGAGGGTGTAGAGTTGTTCTTCAGTAGAAATCAGAATACCACTTTCATACCATTCGTATTCGACATCGGCATTAAATGGAATTAACTCCTGGATAAGCACCGTCAGCACAAACTCACCGTTTTCACAAGAGAGTTCTAAAAATGCATCCAGATCGGCTAAAGTCAGGGTAAGTTCTGCAGATGAGTCACAACCATTCAACCCCATGCCCGGATACTCGAGCAGATATGTTCCGGGGGAGTCATAGGTTTCTCCCTCATAAAACAAAGTGCCTTCACAATGAAGTGTATCTAAAAGACCGAGAGGGACTTCGGGATATTCTTCCACAACCCAGCTACTGTCGAAGGAGCATCCTTCTGCTGTGGTGAAGTTTTGAAAATACTCACCTGGCCCGGAGATGTTTACACTACCCCATTGGAAAGGGAATTCTTCAGGGCAGAATGTCTCAGGCTCTTTTATTTCATCGGGAATCTCATATACTTCAACATCAATACACAATTCAAAATCCATGGTATCACAACCGCTAAAGGCACGCACACAGATTTCATATACCCCTGCATCCAGATCCGGTGGAATGGAAAACGTTGCAAAAGGATCAGTTGTCTCTGTCGTATCGGTCGGAGCCCATTCAGGTACCCACCAATATCCGTGTGCACCCACAGCTTCTGGTTCTGCGGTCAACTGCAGATCATTATACCCTTGACACACGTAATCGGGATCGATTGAAACTGTTTCCAGATCATTTTCAAGAACCGGTTCATAAATCCCTGTAGCCACATCAATGGTGTAGTCGCACTGAGATCCGGCACTTCCGTCAAAAACCAGCCAATACGATTGGCCAATCACCAGACCGGAAGCCTGTAACGTAAATGTCCCTCCCTCAGGTGTTCCAGGTGTACAGTCAAGTACATTCGGTGATCCTTGCCAGGGACAAGCATCGATGATCGCCGCCTGAATGGCGTTCTGTCCTCCACTGCACTCTCCCACTGTAACAGAAAAGAAGACATCTGTCGAGGTGGCAATAAACTCAAAATACTGGGGGTTGTGAATGGCCGTATTTGGACCACACCACCCACTGTATGCACCATCCGGAGGATTATCCTCAGTGGCGTCGCATAAGTTATTCAGACAAACTAAAGGAGCCTCCTGACAGGTCGCTCCACCCTCTTCCGGGTTACACTGAGCATGGACATCAGACACAAAAAACAACATAGCCAAACAACATGCCAGCAATGCAAAGAGGGAAATTCTGGGTGAATTCATTTAGGTAGTGTTTAAAAATCTCGTATGACTTGAGAGGTAAAATTAACAAAATAATATATCCCTGAAGAACACCTTCAACCAATAAAAAAGGGTCATTCAGGCGACATTCAGTATTATAGATACACGTTTGTGTAATTTCGCTTACCGCAATAGCGTTATCTCACCGTGGTGAACTCTCCTTTTACCACTAATAAGCTGAAATTCAATCACATAAGGAAAAACTCCAGGGTTCGGAAAGTCTCCCGTGGAAGTTCTTCCGTCCCAAAATACAGATGCATCCATCGGATCGAAGTTGGTGGCACCAAAAACAGCATTGCCCCAGCGGTCAAAAATGACCCATTGGACCACCGTTTCAATCCCTCCGGTACTGTTCAGGTTGATGATATCATTTATCCCATCTCCATTAGGTGAAAACACATTAGCAATATAAAATCTGGCCTGATCCAGGACGTACACGTTCATCGCATCCGATAGGACACATCCGGAAGTGGACGTGACTTCGAAACTGTAGGCGGTAGTTTCAAGCGGACTGACTTCATGCATCTCGCAATCCGTACAGATGGTAGTGCCATATTCGCGCCATGCATTTCCGGCTATATGATCAACCGACAAATCCGTCATCCCTTCCAGATTCGCAGTTTCTCCAATATAGATTTCGATATCCGGTCCTGCATCTACAGAAAAAACGATGGACGTATCGATCTGCACCAGCGTGTCAAACACACAATTGGCCTGATCAATGACCGTCAACACATATGTACCAGCGCTCAGGTTTTCAAACAGCGGAGAGGGTTGAAGAGGTCCGGCGTTTAACTGATAGTTGATCATACCAACACCTCCCGCAAGACCATCGACCTCGATAGAGGCATTGCCTTCACCATGACATCTGGGAGATATAATCGTCAGGTCTGCATCTGTAATTGCATCCGGATGTTCGATCACTAAAAGACTATCCGAATCTGTGCATCCATTGTGCAGGTGGATCACTGACAGCACATACATACCGGTATCGAGAATATCAACCGTATTTGCAGATGGATCACTAAGAATAGTGCCATTCACGGTAGACCATGTATAACCAAGTGGTGCGGGCTGTGAAGAATTGCCATCAAGCAAAATTTGCCTTTCCTGACAGCGCACATCACCTATCTGCTGGATCACAGCTGTGGGGGCAAGTGTGTCATAGGGCACAGAGATGGTATCCAGACTGGTGCAATTATTAGGGCCTGTCACGGATAACACATAGGGACCGGGGTCAGAAACTGATAGTACCGGAAGCAAACTAATGGTATCAGTGGACAAATCTGTCCAGGCTATTGAATTTTGCACAAGATCTGTCAGTGCTTCAATATTGACCATATCAATCGTGCAGGTAAATGTATCTGTCCGGATCGCAATGTCAGGATAGTCCAGTGAATCCAGTCGAACCGTATCAAATGCAATACATTGGTTGGGCCCTTCTATTTCCACTGTGTAAACACCCGGTTGATTGACTGTAACGAACGTGTCCGTCGAAATCAGGAGACTGCCCGGATCAAACCAACGAAACTGATTTCCTGTCAGTACAGGATCGACCATCATCAGCGCATCTTCTCCACATTCCAATGTATCATGGGTCAAAGTATAGGCAGGCAGAACGAAATTACTATCAACCAGTATATCCAATTCAGCTGGGCATCCATTTGGCCCTGCAGCTGACAGGTGGTACCAGCCAGCCTCGTCCACAAGCGCAACAAAATCATTTGTTTCCACAATCCCCGGTCCACTCCATTGCAGCGTGGAAACTGAATCGAGCGATTGAGCTATAACCATCACCGAATCGCGGCATATGAGCGTATCCGCCTCCAGAATCAGGAAAGGACGTAGTGTATCAAATGGAAGATCGAAGCTTCTGACCAACTGACATCCATTCACCCCGATTGCTGTAAGCTTGTACATTCCGGGAATTGAAGACATCAGTGAAACATCCTGAACGATAGACAAATCGGGAAGCTCCCAAAAAACAGAAGCATAGTTGACACCCGCGGCAGGAATAAAATTAAATTCTGCCACCGGCTCAAGGCAAGTGACTGTATCTACAGTATAACTGAATGCCGGCAAGGCGAAATCCTCGATGACTCTGATATTCGCCACCACGACACAACCGGAATTGGAATCCGTCATCCGAATGGTATAGGTACCACCCTGATCAACCTGAATCATAGGCTGATCATCTCCAGGACCTGTGTAATTTAACCAATCGAAAATGTCAGCACCAGTAGTGACCACTCCAATTGTCCCAATCGGTTCCGCGCAGGTCAGCGTATCCCGAATTTTTGTAAAATCAAAAATATCATCTCCCTGAAAAACATCCACATCGCCAAAATTTCTGCACCCGTTGGGTGCAATCACGACAGCCGAATACAGTCCTTCCTGATCAACCATTATCGAGGCCTGCATAATACTGAAATTGTCAGGCCCCGTCCATGAAAAAACTGAACCCGGCGTGGCTGAAGAAGCAGTGAGGGTAATAATTTCATTACAGTTCAGCGTGTCATCAGGAGGCATCTGAATATCAGGGATCGTAAAATCCCCATTAAATACAAAGGAACCCGTGCGAACACATCCGTTCGGAAATGTTGCGGTCAGCGTATACAATCCCGGGGTTGTAATCCCCGGCCGCCATGAGTTCGAAAAATATCCATTCGGACCGTTCCATGCATACTCCACTTCAAATTTTGAAAAATTGGTTCCCAGCGTAGCAATCATAGTCTGGCAATTCATATCCACGATCTGAATCGATGGTGTCCTTGTCATGGTATCAATGGCTACGGATACCGCACGCGAGGTGATACACCCGGCGGCATTTGTAATCACCAGTGTATAATTGCCAGGAACACTAACCCCTATATTCGGTTGATTAGAACTAAATCCCATTGGTCCTGTCCATGCTACTGTAGCACTGGCAGGAGAAAAAATTGGCTGAAGATTAACTACCGGATTGGTACAGGTGATCGTGCCTCCTGACACTACTACTTGAGGAAACCCTGGACCAGGAATCACATTTCCACTTCCCATGCCTTCACATACACCGTCTGACACTTCGACAAAATATTGTCCTGACTGATTTACTGTAATTGATGATCCGTTAGTTGGAGAGGTGATATTACCATTGATAGTAGACCATTGATATGTAAAGGGCCCCGGACCTCCGGAGGGAATGGAGGTAATCGACACATCCCCCATTCCACAAAACAAAGTATCAGGGATCGGAACCTGTACGGTCAGCATACGAGGAGAGATTCTTATCTCATGCACTGTATCACACAAACCCGGTCCGTCATGTATCTGATAGAAGACGCCATCTGTAAAATAATCCTGCCCACCATATGAAAACACTTCGCCTCCGCACAAGTCGGTGGTCACCAGTATGGTATCGGGTCTGCCACTGACCTCAAGTGAAATACAAGATGACGTTAGATCAGCACATACCACTCCGTCGGCCACTGCCTGGGACAACAAATCAAAATCGTCGCTCGCGATCAATGTATTGATGGTGGCAGAATCTGCTGTCAAATAACTTAAACCACAGATTTGATAGTTTCCAACCGGTGGTGTAATTGAAAAATTATTTCCGGTCTGGAGGATTGTATTTCCGCTGGTAAAAATGTATTCATAACTGTATACTAAAGGTGAGGGCTGAGGTCCTCCAAAATCAACCATGATATCGGAAGATTGGATATTCTCACCCGAACAGATACTCCACGCGGAAGGTGTGAGTGTGCCTGCATTTGGTTCACATAGCAAACAGTTTAGCCCTGTGGGATCACAAAAAACAAGTGTCACCTCCAGAAGTGTACCCAATTGCAATGCTTCATGGTCTTCGATCACTACCTGCCATAATCCATTGGCAGAACCTGAATCAAAATCTTCAAGACAACCGGTATTGGGGTGGTAGGTTCCGGAATAGGGAGTCAGTGCCTGCCAGGGCTGAAGGTTTGACCACATCGATGTGAAACCTGCGTCAGGAGCCGCTGCAGAAGCACAGGGCACAAAATCAATATCCCAGTTTGAAAGATTGGTAGGAGTAATTGCGGTGGTTACCGGCCCTATCAGACCCACTGAAGTGCCATCCGGTGATATCAACGTGACTGTCAGATCACCCAAATATTCATGGTCGAAATGAATTTCAACACCACAAATACCCTGCGCGGGGCTCGATAAATCGCCATTGACGAGACCTGAAACGATCAGGTCGATATTGAGCGTGCCGTTGTCAGGTATTGGAGTTTGAACATCATACGTGCATTGCGCAAGAGTTTGGCCCGCAGACATGGTAATGGCTGCGAATATGAGTAGAAAAATGCCCCTTTTTAGTTTATTCTGACGCAATGGTGTGTTCGGTTAATGGTGTTCTTACAGGTTATTCTCTCAATACTGTAAAAGTAGAAAAACCACAGTATATGTTCTGCCAACTTTTACGAGTCCTATTTACGAAAGAGCCCTCCGTTTGGAAGGGAGGGCTCAAAACAAGAGAAATGGGCAAGTAAAATCTTTTAGGTTTTGCTAAGCCTGTATTGTCTTTTTCAATATTTCATTATCGGATGATGGTGACGTCTCCCGCAAAATCCTTCGTAAAATCATCTCCATATCTGACCGCTATGCGATATACATACACACCCGGGTTGAGATGCTCTCCGTCAAAGGTTCCATCCCATCCGATGGTTTCATCATTTGGCAGGAAGCCTTCTTTACTAAAGACCAGTTCACCCCAGCGTGAATATATCTGCATGACCGTAATTTCTACAACATCAGCATCTGAATAGAGTGTAAACATATCATTCAGGCCATCTCCGTTTGGACTGAATACATTTGGTATGTAGACATCTCTGTTGCGCACCACCTGGAAGGCTATAACATCTGTTGCCAGACATCCTCGAACATCATAGGCTTCCAATGTGATCACACTCGCCAGATAAGCTTCCATTTCCAGAAACTCGCAATTGATGCAAACCACACTATCGCCCAACTTCCACACCAGAGAATCAGGAATCACAGTTGATCCGATATACTCATAGCTAAATCTAATAGAATCCCCTAAGTCATAGACCAGTGTATCTCCTGAAAAGTTTATAATGGATACATCTACAACTACGAGTTCAGATATTGAGAAAGTATCGCTGATTTTACATCCGATGGCATCCGTCACCTCAAGTGTATAATCTCCAGCCGGTAGATTACTAAAGACTGGTGATGCAACATCCGGTGCACCATTTAGTGAATAGGAGTATGGCTCTGTTCCACCGGTCACGGAAAGGACCTGCATGGATCCTGGCGGATCACCCTCACAATTTGGTGACTGCACCAGCATGTCAACAGCAGTCGGGAATGTTCCTACCTGATCAATTACCACCTGATCTGTAGCAGAACAACCGGTCAGAATATTGACCACGGTCAGTACATAGGTTCCGGCTGCTTCAGCTGTAGCGATGGGTTGATTAGCATTGGAAAGCATACCATCCACCGTTGTCCACGTGTGCATAAAGTCTCCACCTGTGCTGGTGCCACTGCCTCCGATTTGCGTAGTCGGCATAGTACAATCTAATGTGCTTGTACTTCCGGCATCTGCGACTGGGTTAGCTTCGATGACCACTTCAACCGTTGTCATGTCATCCGGGCAAGGTCCGGCTCCCATAATGATATAATCAAATGTATAGGTGCCTGGCACCTGATTAACCACAGTAAAGGTTCCCGCATTCATGTCGAACGCGCCACCTGTACTCGGGAATTGAGATGACTCCATCCACTGCCCGCCTGCATCGGCTCCAATCAACAGTGTTGAAAGATTTACAACCTGATTTTCTCCGGCACAGAATACTGGTGGCATATCAGCAATACCTGCTTCGGGAGTTCTGAGAACTGTAATATCCGTCGATACATCAGCATCACAATAGGCAGCCAAACCGGAAACTGTGTATTGCACTGTGTACGAACCTGCATCCGCCATCGTTGCATTAAAGGTAGCGGGAGGTGTAATCGTCGCCGGATTAGATCCTGGTGGTGTATTGGTTATCATCCAGGTCCCACCGGAAGGTGTCCCCGGATCTACAAGCGAGTTAAGGTTTAACGTTCCTAATTCATTACACAAATCAGGTGGTGTATTTAAGAGCATCTGCGGACAACCGCAATCTTCGATGGTCACGGTGAGCGTGTAGGACTGATCCATACATGGTGGTACAGCAGAAGCTGTTGTGTAAGTAAATGTATACGTACCCGGATTCAACCCATCGAAATTGACCATCGTCAGGCTGCCAAGGTTGACGGTGGACGGACCTGAGTTTTGCACCCAATTGCCTCCCATATCTCCCGCAGTCACTAACGAAGTAAAATCAATGATTGTCGTCGGACCACCCGGCTCCTGGACATCACATGCAGTCGCTGTGGGTGTCACGGTAGCAGATGGTGATGTAAATGCAGTCACCTCAAAACTATCAACTCCCATACATCCTGCATTACTGCTCACGGTAACGTAATACACACCTGCTCCGTTGACGGTGACTGTTTGTGTGATAGCACCGCCTGCATTGGCAGACCATATATAATTATCAAAACCGGCGCCGGCATTCAATGTCGTGGATCCATTATCACAAATAGTGGAAACACCGGTAATATTCGGACTTAGTAACGCATTAGCTTCTGTCATTACGGTATCATAGGCGATACATCCATCCGTATCTACGACAATGACACTCACCTCGCCTTCTGTCGAGACATTAATCAGATCCGATGTCTCTCCTGTTGACCACAATACTGAGGCGTAACCTGCCGGCACTTCAAGCGTAGCCTGATCGCCCGGACAGAACACAAATGAACCGTTGATTTCTACGGTTTCCTGATATGGGTCATTTACTGTGGTGGCAGCGGTGTTTGTACAACCATTCACATCTGTCACCATCACGTTGTACGGACCTGCCGTATTTATGGTAATGGATGGAGTAGTTTCAGCGGTATTCCATTCATAACTTGGATATCCTGCCGTGGCTGTCATCTGCGTGCTTCCACCTACGCAGAAATCAGGTGAGCCCATAATGGATACGAAAGGCACAGGGAAGTTCGCTACTGTAAATCCAGCGGTTCCGACACATCCGGAAACATCTACAATGGTCACTGTGTATGTGCCTGGAGACGATACTGTCACAGTTTGTGTAGTGGCTGCTCCCGCATTGGCCGACCATGTATAACTTGCGTACGGGCCACCGGCATCCAGTATGGTCGATTCTGAAGTCTGACAAATAGAATCTTTACCTGTGATCACAGGTACAAATGGCGTTTCAATAATGGTAATACTTGCTTCGGACGTACATCCGTCACTGCTGGTCACGGTCACACTGTGTGTTCCGTCATCCACCATGATGGATTGTGTCACTGCAGCATTGGACCATAGATAAGTGCCACCTGCGGGTTGCGCTGTAATCGTGGCCAAAACATTTTCACAAATCGCTGTTGGTCCATCGATACTTGCAGTAAAGTCACCGGAGACAATCGTCATACTATCGACGCCAATACAACCCTCATCATCGACTACAGTCACATAGTACTGTCCAATACTTGTCACGTCTGCAGTGTTGGTTGTACTTCCGCCTGCATTTGGTGACCAGGCATAGGACACAAACCCGGGATCTGCCGTTAGCGTTATGGTTTCCCCAGTACAGAGAATATCATCGCCCTGCAATCCAGGATCGATGGAAGAGTTTTCTATGACTTCAAATTGTTGTGTCGCAGTACATCCGTTATAATCATACACAATTACTGTATAAATACCCTCCTGATCAATGGTGATTTCATTAATACACAGTGGGCACTGCAACCAGATATAGTTGTCCCATGGACCGCCATAATCATCAGCATCAATCGTCACAGAACTACCGGGACAGTATTCGAATGTATCCGGCATGACAAATGGAGGCTGAGGGAAGGTCAGAATTTCCATAGACACATCTCCTGTGCAACCATATTCATTGGTTACTGTAACAGTATAAATACCGGCATTATACACTTCAATGGACTGTAGCCCATCAGCACCACTTCCCACGGACCAGGAATAATCTTCAAACTCAGGTGTGACGACCAGCTCTACCGGATCTTCAAAATCACAAACGATAAGGTCAGGACCGAGGTCCGGCATAGGTTCGGGTTGTGCTTCAATTTCGATCTCCGCACTATTGGTACATCCATGCGAATCTTCAACCGTCACTATATAAATACCGGGTGTGAAGGCTTCGATATTCTTTCCAGACTCAGGCCCTTCAGGGGTTTCCCATTCATAGATATACGGAGATGTTCCCATGGAGGCAACACCGGCCAATTCAGTGGATTGCCCCTCGCAAATGGCGAGGGCTCCGTCGACCGCATCAATATAGACTTCGGGGGTCGGGAAAAACTCAATTTCTACTGAATCTTTTCCAATACATCCCTCGCTATCTGTCACAATGACCAGGTGCTCACCGGTGAGTTCCGTTGTGATCAGCTCAGTCATTTGATTGGTCTGATCAGGGAGTGTCCATTCAAAATCATATGGATCTATTCCGCCCATTGCGGAAGCCTCAAGTGTGATCGAACCTTCCTGAATACATTGTTCAGTAATCGGTGCATCGATTTCAACCGGGAATGTGGTGTATACGGAAATCGCCATACTGGCCGTTCCGAAACAGCCTACTTCATCATTTACAGTAACTCTGTATAAAGTACCATTTACTGGATTTGACACCATAATACTTGGTGTGGTTTCACCGCCAGGTGACCATAAAAATTCATAGTTACCTGATCCTCCGGTTACCTCCGGGATTATTTCATAAGGTTCCAGTGGCGTAGCGCACATGACCATTGGTTCGAGAGTAACCATGATTCTTGGGAATACTTCTATCGTTACTTCTTTCTGGAAAACCGGACAAGCACCTCCTGCGAAACCAAGGAAAGTATAGGTTACTATTTCAGGATCGGAACCATTATTTGTCAATGTATTAATAATGGTTGTTCCCGGCCCTCCGGAGCCTTCTGTCGCACCGGTGACTCCTCCTGCATCGACAGTCCACTCCCAATAGTCAACATCGGGTTCGTCGATCACATAGACCATTTGCTGTCCGCTACAAATCGGGTCAAGCATATCAAAGCCCTCCATAAGCTCCGAACAACACATCGGCAGGGTGACGAAAGCAGGCTGATCCAGTGCACAGACTGAGGCACTACCCGTCCAGGCCCCCGTTTCCCCATCGGCCGTTGTAAAAAATCCAAGGCTTAAGGTCATCGTGGATGCGTCTTCGAGGCAGTCCGGGTATTCCCGGACGTTCAGATCGAAGCAGAATGCCCAGGGACCCATTCCTCCTCCGCAGGAGTTACCATCCCCCCAGTCAACACGAATCGGCGGACCGGGATCCGGACAGGATCCATTGATTCCATAAGCAAACCATCCTCCCGGGAGTATGGTCCCCAAAGGTGACCCCCAGCACGGATTACAACATCCGCCCATCAGACCTCCGGTATTCGGACAGTCGGGATCATAAAGAATATTACACATATCGAGCGATCCGTTTCCATCGAAGTCACCTAACTGATAGAATACGTGATCGTGGTGATAATCTACATCTGTAAACCAATCCCACTGAGAAACGCCATACAAACCATTGTTGGCCTGAGGAATCGGATTTCCATTGACAGTTGCATTGAGAGGCTGGCCATCAGGATCAAATGAACTGGGATCCCATCCGTTACCAAAGACCGGAATTAACCCCTGAAACCACTGACATCCGTTGTTTGCAGCCGTATACGAATCAACGTTCATACATACACTGACCGTTTCACCAGGGAAGAATGGCCCTTCCAAAGGACCGTTGGCCGAACGCCCGGTGATTTCAATATCACGAGATGTGACACAATTGGAAGCAGATGAAATCGTATTGACACAAATCTCAAAATCCCCTCCTACGTTATTCAGGGAACTCACCGCGATATAGTAGATCGAGCTCGCACCCACGTCAGAACCAAAGGCTTCGGCTTCCCCATTCGAACCTACCACACAAGGCAGGTTACTTGTAGTCAATGGCACTGGTGTCAAAGCATCGCAGTCCGTGGTTTGCCAGAAAAGTGAAATGGTCGGCGCGTCAAAATCTTCACTGGTCACCTGAATATTCATCAGCGTAGCCGCACCATCAGTCTGCACCTGAAACCAAACAGTTGGAAATGTGCCGATCTCGCAGGTGTTGTTAAAAATTTCAGGGTCTGCGAATAGGTTACATCCTTCTACACACACAAAAGCCATATCCGAGATCACATCCGGTATCAATTCGGCTTCTTCGCAAATATCATTTTCAAAACAAGGCGGTACTTCATCCACACATAATGAGAAATCAGCTTCATTGGCAGTAGAAGTAGAAACGGATAAATAATACGTTGTGTTTTCATCTATCGGCCCCCATTCGAGGATATCAGATGGCGGTGCACCGCAGTGAAAAAACTCGATGGTGCCCGGCTGATTACAATCCGGTACTTCCCACAGGATGATATTGACAGTTGCGCCATTCGGGGCATTAATAAAACTGAAGTCTAGTTCAAAACCAACATTGTCCGGATCATCCAGCCCTAGCGTATACCAGACAGTACTCTCCACGTTTGACTGACAGGAGCCAGGGACGAAGTAGTTTTCTGAACTGGCATAGATAGTTGTACCATCTTCACAACTTCCATCTGTGGGCAAAGCAATCGCATCGCAGGGAAGATCATTTGGCGGTGGGACAGGATTAAAAACATTCATGCAGTAATCTCCTACAGCATCATCATCAAATCCTACGGCAATATAATAGGTATTGCCGATGACCAACTCATCATTATGTTCGAGGTAATTGCCTGTCACACATCGAATCAGCACTGCTCCGGCAATTTCACATGGCCCACCGGTAAATTCAACAAGTGCAAGTTGCGCATCTTCCGGAAAGGAAGGATCAATCGTAATCTGGATATCCGGCCCCTGGGCTACGAAGGAGAACCAAACATTGGTGCTAAAATCAGGATCCCAACAACCAAACAAACCTACATCGGTCGAAGGCCAGTCATTGTTAAGATCCTCACCGTTTATTTCTGTATAGCAGTTGTCAGGGTCACTCAGCACACTGGGTGGAATAACAATAGCATCATCACAATCATCATTCACGGCCGGAACTGGATTATCTACACACAATTCAAAATCACCGATTCCATTTCCGTCAAAATCGGAATTCTGGAAACCAACAACGATATAATAGAGATCACCGATGGTCAGCACATTATCAAGCACAATGTGATTCGTCCCTGTCGCACATCCCAAGGTTGTCGCGCCGGCTGCTACACAGTTAGTAGCAAAATCAATAACAGCTACTTGTGATACACCCGGACCACCGGTAGGTATATGTACATCAAGGCTTACTCCTTCGGCAACAAAAGAAAACCAGACGTTATACGTGGATCCCATAAAGCATCCGGGTATCAGGACGTCAGTTGATGGAAAATCATTGTTTGAATTATAACATGCATCATCCAGAATCGTCAGTGGTGTTGCGGTGATACAGGCATCATTGGGTGCCGGTTCGGGATTGTCAATACAGATATCAAAGAAGCCGTCTGCATTATTGGAAAACGCAACCATGACATAATAGGTATTGCCGATGGTCAGCGTATTGTCTGTAATAAGTTCAGTGCCTGTCGCACAATCTATCTCCTGAGCATCCGCACCACTACATGGGGTGTTAGGAAATTCAACCAAGGTGATTTCCGGAGTCCCGATAAGATCTGTAACGGTAATCTCTGCACTCACCCCTTGCGCCACGAAGCTAAACCAAACGTTTTCATTGTTACCGACCGTACACGATCCCGGTCCAATGTCTTCCGTGGCCAACATCATATCTTCAGATGTTATACAGGTACCATCCAGATCGGCGATAGGCGTGGCCATACCACAGGGATTGTTAGAGGGTTGCGCTACACTGAATAGGTATGATCCTACACAAAAGCATAGCAAAAAAAGTCTTGTTCGCATGTTAGAAATGTATAATTACTTGCCCTATAAAAAATATTTGCCCAAATGGTTTTTTAAAGTCACGCGCAAGATACAAATTATATATTGTTAAATTGCTAATCCGCAGGATATTATACGCTGAAAAAATTTACAAAAATTTTATTTTTCTATGTATAACAGATTAATAACCTGAGTCTTGTGACTAAAAAATCCGCTTATTTCGATTGGGAAGTCCTCTTTGTGGCCTGATCAGCCATTCGCCTCGGTATTGTCCTTTTCCCTGTATGACAGAGCACCATAAGAGCACCAACATTTAAGTGATACGAAAGCACCTCAAACCGCTGCCTGAGGCTCAGATCAGGAAACAATGGCTCGGAGCATTCTGGGGACGCCCTGCATGTCATTTTGGACTTCGATCTGCCTCCACCCTGTATCGGCAAACAACTTTTCGATTTCAACGGCCCTGAATTGATTCAATTCTACATACACAGCCCCACCTGCCGAGAGCAGTTCCCTGCCTCGATGGGCTATTGTCATGTAAAAGATATCCACATCTTCTCCTTCCGGATATAAAGCACCTTTGGGTTCGTAGCGCAATGCCTCCTGCATGGACTCTGGAATATCACTCCTGCTTACATACGGCGGATTGCTGATGATATAGTCAAACGGCTCCAGGCCCGAAGTATCAGTAAGAAAGTCCATTTGAATAAACGATGCTTCAGCACCAAGTCCGGCGCTATTTTTATCGGCAATCCGAAGGGCCTTTTCCGAAATATCTATCCCGGTCACCGCTACCTGATGACCTAACTTTTTTTTGATCGTCAGTGCGATGCATCCGCTACCGGTGCCTATATCCAGCACCCGACACTGGGGACGTCCGGAGTTTTTTATTTCCTCGATAAGCCAGGCCGTTAGTTCTTCCGTTTCCGGACGCGGAATCAGTACATCCGGACTTACAAGAAATTTATACCCATAAAACCAGGCATGACCGGCTATATATTGAATCGGCTCACCACGTTTCAAACGGTGTATGACCTCAATGATCTTATCGACATGATGATGCTGCACCTGTTCACCCGATTTCAGGTGGAGGATATCTTCAGACACCCAACGCGCAAGGCTATAGGCTTCACGGTCTTCCGCGATTCCCTCTTTTTCAATCCAGTGACGGATATCACTTAAACTTCGAATATCCATTGTGCAGTAATAAAGGCCAGCACAATCAGCACCGCATAAGCAGTCCAGATCAGCGGATGAATCAATTGGATCGGTCGCACACCAAAACGTCTGTTAACCATGACAAGCAGAATCACTTTTTCAGATACAAAAGCTATCAGCGTACCGAAGGCAATTCCTATCAAGCCAAAGAAGTGCAATAACACCAGACTCGCTATGATATTGATGATGAGTTCTGCAACAGACACATACCATAGCAGCTTAGTTTCTTCCCGGGCGATCAAAAGCGATTGCGGGAAAATGAGCTGAGTCAGCGAGAGCAACAGATACACATTAAATATGATCGCACTGGATCTATAGTCTGCTCCAAATACCCATTCGAAAACTACGGGGCTACAAAGCATTACCAAAGCAACTAATGGATAGGCGATGTGCATCAATCGGGTGGTACGCTGTTTGAGTTCCGGAAGTGCGTCCAACGATTTTAATCGGGGAATCATGATTGTGCTTAATCCTGCGGCGAGGGCTACAACCACAGGAAATTCACGAGCACCATATCGAAAAAAAGCAAAGGTGGATTCACTAAATTCACGAGCGACCAGCCAAAGGTCAAAACTCCTGGCAAGGCCACTTGAAATCGCGTACAACATAAGAGGCCACGTCACAGGCCAAAGCACACGAATCGCACGCTTCATGTTAAACGAAATAGAAAAACCTGTAGGCCACATGATCCACCCCAACCCAACCAACGCATAACTCACCAATCCGATCAAAATCCCATTGAGTTCGGCCATTTGATGGTACCCTACCCAACAGGCAAATGCAGGCCCCAGCAAAACATATATGCACACCAGCAGCGCATGTGGCTTTTTGAGCACATCGGTAAACGGCGCCATCCACACGGGGATGATCATCGCCTGATAGATGGCAAACAGATACAACCCCGGCAAGTCATCCCGACCCACGAAAAGCGGAACAAAAATCCGTTCGCCCACCACAAACAAAATCATCGCGAGAAAGGAAGAGACAATGACAAATCCAAGAAAGGAAGTATCTCCCCCAAACGATGCAACTCCTTTCGGGTTGGCCAGATACCCTTTAAGGATCGCCTCAGACCAGAAAAAGGTCATCAGGTATCCGCACAACATCAGCATTTCCAGAATACCCACTTCGTCTATGGAAAGCGAACGTGCGATCACAATAGAAGCGAGAATCACGCCAAGTTGCCGACAAAGCATAAAAAGCTGAGCGATCCTGACGCGATCCCCTGCCAGACGACGAATAGTAGATTCCAGTTGCATTTAACCGACGAAAGATGATAAATCATTTGGAATTTCACCCCACACGCATGCAGGCAAAGCACCTTTTAGGTAGATCGGTGTGGAAAAACTGATGTCACAGCAGAAGAATTTAGCGTTATGGGATGGACATCTGATTGGGGATGCAGGAATATTCACTTACAAGGGGTTTGCAAACGATTTTCAGATTAGTTGCTATCTTGATTGTTCATGGATGCACATCAGTATAAGTTCACCTACACAATCCACAAAGACAAGCGTATGCTTGCCCCGGCAGACCAATCCCTGATCAATGAAGCTGTGATGGCCAGTCAACGGGCTTACGCGCCCTATTCAAATTTTAAGGTTGGCGTAGCGATTCGAACCAGTGACGCTCATGTCATCACAGGGGCGAATCAGGAAAATGGTGCGTTTCCTATTGGGCAGTGTGCAGAGCGGGTGGCCTTGTACGCGATGATACATTCGGCAGGAAGAGTCCCGGTTGATACAGTGGCGATCGTCGTGGATAATAAAAATCAAAAGACGCCCGCCAGCCCTTGTGGAGCCTGTCGACAAATGCTGAATGAATACCGCAGTCATCAGCAAACACCCATGCGATTGTTACTGACGCTCGCCACCGGTGGACAGGTCATTGAGATCAACGATATATCAGATCTGCTCCCACTGGCCTTTGACGGATCTTTTCTGGGACAGTAATCTATGGAGTGACTTTAACTGAGTCAGCTACGCTGGGCTTGTTTTTCTGCACGCATGATGATCTCAGCCACCACTTTCAGATCTTCTTCCGTATCAATACCTCTTGAATGAGAATCTGTCTGCATACAGAAGATCGGCATGCCATTAGACAACCACGTAAGTTGTTCCAGACGCTCCATTGATTCATATGGATGAATAGCAAAATTTTCTATTTCCTTTAGGGCAGACGCTGTATAGGCATACATACCAATGTGCTTGTAAAACTCACCATGCTCGAGCCAGGTATCTACGGGAAAGTCTCTGACAAAAGGAATCGCCTGACGGCTGAAGTACATGGCTTCCCCTTTTGTATTGACGGTCACCTTGACCACATTCGGATTCACCAGATCCTTGGGATCCTCAATTTGATGCATGAGTGTGGCGATTTTCATTCCGGTCTTTCCGATGATGAAGGACGCCATTTGATCAATCAGTTTTGGATCGATCAGCGGTTCATCACCCTGAATATTGACGACATGAGTGACCATGGGAAACTGTCCGAGCACCTCTGCGCAACGAAAGGTTCCGGAAGGCTGATCATAACGTGTCATGACTACATCGTACCCCAGCTTCTTCACGTGATTATAGATCAGAATATCATCTGTAGCCACACAAAAATGATCCAGTTTTTCTGCCTGCTCGACACGTTCGCAGACCCGCTGAATAAGGCTTTTCCCATTGATCATAATCAGTGGTTTTCCGGGTAATCGCTGCGAAGCGTAACGCGCCGGAATAATCCCCATGGTACAATATGCGTTCATAGTTATTGTCTTGTTCCAGTGCAAAAATCAACAATTTTTATTAAATATTACAAATTTGTTTAATATGTAATACATTTGTGTATGAATAAACTGCCGTTATGCGCCTGATCGGACTCACCCTTTTATTATATCTGACCGCCTTTTCCCTGCAGGCTCAGCCTGTTTCTCCAGACGAAAAGACACAGAAATTTGTGCATTATATAGACCCCATTGGGCTGGTGATTATTGAGGTCATTGAACCGGGAATGACATTTTATACGCTCAAAAGCCGCTATAATGTCAGTCTCGACACCTTATATACAGCTAACCCGGACCTGGATCCAAGCTTTATCCCGCTCGGATACCCGATTCAGATCCCGGTCAATCCCAACTATATTTCTTTTGCCCCTCCCGTCTCCGGTGAAGACAGTATTCCGATTTTTTACCGTGTCCAGCCTCGAGAGACCTTGTACCGCATTTCTAAAGTGTATCTCGGCGTCCCCCCGGAAGTCCTGATGGGCCTCAACCCCAGAGTGGAAGAAGGGCTCTCCATCGGCCAGGTCCTGCATTTAGGCTGGTACAACCCCAGTCAATATATCCAACCGGACACGATTGAGTCAATCGGGCAACCCAACGATTCGTTGCAATTGTTTCAAATTACGGATTTTGAACGTCAGTATGAAGCAGAAGGCAGAACCATTCGCGAGGAAAAGGGACTGGCCGTATGGAAACCAGGTGTGAATCAGTCCAACTACTATGTCCTCCACCCTACAGCGGATGTCGGATCGTTTATGGAAATCACGAACCCGATGTTACACAGAACACTGACTGCCAAGGTAGCGGGCAACCTTACACCGGGTATCTACCCCCCTCATGTTGCCATTGTCGTTTCCCCTTCCGTGGCCCGTGCGTTGGGGGTTCTGGATCAGCAATTCTTTGCCAGCTGGCGGTTTGTCGAGTAAAACCTAATTTTCGCATCTTTGCGCCCGATGAAAATAAGGAATAACGTACTTGAAACGATAGGCAATACACCTTTGATCCGGCTCAACAAAGTGGTTCGGGATGTAAAAGCGACCGTTTTGGGAAAAGTAGAGACATTTAATCCAGGCCACTCCATTAAAGATCGAATGGCGGTGCAGATGATTGATGATGCGGAAGCCGAAGGCCTGCTGAAACCCGGAGGCACTATCATCGAATGTACTTCCGGCAATACCGGAATGGGCATCGCCCTTGTGGCAGCCGTAAGGGGATACAAATGCATCTTCACCACAAGTGACAAACAAAGTAAGGAGAAGCTCGATATGCTTAAAGCGCTTGGCGCAGAAGTAATCGTTTGCCCAACCAATGTAGAGCCTACGGATCCCAGATCGTATTATTCCGTTGCCGAACGGTTAAGTCAACAAATACCTAACTCATACTGGTCAAATCAGTATGATAATTTGTCTAACCGAAAAGCGCATTACCTAAGCACCGGTCCGGAAATATGGGATCAAACCGAAGGTAAGATCACGCACCTGGTCGTTGGCGTCGGTACCGGCGGAACGGTTTCCGGCACAGCCAAATTTTTAAAGGAAAAGAATCCGAATATTCAGATCTGGGGCATCGATACTTATGGGAGTGTATTCAAAAAATTCCATGAGACCGGTGTGTTTGACGAAAAGGAAATCTACCCATACATTACGGAAGGTATTGGGGAAGACATACTTCCCGCCAATGTGGATTTCTCGCTCATAGATCATTTCGAAAAAGTTTCAGATGCGGATGGCGCACTTGCCGCGCGGGATCTGGCGCGAGATGAAGGACTCTTGCTCGGATATTCAGCGGGTAGCGCACTGGCAGGTTTGTTGCAACTCAAAGACCGCCTGACTGAAAAGGATGTGGTCGTCATTATTTTCCATGATCACGGGAGCCGTTATGTAGGCAAAATCTACAATGACGACTGGATGCGTGAGCGAGGTTTTATTCGAAAGGAATTATTGGTCAAAGATCTGCTCAAAGCACAGGCGGATCGCAAACTGATCACCGTATCCGGTACAGACACCGTCAGACAGGCATTATCCCTGATGAAGGAATACGATATTTCACAAATGCCCGTTATGAATGAGGATGATATCATTGGCTCGCTGACCGAAAATGCTGTCCTCAACTACCTGCTGGAGAATCCGCAGACAAATGATGACAAGACAGTGGCTGATATCATGGGAGAGGCATTACCGGTTGTAGAAGCAGACCTTGCCGTAAGCCAATTGAATAAGTTTTTTACTAAAAAAGTACCTGCTGTAATGGCTAAAGATCAGGCAGGAAAAGTGCACATACTGACCAAGTATGACATCCTGCAAATGATTTAACTATGAGGCACATTTCACGATTTACATGGATCCTGGTGGCATTTCTGTTTGCCACGACAAATGGGCAGGGACAGGACAAGTTGTTTACGCAGGCTTTTGCGCACCCCCTGGACATTAATCCTGCTTTTGCCGGAGCGATCGATGGTCGCTATCGCGTGACCATAGCATATCGTGACCAATGGAAACAATTTATTGAAAGTCCCTACACAACCTTTGGTGCTTACGGAGATGTGAAGATTGTGCCCAACGAACAAAATGGAGATTTTTTTGGTGGTGGATTTTCACTGATCGCTGATCGAACCGCCATTTACAATGTTAACCAGAATATTCTTTCGCTGTTTGGCGCGTATCATAAAGCGCTCAACGAACATAAAAGAAAGTATCTGTCTGCCGGATTCAGCCTGGGCGTAGCTCAGCGAAATATGAACTACGAAAACATCTATTTCAACGATCAGTTTGACGGACTTGATCAGTATTCATTAAGCACTTCTGAGATCCTTCCGGCCAATAATTTTGCCGTGATGGATATTGGTGTTGGGGTCACCTACCGAACTTCTTTGAATAAATATTCCAATCTCGCTTTTGGCGTAGCGGTGGATCACCTGACCGGACCGTCGATTTCCTTTTATGCCCATACCATCGAACCGGATCCGTTGATTCCTGACATCAACATGTATCAGAAGTATACTACTTTCTTTTCTATGGAGCTGGCTTCTGATCAGTATGTGTCATTTCTTCCCAGATTCCTCTGGCAAAAAGAAGGGCCCTACCAGATGTTTGCAGCTGCCGCAGTGGTCAAATTTGACATCACCAATTATGACACCAAAGCCTTGCATCTTGGAGCTGGAATCCGACTGAACCAATCACATGATTCTGCCATCAAACCGACAGCTCTCTATGGTATGGTTGCGTATGAAATGGAAGGGCTTTTGATTGGATTGAGTCACGATGTGACACTCTCTAACCTGAGTAATCTGGCTTCGGGAAGAGGCGCTTTTGAACTCTCTATCAGCTATACAGGCTTCTACGACAACATCGACGCGATGTGTCCTACTTTTTAAGCGGTACGCGTAGGTTACAACTTTACATTTTCCACGATCTCAAGACCGAATCCAATCAATCCAACACGCTCTACGTGGTGATTGGACATCAGCTTCATCTTCGTCACCCCGAGGTCTCTCAGTATCTGAGCTCCCACACCAATATCGCGTTGTTCGCCGGTTGACTTGTTTTTGGTTTTTCCGGATAAGTCATTCAATACTTCGAGGACATTATCGGATTGCTCGCGATGGCGCATCAGAAGAAAAACACCGTTGTTGTCATCCGCGATTAATTGCAATGCATGTTCCAGTTCTGCTCCTGTATTTCCGAAAATCAATCCCAGCAAGTCACCGGTTCGCGACATACTGTGGACACGCACCAGAGAGGCAGGACTTGTCGCCGGATTGCCTTTTACGAGTGCCAGGTGTACATCCTCACTGATCCTTTGTCTGAACGGTACTACCTCCCATTCTCCAAATCGGGAATCAATCGTATACGAAGGCATGCGCTCAACAATTCGCTCACGCTCCATTCGATAGGCGATGAGATCCTGGATCGAAATGATTTTAAGATCGTGATGGCGGGCGATTTCGAGGAGTTGAGGTAGACGCGCCATGGTACCATCCTGATTCAGAATTTCAACCAGGACACCGGCCGGATAGTAGCCAGCCAATCGAGCCAGGTCAATAGCGGCTTCAGTATGTCCGCTTCGTCTTAATACGCCCCCTGTTTTTGCTTTCAGCGGAAAGATATGTCCGGGACGCGCGTAATCCTCCGCACGAATTTCCGGGTCTACCAATGCTCGGATACCTGTCGAACGATCCTGGGCTGAAATTCCAGTCGTACACCCGTGTCCGATCAGGTCAATGGAAACCGTAAAAGCCGTTTCATGCAATGCGGTATTCTCATTGACCATCATCTGAAGATTGAGTTCATCGACTCTTGTCTCATCCAGTGGAGCGCATATCAGTCCACGGCCATGCGTGGCCATAAAGTTGATAATCTCCGGCGTCACACATTCCGCGGCGCAGATAAAGTCCCCTTCATTTTCACGATCTTCATCATCGACCACGATCACTACTTTGCCCTGACGTATATCCTCAATGGCAGATTCAATGGTATTGAGCTTCGTAGTCATATCTAACACTTCTGTTTCTGTTTGCATCATTTTTTCGCGTACATATTTTGTGATCCGATAAACGTCAGGAGCTTTTGTACGTGGTCTTCCCATTGGTAATGGGCCAGAATAAATGCACGTCCGGCTGACGCTATCTCACTATATAACTGTTCATTGCCCATAAGGTTCTGCACATGTTCGGCTAGCCCTTCGAGGGTATCTGCTACCAGTATTTCTTTTCCTGCCGCTGCCCCTACTGCGTTGTTTACCATCGAAGTCGTCACGCAAGGCAGACCCATCGCCATCGCCTCCAGGATCTTGTTTTGCAGCCCAAGCCCGGTAAACATCGGAGCCACAAAGATACGTCCATCCGCATAAGCATCGCGGATATCATCTACCCACCCGCGGATCTCTACTCCATCGCGACTGGCCAGCTTTTTGACTCCTCGGCCCGGCCGGGCGCCGGCGAGCAATAAAGTCGGCTGCAAACCTCTCCGCTGGAGTGACGGCATGAGCTGTCGAACCAAATAGCGCGCTGCATCCTGATTGGGGCCATAGCCCAAATTACCTACAAAAACGATATCAAATGAGGGCGTGTTTTTGTTGTGCGGCGGGATAAATCGCTCGTCAACACCATTTGGCACCACGAGCACCTGATCATGGGCAGCCAGTTTCAGTCGATCCCTGTCCTGCAGGGAAATAATGGTGTGTTTGTCAAAGTCTTTATACACCGTTCGTTCATATGCCGCCAGCCGCTTTGCTTCGCTGCGAAACAAAAAACTGAATAACGGATACTTTTCTGCCATTTGAACCATTCCGACAGAAAAAACATCCATGTAGTCGAGTGTTTTTGCGAAAGGCAATGCACGCACATAGGGGGCTGCGCGGATCAACTGACAGATTACATGATCGGGTTCAAGATGGATGATGTAGTGCTGCACACTTCGTTTGATCGTGCGATCAAAAAAATAACTTACCTGGAGCGGGAGTCCTTCCATCCATCCTAAAAACATCTGCAAGGGCAGAAGCCATTTTCTGACGTAAAATACTTTGATGGTTTTGCAAAACGGCTTCATAGCCGTAAGGTCATCAGGCGTCACTTTATGATGGGATAAGGCGACAAGGTGTACGTCACAGTGTTGGCTCAGCGTCCTGATCTGGTGAAATGCTCTGAGCTTGTCGCCCTTCTCGACGGGATAAGGGAAACGCGGTGTGACAAATACGATTTGCAAGAGGGAAAATTAAATTTTAAGGTGTCAGTGCAGGAGGTGATAGTTCGGAAACTGCGTGATGATCATCTCCCAACAGCGACATGTATATGTCCATGATCTTTTTTGCTGCTTCGGTGCTGTCGAATTGCGCCACTGCCGTTTCCTGTCCGGCAATGCCAATGGACAGTGCGTTTTCAGGCTGCTCCATGCAGAAAGCAATGGAATCCACAAACTTTGCGGCATCTTCGGCGACGAGCAGATGTTGTTTATTTTTTCCTTTAATTCCTTCCCGGCCTACCGGAGTGGTGATAATGACCTTCCCCATCATCATGCCTTCCACGATTTTGACACGCATACCACTTCCGGAAAATAATGGCACCACCATCACACTGTGCTGGTTGATAAATGCAGTGGCATCCGGAACTTCTCCATGGACTACCACACCCGGCATATCAAGCTTAAGGAGTGTCTCAGGCGTATTTCTTCCGGCAATATGAAAGGTGATGCCCGGCCACCGTTGATGCACCTGAGGCCAGCAGTTTTTGAGAAACCAATGTAAGCCTTCTATGTTAGGCATCCAGTCAAGCGACCCAATAAAACAGAGTGACATGTCTTTTCCGAAAGCAGGCCGCTTATACGGGTACGTCTCCATATCAAATCCAATGGGTGCCGCCGACGCCCCGTTGAGGTAGCCTTTGGAAACAAACTGCTTCAGATCTCGTTCGGTGAGCGTGATCAGATAATCATATGCTGGAAACTGATCCAATTCATATTGCCGCAGCTGGCGGGTGAGAAAAGACAGATAAAGTTTTCTAAGATTAGATCCGGTATTACGGGTGATGCGCTCCCAGATTTCGTGTTCGACATTATGCGCTCGCATCACGACTTTCGCATCGGAGTGCTCTCTGATGGTCTCCACATAAGGGGCCAGGTAGAGTGTCTCTAATTGGACGATATCAAACGTATGGTTTGACAGGATGTCCACCAACTTGGCTTGAAACGCATCTGATCGAAAGCGTCGGATATGGTAGGATTCACCGGAAAGCAGGCTGGTGAGTGCTTCCCAGGGCCTGATTGAGTTGTCAATATCGACCGTATGGATTTCTGAAAAATAATTATAATCCTCCGGCAGGGCTTCGGGGTCGCTGTAATGCTTGCGTGTGTTCATACTTAGTAGTATGAGTTCGCAACCCATCGCGTGCAATTCTTTGCAGAGATTGCTCACCGCGATGGACTCCCCGTCTTTGAGCGGATATGGAAATTTTTTGCAGAGAAAGAGAATCTTCATACTTCAGATTAAGGAGGGGGGAACAAAAATAGACATTTTCGGGAGGAGATGGATAAAACGGGCAGGATTTGATCAGTTGAGTGCCTTTGTGGCCGGAGTGAGACATATTTTGCAATTTTGAGCCCACATGAGCGAACATAATTCATCGGAATGGGTCATTGAAGCGGAATCACTGTTCAGGCGATTTGGGGCACTGGAGGTACTGAAAGGCATCAGCCTGCGCGTGGAAAAGGGGAAAATGGTCGCTATCGTGGGCAAATCAGGCTCAGGAAAAAGCACATTGCTGCATATATTAGGTACATTGGACACGCCTGATTCCGGTTCTGTCAGGGTTTGCAATACGCACGTCTCCGGCTTATCCGGAAAAGCGCTCTCTGCGCTGCGCAGCCGTCATCTTGGATTTGTGTTTCAATTTCACCATCTGCTCCCGGAATTTACCGCTCTTGAAAATGTCGCTATGCCGGCGCTCATTCTGGGGAAAAGCAAGCGTGAAGCCTTTGCACGCGCAGAGGAATTGCTTGGCTACCTCAAGCTGGACAATCGCAGTACACATAAGCCCGGGCAGCTCTCCGGCGGAGAGCAACAGCGCGTCGCGATCGGGCGTGCCTTAATGAACGAACCCGACATCATCATGGCTGATGAACCCTCTGGAAACCTGGACACGGAAACTTCTGTTCAAGTGCACCAGCTTTTGCGACAGATTACCACAGAAATGGGAAAGAGCCTGATCATCGTCACCCACAATAAAGAACTCGCCTCGCTCAGCGATCAGGTCTATGAGATGAAAGATGGGATATTGACCTCACAGGCATGATGGGTCTCTACACCGACTGGATCTGTGCCAACCAGAATTGGGTATATGTCTCTTCCGGATCAATTTTTTTCCACAGCTGATCATAATGAAGTGTTCTGTCTTCTCTCGAGTCAGGTCCTACTCCGGCGTGATTCATCCACGACACCCAGTTGCTGCAAGGATCGTAGTCCACTAAAGCGTACTCGAAATGAGATGCTCCGAGACGCCAATCCAATTGGAGCACCTTGATCAGATATCCCGCTAGTATTTTTCGCAACACATCTGGGATCCAGCCCGTGCCGTTGAGCTGATGCATCGCCGCATTCAGCAGCGGAACAGGTGTAGTTCCATTTTTCCAGCTTTCAAATGCCTGCATATCTTTTTTGATTTCCAGTGGCCTTCCAGAGATTCCGGCTCTGTAAAAAATTCGGTCTCCGTACTTTTTCCCCATCAGTCGGAGGAAATCGCGCATAATGAGGTTTTGGTGAATGCGGATGCCCGACTCTGAATCTGTATCGAACGAATGGTAAACCCGCTTTGGTGACAGACACCCCATCGAAATCCAGGGGCTTAGGATCCTCCCTTCCTCCATCATAGGTGCTTTTTCGCAAAGCAATGCATCCCCTGTCAATGCCTTATGTCCGGCAGCTTCTCCTCCTTCAAAACAGGTAATTCTTTTCCTTGTAGCAGAGAAGGTCAGGTGACTTAGTTCCGGAATTTCTCCCGGATCAATATCTGGTGGCGATGGCGGGATACTATCGGGAACCGGTAATGGTTCGCGCACGGGGACTACATGCTCTACTTCTTTTTTAAAATGTGCGAAGGTATCCGGACAATGCGTGACGGGAAAGGGGAGGTCTGCGGTATGATACAGCATTTTTCCTCTGGAGTATCTCAGTTCCCTGCCGATGGTCCAAAGCTTTTGCTCGACACGATCCTGAACGTAGACCTCGTCATGGGTCCGCTCACGATTACAGTACACCCAACGGCTTTTCGTCTCGACAGCCAGTGCATAGATTACTTCTTCGGGCTTGCCTGCACGCACGATGAGTTCTGTACCCAAAGCACGAAGTTGCTTTCGGAGGGCAAGGACACTCTCTGTTAAAAAATGCAATCGCGGAGGACCAATGCGCGTAGATCGCTCATCAAACACATACAACATCAGTGTCTGATCTGCATTTCGAGTCGCCTCAATAAGGGCCTCATTGTCTTCCAGCCGCAGGTCCTGTCGAAACCAGACGATCGTGTTTTCCATAATAGCGTATATCAAAGGTAAGTGGATTTCACTTTGTAGTGCTTCCTGTTATCTTTGCGCCGGAATTACACCTTAAATTTTTCGATATGAAACAACTGCTCTTTTTCGCGCTCTTCTTGGTCACCACTTTGGCTTGCAAACAAACGGCTTCGGATGCAACGACCACTGATCAAATCCCTGCGGACAATCTTGCAGCCATAGAAGCCCAGGTGATGGCTATTCATGATGAAGTGATGCCTAAAATGCAGGATATCACAAAAATGCTGGCCACGCTCAGAAGCTATAAGGACGGTGCCGGTGAAACACCGGAAGGTAAACTCGTGTACCCACACGGACTCGATGATGTAATGGGTGAATTAAAGCTCGCTGAACAAGGCATGTGGGACTGGATGAAAGCATATAGTGACACCAAAGCAAAACT
>JAUHXV010000033.1 GCA_030426765.1 Bacteroidia bacterium | reverse complement strand
AGGCAATGAAGGCGAATGGACCAATATAGGTCGTGGTAATCCAGGGTTTCCGAACAATGTAAGCCGTATTGAGTTTGCCGTTTGCCCAACAGACCCTGATGTCATTTTTGCCATTGGAGCGGTTGGGTCGTTTTCTTCCGAAACCTACGTGAGTAATGATGGAGGTGACAGTTGGACAGCACGCTCAGTGCCCTCTATCTTTCAGGGATATGGTCAGGCCTGGTACGATCTCGATATCGCAGTCGATCCGTACAACTGTAACAAGCTGATGGCCGGGGGTGTCAATATGGCGATGTCCACCAATCAGGGATTTAACTGGAATGTCGTCGCACAAGGTATGCACGTCGACCATCATAATATCACCTTTGATCCGGAGATCAGAAACCGTGTTTTGTTTGGAAATGATGGTGGAATCTGGCTGAGCAGCAATGGAGGCCAGTTTGCTTCTGACCGAAGTGAGGGATATGTGACCACACAGTTTTATGCCGGTGCCATTCATCCCGATGCTGGTTCGCCCTATCTTCTGGGCGGTACGCAGGACAACAATTCACTGATCATATCTGAACCCGGGTTAGCCCCATCATCCGTTGCCTTAGGAGGTGATGGTGTGTTCTGTTTTATTGATCAGAATGAACCCAATATCCAGATCGTTTCTTCTCAAAACGGGAATTACGTTTTATCTACGAATGGCGGGTTTAGTTTTGGATTTGGTGCCAGTGTCAACGGCGCTTTTATCAATCGCTCTGATTATGACAACGATGCGAACATTCTCTATGGTCAGATTAACCAAAGTGGAATCGATGATATTGATTTTTTCAGATGGAATATCAATACCTCAGCGGTGGATGAAGATGTAGATATCACCGGCTATAATGTCAACGTGACTGCGGTATTAGCAGATCCAAACGTGGAAAACAGAGTTTACTTTGGCGGACAATCAGGATTGGTGGTGCGCGTAGACGATGCTCATACAGGGAAGTCAGTATCCGGTAGTCTCTATGCTAATCTGCCAGTTTCAGCCAGTGTGTCCAGTGTACATATTGACAAAGTCAATCCGAACGACGGTCTGATCTCGCTGTTTAATTATGGCGTGCGCAACGTATGGGTGACCTATGATGATGGAGAGCAATGGACCAATATCGATGGTGACCTTCCTGACATCCCGGTGAGATGGGCGATTTTTGATCCGTCCAACCATGACCGCGCGATGATTGCGACAGATGCTGGCGTCTGGACCACTGAAGATATCGATGGTGACAACACCCATTGGGAGCCGACCAATCCGGACAATGGAATGCCATTTGTCCGCGTGGACATGCTTCAGATAAGAGATTCCGATAAAGTGGTGCTGGGAGCTACTTACGGTCGTGGGTTGATGACGACGGAAGTCTTCTCTGTACCGGCGCCTGTGATCATCGCACAGCCTATCGCCTACGAAGGCCAAACGGTCCTCATCGATGGCTCACAATCTATCAATGCGCAAAGTTTTGAGTGGAACCTGGGAGATAACACCACGTCCAATGATCCTGTCGTCAGTCATTCGTATGCTGAACCGGGAACCTATACACTGACCCTGACCATAAACGGGTCGGTCACCGATACGCGAAAAATATCAGTCCTGCCATATCTGCCTGCACCTTATGAGAAGGGAGATACAGAATATGCCGGTGACTTTGAATCTCATCCTGAACACTTTGCCGGCTTCTCGTATGAAGGTACCCCTTTTGAGCGCGGTGTCTCTACCAAACCCGGGAAAGACGGAACCCATAGCGGAGCAACAGCATGGGTGTTGGGTATCGATGAGATACTCTATGAAAATAATACCCGCGCAGAACTGTACACTCCGATGTACGACCTGAGAGATCCCGGTCTGTATGAATTTAAATTCTGGGGTAAATATGCTGTGCAAAATCGCAACGACGGATTCCAGATAGAATACTCAACGGATGGAGGGGCGTCATGGGCGCAGTTAGGCGCGTACAATCCCCCATACTGGTACAATTATTCCAACCAGAATCTGGCGGATGGCGCCTTCCCAATCGGGAAAGACTATTTTACAAATGCTTCACTGGAATGGAATCAATACATCTCCGATGTGAGTTTCCTCGCCGGCGAACCTACTGTAAGTTTCCGTTTTGTTTTCCAATCGGATAATGAAATTGAAGCACAGGGACTCGCTATTGATGACTTTGAAATCACGAAGTATGAAGGAGAGTTGAAAACTACGGTCACAGTCTTCAATGCAGATTATACCGGAGACCAGGAGGTGACGATCAACTGGACGACAGGCATTGAATACCAATGCGAGGAGTTTTTAATTGAGCGATCGTATACCGGGTTTGGTTTTACGGAAGTCGCTAATCAACCTGCAAAGAACGGGGTGAGTACGTTTGCGACACCCTACACAAGAGTCGATCAGAGTCTACGCGATGTGATTTATTACAGACTTAGAGTGATCAATGAGAATCCGGATATCGGGTACTATTATGAGTTTTATACGGATACGATCGTTGTGCGCAGAGATGTCGAACCGAATTTGGTCAATACCGTTATTCCAAATCCATTCTCGGATCATATATCGATCAGTTTCAGTAGTATCGTGGATACCGAAACTTCATTCCGCATATTTGATATGTCGGGAAGACTGGTGCGTGAAGAGGTACTCATTCCAAATTCAGTCGCCTATACGATCAATGATCTGGATTTCCCACCCGGCGTGTATATGTTGGCAGTACAGGTTGAAGGCCAGGAAATCGAATCGTATAAATTGTTTACCTCAGGAAATTAAAGGGCAACATCAAAATATTAAGAGGCAGAAGGAAGCATCTCCGCGGACTTCTGCCTTTTTTATTTGGGCAATGTGAAATACAGCTCCCATTCGGAAACCTCATCGACTCCTCCGCGTTTACTATCTTTGCGACCTTGTGAACATTATTGACACGAACTATGATTAACCTGATAATATTTGGCCCACCCGGCAGTGGTAAAGGAACGCAAGCCGAAAAACTGGAGAGAAAGTTTAATCTCGTACATATTTCCACCGGAGATCTTTTCAGATCAGAAATTGCGGAAGGTTCTGAGCTGGGTGTGCGTGCCAGCGAGTATATGTCGAAAGGCGAACTCGTGCCGGATGAGGTGACCATTGGTATGTTGCGCAAAAAAATGATGGCGCACAAAGAGGCAGAAGGATTTATTTTCGACGGTTTTCCACGTACGCATCCGCAAGCGGAAGCACTGGATAGTTTGCTGGATATGCTCGATCAGCAAATCGATGCGCTGGTCATGCTTGATGTGCCGGAAGATGAAATAGTAAATCGCATTCTGCTGCGCAGTAAGGATTCAGGACGAGCCGATGACAGTGATGAAAGCATCATCCGAAATCGCTTTCAGGTATATCAGACACAGACGGAACCCATCTATGCGTATTATGATGCAAAGGGGAAAGCGCATAAGATTCAGGGTACAGGATCAATTGATGATATTTTTCAAAAATTGTGCGATACCATCAGTAGTATTCATGTCTGATGTCTTCCGAACAAAACTTTGTTGACTACGTAAAGATCCATTGCAAATCCGGGGCCGGAGGTGCAGGATCAGCTCATCTGCATCGCGATAAGATCAGTGCGAAAGGCGGACCGGACGGTGGCGATGGCGGTAAAGGCGGTAGCGTCATTTGCGTGGGCAATGCGCAGCTATGGACACTCCTTCACCTGAAATATCGCAAGCATGTCATGGCCGAAAACGGCCAATCGGGTTCCGGTAACCTGTGCACCGGAGCGGACGGGAAAAATCAATACCTCGAAGTACCGCTGGGGACAGTCGTCAAAGATCCTGATACCGATGAGATTATTGCCGAGATCACCGAAGATGGGGAGGAATATGTCGTGATGCCCGGAGGGCGAGGTGGCCTGGGAAATTTTCACTTTAAATCCCCCACGAATCAAACCCCACGTTATGCTCAACCCGGCGAACCCTTTCAGGAGGGTTGGCGGATATTCGAACTCAAGATATTAGCGGATGTGGGGTTGGTTGGATTCCCAAATGCAGGGAAGTCCACCTTACTGTCTTCAGTCTCCGCGGCCAAACCTAAAATTGCTTCTTATCCTTTTACTACACTGGTCCCAAATCTGGGTTTTGTGGCGTATCGGGACAACAAGTCATTTGTCATTGCCGACATCCCGGGGATTATTGAGGACGCGCATTTGGGTAAAGGGTTAGGCCACCGGTTTTTGCGTCACATCGAGCGAAATGCGGTTCTCCTCTTTATGATCCCATGCGATACGGATGACATCCGCAAGGAGTTTGATATTCTCTATCGTGAGCTCGAGATGTACAATCCGGAGTTGCTGGACAAACCCCGACTCTGCGCCATTACTAAATGCGATACGATTGACCAGGAGGTCGAGGAATTGCTCAAGCCTACCTTACCACCCAATATTGAATCTGTTTTTATCTCTTCCGTTTCCGGCTACGGACTCGATGTGCTAAAGGATAAATTATGGGCTTTACTGGTGAGCCAGCCGGCCCCCTAGGCAGCATTTCCTGTTTCTGAGAGTTTTAGGATAAATATGGGGTTGTGCCATGCCAGTTCCCGAATTTTATTGAGAAATTTATATCTGCCTACCCAACCCCGGCACTAGCGGGGTCTGTCTATAAGAGAAAAAATAAAGCCATATGAAATCTATCATGAATCATTCCCTGCTGTTGGTCGCTGTTTTGGCAGCCATTGCCATCACCGGCTGTGAACAAGACAAGTGTACACGTACTGAAGAGTATGTGGCGTATGAACCCGTATATAAGCGCATAGATGAGATGCGTGTTCCCATTTCTTATGTGGGTGCACAATCCTTGTCCGCGCCCGGAAAGATTTTCTACTACAAAGGGTACCTGCTCATCAATGAACGAAACGAAGGTGTACACGTGATCGATAATCGGGATCCGGAAAGTCCGGTCAACCGCGGATTTATGGAGATTCCGGGCAACCTGGATATGGCTGTTCATGATGATATATTGTATGTGGACAGTTACCTCGACCTCGTAGCCATCGATATTACCAATCCTACCTCGCCACTTGAAGTCAACCGGGTAGAGGATGTATTTCAGAACTTTTATTCTTATACAGATCAGGAAGGCTATCTCGTGGAGTATAAGCCTATGGATATTACGCGCACCATTGACTGTAGCGATATCAACTGGGGCAATCCTTTCTGGTTTGAAGGAGCGATTTTATTTTCTGCCAACATTCAAGCGGATGGATCAGGTTTATGGAACCCATCATCAACATCTGTCAATAGCAGTGTTGTCACAGGAGGATCGATGGCACGGTTTACGGCTGCACATGATCACCTGTATACGATTGACGGTGCTGAAGTCAAGGTGTTTAATGTAGAGCAGCCACAGCCGATTTTGAAAAATGAAGTGACCATGCAATGGGGTATTGAAACCTTGTTCCCAATGGGCGGAACTTTGTTTGTCGGATCCAATTCCGGCCTGCTGATCTATGACATTTCTAATCCGGAGCAGCCTTCCTACCTGTCTACGTTTGCACATGCCACAGCTTGTGACCCTGTGGTCGTGTCCGGCAATACAGCATATGTCACCCTACGCGATGGTACCGAATGTCTTGGGTTTGTTAACCAACTGGATGTGGTGGATGTTTCCGATCTGACCCAGCCAAGCCTGATTCGGACGTACCCGATGAGTAATCCACATGGATTGTCAGTCGTCGATCAGACCTTGTACCTGTGCGAAGGGGCTTTTGGGTTTAAGTTATTTGATGTCAACGATCCTAAAAAAATAAGTTCAAATCTCCTGGCGCATGAGAGTGGTTTTGAGGCTTTTGATGTGATTGTCTTGCCTCCGGGCGATCATGTGATGGTGATTGGTCGCAATGGATTATATCAGTTTGATGCTTCTGACAGAACTGACCTCAGGCAACTGAGTGTGATTTCTATTGGACAATAATGGTTGAGTGCAAGTCTTGTGCCTGGTATACGGGCACAAGGCTTTTTTTAATGAAACAAATTCAGAGAGAGATGAAAGTCAATCTAAGTTTGCTGGCCCTATGTGTTTTGCTTTGTTGTTCCGGTATTGCGGTGAGTCAGGAAACGCAGGATACTGCTCAGCAAACAGCGCCGATTGTAGATCATGTGTGGCTGAAGGATGGGAGTACGCTGAGCGGAACCATTTTGAAATGGGAGTTGGCCATAGGCATGGAATTCAAACTGATCACCGGAACAACGCTGATCATTCCCAAAAGTGAAATTGCCAAAGTTAGCCAGGGTGTTCCTTTTTCGATGATCGACCCGGCCATGTATAGCCGAAAAATGCGCGGCCCTACGCCGTATGCTTTCAGAGAGCATGGGTTGTATAATACATTCTCTGTGTTTTTAAATTTCTCAGAGCGGGGAGGAGCGGGTGTCCATTATTCTATGGGCCATCGATTTAACCGATTGCTGGGTGTTGGGCTTGGTTTTGGTATTGAGACGCATGACTTTGATCACTACAGAAATATAATGCCTGTTTTCGCAGAGGTAAGAGGCTTCCTTCTTCCGAAGAAAATCACACCGTATTATGCACTCAAAATTGGCTATGGATTTGCATTAAAAAATGTACCTAATGGCGAGATCGATGCAAAGGGAGGGTTTCATTTTAGTCCCGAGTTCGGTGTTCGCTTTGGCGGAAAGTCAGTCAATTACTACCTGGGACTCGAGTATAAATTGCAAAACGCAACGTATACTACCCAATTTAATCCATGGGAAGGACAGGGCACCTATACAGATAAAATTAGCTACCGAAGGTTTGAATTGCGGACCGGTATCCTGTTTTAATATTAAATAAATATGAGTCAACGTTTTTTATCAATTTTCTTCGCCAGCATGCTGATTATCCTATATGGATGTGATCGTGATCAGGTTGCGCCTGATGCATCTGTGAAAGGTCCTGACCGTTTTATTTTCGGACACTTTTACGGTGAGTGTGGTGGGGAAGGCTGTGTGGAGATTTACAAGATCGAGGATGAGAGGTTGTTTGAGGATACAACGGATTTCTATCCGGGTGCTTTTGCACCGCATGACCGAATCTATGTGCCGCTTTCGAATGAACAATATGAAGCGGTGAAGGATATATTCGATTTCTTCCCGGAGGAGCTTTACAGCGAACCGGAAAATGTAATCGGCATACCGGATGGAGCTGATTGGGGCGGAATCTATGTCGAAGTTTATTATGAAGGGGATGAAACGCGGTCAGGATTTTGGTTGCTCGATCAAAATGCATCGAATATGCCTGACGTTTATAATGTATTCGTCACGCACATCAATGATCGAATTACCCTGATCAATCAATGAGATGATGAATTGAAAATAAAGGCATACTGATGATCTAATAAGCCAACCATTATTTTGACGGAAGCTGAACTCATACAAGGATGTATTCGCAATGACCGAAAGTGTCAGGAGGCGTTGTACAAGCGCTACTTCCACACGATGATGGCCATGTGTATGAAGTATACGCGGGATGAGGACAAGGCAATGCTCATTATGAATGACGGATTCCTAAAGGTATTTCAAAAGATCAGTACGTTTCGCCATGAAGGATCATTTGAAGGCTGGATACGAAGATTGATTTATCACACACTGGCTGATTTTTATAAAAAAGAAAAGAGTTATATCCGGTTTATTCAGATTGAAGAAGCGGGCAAACAAGCCACGGAGGCGACGCAATCGGACAAACTGGAGTTTGAAGAATTGATCTTGTTGCTGGACCGGATTCCCTATCGATCAGCGGAAGTGTTTAAACTCTATGCGATAGAAGGATTTTCACATCTTGAGATAGGGGAGAAGATGCAAATCAGTGAAGGGACATCGAAGTGGCATCTGTCCAATGCCAGAGAAAAATTACGAGCTATTTTGACAAATGAATATCATGAAAGATCTACCTCAGTACAATAAGACGCCGGAAGAAGGGTGGAGTAGTATGAAAGGACTGCTCGATGAGGCTATGCCTCATGCGAAGCCCAGGAGGTTTATTCCGATAATCTGGATGGCAGCATCTGTGCTGGTGCTGGCAGGCGCCATTAGCGTATTTTACATGCGAGCAGATCAGACACCCGATCAAACCAATACTGTTGGTACGGCAGAGGAAAGTCAAAATACAAGTCATGCCGGAACTATGCATGACGACAATGTGGCTACACATGAGCAGGAGACGTTGACCAAGGATGCAGCGAATGTGACAACTGAAAATATTTCTACACCAAATGAAGAATTGAAGCAAAGAGGTGCTCCAGCCACTGAAACGGACTTCACACCTGCGCATATTGATAAACAAATTACGCTTACGAACAACAAACCAAAAGAGGCTGAGGGTACAATAGAGTTTCAGCAGCGACCGACTGATGGAACAGTGATATCCTTAAGTGATGAAGCCGAAGTTCTGAATTCCGAAATAACAACTAAACAGACACCACTTGCAGAAGTAGCGGAAGTAAAGGAGACAGAAACTGCGCCATTGACGGTGCGACCTGTTCAAATGCCAATAGTGTCCTCTTTGCCTGTGATTGTTGAGCCGTTGCAAACAGAAGTTGTACAACGACCTATTGTGGTTTTACATGATGATGAGCGCAAGCAAAAGCGAGTTCCTTCCTTGTTTAGTCCTACCCTTCAGACGGCTGCCATTTTTGGGCAGTATGGTGGATTGGGAGGCTATGGTGGTGCGGGTGTAGACTGGAATATCAGTAGGAAATTTAGCCTTACTACAGCCATTGGGTATTCTGCGTATATGCCTGATGCAGGTCTGCGTAGTTTAAAGGATGCAAGTCTCGGTTCGAATGAACTGATCAATATCATCAACTACGATCCGACCGGCGCGGATGATTATGTCTTTTCTGAGTCGATCAATCCGGCTGCGGATTACAGGGCGATCACGCCGTTGGTCGAATCTGTTTCTCAGTGGCAGGTGGATATCGGGATTAACTGGCGTTTTTCCAGGAGGTTTTTTGCTTCCGGCGGAGTAATCTTTGGATTCAATGCCGATGCCATCAGTCAGTATCCTATCGTTCACGGCAATCCTGGATCTTCGCCTACAATCCCAAGGATTGAATTGGGCAATTCATTGGCGGATTATAATGTCATCCGCGAATCGAGTACGTCCATGTACTTCGGATTGGGCTATCGTCTAAGCCCACATTTTGATCTTACCGCTCAATGGGTGCATGCGTTTAACCGTTATGTGCTGAACAACGAAAATGACTATCTGGCGGATTTGACTTCCGGAGATCGGACGGATTATATTCGCGGGTTGAGGTTGGGTATTCGGTATTCGTTGTAACTCGCTTTTGCGATTTACAACTCTATTCTCCTTAGGATGTGGTGAAACCATAAGTGAACAAAATTTATTTTGTTCACTTATACATCACTATCAAGATACCTTTCTTGTTACTTTTTTTCTGATCATGAACTATTGACAAGTTGTGGGTAAATAAAAGGCACAGATTTGTTACTTTTTTCCTTGCCATGTAGATGATCATTCTACAGGGATGTGTCCCGCAACCGTTAAGGTCTGCGGAATCGCCAACCTGTAATATATTAATTGCAGGACACGAAAAATTATCCGCCTGCGGCGGACTAGTCACGTAAAAACGTCTTTTATTTAATTTAGCAACACTACGATACTTTAAATGTGATATAGGCACAGATTTGTTACTTTTTTCACGTGTCCCGTAACCGATAGTGTCTACGGGATCGCCATCCTGCAATATTTTAATTGCAGGACACGAAAAAGTAACCAAAAAGTCTAGTCACGCAAAAAACTCGCATTGTGTTTCGATCTTTGTTTGAGGCACTAGGTTGCTTTATATTCAATTTCACATTTCCTTCCATTTCCGCTTGCGGACCCAGTAGCACTTCGGCTACAGGACGAGCGGAAATAGAAGATGGTTAGGGTGCTCATACAGTTTTGCGCGACAGGAATTTGCTGGAAGACATTGATTTTGCAATACCACATAAAAATAATTTCCCAACGGGAAATGTCCTCCGCGTACTCCGCGTACTCCGCGCACTCGGCGCATTCTGCGATTCAAACAGGTGAGCGAGGCGAATCTGCTTCCAAATGCCATGATGCGTGACAGGGGTTCAAATTTGACTAAAATTTCTGGAAACCTTACCTGATGGGTAAAAACTACAGGTGTAGTTTGGCTTTTCTTGCCAGTAGTACTTCATCTGACTCTTCGCGATCGGGATCGGGGAGGCAGCAATCTACCGGGCAGACGGCGGCGCACTGTGGCTCATCGTGGAAGCCTTTGCACTCTGTGCATTTATCCGGTACGATATAATAGAAGTCATCTGAAACCGGGGTTTGTTTGTCGGCTGTGTCTACGACCTTGCCGTCTTCCAGGGTAAAAGCGCCTGTCAGCGTGGTGCCGTCTTTGATGGCCCATTGGATACCTCCTTCATAAATCGCGTTGTTGGGGCATTCGGGCTCGCAAGCGCCGCAATTGATACAATCATCCGTAATATAAATCGCCATGAATTCTTTTTATGCTTCTCTGAGGGGAACAAAAGTAAGGCATCCATCGTTCATCGGCGGCCTGTGTTTTCCATTGTGATATGTAATATATTGGTAAACAGCGATTTGTGGATCAGTTTTTTCGGGATTATTCGCCCTACATTTGCAGGGCTATGAGAAATCGCATCCATTCCTTCTTTACCCTGTTTGGGCAGGCGATCCGGGGGACTGTCCACGAGTTTACTTCGGGCAGTATCGACAGGGCGATCTTCCTGTTGTCGGTTCCGATGGTGCTGGAGATGCTCATGGAGGGTTTGTTTGCACTGGTGGATATTTTTTTTGTGGCCAAATTGGGCAAGGAAGCGGCAGCCACTATTGGACTGACGGAGGTGATCATGACACAGATGATCGCCCTGGCGCTTGGACTTTCTATGGCGATCACCGCGATGGTAGCACGAAGGATAGGGGAGAAGGATGAAGAAGGTGCATGTGTTGCGGCGATGCAGGCGATTATGATCGGTGTGGTGGTCTGTGCGGTGATTGCAGTCATATTCTTTTTTACTGCAGATGATCTGTTGCGCCTCATGGGCGGATCGCCGGAGCTGGTCAGTATCGGAAGTGGGTACACGCGTATCCTGCTGACCGGTAGCAGCACCTTGTTTTTTCTGTTTTTGTTAAATGCAATTTTCAGAGGTGCCGGTGATGCTGCGGTGGCTATGCGGACGCTTTGGCTTGCCAATGGAATAAATATTATCCTGGATCCCATGCTCATCTTTGGGATTGGTCCCTTCCCGGAATTGGGTATTGAAGGGGCAGCAATTGCGACTACGATAGGGCGAGGGATTGGCGTGAGCTATCAGGTCTATCATCTGGTCAATGGAAAAAACCGGATTCATCTCAGACGACATCATTTTAAGTGGGTAGGAAATATTGTGCTCAGGCTGATTAAAGTTTCATCTACGGGTGTATTGCAGTATATCATTGCAACGGCCAGTTGGTTGTTTATCGCGCGCATCATCGCATTATTTGGCGATGCGGCGGTTGCCGGTTATTCCATCGGGATACGGATAATTATTTTTTCAATCCTGCCCGCGTGGGGTATGGCATCTGCGGCTTCGACGCTGGTGGGTCAAAACCTGGGTGCCGGTAAGCCGGATCGTGCAGAAAAATCTGTTTGGCGTTCGGCGTTTTTCAATATGATTTTTCTAACGGGTATCTCTGTGGTGTTTATTTTTTCCGCCCCGTTTCTTATTTCGCTTTTTACCAACGAACCTGATGTTGTGCAACAAGGAATTCTTTGTCTGCGGGTGATCTGTCTCGGATATATTTTCTATGCGTATGGTATGGTCATTGGGCAGGCTTTCAATGGAGCTGGCGATACTGTGACGCCTACGTTAATCAATTTCGTCGCGTTCTGGCTGGTGCAGATTCCGTTGAGTTATTTACTTGCTCGACAGTTTGGCTGGGGCACGGAAGGCGTGTACTGGGCGATTGCGATTAGTGAGTCGCTGTTGGCACTTATTGCTGTGGTTGTGTTTAGGAGAGGGAAATGGAAGACAGTGACTATTTGAGGCGGAGGGCGTAGGGCGGAGAGCGGAGGGCGAAGGGCTTAGGGCGAAGAGCAAAGAGCGTAGCCTAAACGTTAATCTCCCTGGCTTTAGGAATGAGATCATCACTTGTAGCTTGGGGCTAAACCCCATCGCTATCCCGATCGATCGGAACGCCCCTTCAGGGCTTTTTAGTTCTCAACATAAAATACATGAGCGGGATGGTTTAATTATTAATCCACCGCCTTCCTATAAAAAAGTACCTTTCCGCCCTTTGCTCTTCAGCCCTTCAGCCTTTCAGCCGTCGTAGCTTCAGCGAAGGAGATTATCACAAAATCACTCCATCACCCAATCACTCCCTGCCTCATCTCCTGTTCCTCCACTCCCCATTTGTAAAATCAGGGAATGACTGTGGTGCGCCGCCGGATTCGATAGAAGCTTCTGAGAGCGGAGTAATCGCCATCCACGAAGCGGCGTCATAGACATCAAATAAAGGAGGTTTATCTTCCAATCGACATTTGATAAAACTATCCATCAGAAACCAATCCATGCCTCCATGGCCTGCTCCTTCCGCATCTTGTTCATGCGTCTTCCAAACTTCATGATCATACTCATCGAGGTAGGGTTGTGCATCTTCCCAGCTATGGCCGGGACTGATGCCTTCGATGTGCAGACTTTTGTTGACATCCATCCAAAGTCCTTTAGTACCCTGCACTCTGAATCCAAGCGAGTAGGGGCGGGGAAGATTGGTGTCGTGATGCAAAACGATCGTTTCTCCCTTTGCGCATTTAATGATGGAGGTCACCTTGTCTCCTAAAGAAAATTCAACAAAAGCATTCGGGTGATTTTTTCCGCCTTTCGGATGATTGACAACATAATCATGCAGCCCACGTACTTTGCTTGCCATGGACACAATCGTCTCCATGCGATTTCCACGATTCAGATTGATCCACTGGGCTACCGGTCCGATCCCGTGCGTTGGATACAAATCGCCATTGCGATAGACGCTATGCCAGGTGCGCCATTTCGCTTCGCTGAATCCTTTTTCGCCAAATTCCACACCTGAATTGTATGGCGTGACACCATCGTTAAATTTTACTCCGCGCAGATCGTGCTGGTAGCCACATTCCAGATGGATGAGTTCGCCAAACATGTTTTTCCTCACCATATTCAGCACAGCCATCACATCGCGGCGGAAACAAACATTTTCCAAAAAGTATAAGGGAGTTCCTGTTTGTTCATGCGTATAGACCAGCTCCCAACATTCGTCAATCGAAATCGCGCCACTCACTTCCAATCCGGTATAGACACCCGCTTTCATCGCGGCGACGGCCATCGGGACATGCCATTTCCAGGGCGTAGAGATGATGACCGCATCGATCTTTTCTTTGTTGAGCAGTTCGACGTAATCGTGGTCGCCAAGGTCATAAATCGTGGGCCACTTTTCGTTGTGCTTGTCGAAGATCTTTCGTGTCATTCCGAGCATCACCTGATCCGGTTCAGCAATGCAGGTCACCCGACAATCTTTCCGCGCCAGAATCAGATCGATATGTGACTGCCCGCGAAGTCCGCTTCCGATGATACCGATATTCAGTTTTCCTTTGACAGGTTTTGGTTGTCGAAATGGTTTTGAAAAAAGGTTCGAAGCGAGACCCAATCCGGCTGTAGCCAGGGATGTTTTTTGTAAAAATCGACGTCTGGAATTACTCATCTGTTGTTTTTTACTGTTTTAGTGCGGAAGATTGACCCCCAAAGTACTAAAAGCAAACTACTCGAAAGCCGGGTCAAAAGCCCACTTTGCCGGATGAAATCCTGACGCATGACGCTTGGAAAACCTATTTTTGCAGTCCTATGGAGCAAAAGATTGCAGATATTCAGGATGTCATCGCCCGGGAAATCAAAGGGATACAGAATATACCTGTGGATTCGACGATCGTGGAGGCCATTGAGCTGATCTACCAGGAGGTCCACCAGCATGGAGGGAAAGTGGTGGTATCCGGGCTCGGCAAAGCCGGCCAGATAGGCCATAATATCGCCACCACCTTAGCATCAACCGGCACGCCGGCTGTTTTTCTGCACCCCACGGAAGCGCAACATGGTGACCTGGGGATTATTCAAAAACACGATATCCTATTTTTGCTCTCCAACTCCGGAAAGACCAGAGAGATTCTTGAACTGCTGCCCTTAGCCCGACGTCTTTTTCCGGATATTAAATCCGTCGGCCTTACCGGGCATCCCGAACATGAATTAGGTACGATGGTCGACATCTGTCTCAGTACCGGATACCCAAAAGAGGTTTGCCCTCTCGGGTTGACACCCACGACAAGCACAACGGTGATGACGGTATTAGGCGATATCATCGTAGTATCCCTGATGAAGAAGATTGGTTTTACAAAACAGGCCTATGCTATGCGACACCACAGCGGATATCTCGGCCAAAAGAGTAAATCGGATGAATAAATTGTTTCTCATATCAGGTCCCTGCATTGTGGAGAATGAAACCACGCCCTACCAAATCGCAAAGACGATCAAACCGATCTGCGATGACCTGGGGATTGAATATATCTTCAAAGCAAGTTTCCGCAAGGCCAACAGAACCCGGATTGACAGTTTTACTGGAATCGGTGATAAAGAAGCGCTTGAAATCATCCAGAGTATCGGAAAGGAGTTCGGTGTTCGGACACTGACCGATGTCCACGAAACACAGGATGTTACGCTGGCTGCTCAATATGTGGATGTACTGCAGATTCCTGCTTTTCTCTGTCGGCAGACATCCTTGCTTCTGGCCGCAGGAGAAACCGGCAAGGCAGTCAATATTAAGAAAGGGCAGTTTGTCAGTCCGGAAGCGATGAAGTACCCGATCGAAAAGGTGCAGTCCACAGGCAATCAGAATGTGTGGGTGTGTGAACGTGGATTTTCATTTGGCTACGAAGACCTGATCGTCGATGCGACAGTCGTACCCCGATTAAAAAAACACGGTGTGCCTGTAGTGATGGACTGCACGCATTCCACTCAGGTGCCCAATCAAATGACCGGAGTCAGTGGCGGCAATCCGGAGTATATTGAAACCATTGCATTAGTTGCCGCGGCGACAGGAGCAGATGGGTTGTTTATCGAAGCGCACCCGGATCCGGCCAATGCCATGAGCGATGCCTCCACCATGCTCCAGCTCGACCTACTCAAAGGAATCCTTGAGAAAGTTGTCAAGGTTCGCAAAGCACTTCAATCATGAGTGAAAATGTTACCAAAGAAAAAGGCGCATTAATTAAGTTGCTGGTGCTTGATGTAGATGGAACACTCACCGATGGTGGCGTATACATCGATGGTCAGGGTGTCCAATCCAAAAAGTTTAATGTGCGGGATGGCATGGGCATCACGCTATTGCACGAAAAAGGCATTGCTGTGGCTTTTCTGAGTCATGGTACTTCTGCCACAATCCTGGAAGCACGAGCTACAATGCTGGGTATCAAACATGTCTATGTGGGGAAAGAACCCAAACTTGAAGTGCTTAATCGATGGCTGGAAGAAATGCAGCTGACGCTCGAACAAGTCGCATACATTGGTGATGATGTCAACGATATTCCCTTGCTTGAAAAGGTTGGCTTTTCAGCTTGTCCGCATGATGCGCATTTTTCTCTCATCAAAGTAGTGGATGTCGTGCTCCAGCGCAATGGGGGACACGGTTGTGTGCGGGAGTTTATTGATCGCTTCCTGTTGTAACCAATTTCATAAGCGTTGCATTCTTTCTTTCCGTTCAGGCTTTTATAAAAAAAGAAGCCGGCTGGGAAGGCCGGCTTCAGGATAAGGTTTATATACGAAAAGAATCTCCCTGTTGTATTATTTGCTTACCAGAAAGCCTGTGCTTCCCAGGTAGCCGCTGTCGGCATAGACCATTACATTGTATGTGCCGGGATCCAGATTGTCGGATGGCTCGAAGGACATTGAAACTGACTGACGACCTTTGAGTTGTGTTTTTTCAATGGCTGCAGCGCGAAGGTTGACCGGTTCGTTACCGAATTTCAGACTTACGTCTTTTCCGGGAACAGACTCCACTGGGTTGCCGTTGAATTCTGACAGCACCAGGTATAAAGCGCGCTCTCCCTGGAATTCCGCAGGAATATTGTTGAGGTCAAATGTGACCGTGATCTCATCGATCTTATTGCCTTTGGTGGTGAACTTATCACGCTTATTCGCAGAAGTTACAGTAAAGTTGTCCGCGCGGAAACCGGCTGGTGCCAGTGCTGCAAGGCGACCAGTGAGCTTTCCGTTTGCGGAGGTCAAAGACATGACTTTCGCGTTCAGGGTAGTCACGACATCTTTAGTGGTCGCAAGTTCTGTATTCAGGTCCATATTGCTCTGGGCCAGCGACTGGTTTTCAGCTTTCAGTCCCAGGATGTCCTGCTCGAGAGCTGTTTTCAGTTCCTCCATCTGTGCGAGGCGACCTTTGATTTCGGCATTATTGGCTTCACTGCGGCTCAGTGCTTTTCTGGCTTTCGCGATTCGCTCCTGAAGATCGTTGACTTCTGCAATTTTAACCTCAAGTTCGCTGGAAAGCGTATCGTTGAGATCGATCTGGTATTTATAGGAGTCGTTGAGGGTTGCAAGCTCAGTTTGCAACTCAGCACGTGTGCTGTCGAGTTGCTCGCCCAGAGAAACCGCTTTGTTTTGTGAAGATTTGTATTTTGAAAAATAAGTTGTACCAAGGACGAGGGCGAGGAGAAACAGGACGCCCAGAATTCCGGCCGCTATTTTCCATCGCTGAGTAGTTGGGTGTTCGGAAGGATTTTGTAATTCAGACATGGTTAAAGTGTTTTAGTGAAAGGATTGTTTAAAAAAAAAGTAAAGGTCCTTACGCATCCATTTGAATTGTTTTTATGATTAAAAGCACATTAAAAAATGGGTGTCTCATAGTGTGTTTTCAATCGTACAACAAAGAAACGGCGCATGTGGTTGTTTAGGTATTGTTTTTCCAGAGCACATTTATAAGTAACAGAAAATCAGCGATATACGATGTAAAAATCATGGTTTTCAACTACTGTAGAGATGTTCGATACCGTGTTTTCCATGAGCGAAATGAGGGTAGAATTAAGGGTATATACTGACTCATGCGGTGGGTGAGAAGAGATTTAATTTTCAACAATGAAAAAAATATCGCTTTCCGATTTTTTATTCCCTGTTTTTTGTTTCCGAACACAACTGTTTACTTTGCCCCATGAGAGGGAGATTACGTTCCATTTGGCGGTTATTCGATTTTGCTTTGTCCACGTTTTTCGGGATCGTTGGCTTTTTTCTGCGGATTGTGATGGGAAAGCCAAAGGAGGTGGCCGGACTTCGTTTTCGGAGGCGCTGGTTGCAAAAAGTTCCACGACGACTGGGACTCCAAATGACTATGGAAGGCGAACCTTATTCCGGTCCGTGTTTGTATGTCGCGAATCACATTAGCTATATCGATCCGATCGGTATCCTGATGTACGTAGATGCAAAAATTGTTGCCAAAGCAGAAATTGCAAACTGGCCGTTAGTGGGGTATAGTGCCAGTATCACCGGGACGATTTTTGTTAAACGCGAACATAAAGACAGCCGGAGTTCTGCGGCACAGGCTGTACGTGAAGCTTTGATGCGCAATGAATCTATCCTGGTGTTTCCGGAGGGCACTACCTCGGAGGGTCCGTTGACCTTGCCCTTTCGGCCCCGAACTTTTGAAGCTGCTGAGGCTGCTGATATTCCCGTGCAACCAGTTGCTTTGTTTTATGAAGATCCTTCGGTTGCCTATATTGGTGATGACCAGTTTTTGTCTCATTTTATTTCGCTCTCTCAGAAAAAATCAGTGCAAGGCCATATTGCCTTCGGGCCATTATTGACAGGTGAGGACACCTGCGAAAGAGCGAAAGCATGGATTGATCAATATCAGTCTCGATTTATATCTAATCCCGTAGTACATGAGCCTGCGTAGAAAGGACAAGCTGCGTCGATGGGCTGTGCGTATCGCGTTGCTCGTCATCCTTCTGCCTTTGGCTACATTGGCTACTGTGCGATATGCCGGTTTATTTAAAATGAGAAAGAGTGATCGGGAGATTAAATCGTATATCCTGCCGTATCATGTGGATATGAAAATCGATACCCTGACGGCGTATGGAAGGGATATAGTGTACCTGAAAACAAGTCAGGGTGAACGCAAAAATCACGCTATGATTCTGGTGCATGGTTCGCCGGGGTCGATCGATGCTTTCCTCGAATTCATGGTGGATTCTGCGCTGTTGCGTCGTGTCGATCTGATTACGTTTGACAGACCGGGGTATGGAAATTCTGATTTCGGAGTCTCGGAGCCTTTGCTTTCGCGCCAGGGATCAATCCTTTATGATCTGATGGTGCAGCTCGGTTATGACGGGTATTATCTCGCCGGACACAGTTATGGAGGTGCTGTAGTATTGCAGACAGCAGTGCAACACCCTGACCGTGTTCGCGGGTTGTCCTTGATTGCCGGTTCGATCAGTCCAAATCATGAGCCGGAATCTGAATCGTGGCGCAAGTGGCTGGATGTGCCTTTGTTTCGCGATCTGCTACCTGTGTCTCTTCGAGTCAGCAATGAAGAGCAGATGCCGTTGCGTCACGGTCTCCTGATGCTCGAAGATGACTGGGATCGACTCACGATGCCGGTATCCGTCATCCACGGAGATAAGGATATTATTGTTCCGTATGCCAATATGACCTATGCGATTGATATGCTCGGCAATTCGGATACCACTTTGTTGAAGACCTTTCCGGGAGAAAATCATTTTATCCCTTGGACCAAAAAGAACGCCATCATTCGGGAGCTTGTGGCACTTATTGATTGTGGAGAAAAAGTCGGACCGGATTAAAACACTTCGTTCAACCCAAAGAAAACACCGTGAGAACCACAGTTGCCTCTTGAAAAATCGATACACAAGGCGGAGCGACTTCGCTTTTGAAACAGAATGCGGAGTCCCGCGCCACCTCCAATATTCCAGGCCTGATATACTTTTGTGCCCTCATCATTTCCAGCGGTCTGGAAATTCATAAAGACGACACCGCTGATCAGTTTGTTGCGAAGTATGGGGTACCTGTATTCAGTTTCAAAGTATGCATAGGAAGGTCCTCTGAAATACCCGATTGTATATCCTCGTCCGCTACGATTGTACGTATCAGATCCCGTAAAAGGGAGATTGAGATATGGGCGTAGGCCACTTATTTCATACGTCGCCCAATGCCAGAACCCCAGTACATGGGAAGGATTTCGCCTGCTGAGGGAGAAGAACTTTCTAAAATCGTAACTGATCGTGGAAGCATTTTTTGAACTGCCTAACCAGGTTGGGTTAAACTGGATGTCCAGGTCAAAATACATGCCTGAGTAGCTGCGAATTGGGTGGTCTCGCGTATTATACTGAAATGCCAACTGCAAACCGTTTACGATATATCGTTTCGGATCAAAGTCGTGTTTTTGACTGTATCGGAGGTGGGGTGTGCTCAGTGAATCTTCTAATTTTAAGTCCTGGATTTTACCATAAAAGTTTACATTGATCCCTGCGCCAATGTAGATGCCGGATCCCAGATTGTAGTAAGCTTTTTCTGACAGTCGGAGATAATTATAACGGATCGGAAAGATGCTGTCATTTTTATGTGCCGGGAGATCGTCATCATCATTTTTGACATAGCAAAAATCCGTATTTCCGGTACCCAAGCCGTGATCCACTACACCATAAAATGAAAACTGCCAGTTTCCCTGAAAATTCCATTGATTACCCGGGCGGAATATATTATGTCGCGATTGTAGTGTGATCACACCAGAGGTGGAGTAGGTAAACATCAGGTTGAATACGGAATAATCGGTGTTTTTAGGGTCGCCAAATTGTTTGCCCATGATGGAATTAAATCCGATAATCCCTCCGAAACTGGGGTTGTACCCGATCACCGGCAAAAATGAAATACTGGGTTTGCTAAAACTTATGATGGGAGAAGGGGTGACATTAAACATATTCCGCATGACATCCACCAGGTCTTTTTCAGAGGTCTGCAGGGAGAAGCTATCCTGAGAGTGCTGCGCTTGTACATCAAATAAACGCAACAACAATAAGCACATAGTAAATGCCATTCGGTGCCAGTTGTGTCTATGGGGGATTGCTATATTCAATGGTTGTATTAAATTGTACCTGCTTAAAGATCAGGAATATTTTCCTGACAAGTCTCTTGTGCTCTGTAAATTAAAAAAGCACTGGGTATACTTACTACCCAGTGCTTTTTTAACTCCTTCAGGGAGTATCGGATATTTGATGTTGCGTTAAATTACTTGGTGTGATGGGCCAACCCTTCGCGTTTGAGTTTGTCAAACAGCAATGCTGCGTATTGTCTAGACGCATTACTTGCATTTGTAGGATTGTAAGCTTCTGATTGGACAGACCATACAATTTCTCCATTTTCTGTATCATAGAGATTGCTTTCCAGGAAGTAAGTCTGGTCTTCTGTGTAATATCCGGGTTCATAGATATAAGCACTGTGGCTATAATAGCCTCCAAAGCTACCATAATACCCGTAAGCCGGATAAGGTGCATACATCGTTGAACCAGGGACATATCTCGTCTCAGATTGCACATCTACAAGGGCTGTTGTGAATACAGCATCACAACCGACCTCTTTAATCTTTGCGATGATTTCTTCATCTGTCGTGCTTTGTTTTGGAAAATTAGGTCCAAACACTTCATAACTTTTTACAGCATGGATGCCTTCCATTTCGGCTGCTTTTGCTAACGCATCTTCTAAAGACTGGCGCGATCCTTCATTGGGCAGGATCCCATAAATAAAAACTTTCTGAAACTTGCCTTTGCCCATGACATCGTTGTTCATCCAATTGCCTGTAATCTTCATCGATGGGCCGCAGGAAGTGAATATGAGAGCTGTAAGAACAGCCAAGCCGAATAGTAAATTTTTCATTGATATGTTTTTGTGATTAGGATAAATATACCTCGTTTAGGTTAAATGATATTAATAACTGTTGTCCAGGTGGACAAAGATACCGACGTCGAAATTCATGTATGGACTGACCAATGTACTGATGGTGCCATAGCCTCCATAGCCCCAGCCAAAATAGTAGCTGCTGCCCCAGAAAGGCATATAAAGTTGTGCGTTCAGGCGAAGTCCAACCTTAGGAGTGGCATAATACTTCAGACCGGCATTGACGGCCATCGTAAATCGGGTATATCCAAAAGCATCCGGGTCAAGTGGATCAAAAATAGTGACACCCAGATAGACACCACCATAGGTTTCAAAGGATCCATTGCCGATGCCTTTATGGCCTCCTACCAGGATATTATGGATCGCCAGATCGCCCAGATCTTCGATATCACCACCGTAAAAGCTGTACCGCATACCTGTTTTGTGGTAGTTGTACTGCAATTCCAGGAAAGCATTTTCTGAAAACCCGCCTCCGGAAAGTCCACTTCCCCAGGCGACATTGACCCCATAATTTGTACCCCCATCGGTATTAAATTTGCCATTGTACGTATACATCGGCATGGGCAGCTGATGTCCTATGTAGGGGTTGAATTGAAAGATCTGACCGGTCAACGGAATTGTAAAGAGCAAAAGAGCAAATGCGATCCAGGTGGAAAGTCTCATAGTGAATAGTTTTTTTTGATACTGTTTAAGTAAGGTTTAGGTATGACAATTGTATAACGATTTATTCCCGGATTCGGCCACCGAACATCCAGCGCGCTGTGAAGGCGGCGTTGACCGGGCTAAATTGACTATCGTTAATAAATATCCATGTGGGCATCCAGTCCAGTTGAAGGCCAATACGACCGATACGCCAGTCAAAGCCCAGGGCACCGCTGATCCCGAGATAAAATTCATCACCAAAAATCATGGTTTCGCCCACCCCAAGAAATGCACCCAGCTTACCGCCTTCAGAAAGTGCCCCGAATTTTTGTCCCATCAGGGTAAGGGCAAAACCATCGAGATCTTCATCAAAGGAGCGGGCACCAATCATTTCAATATTGAGTCCTCCCGTTTTGGAGTAATGTTTTAAACTCACACCTGAGTTGCCTCCAAATCGTGCTCCTATACTCCATTGAGAAGAAGCTGAGCCAGCGAGCAGGAAAGCAAAAAAGAAAAGCAAAAGACCGCGTTTCATAGGGTTGGTATTAGGTTGTAAAAGTACTCATTTTTCCTTAGCGCAACAGTCATTCGCAACCTACCGATTCTTTTCAAAATGACTTCCGGGGATAGTTTTAAAGCTTCTCTGGGTCCAGTTGAGATGGCGAATTGGGAGTATGTAAGTGGTAGAAAACCAATCACTTAAAGGCAAGCTTTACTCCCATTCCCGGCATGCCATGTATTGTTCTTGATTTCAGATCGACACCAGCCGATGGTTGGCAGATATACGATCTGAAGTCGTCAAGGCCATGCATAGCCTTCCGGAGAGCTTGAAGGTATAGATTTTAAAAAAGCAAATTGAGAAAAATCGGCTTACTCTTTTATTCCTATTCTTTTTCATGCACAGGATCAGGCTTTGGCCTCACCCGGAGTGTTTTACCCGGGTTGATGTGCTTCAGCAAGATATCCGCCAGAAAATACGTGTGGACATCCAGATGGATGTTTTTCGAATCGAGCACCAGCACACAAGAAGACATGCGCATATCACTGACATTGATATCAATCGTTTTGCCGGTTTTGCCTTTTGCAATGGCGCCGGATATGATGTCCGGTACATTACTCAGCACCGAATTCAATTCCAGACCCAGTCCGGCCTGAATAGAATCCCGGATCATATCGTGCAGAAAGACATCGGCTACTTTCAATAGCGCATTGTTGGTGACTACTTTGAAATCAAATTCTTTAAAGCTGAGCAACTGAAAAGTTGAATCAAAATAGGGTGTGGCTGTGGCCATTAATTCTCCGTTAACGGCTCCTGAAGCCTTGAGCCTGATGATCATCCCCAGTTCGGAGCCATACACCCTGATGTCTCGAATTTTGAACGACAAACCACTGGCTTCAAATTTGCGTCCGGCAAGATGTTCATTAAGTTCTTTCGAAATTTCATCAAATCCCACAATCAGATGGAGATGCACATTAGACAAACTATCCCCTTCGAAATTTTTAGTAAAAGCGGGCAGGTCTTTGACCATCGATGCGGAGCGAATGGTATCCGTAATGACTCCGACTTGCGCCTGGATGGATGTCAGGCAGGTGATGGATGTATCCCCCAGGATAAACCTTCCGGCTATACTATCACAGATAAACTTCAGATATAAATACGGTTCTTTATTAGATACAGGAATCGGTTTTTGCAAATCATACCAGACTTTTCCGATCGCTTTTTCCAGGCTGACACCTTTATTGATTTCATCATTCAGTAAAGCGGTCAGCATGCTTTTGTCTTCCGTCAGGAGCTTGTCCACGGTTTTCTGCAGGTCAAAATTGATGCCCAGGACTTTCAGTTTGGGTGTCTCAATCCAGGTGGTTTTGACCAAATCAAAATCCGTCACCAGATTCCATTGTGCATCGAGAGACGCGGGTGTGCGCAGTTCTAGGACAACTTCTGCCTCAACAGGTTTTAGGCCTTTTGTGAGGATGTTCATACCGGAATTCAGAATTGTCGCTTCCGCTTTAATCGGTACGGTGCACACAATTTCTTTTCGATTGCTGGTAAGCCTGATCGCAGCAGTCCTGGAGAGCTTCAGACCGATTTCAAGATGCTTTTTATTTTCTGGTCGAATGATGGTTTCCAGAAAATCACCACTTAGTTTATGGTTGACATATTCCTCAAGGGAGGCCAGGGAATAGGTAATCGGGATATTGAAAGTGGACGGAATAATGTCCAAAGCAATAGTATCCCCTAAAGGCTGCAGGACAGGTTCGGTTTCTATGCCTTTGTTTTTGCACTGCACAAAAATCAACATCAGAGAAAGCCCTGCCAAAAGACTACTTGTCCAAGGCAATCGTAAGTGAAACCTTTTACCTGAAGATATTCGATGCATCCGCCAGTGATTAGTTTTCTTTAGGACGTGAAAGGAAATCAACCAGACTTGTACCGATGATGTGTGACCAACCGGCTTCAAAATTTTTCCTGGCAAAGTCACTTACTTCGGAAGGGAAAGTTTCCAATCCTTCATGCGTGAGTTTGAGATGGGTGCTATTCTCGACAGGTTGAAGGGTAAACGTGACAAGTGAATCGCCATCGTATCCTTCATATCGCCAGGAGTAACTAATTTTCTTTTCCGGTTCTGCTTCCTGAATCTCGCATTTATGGAGGTACTGGGGACCGTTTTCAGGGCCACCGAGAAATTCAAACCGGAAACCGGGTACCGGGCGGAATTCGACGAAATCAAAATACCATTCTTTCATCTGATCCCTGTCAGTTATAGCCGCCCAGACTTTGGCGACCGGGGCAGGGAGTGTTTTTTCTACGGTAACGGGAAGATCCATGCAGCGCTTGTTTGTTTCCCTATGAAGGTAAGGAAAAGCGGGATACCAATTTTGTGTGAATGAACTCTGGCATTTGAGTTGACAGATTTGAAATAATAAAACCTCTATTTCATCGATTTAGAATAATTAATTCGAATTGATAAAATCTATCAGCGAATCCCGCTGTACAGCGGGAGGAAGGGTTTTATTTCTCCTTATTCTACCCCCTTTGCCCTCTGCTTGTCCAAAAACCGAAGTGATTTGGAATGGGTGGCTATTTTTAAAACCAAAGTATATCAAGTAGTTTCGCCTGGCTCACGTGTTTGAATCGCAGAATGCGCGGAATGCGCTGAGTACGTGGAGGACATTTCCCGATGGGAAATTAATTTTTTTATGGTATTAAATTGTGGAAGAAATATGACTACACTAATTAAATCCGGAGATACGCATTACGCCGATGTTTGATCCCGATGGATCGGGACTGATTAAGCGGATTGCACCAATCCCGCTGTACAGCGGGACAGATGTATTTTCCCATTGGAAAATTATTTTATGTGGGATTGAAAAGTCAATTTCTACCAGAAAAGTCCTCCGGTTATTGATACGTATGTGAGTAAATTTATTTTGGACACATATGAAAAAAGCCGAACGATAATGATCATTCGGCTTTTATAAATTTTTATGTCAAGAGCAATTTTAAGCTAAACTCGGTTCGGCAGGACGCCCCAGTTGTTTGAGCATCCGGATATGAGAAGCCAAGGCATCACGAAAGCGCGGTTTGAGGTTATACGTCAATCCGTATTCTTTTGCGGTGCGCTCAACGATCGGTGCTATTTTCTGATAATGCACATGACAGATGTTGGGAAACAAATGATGTTCGATTTGGAAATTCAGTCCGCCTACATACCAGGTGAGCAACCAGTTTTTCGGTCCGAAATTAGATGTGGTGGCGAGCTCGTGTACGGCCCAGTCGGTTTCCACGATGCCCTCTTCATTTGGCAATGGCTGGTCTGCTCCTTCGACGACGTGCGCCAGTTGGAATACGACGCTGAGGATAAAACCGGCTGTCCACTGCATGATCAGAAATCCAATCAGTACCTGCCACCAGGTATAATCCGTCAGCATGATCGGCAGGCCGATAAAAACAAACAAGTATGCGATTTTAACAAGCACCATTTTTATGTACTCAACAGTCGGATTCTTTTTCAATTGGCGCGTGATGCCTGCTTTGTTGTACTCAGCTAATTGCGTGAAGTCCTGAACCAATTTTGAAATCGTCATCAGGCCGTAAAAGAAAAATGCGTGAATATGCTGATAGCGGTGGAACTTCTTCAGCGGGGCAGCTTGGGAGAGACGAATCGGTCCTTTGGAGTCGATATCGTGATCAAAACCATCCACATTGGTATTGGTGTGATGGAGTATGTTGTGTTGCACTTTCCAGTTAAACACATTGGCACCCAACAGGTACATCGAACTGCCCACCATTTTATTGATCCATTCTTTTTTGGAATACGATCCGTGGACGGCATCATGCATCACGCTCATACCGATACCGGCCGTCCCGAGACCCATCACGATGGTCAGGCCTATGGCTATCCAGATATTCATCGAGGTGGTGAGAAACAGGATAAACGGCACCAGGTAGAGGGACATCATCACGATGGTTTGTAGCACCATCGCGTAATTGCCTTTGGTCGAGATTCCTTTTTCTCTGAAATAGTCATTGACATTCTTACGAACGGCGGCGGCAAATTGTAATTGATTTTTGTCGCTGGTCGCGAATTTTAATGTTCTCATACGTACGGTAATACAAGGAAATTGATCAGAAAGTGCCACAAAATACGAAATGGATTTTTTTAGCTTTTAAGTGGCTTAAATTTTTAATCCAAAAAGCAGTCTATGTGACTAGAAACCAAACGGTTAGCGAAGGATTTTGTTTTGGCATCGACAAAAGAATAGAGCTTTTACAGCTTTATTTGACAAATGTTAAATACATAAGGAGACCTTCAAAACCAAATGATTACCAATAATACCTCAGCGCCTGACTTATCGCGATGGCGATAAATATCAGACCCACAATCTTACTGGCATAGGCGCTCAGCTTCTGGCTTTTATTTCGGATGTATTGGCCCAGTTTGGAATAGATCGCAAAGACCACAAAAGATCCCACCAGCACGCCGCTGCTGAACGCGGCGATAAATTCGGGAGCGAGTTTGATCTGGCCGGCATTGTGCAGGTAACCTCCGATGAAGACATAATAGGGGATAGGAATCAGGTTTAACGATCCCACGATGAAGCCCTTTGCAATACCGATTGCGGTGGCTGCTTTCTTATACGGCTTGGGAACGGTGTTGTTTTTTTTAAAGAGATAATATAGCCCGATGAGGAAGAATACCGGAATGCACCACATAATGATAGAGCGTTCCACCTCCGGATTATTGGCCAGGATATTATAAAAACTGAGGGCTACATACGAATGGAAAAAGACGACTACTGCGGCACCAAAACTCATAAATAGCGCGATTCGGACACCTTTCTGGATGGCTTCTTCAGCAATGGATACATTGATCGTTCCAAACGGAAGCGTTCCTAAAAAGCTGCAAATCCAGCCCCAGGTGAAGTGTATCAAAAATCCCAAATGCTAACGATTAGTCCTTTTGTACCGAAAATATATGATTAATGCGGATATTATTTCCTTAAAAGAGGCAGATTCATGCCCGTTTTCCCTGTTTTTTGAGGCAATCGCCTGCATCTTGTCCCAGTGAAAGGCGATATCCCGGTAAGCGCGCCACAGCGAATACCCGGGTTGGAAGATGTGGGAGACATCACTGTTAGTGCCGTTAAACTCCAGGATACAAGTGTCCCGGCCGGCCCTCAAGGCCTCCCATGAGGCAGTCCGAAGGTCAAATCGACCGTAATACACGTCCGGCATTGTTTTGAGCAGAGCAATCATCCTGTCTGTTATGGCCTCATCAATCTGGTCATTGCGATTTAAAAACATGGTCCCGCGACAGTGATTTCCGATATTCTCCAGCACGATGACCTCACCCGGTGCCAGTATGCCATTCCAGCGATCTGCAAAAACTTCTCTCAGCTTTTCATATTGGAGCACTGCTCTGTCCTGACGCAGAATCAAAGTGCCTAATGTGGACTGCCCATCACCGCACACCTGAAGGAAGCGTTTTTCACAAATAGAACTGACTGTGGCATCAGAACCATCGGGCATCCGATAGACAAAAATGCCTAGCTCAAGAGGCAGATCGATATACGACTGGATGATAAAAGCAATGGGATGAGCCTGAAGATAGCCGACCAACTCATTCAGCGTATGCAATTTGGCGATCAGCCATCCGCGTTCTCCGATTTCAGGTTTGGCGATCACCGGAAATGAAATACCGGCTTCTTTTAATTGGAAGTCGATACGATGCACAGGCATATCGCCGGTCATCAGGATGCTTTTGGGTGTGAAGTCACCTGGAAGGGTAGCGAGAATATCTGATTTTGAGGATCCGAAAAAACCTCCGTTTGGAATTCCGGGATTGGCGCGTATGATGAAAAAGAGATCACGAGCTTTGATCGCATTCCACAACCAAATAAAAATGATGGGGATGCTAAACACCTGAAGCGGCCAGTATTCCCATGCCTTCAGGCGGATGAAAAATTTTCTCCACCACAACCGCCAGGGGGAAATGGTCGCAACCACCACGGTCTGTATGGCCTGATCACTCATCATGGCGGATCACAATTTCGTCTTTGATGTCCTGATCTAATTCGACATGGAGTATGGATCCGGCATCAGGTTGTAAATGGATGCTGGTCACAGAAAGTGTTTTGACAATTTCATTTCTGTTCATGATAAATCCATTGTCCGAATCACCATTCGCCTGCCTGTGAAATGCAATGATCGCATCTCTGTCAATATCCTGCGTGTCTCGATACCACCGATCAAACAGGTCTTGCCGCCATGCGCGGACTTCAGGCGGATACAAGGTCGCCGATGACCATATCCAGGGCTGGTCTGTGGGTTTGACTTGAATATGTTTTTGTTGCCCGTCCCAAACCAGTTCGTGCAACTCCGGATGCTCATAAATGAGCAGTGTAAACGGAGCAATGCCTTCCAAATCCGCATCATGGATAAATGCCTCCGCATGCGTAGCTCTTGAAGCGGCCAGGACTACTTGTCCGCGGCTCATCCGATACGAGGGTTTCGGTACGAAAGAAGTAAAAGCGCCATTCAGCAGACAGACTGCGCGTCCGGTATCGTTGAGGGTAATCCAACTGCCTCCGGATGTTTCGTCAATCGGAAAATGGATCTTCCCTGAACTGTTATCTCCGATGGTCGTCAATCCATTCGCGCGACGCCCCGGACTCTCGTCGCGGTTGGACGTAATAAAAATATGCGGAGGACGAGAGATAAACGTTACTGTGCACATGATTCCTGACGATGGTGTATGGTCGATGGTGCGACACCAAAATGTTCAGGAAGATCGATGGCCGGTGTGGTGGCCTTCAGGGCGATTTTTACGATCGCGAGGTGGTGGATAGTATGTTCAATATTGTAAATCATTTCCCGCTCGATGGTGGAGGGCACCTTGAGGTTTTGCTGTCCATGCTCCTCACAATCCAGATAGCATTTCTTGTTGAGATCAATCTCCCGAATCTGATCGCAGATACGTTCGATGCTCGCCAGGGCATACTCCGGAGATGATTCGATGCGATGATCTCGAACGCGTCTCGCGTAGTTGATGACCGGAATATCCCCGCTCGACATTTGTTCGAGGAGGCAGTTGTAAAACTCAATGATATGCCGTGTGTGCTGCCCGATCGTCGACCCGGAAAGCAGGTCAAGCGGGGCCTGGAAGGTGGAGGGCTCAATCACTGTTAGGTAATGGCGCATGTCATTCAGCGAAAGACCGGCGATTTGGGAGAGCGTGTAGGTTGGGTTCGACTCCATAGACGCCGAAAGATACGGTTTTCATTTATTTGCACACCTTGCCTTCAGTATCCTACTTTAACAGTGAGTATTGTTCCTTAAAACGAATGGAAAAGTAAAAGGGGTTTATCGTTTGCGACAAACCCCTTTATTTTCTATGTCCCTGCTACTCAATTCAATAGCAAGGAAAAACGAATTTCAGTCTTTACATGTTCGCGATGATCTCATCACCAAACTCTGAGCATTTCAGGAGTGTAGCACCTTCCATCAGGCGGTGAAAATCATAGGTCACGCGTTTCTTGGCGATCGCGGCTTCAAGACTATTTTCAATCAGGTCTGAAACTTCGGTCCAGCCCATGTAGTCAAACATCATCACGCCTGAGAGAATGACAGAGCTTGGGTTGACCTTATCGAGGCCGGCATATTTCGGTGCTGTACCATGCGTGGCTTCAAAAATCGCTGAACCATTCACATAGTTGATGTTCGCACCCGGAGCAATTCCGATTCCACCCACCATTGCGGCGAGGGCATCAGAAATATAATCGCCATTGAGGTTGAGTGTCGCGATGACATCATATTCAGCCGGGCGCAGAAGGATCTGTTGCAGGAAAGCATCGGCGATCACGTCTTTGATCAGCAGCGCACCACCGTCAAGAGCCGTTTTTTGTGCTTTATCGGCTGCTTCCTGGCCGTCAGCTGCTGCGATGCGGTCGTATTGGGCCCATGTGAAAACGCGGTTGCCATATTCTCTTTCAGCGAGTGCATAGCCCCATTCTTTAAACTTCCCTTCGGTAAACTTCATGATATTGCCCTTGTGGACCAGGGTCACGCTCTTCTGGCCTTTTTTAAAGGCGTATTCGATAGCGGCGCGTACCAGGCGTTCGGTACCTTCTACGGAGACCGGTTTGATCCCCAGAGAAGATGATTCGGGGAAACGGATGTTTTTGACCCCCATTTCTTCAATTAGAAAGCGCTTAACCCGCTCGTTTTCAGGGCTTCCGGCCAGATATTCGATGCCGGCGTAGATATCTTCCGTATTTTCTCTAAAAATGGTCATATTGACCTTTCCCGGTTCTTTGACCGGAGAAGGAACGCCATTAAACCAACGCACAGGGCGTACGCAGGCGTAGAGGTCGAGTTTTTGTCGTAAGGCCACGTTGAGCGAGCGGATTCCGCCGCCTACCGGTGTGGTCAAAGGGCCTTTAATGGCTACCAGGTGGTTTGATATCGTATCCAGCGTTTCCTGTGGAAGCCAGCTTCCGGTATTTTTAAATGCTTTTTCTCCTGCCAATACTTCCTTCCAGTGTACTTTGCGCTCCCCGCCATATGCTTTTTGCACTGCGGCATCAAAGACGCGTACGGAGGCAGCCCAGATATCGCCGCCGATACCGTCACCTTCAATAAATGGAATAATAGGGTCTACAGGTACCTGTATTCCCTCATTTGACATCGATATAACAGATCCGTTCATTGCTGTTTGTTTTCATTTTTAATGAGCGGCAAAATTAGGAATTATCGCGGAAGCGGCGTGTGCCTGTTTTTCAATACTTTTACACCTGATGCGAAATCCGATCATAGAAGGCGCAGATGACCATCTGACGCCCCAGGAAAAACAGGTGGAGAAGGCCTTGCGGCCTAAGGGATTGACCGAATTTGCCGGGCAGGAAGATATCGTCGAAAACCTGTATGTCTTTATCGAAGCAGCGAAAAAGCGAAATGAAGCGCTTGATCACGTATTACTCCATGGTCCTCCCGGATTGGGTAAAACCACGCTTTCGCATATCATTTCATCGGAATTGGGTGCCAATCTGCGCATGACTTCAGGTCCTGTGATTGAAAAACCGGGTGATCTGGCTGGTCTTCTGACCAATCTCCAGGAAGGCGATGTGCTGTTTATCGACGAAATCCACCGTCTCAATACGGTGGTGGAAGAGTATCTGTACTCCGCGATGGAGGATTATCGGATCGATATCATGATCGACAGCGGTCCATCGGCGCGGTCCGTACAGATCAGCTTGCAACCGTTTACGTTGGTTGGTGCGACAACGCGACTGGGTTTGATTTCTGCTCCGATGCGCGCGCGTTTCGGCATAAATTTTCACCTGGATTATTATACAGTGCCTGTTCTTGAAAAGATCATCTCTCGTTCTGCCACGATCCTGGATGTGCCGATTACCGATAAAGGAAGGCTTGCCATTGCATTGCGTTCGCGAGGCACACCTCGTATTTCAAATGCCTTGTTGCGTCGCGTGAGAGATTTTGCTCAGATCAAAGGTTCGGGGACAATTGATGAAGAAATCGCAATTCATGGATTGAATGCCTTACGCGTGGATCAATACGGCCTTGACGAAATGGACAATCGGATTTTATCCACGATCATTCATAAGTTTAACGGCGGTCCTGTCGGCATCTCAACCATCGCTACAGCAGTGGGGGAAGATCCCGGGACAATTGAAGAAGTGTATGAGCCTTTTCTTGTCATGCAGGGATTTATCCAGCGTACGCCTCGTGGTCGTGAAGCGACGCCGAAAGCGTTTGAACACCTTGGTGTGCCCTATAGATCCTCATCGCAGCAGGATTTGTTTTCCTGATAAAGCATCGCCGGTTTTTGCAATTCTTTTTACATAAGATTTACTGCTGTCCAACGTGATGGAAGTGATATGACTACACCACTAGAATCCGGAGACACGCATTACACAGGTGTTTGAATCACAGATTAAGCGGATTGCACCGATTTATTTCCCGTTGGGAAATTATTTTTATGTGGTATTGAAAAATCAATTTCTATTTGAATAGTCCTGTCGCTGTAAATTGTTTGAGCACCCTGATTAGCTTGTATTTCTGCTCGCTCTGCAGCCGAAGTGCTACTGGGTTCGCAAGCAGAAATACAAGGGAGTGTGAAAACGGATGCAAATGGAAGCAATAAACCCTAAAAAATGTTGTGAGGTGAAAGCGAGTTTTTACAGCGACGAGGTTTTTGGTTCTTTTTTCCGGAAAAAAAGAACAAATAATTCATAGACTTTTTGGTTACTTTTTCGTGTCATGTAATTAAAAAGTTACAGGATGACGATCCTGAAAGCACTGTCGGCTTCTGGACACGTCCCTGTAGAATTATCACCTACAGGGCATGGAAAAAAGTAACAAGAATAGTGTCTGGATATTGATTCTTAGGTGAACAAAATTTATTTTGGACACCTATTGATAAGATTTACCGCATCAGTGTTACATCACCGAATCGCATTTCTTTGCGGCCATCCTGAAATAAAACGGACAGACTGTATACATACACTCCCGGATTCATTGGTTCACCGTTCATTGTTCCATCCCAGGCTTGGGTGATATCTTCCGGATGGAAATGGGAGGTTTGGAAAACTAAATTTCCCCAACGATCAAAGATCGACATGACTTCAATTTCTTCCAGTCCGGCCCCGGCATGCAGGAGGAAGAGATCGTTTATCTGGTCACCATTGGGTGAGAAAACATTTGGGATAAACAGGTTTCTGTCAATGGTTACGTCAATCAAAATATCAGCAGTCTTTATGCAGCCGTTCTCATCCGTCGCGGTGACCTGATACTGTGTGTTTACACCCGGTGAAACAATTCGTGAAAGACAATTACTGCATTGCCCATCCGACCACTCGGTTTGCAACTGTCCTGCTGGTAGGCCGGAAATCATCAATGCAAGCTCGATTGAATGACCAAAGACAATACTTGTATCCGACCCAAGGGTGATCGACCACGCTTCGGGTTCTTCTATCGTAAATGTTTCGGTAAAAGAGCAACCGTTTTGATCGGTGATGATGAGGTTGTGTGCGCCGCCGGGTAGAAGTTGATAAGAAAGGTTATTTGAAAATGTGCTTCCATCCAAAGAAGTTTGCCACGGCATCACTCCTCCAAGTGTGTTAGTTAAATTGACGAATCCATTTGCTTCACCAAAGCAGGAGATGTCATTCACTTCCACATTGTACTGCATGAGATCAGGAGCTGTGAGGGAAGCAGTTGCAGAGGCTGTGCAACCATGATCATCTGTTACGGTTAGCGCATAAATACCTGCTGCCAACATAGTGAGATGATCATCATTAGTACCTTCCGACCATAGGTACTGATAGGGTGGTGAACCTGGCTCAGTAATTAATGCAGCGGCTGTTCCGGTTGTATCTCCATGACACCGCACACCAAATCCAAAAGCGTCGGTGGGGATATCGATTTGTACGGTCAATGGAGGTATGTCCTCAATCGTCAGGGTATCATGCCAAACTAGTCCATTTGCAGAATGCAGTTCAAGAAAATAAATACCGGGTTGGGGTAGAATGACATCTGCTGTTCCCGGACTTGAAGTGATGATGGAATTTCCATTCAGAACCATGTCTTCATGTATCCATTGCAAATCAAATGGAGCTAACCCAATGACCGCAGTAATCTGAACCAAGCCGCTATCACCAAAACACAGTGGTTGCACGATGGATAAGCTTGCTTCAATGAAACACTCATCAATTGGGTTGAGTGATGTTAACGAAATCACTGTACTGTCGCATCCATTTGCATTCGTAAGCACAAGTGTGGTGGTGCCGGTATCTGCCGGCTCGCAACTGGACATGGATAAATACGTAGTGTCGGAAGAAAGCAGAAAAGTGTAAAGTGCAATTACACTATCGCAGGCATACTGATTGGGCAAAGTGGTATATGTATATCCTGAGTCTGCCGGAAGACATGTGGTCGAATTTAAGAATGTGGTGTCTGATCCGCCGTATAAAGTTTGTGCGATCACAAGACTATCGCAGCCCAGCGAATTGGTTAGTAAAGTTTCTACAATACCTGTATCCGCGTGCGCGCAACTGTAAAGCGTGAGCATTGTTGTGTCTGACATCGAATAACTAACGGTGGTCGTAATGATACTGTCGCATCCGTTTGCGTTGGTAAATGTGTCGATGGTCACACCCACTTGCAACGGGTCACACGACGTTTGAAAAATGGCGATCGTATCAGATGCAGAAAACAAAGTTGTGATCCTGACCAGGCTATCGCAGTTGTATTGATTTGTAAGCAGAGTGGAAACGGTACCGGTATCTGCTTCGATACATGTATAAAGAATGATGTCAGTAGTATCGGAGAAGACCAGATTCGTTGATGTGATCACAGTGCTATCACAAAGCCCTTGACTGTAAATTTGAGTCACTACTCCTGTATCAGCAGGGTTGCAGCTATAATTGTATATCCAAGTGGTATCAAATGCTGAGAAAATTAAGTCAGTGATCACGATACTATCACAACCTGTAACTGTGGTAAACGAATCCGTATAGATTCCTTCATTTGTTTGATGTGCTCCGCCCAGAAAAATTGAATCACCCGGGCACAGTGTTTCTGTTTGCATAAATTCCAGAGAGGTGGCTTCGGTGATTTCTATTTCCACGATACTGTCGCAGCCTGCAGGGGTGATAAAATATTCCGTCCCGGTAAATAACCCATTGCCATAGGTTGTGCCATTGATAACGATAGTCGATCCTTCGCACAAGATTGTATCAAAGAGGGTAGTGTAGCTGGGGAAGAGCGTGATGATCGCGCAGTTGTCTATCGAACCACATTCGTTGGTGACCTCCAGACATATTTCTGCTTCCCCTTCCAAAGCCCATTCGACTTCAATCTCGTTCGTCCCTTGTCCGCTGATGATATTTACGTTGGTAGGTACAGTCCAGTCAAAGAGATCGTCCGGATCAAGTTCAGGCGTATAAAAAGTGGCTGTTTCCCCCGGGCACAATGTGGCAGGTCCTGTGATGAGCGGGAATTCGGGAATGGTGCCTACTGTCACTTCGAAACATGCTTCATTCATATCGCACCGGGTCTCAATTTCGAGGCATAGCTCAGCCGTCTGGACATCATTCCAGGCAACGGTGATTTCAGGTGTGCCCTGGCCGCTGATGATGGTGGCTCCCGGAGGTATGGTCCACTGATACGTAAAAATGGGTGGTTCCGGAGGAAAGGTCGCAGTGTATACGCCAATATCGCCTTCACAGAGGAATGCAGGTCCGTCGATCAGGGGTTCGGGTGCATCTTCGAAGTAAAGAGTGATC